>CAZNUL010000022.1:0-49025 GCA_964576205.1 uncultured Fimbriimonadaceae bacterium | reverse complement strand
TCGCGACGACCTCGCAGGCAAGCACTCCAACACCCAGATCCCGAAAATCGTGGGGTTGGCAAACTTATTCGAGGCGACCGGAGACGAGAAGGACCGGAAAACCGCGGAGTTCTTCTGGGAAAGCGTCGTGCAGCATCACACCTACGCGATCGGCGGCAACAGCAATCACGAGTATCTCGGTCCGCCCGACAAGCTTGGCGAGGCTCTCTCTTCCAATACCTGCGAATCCTGCAACACCTACAATATGCTCAAGCTAACTCGCCACCTTTTCGAGTGGCAGCCGAGCGTCGTGTATGCGGATTTCTACGAGCGCGCTCATCTGAACCACATGCTCGCCAGTCAAGATCCCGAAACCGGGATGATGACTTACTTTATGCCACTCGCCAGCGGCTCGCATCGGAACTACAGCAACCCGGAAAACGACTGGACGTGCTGCCACGGCTCCGGAATGGAAACGCATACCAAGCACGCCGACAGCGTGTACTTTCATTCCGGAAGCAACCGCTTGTACGTCACCCAATTCATCCCGACTGAGCTGAACTGGCGCTCGGCGGGCGTGCAAATCAAGCAGGAGACCGATTTCCCGGACTCTGGCCTCGTGACGCTTCATGTCACCGGCGGTTCCAAGCGATTCGAATTGCTGGTTCGGCACCCAGGTTGGGCGGACCGACCTTTCGATATCAGGGTAAATGGAAAAGTCGCCGCCCACTCAACAAAGGCCGGCACTTTTGCATCGATCGATCGTGCCTGGAAGTCCGGCGACAAAGTCGAATTCGTTCTACCAATGAAGGTTCACACCGAGTCGATGCCCGACAATCCTCGACGCGTAGCCTTACTGTATGGGCCCGTCGTCCTGGCGGCTGACCTCGGGCCGGCGAAGGGCCCCTTGCCAAGGACCCCTGTGCTCGTAACCGGAGGGAAACCGGCAACCACCTGGTTGAAGCCCTCGCCAAATTCCGTCGAGTTTCGCACGAGCGGCATCGGCCGACCGCAGGACCTTACGCTAAAACCCTTCCACACGATCCATCACGACCGCTACGCCACATACTTCGACATCTACACGGAAGAAGAGTGGAGGAAGGCCGAGGCAGATTATCGGGCGGAGGACGAACGCCAACGCGACCTGGCGTCACGTACGATCGACATGATGCGGATCGGCGAGATGCAGCCGGAACGGGACCATAAGCTGAATTCGGAAAAGAACGACGTGCGTAGCGCAAACGGACGAGGATTCCGGACCCCGCTCGACGGCGGGTGGATGGAGTTCGAACTGAAGGCGGATCCTAACCTTCCCCTTGACCTTGCAATGACCTATTGGGGCAACGAGCGAGTACAACCGGATTTCCAGATTCTCGTCGGCGGCGTTAAGATCGCGACCGAGACCCTTTCGAGCAAGCCGCACAACGCCTTTTTCGACGTTACTTACTCGATTCCCGAGGAGCTGACAAAGGGGAAATCGAGAATCGTCGTCAGATTGCAAGCTGCCCAACACAAGTCCGGCGGCTCGGTGTCGGGTGCCCGTCTCGTCAAACGCAGGCCGACCGGCTAGCCCTTCGAGGCGGCGCAGATGCTGCACCTGCGGCCGGGAAGTCTCGCGACTTGAACGAGCAGAAGCCGCCCCAGGATGGGACGGCTGTTACCTTTGCGCGGCGAAGCTAGCGCGGCTGACCTGGTTGTCCCGGCGGACCGCCCATGCCTGGCCGCCCTGCTTCGGCGCCCATCGGCGCATCGGGATCCGCAGTAGCCGGTATTCCCGGTACTTGCCATCCGGGTGGAGGGTGCCCTTTCACTTTTGTGATGTCGAAGCTCTTCGCCGGTCTAAACATGAAATATGCAAGCACGGCGATAATCAACACCAGTCCGACGATCGCTGCGACGCCGACCTTGGGATCGAGTTCCTTCTGCATCGATGGCCTCGACGCTAGTGCGTCGGATCCCACCAAGTTCCCCAATAAGCGAGAATGTCAGGCCGCACGTAGAAGTTCGACCAGGCGTTCACGCCGACGGGGGTTTGAGGCGGCGCCGGCTGGCCGGCGAAGTTTGCGGCCCAAAACTGGTAGGTCTGGAGCCAACACTGTGTCGTCGGAAAGGCCATTCCCTTCTTCACCTTGGCGTGGCCGTCGATAAACCCACTGACATAGCCTTGGGCATGCCAAAGGTTGGCCGCTCGCGTCACGCCACCGATCGGATTATTCACGTAGGTTTGATCGTTCTGATCGTAACACGACTGCTCGAGAGCGTCGAACGTGTACCAGCCGATATCGCCTCCAATCGGATCGCTCGGATCCATGAACAGGTCCTGCGGATTGCTGAATGAGAGCAGCAGCATCCGGTTGGCAGGATCCTCTTGCGCCGACATCATCCTCGCCTTGAAGTGCCACCCGTCATACATTGCCCACTCGTTCCAGCTCACGGTCATAAACTGGCCCCATGCGCCCGGGCCGGTTGGGTTAGTGATCGAACCGAGATTGGGCTGGGGCGCGGCGGCATCCCACATGACTCCAAGATTCTTAACGTACGGGTAGATGATCTGGGCGACGTAGATCCGTTCGGGGTAACGACGCCAGGGAATGAAGCTTAGGTCGTCGTTGTCGGTGTTGTACATGATGTGAGCAAGCACAAGTTGCTTGTCATTGGATATGGTGCTTGCCGTCTTCGCTGCAGCCTTCGCCTGGGCAAAAACGGGAAACAGAATCGCGGCCAATATCGCGATAATCGCGATGACCACTAATAACTCGATTAGCGTGAACGCGCGACATGCACGCGAGCACCGTCTATAAGACAAATGCGACATTGCAGAGCCTCCGTCTCGAGAGCGTATGAGTGCCTCAACCCCCATTATAAGGGCATTCTTTAGAATTGTGAAATTTATCTTACAATGAATAAGATTTGCGGTCATTGGCATTTCGCGACGCCGCGTGCCAACCCGTTCTTGAGTCGATGTCGGCGGCGGATGAGTAGAACCGGTGGTCGGAAAGTGATCGCTAAAAGGGGAACAGGAGTCTTAGGGATTTGAAGGACAGGCCTCGAGTTTCAACCGCCAAGGGCCCCGCCGCCGTACCCAGGCCGGCGACGCTGAAGCGGATCAACATGCGCCGCTTCCTCGAAGAACTTCGCAGCCGGGGACCGAGCACGAGGGCGGAGCTGACTCGGGCGATCGGGGTCGCCCCTCCGACAAGCTCGAGCATTATCGCTAAGCTGGTCGAAACCGGATGGCTGGAGCCGGCCGAGGTCCGCACGCCCGGTAAGGGAAGGCCAGGGCAAGTTTATCGCCTGGTCACGTCTTCGGCCCTCGTCGTCGGCGCTCTCATTCAGATAGACGAGTGCACGGTGGCGCCCGCCGGCTTGGATGGAATCCCTCGGGATAACCAAGCCGTCCGGTTCAAAACTCCGAGCACTTACGAGGCCTTGCTCGACGCCCTAGCCAGCAGCATTTCCAGGTTTTCGAAACCTCACGACGATGGACCCGACAGACGGAGGGGTGTGAAGCCCAGGTGTCTGGGCGTGGGCCTGGGTATCCCGGGACTTGTCGACGAGAACACCGGTAGAGTGGCCTTTTCCCCGAACCTCCACTTCCTCGATGGCCGATGCCTGGCGCCCGATCTTGCAGACCGGATCGGATTGCAGGTAGTCGGCGTCCAGGAGGAGCATGCCCTGTGTCTAGCCGAGCAGCATCTCGGCGGAGCCCGACGGTTTGCCGACTTTGCCGTCCTCGACGTCAGCGCCGGCATGGGTATGGGCGTGGTTAACGGCAAACGGTACATATCCGGCCACAACGGCTTCGCCGGAGAGATCGGGCACGTGACCGCCCAGCCAGATGGACGCCGATGTGGTTGCGGAAATCGAGGTTGCTTGGAGACTGTCGCTACTGATACCGCCCTTTTGAACGACGTACGGGAGAGACTCAAGGAAGACCTCGATATCGAGCAACTCCTAGCCCGGGTTTCGAAAGGCGAGATCGATATCTCGGAGGAACTCGATCGGACGCTCGGTTTCCTGGCAATTGGGCTTGCCGCAATCACCAATCTCTTTAATCCCGAAGCGATCTTCATTCACGGCAGGCTGCTCGAATTAAACGAGGACGTGATTCCGAGGTTGATCGCCAAGACGAAATCTCGTTCCCTCCGCCCATCGTTCGAAGAGGTAGCGATCTTCCGCGCCCAAGGTAACAAGCTCTACGGCGCGCTGGCGGGCCTGCTCGACCGCGTTTTCGCAGCGGTCGGCCCCAGGCTGTCCTGATTGGCCGACCACGCAGGCGTCTGTCTGAAAGCCTGACCAGTCATCCGTCCCCGTTTAGGCGCGCCTCGCCGCGCGTTCGATGACCTTCTGGATCGCCATAAATACGAGCAGGAGGGCGCCAATGGCGATCCTGGTCCACCAGGAGCTTAACGTACCCTGGAAGGTGATCGCAGTCTGGATCGTTCCGAGTATGCAAATCCCCAGAACCGTCCCAAACACGGAGCCGTAGCCACCACTGAGAAGGGTGCCGCCAATGACGACGGCCGCGATCGCGTCAAGCTCCAACCCCGTACCAGAGACCGCGTTGCCCGAGGATGTGTACAGGGTGAACACGACTCCACCTAGCGCGGCGCAGAAGCCGCTAAGCATGTACGTCATGACTAGCGTTCTGCGAACCGGTAGACCCATCAGCAACGCCGAGCCCGCGTTACCGCCGATCGCATAGGCGGTTCGCCCAAACTTCGTTTGGCGAGCTAAGTACATTCCGCTGATCGCAACCAGAAGGAAGACAATTGATGCTGCGGGAAGCGAGGCCTTGCCGGGAAGGGGCGCCGAGAATCCGGCAAGCGAATTGAAAAACGGCTGGTCGATGGCGATGGCTTCGCGGCTGATTCGGAGGGCGATGCCCCGGCAGAAGAAGAGGCCGGCTAGCGTGACGAGAAACGGCGGCAGGTTGAATCTTGCGATCAGGTAACCCTGGCCGGCGCCAAACGCAGTCGCGAAAATGAGCGGAACGGCGAACGCCGCAAGTGGATGCAGTGAAGTGTGAGCCATCAGCCAGGCCGCCACGATGCTCGAACAGCCGACCATGGAGCCGACGGAAAGGTCGATGCCTCCGGTCAGAATCACGAACGTCAACCCAACTGCGACGATGCCCAGGAAGGCCTTGTCGGAAAACAGATTCATGAAGACCCGAAGGCTCAGGAACCTATCGTAGTGCAATCCGGCGGCGAGAAACAAGACGATAGCCACGACCGCCGTGATCACAATGGGCAGCCTCTCTCTCATGCTCTCGCCCCTCTTGCGAACAGCCGTCGGAAGTTCGGCGATTGAAACAGACACACCGTAACAACGACGAGGGCCTTAAGCACAAAGGTGACTTCCGGCGCGACTCCGATCGTTAGGATCGTGGTCGTCAGGGACTGCATCAGCAGTGCGCCGATCAGGGAGCCGATAAGGGAGAATCGACCACCCGTGAGGGCAGTCCCTCCAACACTGACGGCAAGAATTGCATCTAGCTCGAGGTAGAGTCCGGCTGTATTTGCGTCCGCCGCCTGGATGTCGGCGGTGACGATTAGCCCGGCGATTCCCGCAGAGAGCCCGCAAAGGCAATAGACGGCGATCTTGACAGCACGCGCATTTAAACCGGCGACTCGCGCGGCAACTGGGTTGCTTCCAGTTGCTTCGATGAACAATCCAAACGAAGTCAGCCTGGTAAGCGCACCGTAGCCGGCAAAGGCGGCGAGTAAGATCCACAAGGGGATCGGCGCCATCGCGAAAAAACCGGACCCGATCCTCTCGAATTCAGGAGCCTGGAATGTGACAATCTGGCCGCTCGTCAGCAGCTGGGCTACACCCCGGCCGGCAACCATAAGGAGAAGCGTCGCCACGATTGGCTGAAGTTCCAAAACCGACACGAGAAGACCGTTAAAGAGCCCGCAAACCAGGGCTGCGCCGACAGCCACGAGAACAATCAGAGGCACGGAGCCATTGAGATTGATTGTGCCTAAAGGACTGTTAGCCGGCCGCGCAATCAAACAGCCGGCAACCGCCCCGCTGATCGCCATCACCGCGCCCACGGAAAGGTCGATTCCTCCCGTTGCGATCACAAGAGTCATTCCAAGGGACAGCAATGCCACCGGGGCCGATCGGTTGAGAATGTCGATGAGACTGCCGAAGAGATGTCCGTTCTTGACTTCCAGGTGGAAGAATCCTGGCGTGAACAAGAGGTTGAATAGGAGTACTGCCACGAGCAGGGCCAGCGGCCACATCCACGGCGGCGTTCGCCTCAAGGCTCGTCTCCGGCGATCGTCCTGATGATTCGCTCTTCGTTGATCTCGCCGGGCTCGAGGTTCGTCACGGCTCTTCGATCGCGCATGACCATTACGCTCGTGCACGAGTGAACGACTTCGGCCAGTTCCGACGAAACAAAGATAAATGCGGTTCCATCTGTCCGCAGTTCCTCAACGAGGGACATGACCTCGAACTTGGCTCCGACGTCGATTCCGCGGGTCGGCTCATCGAGGAGGAGGACACGCGGCCCGATCGCAAGCCAGCGTGCCAGCAGCGCCTTCTGTTGGTTGCCGCCACTCAGGAACTGAATCGGATTCTCGATGTCAGCCGGCTGAATTCGCAGTCTTCCGACCAGGCGCTCAGATATCTCTCGCTGCAGAGACATCGGCATCCGCCGGAGCCATCCGCGACGAGCTTGCATAGCCAGCAAAACGTTCTCGCGGAGGCTCATATCGGGGAATAGACCATCCCGCCTCCGGTCCTCGGAACAGAATCCGATCCCGCCTCGAATTGCCGCGCGGGGCGAGAAACCGTGGGTTTTTTTGCCGTCGACGTTGAGCTCGCCGACATCCGCTGAATCGAGCCCAAAGATCAGACGTAGCGCCTCGGTCCGCCCCGAACCGAGGAGTCCGGCAAATCCGAGCACTTCCCCTGCTCTAAGCGTGAAGCTCACGTCCGAGACAGCGCCCCGTCGACCCAAGCCTGTGCAGTCGATTACCGGGGGAGAGGTCGAAGCAGCCTTGGCGACCGCTTTGGGGCGCTCGAGCGAGCTCGCATCCCTTCCGATCATGGCCGTGACGAGGTCGATCCGGCTGAGCTCGGCCGTATTCCAAGTTCCAACCCGTTTGCCGTTGCGGAGAATCGTAATGCGATCTGAAATTTGGTAGACCTGGTCAAGAAAATGAGTCACGAAAATGATCCCGATCCCGTCACCTCGAAGTCTCCTGACGACATCGAACAGCTGGGCAACCTCGTTGGAATCGAGGCTCGAAGTCGGCTCGTCCAAGATGAGAACCTTCGCGGAAACATCTAAAGCGCGGGCGATGGCCACCAGCTGCTGGATGGCAATCGAGTAGCTACCCAACGGGCGGCGGACATCGAGTTCGATACCCATTCGCTGGATGGCCAGCGTTGCTCGTCGACGCAGCTCCTGCCACCTGATTCCCAATAACCCGCGGGGCTCGCGCGCCAAGCATATGTTCTCTGCGACCGATAGATTCGGTACGAGGTTGACCTCTTGATACACGGTGCTGATCCCGAGCCTCACGGCATCGGCCGGAGACCTCGGCTTGACAAGCGTGCCGTCGAGACGGATCTCCCCGGCGTCAATTGGATAAACGCCGGTGGCAACCTTGATCAGGGTGCTTTTGCCGGCCCCATTCTCGCCCATGAGGGCGTGGACTTCGCCGGCCCTAACATCAAGATCGACGCCATCCAGGGCAAGAACGCCGGGAAATCGCTTGGCGATACCGGTTAGGCTGAGCAGAACGCTTGCATCAGCCATCGATTATCAAGCATCAGGCATCAGTACTTCCTGCTCGGCAGTTCCTTCGCCGCCGTGGTCTGATCGTAAATCCCATCCTTGACGACCGTGCGCTTCGGCAGCTGTTTTCCCGCGAGAACTGCCTCGGCCGCATCCATGACCATTGGTCCGAGGAGCGGATTGCATTCGACGCTGCAGTTCAAGTCGCCATTCTTCATCGCCTCGAACGCGTCATGGATGCCGTCGATCGACACGATGATAATGTCCTTGCCCGGGGTTTTCCCGGCGGCCTTGATCGCCTGGATGGCCCCGATCGCCATGTCGTCGTTGTGGGCGAAGACCGCGTTGATCTTCGAACCGTAGGGCCCCTTCAGCATCGCTTCCATGACTTCCTTGCCGTTGGATCGATGGAAGTCGCCGGTTTGCGAAACCGCGATCGACATACCCGGATACTTCTCGAGTCCCTGTCTGAAGCCCTTGTATCGATCGTTTGCAGGAGCGCTTCCCACTGAGCCGGTCAACTCGGCAATCGTGGCTTTTCCGCCCATCTTTTGGCACAGCCACTCGGCCGCCCGCCGTCCCTCGTCAACGAAATCCGAGCCGATAAATGTCACGTAAAGGTCATCCGGCACGTCCGCCCGTCGATCGGATTCAATCACCGGTATTCCCGCCTTCTTAGCTTCTTGCAGGACCTGAGCCCAGCCCTTTTCCTCCTTTGGAGAGAACGCGATAACGTCGACCCCCTGCTCGATGAAGCTCTTGATCGCGGCGATCTGGTTCTCTTGCTTTTCGCCGGCGTCGGCGAACTTGAGATCGATCCCCCGTTTGGCTGCCTCGGACTTGATCGAATCCGTGTTGGCGGCTCGCCAGCCGCTCTCCGCGCCCACCTGCGAGAAGCCCATCACGATCGGCTTCCCGGTCTTCGGGTTGACCCCCGGATGGGGCGTTGCCGCGTTCGAGTTACCGGCCGCCGTCGCCGCCGGAGCCGGCGTGGTCCCTGAAGTTCCGCTGTCCGAGCTCGAGCAACCGGCTAGGCCGGCGAGCGCCAGAGCCACCATTCCAGAAATCGTCGCGCCTCTTTGAAAGAACGTTAAACCCATATCCTCACCGCTCTTGATCTTACGCCTTTCACCTAATCTTTTTGAATCCTAAATAAAGAATGTCGATCCCCAGCGCTCACTGGTGCGCGGCGTCTCCTACTTCTTGCCGGTCGTGCAATACTTGCCCTCATAGCGCCAGGGGTTGTGGCCGAACGCCCGATCGATAAGGGCGAAGAGCCGGGGGTCGTATTTTTCCAGCCCGTCGCGATTGCATATCTCGTTATGCACCCCGTTCGGTGGACTCGCGCTCCGGCAGCAATCGAAGTAAGCCTGCACGCCCTCCGCCCAATACTCGTCCTTGTTCGATGCCGAGTAGGTGTTTTTCCACAGGCCCTCGGCCATCGCTTTGTCGTACGCTTCCTTCCAATCGGCGCGAAACCTAGGATCGGCCTTGGCGAAGACGTAGTTCGCGAGCGTGTGGCCGAACTCGTGGATGTAGATGCTCTCGCCGTGGTATCGATCGCCAGGCGACTCGAGGATGTTCTCTTCCCCACCGCTCGTATTGAATCCGCCCAACCCTCGCGCGCGCTTGTTCCAGTCGGTCTTAGGGTCGTTCTTGAGGCGCCGGTATTCGGGGAGATCGGTTTGCCCCTCCGTCGCGGCGATGATCGAATAGTGGCTGCCCGCCTTCACGAGAAGCTGAAAGCTGTCGTCTGGAACCTTGGAGAGCATCTTCGTGAAGCGGTCGACGATGATGCGAAAGGCCTTGTCGTCGACCTTCTCGGATCCGACGATCGGCAGCCCTCGAAAATAAACGCACTTCTGGTAGAAGCCGTCGTAGCTGAATCTCTCGGGCGGCTTCTCAATCGGATCGGCAGGTCCGGTGGTCTTCGGAGCCTGAAGGACGAAAATCGCCGCAATGAGAACCATGATTCAGCGTAACACGAGAACTGTTCCCATGTTGCATAACGCGACCCGCCGGAACGTTCTCCTCCCGCTCCGGGAGGGTCGGTCGTCTAAGCGACCGGGGAGGGCCCCTTATTCGGCGGAAGCCACCCTACCCTCCGCGCCACCTCCCCGAGCTACTTTGGATAAGTCACTCTCGCTAGGCCAATGTCGATTCCCTGCCCTCCGGTTGTTTGGTGGCAATGGGCCGCGATCCAAATGGTCTTGCCCGGCCGCAACAATCCTTTCGCACCAGGGAACATCTCATACGGCCGATACTCGTTGACGTAATCCGGCTCCTTCAGAGCCAAGACGCCGTCGATGTACACCTCGATATCCTCGTCGTGAAATACGACGAGCTGGAGATTCGACAAATCCCCCTGGGGAAGCGTCACCTGGCGACGAATCCAGATATCCGCCGTGTCCCATCGAGTGCCAAAGACCCCGTTAGGCGTTCCAGCCGTGCCAAAGCCTCCCCGGCCAGATTGCCAGGTCTCGTCGTTGAAACCCGGCTTCATCCAGTCGGCCTCCGGCTTCCGGGTTGAATACCGCCAGACCACGGGGCTCTTGCGAGAGTCCGGGACGACCTCAGTGATCACCGGCGGCTTCGGCAAGGGCGCCCAAGGACCCACCTTGATACGGTCGAGCGCTGCCCACTTCTTCCAAGTTGCCGGGTCGGAGAGCATCTTGATGAAGAAGCCGCCGACAACCGGTCGAGCATGCATTCCTCCGCTGCGAACCTTGTCGGTGACATACGAGTCCGCGATCGGATCGCGAGCGGTAGTTTCGTTCAGGTAGCGATAGATGGGCGAGATGAAGCTTTCAAAGTCGGCCTTGCTCTCCGCCATCGTCGCGCTCCAGATTGACCAGTCGGTCTTTGTCAGACGGGTGCGCGAGTCGAGCGGCAACCCGTATGGCTGCATCAAGGTTTTGTAATACGCGATTTCCTTCCGTGCGACTTCTCGCGGGAACACGTCGAGGCCGAGAATCCGGTCCCACACCAGGTTGTACTTCTGGCTCCAAGTGCCCGGCTTGTCGAAGGCTAGCAACGAATGGTCGCCCGTGTCCGCAACTTGCATCCAGTGCTGGGCGTCGGCACGGGCCAAATCGAAATAGCGTCGACCACCCAAGGCGTCGCCCCGCATCTTACAAAGGTCGCCATAGGCTGCGAGCGCGACGATTGCCTTGATCGACAGATTGGCGTTGTGAGCGAGATGGCCCATGAAGTCGTCGGTGCAAAGCTGGTTCTCTGGATCGAGGCCGTATCTTTCGAGGTAGTGCGCCCACTGGGTTAGCTGCGGCCACCACTTCAAGGCGAACCTCGCGTTGCCTTCGGCGTGGGCGATCGCATCGGTGAGGATGATCATGTTTCCGCTCTCTTCGACTGGCATCCCTTCCCCGCCGTCGTCCCGGCCGAACACTTGCGGATAGGTGCCCAGATCATGAGGTGCGTTGGGAAACTTCCAATGGGAAGACGCCGCGTAGTCGAAGTTGGAGACCAGCGATGCCTTGGCCAAACTGGGGCAAAGAAGGAGGAAGACCGGCTCCATCGGGAAGATCACGTCGACGGTCGCGATATCCCCGTTGCTTGTGTTTTCCTTCGTAAAGAGCAGTGGCTGCCCATTCGAGTCCGCTGCCAAGCCGCACGCCGCAAGGCACTCGCGGTAGCTAAGCGCCGCGATCTGCGCATACTGCGGACCCCCCACCTTCGTGAGATCGCCCATCAGCCGGTTGTCGAACGCCTCGCATCTCTTCACGAGGCTCCGATAATCATGCTCCGCAGTCGCGAAGAGGTGCTCCGGCGTCATCCCGTTCCGTCGCCAATAAGGCGGCAAGCGGCGGCCAAAGTATTCGATCGAATAGATCTCGTCGTATCCGATCATCATGTGACATTCCTTGGAGTGCGAGACGCGAGTCTCGCCTTGGATTGGGCGCGCAAGCGCCCCCTCGTGGCGGCGGCGGCTCGCATGGACGGCCGGATGCGTTCCGACCGCGTCCAAGTCGAGCGCGAACACGAGGCGTCTCTCGAGGGGCGAGCGACCTTCAATACCGACGCTTGTATACGACTCCGGCGCGACCCCATATAAGTAGCCCCAGTTAATGCGTGTGTCGTCTCCGGCGGGGCGAAGATATGTCTGCCGCTGAGCGCCCGAACCCAATGCCACGAGCCCTCCCCACTGGTGCCCTTCGGCATTGACTTCGGTTGGGGCATTAATGGCGATTGAGGAACTCATCGTCTCTTCGACGACCACTCGGTGCGACCTGCCGTCGACAGAACCGACGCGCCAGGTCAGGTACGTCACTGGCCGTGCCAACACGTCCAAGTCGTCGGGGAGCAAAGGCGTCATGAAGGTCAGCGTCACCGTGATCTCGCTGTCTGCGAACGTGTAGATGCTGCGCGTAGGCGTGACCGTGACACTGGTCTGGGGCAGCGCTGGGACAGTCTCTGGCTCGCTCCCCATGAGCCGGTAGTCCTTGCCGTCGACTGTGATCAAGCTCGTGAGCTTATGCGGCCGATGGGTCCAGTGCCGGGTCACGTCATCCGTAAGCCGGTCCGCTTCCGACCAAATGCTCAGATACGGATCGCTTGTGACGAGCGGAACCGCCGGGGGCCGAAAACTCTGCCCGTGAACCACAGGAGCGGCGAGGAGGCAGACGGCAATTGGGAGCAAGCGATTGGCCACAGCTCAAGTCTATCTAGTGCTGCCGTGCCGTGGGCTTCCAAGCCCACGGACCCGTCGACCGGGACCCAACCGGATAATGCATCTCAAAAGCAATCCGGTGGAGAAACACTGGGCCGGAATTTGTTAGTCTTACGGTTCGAGGGAGTGCTTCACATGAACGTAGCCAACGACAAGACGACCGAATTTAAGGACCGGGTGAACCAGGATTGGGCCGTCGACGAAACCGCCGCGGCCTGGCAGAAGCACTATCACACCAAGCGAACACAGCTTGCCGCGGTGACTCAAACCCTTTTGGACGCCGCCGACCTCCGGCCCGGGCTCAATGTGCTCGATCTGGCCTCCGGCCCCGGCGAGCCGGCGTTAACCATCGCCAAAATCGTCTCGCCGGGCCGAGTCACTGCGACCGATCTCAGCGAGGCGATGCTCGCAGCGTTGCGGTTCAACGCGAACGACGAAGGTTTGACCAACGTTGAAGCCCGACTCGCCGATGGTGAGTCATTGCCGTTTCCGGATGAGAGCTTCGACCGGGTGACCTCCCGATTTGGCGCTATGTTCTTTGTAGAGATCGACAAGGCTTTGGCTGAAGTCCGGCGGGTACTCAATCCCGGCGGCCGGGCCACGTTCGTTGTCTGGGGCGCCCCGATCCCCGGGACCTACTTCGGCTCTTGTGTGGTCCCCTATACCTCCCGCCTCGATGTCAAGCCCGATCCGGACGCGCCAGGCCCGATGCGCTTCGCTGAGCCGGGAAAGCTCGCAAAGCTAATGGATGCGGCGGGATTTCTTGATGTCCAGGAGAGATATTCGAATCTTCCGGCGCCGTGGCCCGCTCCTCCTGAGGCAATGCTGGCCGCCGTGTTTGAGCTGGCCGCTCCCTTGAGGAACGCCGTCGCGGACCTGCCCGTGGATGTCCGAATGGAGGCAGAGCAAGAAGCGTTGGCGAATCTCTACGCCCTTTACGACGGCCAGCAAGTGGCAGTAACGGCTCCGACGATCGTCGTGACGGGTAAGAAGTAGCGGGCGCCCGACCTAGGTCCTTAGCCTTCGACTACCGCAACGGCGCCCGCAAAGGAGGCAGGCAAGGGAAGGTCGGTCACTCGAAGAGCTGCACCATACGCCTCCACCGCGAATCTTTCGGCATGGTCGACGGCAACGTCGTAGGCGCTCATAGGGCGGGTCAATCCGTGACCCAATGCTTTCGCGCACGCCTCCTTCCTGGTCCAAATACGAAAGAACGCTACGTGCCGCTGCTCAGCCGGAGACACGTTGATAAACACTCGCTCGGTGTCGGTGAAGTTCTCGGCCAGGATCCCCTCATACGGGACGTTAGGATTGATGCCCTCGATGTCGACACCGATGGCTGATCGAGACGAGTAGGCGAATAGCGCCTCATCGTGCGAGAATGCCACGCTGACTTCGCCGGTTTCGCCAGGAATCCTCGGCTTCCCAGACGGATCGGGAGCAATTTCAATCGACCGCGGATCGCGATCGAGAACCGACGACAGGATTTGCCTCAGTAGGCCACGCCGGACGATGAATCGATACCGATGGAGTGGATCGCCGTATCGATGTGCCCGCTGAGTTTCGGCTTGGGAAAGCAGGGACCAGAAGACGCCTGCCTCATATTCCGACAGATTTGCATACCAAACCCGCGCGCCCCCATGTACCCAAATCAGCTTCAGTTCGGAGGACGATTCCACTCCATCACTTTCTCACTCCAACTTCCAACTTCCAAATTCCAAATTCAAAATTCAAAATTCCAAATTCAGACTGCCTCTTCCCGGGCAAGGGCCCGTACGTCCTCGACCGCCTGCGCCGGCGACCCTTTCCAAAGGCTGTTCGAAGGGATCGTCTCTCCCTTCATCACAAGCGAAAGGTGCCCAACGTGGGCATCCGGCTTTAGCTCCGACTCACACAAGATGACCGAGTAATTGCCGACGGAGCACCGTGCCCCGACCTTGATCGGCCCAACCTTCATCACCCGGTCTTCGAAGAGATGGGCCTGCAGGGGCGCGCTCTGATTGATCGCGACATCCTCTCCAAGGTTGATCAAGTCGGTCTCCGTCCAGTCCGTCGTGTTGATGAACGCCCGGCGCCCCACCCTGGCGCCCATGAACTTCATGAAGGCCGACATATAGGAGGAGCCCTCCAGATCCGAGATGAACATCGGCGCGGCGAAGTCGTGCAACACCGCCGAGTGAGTCTCCGTCTTCCAGACGAACTGGCTCCATAACGGTTGGATCGTAGGACGGTAAGTCCCGATTAACACCCACTTCGAAACCCGGCAGATGACTGCAGCTACTACGCAGCCGACGAAATACACAACCGGAATGCAGGCTAGAGCGATGGCGAGCGGGTACTCGCTCCAGTCTTCGGCAAAGAGCCAGATCTTGGCGAATCCTTCGAGAAGGATCGAAGCCACGATTAGCGAGCAAAGACCCGGTAAGACGATGCGAACTGCCTCGTGAGCCAGCCTTTGGGCATAGAGCTTTGCGTTCGGGCGATAGGTGCGTTTCGGATCGAAGTGGTCGATCACTTGTCGATGCGGCATTCTAAAGGGAGGCGAACCAAGCCATGCCTGGTCGGGATCCTCGCCAACCTGATCGTTGCGAGGGCTCACCGAAAGTACGCCGAGGAGGAAGTCGTCAGGCACGTTCGTGCCTTGCGGAACGACGGAGTCGTTGCCGAGGAAGGCCCTCTTGCCCACCTTCGTTGGTTCGAGGGTGATCTTGCCGTTGCGCCGGATCGGGCGCCCGATGCTGACTTCACTGGCAAGGAAGCTCTCTTCCCCCATCTCCACCAGATCGTAGGGCATGCGGCGGGGAAGCGCGATTTCGCAGCGGGGCCCGCATTTCATCCCGAGGGCAATGCACCACGGCCGGGCGAAGAGCGAATCGTAGATCGGCACGATCAAGCCGCTCGCCAATTCCAAGTGCTTATCCGAGAACCATTTCCGCAGCCAGTACCAGCCCGGATAGTCGTAGGTCCCTGCCTTCAGCTTGCCAAGTACGGCCCACTTGATCAGGAGCACCTGGATTGCGCCGAAAGCTACCAAGACCGTCGCATACACCGGCTCCCAGAGGTATGCCGTGAAGCTGAGGCTGTTGTTGTACAGGGTGAAGGCGACTGTGACGAACGGCGTCGAGTCGAGCAAGGCCAGCACGAAGACCAGCACGGACTGAACGACCGTAAACGTCGCGAGCCGTCTTGTGCTGGGTTGAGCATCCGGGTCGTACGCCGGCAAAGTCGGGTGGTCAGTCTTTCGGGCGACGCTCCCCACCCACTCCTCGCCCTTGGGAATCACGACCCCGTTCGTCGCGCACGAGAGGTCGCGTAGGGCCGAGCCGTCCTCCATCACCGAGCCGCCCGAGAGTCCTGACCGGACTCCTACCGAGCAACCGTTGCCGACTTTGATCCGCCGCAAGTGCAGCTCCCCGTGAGCGACCTCGGCCGCATGCAGCCAGGACGAATTCTCGAACGCGCAGTCGTTGCCGACCTCGATCAGGTCGGCACAGTCGAATTCAAGCGATTCGAAGAACACGTTTCGCCCGACCTTAGCCCCGAGCATGCGCATGTAGGTGGCTGCGACAGGACTCCCCGTGATGAAGGTGACCGGCGAGATCGAAAGCATCCGGTCGACGAACCACCACCGTAGGTAGGTCGTCCCCCAAAGAGGATAGCTGCCTGGCTTGAAGCGGCCCCCAACGATCCACTTCGTGGCCACGCAAATGAAGACAAGGACCGGCACGGACGCGGCGTGAAGACAAATACCTAATAGAAGTGCGCGGAAGTCGCCGAGGCCGAACTCGTCCTGCGAGAAGTGGATGGCCGCGATGATCGGCCCGAGCCAGAAGATCCCCTGCAGGCCGAAGATGAAAAGGATGCCGAGGGCTTGCCAGAACTTCGCCCACATATACCGAAGTTTCGGGATTGGCTTGAATTCGGGAGCGTAAGTCGCTTGCTCGATCTGGCCCTCCAAGATCGCGGCGAAACTGCGAACTGTAGGGTTCTCGTAGATGTCGAGGACCGAAACCCGCGCGAATCCCTTCTCGCTTCTCAAAAGCGAAATGAAGCGAGAAGCAAGGAGGGAATAGCCGCCGAGATCGCGGAAAAAATCGTCGGTGCTCGATATTTCGCGATGCGGAAACAGTTCCCGCCAGATGCCGGCGACAAGCTTCTCCATTTCGGTACGGGGTGGCAGGATTTCGCGTTCGATTCGAAAGGCTTGGCCATGGAGTAACTCGCAGCCTCGTCGATCGACCTTGCCGCTTGGCAGCCGGGGAATCTGCTCCACTTGCTCGAGGATCTGGGGGATCATGTAGCCTGGCAGGACCTCGCGGAGGCTGCTAAGCATTTCGACGACGTCAAATTGGGCCCCTTCCCGCAAAGCCAACAAAGCGGCAAGCTGGGTATCGCCCTCTTCATTTTGACGGGGCATCACCACCGCGGCTTGAACGGCGGGATGCGCCACGATGTTGCTTTCGATCTCCGAGAGCTCGATCCGGTGGCCACGGATCTTGACCTGGGCGTCAACCCTACCCAGCCAGATGATGTTGCCGCCTGCATCCATCTTGACCCGGTCTCCCGTTCGATACAGGATCTCGTTGTGCAGCTTGGAATCGGCGAACGGGTTGGCGACGAACCGCTCGGCGCTCGCCTCAGGCCGGCCCACGTAGCCGGTGGCAACGCCGATGCCCGATAGCCCTAGTTCGCCCTCGCTGCCCGGCTCAACCGCATTGAGCGTCTCATCGACGACGTGACAGTAGTAGTTCGGCAGGGGCCTGCCGATGGTGATCGGCTGATCCGGTTGGCACACCGAGAACGTCGCGCCGACGGTCGCTTCGGTCGGGCCATAGGTGTTGAGGACCTCCCTGCCGGGTCGAGACCAGCGCTTCACAAGCGCAGCCGGGAGATTCTCGGCGCCAAAGAGGATTCGTCGAAGGGTCGGAACCTCCACATCGACCATCGACAGAAGGGTTGGGGCGCACGAGATAATCGTCACCCCGAACTCGTTGAGGAATGCCGACAGATCCGGCCCCGAATACACTTCCCTGCTGCTCGCGACGACGAGCGTCGCACCTGCCATCAGGGTTGGCCAGACCTCCTCGTGATGACCGTCCGATGCAGGCGAAAAGCCCTGGAACACGCGATCGTCGTGCTCGACTTTGATGCAAGTCCTTTGATCGCCCTTGACGAAATTGGTGAGCGCGACATGGTTGATCGGCACTCCTTTTGGCCGCCCGGTTGTGCCGGACGTGAAGATCATATAGGCGAGATCCGATCCATCGACCGGTCGGCCGCTCGAGCCCGGCGTGAAGTTCCCCGCCTCGTTCAGAAGCTTCCGCAGTCCAACTGAAATCAGAGCCGGCTCTTCCTCAGGAACGATCCGGTCGTCGTCGACGACGACGAGCTTCGGCTGGGCATCCTCGAGGCATTCCTTGATCCGCGTAACCGGAGACTCCGCGTCCAAGGGCACGTAGGCGGCTCCGCTCTTGAGGATCCCGATCAGCAGAACGATGGTCTGCGGCCCACGCGGCAGAACGAAGCTGACCCGATCCCCGACGCCGATGCCGCGAGCCGCGAGGGCCCGCGCGACCTGGTTCGTCTTGGCCTCGAGCTCCGAATAGGTCAGCGCGATGCTGCGGCTGACGATAGCCGGCTTGTCGGGAGTTTTTTGGGCCCACTCGGCCAAGGGATCAAACACATAGCCAATGGCGAGGGAGGAATCGAATGCCGCATGCGACAATTCAGACTTGGAGGTGAAGGCGTGCGCGATTGCCTACCACCCCCTCGACCCTGTCGTGCAATTGCCATTGCGCGACTTTGGATTCGCCGAATGGGCAATCCTGCAACCTGCTGACAACTGGCACATGGAAACACGGCGGACGCAATCCGCTCTTTCGCATACAGGACGTATAAGGATGCCGTTTGAGCTTCGCCGTCGGGTTGAAATGTAGCAAGGTGCGGCGGTCATTTTTGGGCAGCGACGGCGATCGCGGGTTTCATTAAGATGCTACCGCGAACTCGCCTGTTTTCAGCTTGGACCGCTGCGTCCGGCCCTCCCCGCGCCGCCTCAAAGGGTGGGAGCGAGTGGAGCCGCATCGAGGCGCTTCTTGGCATCCTCGTAGATCGTCGCCGACAGCGGCCCGCGCGAGGCGGCGTCGATGTTTTCCGCGAGGTGAGCTGGATTCTTGGTCCCGACGATGTTCGTATGCATCCCGGGATGCGAGTTGGTGAACCTTAGGAGGAACTGAGTCCGGGTTTCGCCCTCGTCCAGAAGCTCGTCCAAGCCGGCTTTCTCCCAGGCCGACCAGCGGTCGGCGTTGCCAAGTCCCGCACCGGGTTCGCCGCGGGCGACGCCACCGCGAACGATAACCCCCGCGCCGCTATCGTGGGCCAGCTGAATCGCTTGCTCGTGCTCGCGCTCCAGCGCCGAATAGGGAATTTGAAAGACGTCGAAGACCCCCCAGCCGATATAGGTCTCGATGTGAGGATTGGTTGACGAAATCCCAGTCCAGCGCACCTTTCCCTGATCCTTCATTTCCTTCAGGGCCGCGACCAAGTCGCCCGACTCGGTCTGCTCGACCGAGGGGTTGTGGAGCTGCATCACGTCGACGCGGTCCGTTTTCATCCGAGCGAGAGACTCGTGGAGGCCTCGAAACAAGTTTTCTCTCGTCCAGACGTGGGGCGTATCGTCGGTGTCCTCGTCCCGGCGGACGACCGTGCACCCGCATTTGGTGGCAAGAACGAACTCGTCCCGGCGGTGGGAGAGGAACTTACCGATGAACTCCTCGCTCCGACCGTAGTCGTTGGCAGTGTCGATAAAGGTGATTCCCTGGTCGAGTACGGCATTGAGGATCGTCTCAGCCTCGCTCTCCTCGATTGGCCGCCCGCCCCAGATGCGCGATCCTCGAACTTCCATCGCGCCGTAACCGAGCTTAGTGACGTTGAGGCCGGTGCGGCCGAAGGTCGAGGTAGGAAGGTTGGTCATTGGACTCGGAGTGAGGCTACCAGGCCAGTTGTTAAGCCTTCAAGGCCGCATGGGTCCCGGACACCGATGGGAGCAGACGCCCTAGGCCAAGTCCACGGACTCACGGATGAAGGGCCGGGAGCGATCATCGAAATCAACCGTTCCTGCGACCACCGAGGGGTCGTGCCCGAAAACCAAAATCCACGATCCGGTAACAGCAGACTGGATAAAATCGCGCTTCTCCACCATTGCGGTTTCGGCGCACATGTCGTAACCCATGACGTGGGTGACCGGAATGTGTTTGGCCGTTGGGACGAGGTCTGCCGGGTAGACCACCGTGACTTTGCCATCCGTCAGCTTGATCCACTGGAGCCCGCGCGTATGACCGTGGCATTGGTGGACGGTAAGCCCGCCGAACAACTCGTCTCCGTCCTCCGTGAGAGTCAGGTCGACCTGGCTCAGAACGTCCACGTTTTCCGGCAGGTAGCTGGCGCGCTCACGAACGTTGGGAATTTGCGCGATTTCATAGTTAGCGCGAGAGACAAAGTGCCTTGCTTGCGGATAGGAGGGTTCGATGCCTCCCGGACCTAGCTGCGACACGCCTCCGGCGTGATCGAAATGGAGGTGAGTGAGTACGACGTCGGTTACGCCCGGGACCGGGTGCGGACGCCAATTTCCTCCTTCTCCTGGTCCCCTCTCGCCAATACAGTAGATCGCCCGATGCTTCTCGCTCCACTTGTCCCCGCAACCGGCGTCGATTAGGATCTTTCGGCCATCGCCCTCAATCACGAGTGATCGGGTGGCGAGAAGGATCCGGTTCTGGTCGTCGGGAGGTGAATCCTTTGCCCACAGAGCTTTCGGAACCGAGCCGAACATTGCCCCGCCGTCGAGGCGGAAAAAGCCGTGGTTGTGAACGGTGACGCTGTATCTGCCGACCCTCATTTGACGCTAGCCGGATGATGACATTATGGGAGGCGCTGGTCTGGCGGTTCACGGTCACCTTGATCGACTGCGAGGGGAAGGATGTTGAGGTATCGGGGTGTCAGGGTATTGCATTCCGGCCCGGTCAATGCCCTAACACCTCAACACCCAAACACCCTGTCCCCAGCGGCGCCTGCCAACCTCGACCACACGGCCTACCGCCGGGCGCGTAGTATGTTAGCGACGGGAGCCAAACATGCATATCGAACCTATTGCCGCGGACGGGACCATTCGCATCAAGCCAATCGGGGCAATCCGATCCGCCGTCGACAAGCAGCAGACGGGCGGCTTCGAATCGGTTCAATCCTGGGTCGAGCTGAGACCGGAGTTCGCCGACTTCCTCCTTGGCATCGATGACTATTCGCACTTGGCCGTCGTCTACTGGCTGAGCGAGCAAACCGCGGCTCTTCCCGTCACGCGACCCCAAGGGAACCCCGACGTGCCCGAGGTCGGCATGTTCGCCTGCCGCTGACCCCAGCGTCCCAATCCGGTCGGGTTGAGTGTGGTCGAGTTGGTTTCAGTTACTGGAACCACGCTGCTGGTTCGCGGTCTCGACGCGATCGACGGCACGCCCGTCATCGACATCAAGCCCTATTACCCACCCTACGACGTGCCGAAAGGCAACGTGCGAGTTCCCGACTGGATTTGGAAGCTCGAGTATTGACCGGTAAGCCCGGTTCGAACCCGCTGGGCGATCTCTCCATCAAAGATCTGATGAGGCTGAGCGCCGAATACAAGATGCCTCAATCCCGAGGCGGCCAGAAAAACTGGAGCATCGAACGGAATTTCGCATAATCTGTCGAAACCGAAAATTGCCGTGCGACAAGCTAGAGGTACCAAAGCAAAAGGAGGAACCAACCGTGGCAACAGAAACCATCCAGATCCCGCATCCGCCGATCGTCTCCGAAGAAGAGTGGCTCGCCGAGCGTAAGAAACTCCTGGCTCACGAAAAGGAGCTCACCCGCCAAAAAGACCGCGTTAATGCCGAGCGCCGCCGGCTGCCCATGGTCGAGGTGACCAAGCCCTACACATTCGAGGGTCCAGAGGGCAACGTGAGCCTGCTCGACCTCTTTGACGGCAAGAGGCAGCTCATCGTCCATCACTTTATGTTCGGTCCCGCTTGGGAAGCGGGCTGCCCCGGCTGTACCGGCCATGTGAACGCAATCGGAGACCTCTCATCCCTGGGCAAGCTCGACACGAGGTACGTGATCGTTTCTCGAGCCCCACTCGCAAAGCTGGAATCATACAAGAAGCTCAAGGGCTGGAACTTCGACTGGTATTCGTCGGGAGACGGCGATTTCAACTTCGACTTTGACGTCTCGTTCAAGGAAGGCTCGACCGGCGGCGAATACAACTATGCGCCTCGCGGCAGAGATGGCGAAGGCGAAGGGCCCGGCATGAGCGTCTTCTTTCGCGTCGGGGACAAGGTCTATCACACGTACTCGGTTTACGCGCGGGGGCTGGAGCCGATCACCGATTCTTACCAGTTCCTTGATCTGACCCCATACGGCCGCCAGGAGGATTTCGAGGATTCGCCGGCCGGCTGGCCCCAAAAACCGACCTACGGCGAGTGATTCGTTTGTAAGGGCGTTATGAGCCGGGGCAGTCATGCCCCGGCCCCAAGCTTTGTCTCCCGCTTCCAGACACGGCTCATCAAGTCCCGGACCCGGACAGCTAAATCGTGTCGTTTTTACTACGATAGGACAACGCAAGCTCGCTAACCTGAGCCCGAATTCGACTTTTCGAAGGAGAGACAAACATGCATTCTGCCTCTGTGCTCAGGAGCGCCCTACTTGCCGTGCTGACCCTGTGCGGGACGCTTTTCGCGGCGATCGCGAGTCCGCTGGACTACCCGATGAGATCGGAAACCTACCGGGTGCAGTATAAGAACCCGGCCGGCATCTGGGTCAACGCGCCGGTGTACGAGTCCGTCTACGGCGGGTCCGATTCGTCGCCCTTTCTGAATTATTCGGGCTACTACCAAGGCCTCACCTCGATGTCCTTTGTGAGCATTCCCGCCACGCCCGGCGCCCGAATCAAAGTTCGCATCGTTCCCCTAGCATCGACCCTTGGCCCAACAAACGATGTCAACTTCCGTCCGGCTTCCAAGTTCGTTCCCTTCAGAGTGGACTATAGAGGGATAGTCCATGCCACCTTCTCCACGGGGCCCGATTTTGCAGGCGAGCAATACCTGTTCTGGTGGAAATACAACTCTTTCTATAATGCCGGCGAGCAGGGCCTTGCCATCTTCCTCACGCCCACTTATGCCCCTCCGACCGATAACGTGCTAAACGCCTATTCGGAATCCGATCTTGCCGGCGACCTAACTGGCTACAAGTCGATCATCATCAACGGGAAGATTTCGGTTCAAGGGACGGGTGATCACGCGCTCACGATTCCGCCGAACATCGAGTCGGTCTACTTCGCAACCGGCTCCTGGTTACAGGGCAAGCTTGCCTTCATGCCTAACGACGGAAGCCAGAGACGCGTCTATGGGTCGGGCGTCTTGGACGTGAGCAGATTCAATTGGGACCAGCGAAAGGACCCGGGGGAGCAGGGTTATCCCGCGATTACCGCGATATCGCCCGATCGGGGATTCCGTACGAAACTTGAGAACTTCGATGTCGAGGGGATCATTATCTCCGATCCCAACTTCTTCTCGACCGGTTCTTTCCAAGACAGCTTTTTGAACGACGTCAAGATCATGAGCTGGAACGGGAATTGCGACGGCATCGAGCTTGGTGACAACACGACGGCGACGAATGTCTTCGTGCGGAGTGGAGACGACTCCATCAAAGTGTGGGGAGCGAACGATGTGGTCAAGAACGCCACCGTTTGGCAGAATTTCAACGGCGGTTGCGTGAGCCTGGGTTGGTACAACAACTCGCCGGGAACCGGCGCCCTGATAGATCGGCTGTACGTCGTCAAGACCGACTGGTTCACTCCGGATCCGCCGTCCTGGCTCGCGAGCGATTCGGACATTCTTGCCCACCAGAACAACGGAGTGATCGCTTCGTGTATGGTTCCCGGAACGCACTTTGGCGACCCTCTCAGCCCTCCTACTCCGGTGTTCAAGAATATCTTCGTAGACGAGCGTCCCCAGGTGTTATTCAGCCTGAAGATCATCCCTCCCGCGCTCTACAATCCGGACCTATACGGTTCCCTCAACTTGTACGCGACGAGCTCGCTGAACCTCGAAATCGATGACCTGGAGTCACCCCAGTCGTACGTCCGAAACTCGATCGGCTTCCAGACCGTGCCAAGGAATTACGACTTTTACGGGTACATCGTGCCGAGCACGTTCACCCTGAGCGGCAACATGCATATCGCGATGAACGGAGTGAAGATCATTAACGACCTCGGGAACCCCATCCTGCTCACGAGCGCCAACGCGGAGAGGGTCGGCCGGATATCCACGCATGGCGATAACGTGGACGTGGTCTACGGCCCGTAGGGCCGGATGCTTCAATACCCTCGGGACGCGAACCTCCCGAGGGATGTCCGTTAGGTGTCACCCATGTCTCCGGAACGTACCGGGACGAAGAACGGTGGCAGGGGGCCAAGCCTACCGGATGCAGGCAACCCGCATCTGTTCGAGCGGCGTCATCGACATCTGCGAGCGCATCCTTGCATCACGAGCCGACCTCCAAAGCCGATTGGCCGACGAGCGATCCCGCTCCAGGAAATGAAGTTTGGCGGCAAGCTCTTCGGAATAGACTCCGAACTGCGAGCAGTCATTTTCATAGAAGCCGGACGCGAGGCTGTGAAGATTAGTTAGGGCCACCGCCCGATTCCCACCTGCGGCTTCCAGGACCGCAGCCGTCATGGAGCTCAAGACGCCGATGCGAAAATGTCCCGTCTCGCGTGAAGCCCGAAGCGCCCGCCGGTATGTGATTTCCGCTTGATCATGCCAGCCTGCCGAAGCCTGAAAGAAAGCTCGCAGGTGCGCGACGGCGGCAATCTCGATTGGAGAATCGAGGGTCTCCTCCAGCTGGCGTAAGGTGGCGTCCCCTGCTTCGGCTTCGTGCCATTGAAACTGGACCGTGCCCCTCAGGCGCAAAGCATTGAGCCTGGCGTCCAACGTACCGGCCCGCGCGGCGATTTCGTCAGAGTAGTCGCAGAGCTTTCGGGCACGCGACAGGTCGCTTGTTCTCGAATGGGCACGGCCTAGTTCCAGGCAAACCTCAGATGCCAACGCGAGATCGTTATCGGCCCTCGCGAGCTTCAGGGCCGACCTGAGCAACCCTTTGCATTCGGTAAGGTCGCTCTTGACAGTCCCCAGCCAGTACGCATACCAACCTCGGGGTGGATTAGCGCATTTGGCAACGTCGAGCAGGGTGCCGAACTCGGGATAAGGCAGGCTTCTCGCCATGGATGGCGATGCGCTCAGGATAGCGAACATGCTCCGGGGATCGTGGTCGGCGAGCCATCGGAGCGACTGGTAGTAGTGATCGACGACGCCAGTTGTCTCCACGGTGGCCGCTTCCAAACGGATGTCTTCGAACCAATCGCCCTCATGTCCCGGCATGAATCCGCCGGCGCGGCGAACAACGGGGGATTCATAGTCGGTCTCGAGCCGAAAAGTCGATGCCAAACGGCAGTGATAGGCGGAGGTTTCAACGGCTTCCGCCCCCAAGGCGCGCCGAACGACCGCCAAAGCCTGACGGAGATTCGCGAGGTTCTGTGGCTCCTTGCCCGGCCACAAAATGTTGGCTGCGTCTTGGCGCGGGATGCCGTAGTCGCGATTGAGCGCCAGGATCGCAAGCAGGCCCTCCGTCTTACGGTCCGGCAGACGAACCGTCCGGCCCGCTGAATCGGCCAGCGAGAAACGCCCAAAGAGATTGAGCTGCCAGCGAGGGCCTTCGGTCGGGTGCTTCATCTTGCAACGAACGGCAGACCCTATCATTTTGCGTCATTTTGCGCCTTCGCCCTACACTTCTCCGAGATCGACACCGGGTCGCCCGGAGTGGAGTGGACTGAAAATGCGAAGAAGTCAGATCACCTTGAGCGGTATCGCAGCTGCCACCGTAGTCCTTAGCGGGTGTGGCGGATCGGGTGTGGCCGGCGGCGCCACGCCAACGGGTAAGCCGGCTTACAGGGCCGTCACACTATCCGGCTATCAAACCCAAGTTGCGGCGACAAAGTACGTGCTGCCGCTGTTAACCGCCGGCGCGCCGGGAGGATCGGGACTGCACTTCTACGCGATGCTTCGCCCAGGTCTTGGCGCAAAGCGTTTGGGTTCGCAGGGACTCAACTACGATCCGGACTTGGGCCTTTACTTCTCAACCGGCACATCAGGGCCAACATGGACCATGAGTTTCTTCACCGATGCCGCGGGAACGCATTCCGCCGGCTCGGCAAGCGTGACGATCGAGAACGTTTCTACCTTCAGCACGAACTACCTAACCTATCCTGCGACCCTGGACATGTCCATGAACATTACCGCGGGCAACCTGGTCAGCAGCGGAACGGGCAAGCTCGTGTTCACGGATAGCTCCGGCGCGAACACGCTCACCGGTTCCCTAAACGTTCCATCCAAAGGGATTCAGGCCTCGTTGAATATGTCCTTAGATTCCACACTCCACGTCGGCGGATCGCTGACCGTCACCCAAAATGGGCTCACGGCGGTCGTCACGCAGCTTGCGGGAACGGTGACGACCAGCTTCACGGGCCATGCCGCGGTATCGCCGGGCAATCTGACCGGCACCGCCACGATCAACTTACTGCAAGGCACCTATCAGTTGAGCATTGATAACGGCAACGGTCTGACCGCCTCCGGAAGTGTCGATGCCTCTCACAACCTGACGATCAACTATAACGACAACACTTGGCTCTCGCTAGGCAATGCGATCAATCAGCCTGTGTTAGGTCCCGGATCGAACGGAAGCGGATCGAGCTCCAGCTACACGATTACACCGGTCAACGGGAATCCGGCTTCGATCAACGCCGTATCACCGGACGGGAAGATGGTTGGCCAGATCGGAGCTCACAACCCTACGTTGCCGTACTACTGGTCGTCGCCATCTGCAACGGCGCAGGCGGTAACCGGCGATTCCGGCCTGACCAACGTCACGGTGACCGGAGTGAACGCATCTGGCCACCTGGCCGGTTATGGCCTCGATGCATCGACCGGCTTAGCGGTTGCCCTTTACTGGAGTGCCTTCAACCAGGCGCCCGTTCACCTGACCACGCCCACGACAGACGGCGCCCCGTTCTTCACGCCCTCGGTCTTCCTATCGAGTTCGGACAGGGTCGTGGTGACCTATCCCATCCATAGCTCGCCGGGAAGCGCATCCTTTGTCTTCAATGGGCCGAGCGATTCAGCCCCCTACGCCGTAGCCGGCGGCTACATCACTGGGATGAGCGACGGCGTCGCGGCGGCCGGAGTCGATGCCGGCAACCGATTCGCCGTATGGCCTTCGATCTCTCCATCCGCCACGCCGACTCCGATTCCGGCGCCGTCAGGCAAGAGTCCGACGGTTATGGCGATTGGCGCGGATGGGACGATCGGGTGCGCGGACACCAACAATCATGCGGCTTGGGTCGTGAAAGGTCCGGGATATTCAACGACGACATCTCTCCAGTCGCCGGTTGCCAATCAAGCCATCGTCGTGCTGGGATTCGGGCCCACTGACCACGCACTTGGGTACGCGGTAACCGACAACACGTCCCTGGATGACGAGGGCCTCATCTGGTCGACCTCGGCTTCGACGCCGGTTATCCTGCGAACGTCGGGCACGCCAAACGTGTTGAGCGCCAACTTCGAGACGAACAGCGGCGTGCTGATTGTAAACGGCATCGACAACCCGAGCGGTCCCACCTACCGCTTCTCGTACATGACTCCGAAGTAAGGAGGATCGCTAATGATTGGAATCAGAGATTCGATCGTGAAACTGCTGGTGGCCGCCGCCGCAGCCGGCATCGTAGGCTGCTCGAGTACGGCCATGGTCGCAACCGGAAACTCCGATTCTCCGCGAGCGGCAACCGCCGATTCGGGGACCGTCTATCACATGCAGCTTCACCGGGTGATGGACGATGAAGGGACTCACAAGCTAGCTTTCACCTACTTGATCCCCGAGGGCTGGACCGCGACAGACAAGATCACCTGGATCCCCAACGACTTTATGACTCCGGAGGTCGGCGTTTCGACTGTTAGGAGTTCCGACGGTCAGGTTGAGCTTGACTCAGCGTCGGGGGTCTGGACCAACTACAGCCACAGCCCTTCCGGAGATGTCGGTCAGCATCCGCCGAAAAGCGTGTCCGACCTCCTCGTCCGTGGATTCAAGCAAACTCACCCAGACGCTGCATTCGAAGTCCTGGAGAAGTCGGATACTCCGGTCGATTCGCTCCTCGGCACAGCGCCTCCTCAAGGCAGCAATTTCGGGCTGAAGGGCGTGCTCAGGCTTCGATTCTCGCAGAACGGCAGGAAGTTCCTAACGAAGATGCAGGGAAGGCTCGACGGGATGCAGATGACGCCCGTGGAAACCGGGATGGGCCAGATGTACGAAGGTGGCTGGAGGATCACTGAGACCCTGGCGGTCACCGCTCCCGAGGAGGGGATGAGCGAGGCGATGAAGGTGGCAGGCATCATTTTGACTTCAAGCCGCCTCGACCCACATTTCTTCAACACGGTCCTCCAAGCCCAGAAAATCATCTCGGACGCCTTCTACAGCCAACAAAGGCAGATTGCGCAGATCAGCCAGATCATCAGCCGGACCAATGACGAGATTTCAGATCAGATCATGAGCTCATATCGAACAGGGCAAGCCGTCGAAGACAAGGAGATCAGTGGGTTCGACGATTACATCCGCGGCGTGGACAAGTATCGCGACTCCGAGGGTGCCGTCGATCTGCCGAGCGGATACGAGCACGCGTGGTCGGACGGAAACGGCCGCTACATCGTTACCGAACAGCATGGATACGATCCGAATGTCGGTAGCGTCGGCGCGACCTGGCACGAGATGGAGAAGTCTGGATAAGTTCCCGGGTTCTAGATCATCCGTGGGGGCAGGCTTACCGGCCCATCTGACACAACTTCATTGAGGTGAAAACTGTGTTGAGGATGGAAGCGGTGGTGGAACTGCGTGGCTACGGAGTTACCGGTATCGAGGAACGGGGGAGCAGAGCCCTCTTAGGGTAAGCGCACCGAAGGACTTCGTCATCACTCTATAGCACCCCCCACCCAGTGATGACGAAAACCAAACGCGCCCTTTAACCCACGTGTCCGGAACTTTTTGTTACCTATCTATCCGGGGCGTGCAATTAAGAATATGGCGGCCTCGGAGGGACTTCCCGATTCCGCTTGTTCCTCGCTCCATTTCCCTTCGGCGGGATAAACTTCTCGCCTCCTCCTCGCCTTGCAAAACCTTGCGGTTTGGCGGCCTCGGAGGGACTCGAACCCCCGACGCCCTCCTTAGGACGGAGGCGCTCTATCCTCTGAGCTACGAGGCCGTTCCTAAGATTGTAGCTTGTGGCTTGAGGCCGGTTGGCCCTAGGCGGCTCGCGAACCAGCGCTGAAAAGCGAATGAAAATGAAATAAATCGCGAGGAAACGTCTGTATCTTAGGAATATGTCTCGCATCGCACTGCGATTTTCGGCGCTCCTGAGCCTGCTCGCACTCCTCGCAGCTGGATTCGCCCAGACGGCCACGCCGCCGACCGCGCCTCCCGCAACGCCACCGGCAACGACCGCGCCCGCCCTGGAAGCCAAAGTCAAGCAGGAAGTGCTCGATGGCCTCAAGGACGTCGTCACGAACTCAGCCTTCGTTCCCGGAATCGACTTCAGCAAGTGGCCCACCTTCCTGGAAGCCCACCGGGCCGATATCGACAAGGCGGACACCGACGTCGTCTTCGCGCGCGAACTGAACAAGGTTCTCAAGCAATTCGGAGTCAGCCATATCAATCTGCGAACCCCGAGAGGCGCAAGCCAGCGTAAGAGCGGAACGACCAGCGGATTCGGCATGCGCGTCAAGAAGACGGACGCCGGCCTCGAAATCACCGACGTGGCGCCTCAGGGTCCGGCCGGACAGGGAGGAATCGTGGCCGGCGATGTGATCAAGGAAGTCGATGGCAAGCCCGCCGACGATCCTGCCATCATCCGGGTCGACGTCGGCAAGTCGCTCGCGATGAAGATCCTCAAGAAGGATGGTTCGACGAAAGACCTCACGCTCGAAAACAAGGAATTCTCCAACCGAAGACCGGAAACCCTAACCTGGATCGCGGACGATGCGGCCGTCCTTCATATTTGGACTTTTGCCAATGGATACGATCTGAAACACGTCGAGTCGCTCATGCAGGAGGTCGACGCCAAGGCCAAATACCTCGTGATCGACCTACGGTCGAACGGCGGCGGCGCTGTGACCAATCTCAACCACTTTCTCAGCATGCTGATCCCGGATAAGACGCCGGTCGGCACCTTCGTGAGCCGAACCCGGGTCGACGAATACGCGAAGACCCACGCGGACAATCTCACCGATCCGGTCGCGATCGCGGCCTGGGCTACCCGCAAGTTCAAAACGAATCAGCGAGAGTCGGTCGCTCCGTTCACCGGTAAGATCGCGGTTCTCATCAATCGCGGTTCGGCGAGTGCCTCCGAAATCGCGAGCGCGGCGCTGAAAGATTGCCGGGACGCGGTCTTGGTCGGGAAGAACTCTCTCGGCGCGGTCCTTGCCTCCGTTTACAAAGGCTTGCCCGACGGCTACGAGCTCCAGTATCCGGTTCAGGACTATATCACGATCAAGGGCGAGAGGCTCGAGGGACATCCCCGCGTTCCCGATCTCGAAGTCGACGCTGCCACCGGCGGAGCCGACGAAGCCCCTCTGAAGGCGCTCGAGCTCATGAAGAAGAAAGCATCGGAGCATGCGAACACGTCCGTATCCACGACCGGTCACGGATAGTCGGGCCATCGATCGGTGGAACTCCGATATGTCCCGAGACGGGTAACCTCCACCCTCATTCCAAGTAAGGGGAGACATATGAAGCAGAGCACGGGCACGGCGGAGTGGAACGGAGGGCTTAAGGACGGCAAAGGGATTTTCTCGGTGGGCAGCGGAACGTTTTCGAACGCTCCCTACAGCTTCGCGACGCGCTTTGGCGACGCTCACGGCACAAACCCAGAAGAGCTGATCGCCGCATCCCATGCCGCCTGTTTCTCGATGGCTCTGAGCGCCCAGCTCGGCGAGCGGGGCATGACGCCTGAGAGCGTCAAGACAACGGCCACCGTCACTCTTGACAAGACGGATGCGGGCATGACGATCACGACCAGCCACCTGGACGTCGTCGCCACCATCCCGGGTGGCGATGCGGCCGCTTTCGAAGAGGCTGCCCAGGCCGCCAAGAAGGGATGCCCGATCTCCAGGCTTTTGAACGCCGAGATCACCCTGACGGCTCGACTGGAGTCGTAGGGGCGCAATAGACCGGAGGCGTGGCCCCTATGCAATGATCATGGCTACCCAGGAAGACGTTCGACGAATCGCGACCTCCCTTCCGGGGGCCTTCGAGTCTTCGGCAGGGTTTGCGTTCCACGTGCTGCAGAAGGGAAAGCCGAAGGGTTTCGTCTGGGCTTGGAACGAGCGCGTCGATCCGAAGAAGGCCCGAGTTCCCAATCCGAACGTGCTGGCCGTACTGGTTGGCAGTTTGTCTGCGAAGGACCTGCTCCTTGCCTCGGATCAGGTGAAGTTCTTCACCGAGCCGCATTACAACGGCTTCCCCGCCATCCTGGTTAGGCTTCCCCTGGTCGGCGCTGATGAACTGGAGGACCTGATCATCGAGGCCTGGCGGTGCAAAGCATCGCCCGACGAGATCCGGCAATACGGCCGCGACTGAGTACCGCGATATACTCGTTTGCGTGCCGAAGACGTCTTTACAAGACCGGCTAAAGATATGGGGACTTGCCTTCTGGTTCCTGACGCTCTCAATGAGGGCGCTCCCGGCTTGGTCGAGACCGGTGAGCGCAGTGGGTGCAATCGTTGTCCTCGGCCTGATGGTTTGGGTCATTGCTCTCGATCCACCGTGGAGACGAGATCCGCGCTGGTTGGCGAAGCTGAACCAAGGCGTGCAGGTTATTCTTCTGTTCGGGACACTCACCTGGGCCTCCGCCGTTCAGTTCTTGAATGCGGAACCGAGTGCGCCTGAGGAGTTTTTGGTGGCCATCGCCTTAAGCGCCGCCCTTTCCGTGGTGGTGGCCTCTATGCTATCGAAGCGTGAGAAGGAGCTTTTCGGCAACGTCAAGCCCACCGTGCAACCGCCCGGGCACCCTGTGCTCTGAGGGATGTGGCCGTGAAGCCGTACGGTTAGCTTGTCTAAGCGATTCGCTGCCCCTGGCATAATTGCCGGATTCGACCGCACTGGTACCGTATCGTTGACAGATAATCGGATGGTGGGGACTAGACTGTATGTGTCAGCGGTCCTTACGGCCAGTTACTTGACACCTTGGAGGGGATTTGAAGAGGTTTACCTGCCTTGCGCTCATGGCTTCGGTCGTCGCTTATTCGGCGGCTCAGAACACACCGATTGCTCTCAGCGGCTATAACTTCGACGGCATCGCCAATGGTTCGGATTCCTCCTTGGCCGGGATCCAGGGCAGCACAACCGGGGTCCTCGACAGCATTTACGTCTACTACACGCTCGGCTTTGACCCTGCCGCCACGTCCACCGGCTTGCCGACGGCATCGTTTACGAGCGCGGCAAATCCGGGAACCACTTTCCAGCTCGCTTCCCCGGCTGGAAACAACCTTCTTTGGCTCCAGCAGTCCGGTTCGGGCGCCACATCCGGCACCCTGACCCTCGTGACTCCGCGCTCATATGCGACGCTGGCACTCTTGGTGACTGGATTCAACGGGAACCAGCCCGGCGGCTATTCCCTGAATTTCGCGAGCGGCTCGCCAACCGCCGGTGCATTCACAGCGCCAGACAATTTCAACCAGGCCGGCTTCGCGATCAATGGGTTTGGCCGAGTAAGCCGACTTGACGGAATCTTCGACCTTGCCGGTGGGTCGAACCCGCGCCTGTACGAAGTCGACGTCAACTTATCGGCCGCAGACCAGGCCCGTACGCTCAACAGCATCACTTTCACCAACAACGAGGCATCGGGAACCGCCTTCCACGATGTCGGCGTGTTTGGAGTCAGCGGGCAGGCAGTGCCGGAGCCGGCGTCGATCGTTGCCCTCGGCTTAGGGTTCGCCGCCGCTGCACGCAGATGGCGGCGCCGGGCCTTTTGAAACTTGGGCGGGCCATCGGAGAAGACGGCCCGTAGCGAGTTGGTACCGACTATGGTGTGAACTGGGTCGTCGGCTTCAGCACCTTGAATTCGTAGAAGTCGTTTCTTCGCACGAACCCCCAGGTCTTGATGCCCGCGTGACCGTCGGCAAACACGTAGTTCCCCTTGTCTCGGTGCCCAGCGGTCGGCTTGCCGGTGTAGGAAGCGGACGAACCGCAAATACCGGGGCCGATATCGCTCGGCGACTGGGCCGGATAGTTTCGGCCCGCCAGCTTGCCCGTGTCGCAATCGATAAAACCTGAACCCCAGATACCGCCGACGTATTGGTCGGCGACGGCCGGAGAGTACTGTTCAACCCACACAATCGTGTCGGCGGGCTCGCTGAGATCGGTGACCGTCCGTCCGGTCGTATCCCAGGAACCGTAGGCGATCCACGAATAGAGACCCGTGTTGGGATCGTCGCCTGACGAGCCGAACTGCATGTCGTAGATTGGCCCGACGTACGAATAGGAACGAGTAATCAGCCGCTGCCGATAACTGCCGTCCCACCACGGAACCCCGTTCGGAGAGACGCGCTTCTTGGGGTCGTCCGGACATGTCCAAATCTGGTCGTTCTTGATATAGGGCTTAGTCTGCATCTCCGGAGGCATAAACCAAGTGTTGCCTCCGTTCACCGGCTGGTTCAAGGCAGCCCATGCCATGTAGTGGTCGTCGCAATCGGTGGCGTACATCATCGTCGCCAGCCCGATTTGCTTTTCATTGCTCAAACAGGTCGTCTGTTTTGCGGCCTCCTTCGCTTGAGCAAAAACAGGGAATAGGATCGCGGCCAGAATCGCGATAATCGCGATGACAACCAAAAGTTCGATTAGCGTAAAGCCTCGGCCAACCACTCGATTGCACATAGAAGTGATAGTGTAGCCGACCGGCGGATCCTGCCAACCGCCGACCGTTTCGGGGCCCTAGGTCTCCTGGTCAGAGTTGTGAAAGTCGCGTGAAATTGAGGTTTCACCAGTAAGATTTCCATCATCCGCGCGTCAAGAGACGCATGGAGAATGCACCTCGCACCAGCTTGCCGAGTCGCGGCTGGGGGATAGAACAGATGAACAAGTTGGTACAACGTATTTTTGTAGCAGTGGCAATCCTGTCCTGCGTAGCCTTGGCAGCCGCCCAGGGCGGCGGTGGCGGCCGCGGACAGCGCCGCGGCGGCCGAGGAAACAGCGAACTGAGCCTGGCTCAGCGGGCCGACGTCCAGAAGGAGTTGTCGGTCACCGACGACCAGAAGACCAAGCTTGCCGACCTTCAGTCGAAGCAGCCTCGCCCGAATTTTGGCGGCGGCGGCGGTGGTAACGGTGGCGGCGGAACTCCCCCCGATCCGGCGGCCATGGCGAAGGCCCGAGCCGAAATGATGGCTCAGCAGCACAAGGATCTCGCCGGTATCTTGAACGACGGCCAAATGAAGCGGCTTGGCGAGCTTCTCCTCCAGCGGGAAGGCATGAACGCCCTGACCACCGAAAGCGTCCAGAAGTCCCTCAACTTCACTGACGAACAGACGGCCAAGGTCAAAGACCTTCAAACCAAGCAACGGGAGGCAGGCCAGGCCCTTCGACAGAAGATGCAGAACCAGGAAATCACCCGCGAGGAGATGCAGGCTGCTCAGCAGAAAAACACGCAGACTATGAACGATGAGCTGCAGAAGGTGCTCACATCGGATCAGGCTGCGAAATTCAAGGAGATGCAAGGCAAGCCCTTCACCTTCGAGACCGGCAACGGCGGCGGCCGCTAAGAAACTCGTCTACGATACGAAATCAAGGGCAGGCGCCTCCCGGCTCCTGCCCTTTCTTATTGCCGCGGAAACGGCGCTGTCAAGCAAAACATGTAGTATTATGTCTACATGTTAGCCCAACCCTCCTTGTTCGAGGAACTCGAAACGCCCGACAGCTTGGGCGATAGTACCTTGCCCATCTCGGCCGACTTCCCCGATACGATCGGCCCCGCAACGATTGGTTTCCGGCCCAACTCGAAGGTCCTGTCCGCCGCTAAAGGAGTGATCGCGGGCATTTACGATTACTCGCTAAACCCCTATATCGGTTGCGGATTTGGGTGCAGCTACTGTTTCGCCGCTAACTTCGTCGCCGACGAGCGCAGACGCGCCGATTGGGGGAAATGGGTTGACATCAAAATCGACGCCGCCGATCAGATCGCTCGCGCCGACCTGAGGGGAAAGCGAATCTTCATGAGTTCGGCGACCGACCCCTATCAACCGCTCGAGCAGCGAATCAAACTCACCCGCCGTATTCTCGAAGCTCTGATCCCGAAGCAGGCGGCTCTTGTCGTGCAAACTCGATCTCCATTGGTGGCCCGGGACATCGACCTTCTGGCCAAGTTCGATCAAGTCCGCGTAAACATGTCGATTACCACCGATTCGAACGAAACTCGAAAGCTCTTCGAACCATCCTGCGCCTCCATCGATCGTAGGTTTGAGGCACTTGAACAGGTTGCCGCCGCGGGTATCCCCATTGCAGTCTGCATCTCGCCCATGCTCCCGATCGATCATCCGCGCCGCTTCGCGCAAAGGATTTTGGCTCTGCGCCCCGCTCGCGTGTATTCGAGTTTCTTTCACGGCGGCAACCGTCAGTTCGCCGCAGCGACACGACCCGAGGCACTAAGGCTGCTCGAGCCGGTCGGCTGGAATCGCGAGGGGTACCTACGGACCCTGCGCGAACTCTGCGACTACCTACCTATGCTCAAGCCGTGGGACACCGCGATGCCGGCTCGCCCGGTCCTTCGAAAGACCGCCTAGGGGCCGGAGAGCCACGCCCGGTGCTTCCTGACTATTCGGTAGTCCAAAGTCGGCCATGATCTAGGCAATGGCCGCCCATGCATCACTCGTCGTCAACCCGCCCGTCAACCGGCTACGCGGCTCGCTCCCGAAGATCGGTATCCGGCCCACGATCGATGGCCGGTATGGCGGGGTTCGCGAGTCGCTCGAGGGGTTTACGATGGCCCTGGCCCAGGCGACGGCCGATTTGATCGCCCATGAAGTCCGACATTCCTGCGGGCTACCGCTTGAATGCGTGATCGCAGACTCCTGCATCGGAGGCGTCGCCGAGGCAGCGGATTGCCAGGAAAAGTTTGCAAGAAATGGAGTCGGCGTCTCCCTCACCGTCACGCCCTGCTGGTGCTACGGCTCCGAGACGATGGATATGGATCCTCATCGCCCGAAAGCCATTTGGGGATTTAATGGAACGGACCGGCCTGGCGCCGTTTACCTTGCGGCAACCCTTGCGGGTCATGCCCAGAAAGGTCTTCCCTGTTTTTCCATTTACGGGCGGGACGTCCAGGATCTCGGCGACACCAAAATTCCGGTCGACGTGGCCGAAAAGATCGTTCGCTTTGCGAGGGCGGGGCTGGCGGTTGCTTCGGCTCGCGGACAGAGCTATCTCGCGATGGGTGGGGTTTCCATGGGCATCGCGGGCTCGATCGTCGAGCAGAGCTTCTTCGAAAGCTATCTCGGAATGCGTACCGAGACGATCGACATGACCGAGTTCATCGGCCGCATGAACAAGGGGATTTACGACCAGAGCGAATACGAGAGAGCCCTCGCGTGGGTTAAGACGAACTGCAAAGAGGGCCAGGATTGGAACGCCCACGAGAAGCAGCGATCGAGAGCTCAGAAGGAGGCGGACTGGGAGACAAGCGTCAAGATGGCGCTTATCGCCCGCGATCTGATGATCGGCAATCCAAAACTCACCGAAATGGGTTTTCTCGAGCAGTCGCGCGGCCACAACGCCATCGCGGCCGGATTCCAGGGCCAGCGGCAGTGGACCGACCACTTCCCCAACGGGGACTTCCTCGAGGCGATCCTCTGCACCTCGTTCGACTGGAACGGGATCAGGCAGCCGTTCGTAGTCGCAACTGAGAACGACGCTCTGAATGCAGCCACCATGCTGCTTCAACACCTGATGACGGGCTCCGCTCAAATGTTCTCGGACGTCCGGACGTACTGGTCACCGGACGCCGTGGCGCGCGTCACGGGACGGATGCCGGAAGGCGCCGCCGCAAACGGATTTCTCCACCTGATCAACTCGGGCCCTTCTCCCTTGGATTGGACTGGACAGCAATCGGGATCGCGGGACCCGGCGGTAAAGGCCTGGTGGAATGTCACGCCCGCCGACGCGCGTGCCTGTCTCGAAAACACGCTCTGGTGCCCAAGCGACACCGGGTACTTCCCGGCCGGCGGGTGGTCCACCGACTTCACGACCCTCGGCGGGATGCCGTGCACGATGTCTCGGATTAACCTCGTGAGGGGACTCGGCCCGGCCTTGCAGATCGCGGAGGGCGAAACCGTAAGCCTTCCGCCGGACATGCACAAGGCGCTCGATGAACGCACCAGCCCAACGTGGCCGACGACCTGGTTCGTCCCTCGCCTCACTGGCGCGGGTCCCTATCGGGACGCGTACACCGTGATGGCCCATTGGGGCGCTAACCATGGGGCAATCTCGTACGGACATATCGGCGCTGATCTGATCACCCTTGCCTCCATGCTTCGAATCCCCGTAGACATGCACAACGTGCCGGATACGGATGTCTTCAGACCGGGGGCTTGGATGCGTTTCGGCGGCCTCGAGCCGCAGGGCGCGGACTATCGCGCCTGCGCCACCTACGGCCCGCTCTATGGCTAGTCGCGACACCCAGCCATCCTGAGCGCGGTCGGAAGCCGACCGAGGAGACGCCGCAAGGACATAGAGTTCTGAATGCGTTACCACGCCTCCTCCATGTACAATGGAAGGAGCATGGTAGACGCCCATCTACCGATAGAGCTGAGGGAAAGGCCGCTGCGGTATCTCTTCCTCGACCTCAACTCCTACTTCGCGTCGGTCGAGCAACAGGAGTTTCCGGAGCTGCGCGGCAAGCCCGTCGCGGTGGTGCCGGTCGAGGCCGACACCTCCTTCGTGATCGCCGCCAGCTACGAGGCCAAGCGGTTCGGCGTCAAAACACTCACTCAGATTGGCGAAGCGAAGCGACTGTGCCCCGATCTCATCTGCGTCCTCGGCCACCATTCGATGTACGCCGCCTATCACAAGCGGGTGGTCGAGGTCGCAGAGACCGTGCTTCCCGTTGACGAGGTCTGTTCGATCGACGAGATGCGTTTCAAGCTGCTCAAGACCGAATCTCCTCCCAAGATCGCGCGGGAAATCGCGATGAAGATGAAGAAGACGATCCGAGCCGAGGTCGGAGAGTGCCTCACCTGCTCGATCGGCATCGCCCCCAACAGCTTTCTGGCTAAGGTTGGAACGGAATTGCAGAAGTCGGATGGCCTCGTGATCATCGAAGCGAAGGACTTGCCCGACGTCCTCCACCGTCTCGACCTGACTGGATTCCCTGGCATCAATCGTCGGATGGAGGTTCGCCTCAACGCTCAGGGGATCTTTACAAGTGCGCAGCTTTGCGACGCCACTCGGGAGCACATCCATCGGGCCTTCGGATCGGTGATCGGCGAACGATGGTGGTATCTCCTGCGGGGCTTCGACCTACCGATGGAGAAGACCCATCGCAAGTCGCTCGGCCACTCCCACGTTCTGCCGCCGAGCATGCGCACGGAACAAGGCTGCCGCGATGTGCTGCTCCGATTGCTTCAGAAAGCGTCGGCGCGGCTTAGGAAGGAAGAGCTCTGGACAGAGGAAATGATCGTTGCCGTCAAGGGTTTTAAAAAGAGTTGGGACGTAAGGATCAAGCTCCCACCAACCCAGGACTCGGTGACGCTCAACGAGTTTTTCCTGCGCGAGTGGCCGGCACACGACTTCGTTCAGCCCAAGCAGGTCGGCGTCACCTTCACCAGATTGCTCGAACACGAGCACGTAACACCTTCCCTTTTCGACCCAACATTCGATCGGTCGCTGCTGAACAAGGCGGTCGACTCGGTGAACCAGCGCTTCGGAAAAAACAAGATTTTCATCGCCGGAATGAACCACGCGAAAGAGACGGCCGACGAGAAGATCGCCTTCGGCAAGACCGAGTTGTTTAGCGAAGGTAAGGGCGATAACGAATGGGTCGACACCTTTCGCGGTATGCCGCGAACCAGCGATTCGGGACAGCCGGAACCTTTGGAGAGGTCGGACGAGCCAGCTTGGTTAGACGAGCCCCTGTAAACTGTCTTTGTGGAAGCGCTCAAGATCGTCGGACTCTGTGTCGCTTCGGCAATCGTTTACGGGATTCTTCACGATCTAATCACAGCCAATCTCTGCGTCGAATACTTCTCCGTATTCCATCCGCCGATCTTTCACACCGATTCGCCTTGGCTGCTCGCATTAGGCTGGGGCGTGATCGCGACCTGGTGGATGGGACTATTCCTTGGGGCCATGATTTCGGCATCCGCCCAAAGCGGGCGGCTCCCAAGGGTCGCGTGGCGAGAGATCGTCAGACCCCTGATGATCGTGCTACTTACGGGGTACACGGCTGCCTTTAGCTTCGGCGCCATGGGTTACTTTAGCGTACGGCGGATCCCAGCCTGGATCTACAAAGGCGTTCCCCGAATGCAGGCTGTGCATTTCTCACCCGAAAAGGAGCGGCTCTTCACGGGCGACCTGTTCGCGCACAATGCCTCGTATATTGCGACGGGCCTCGGCGCCCTCATTCTTTGCGGCTGGCTAATCGGCACGCGAATGAAAGCCTACCGTCTTCAGATCACGAACGATCTCAGGCTCCGGATGCCCGACTGGCCTCATTCCGTTTGACGCAACGGTTACGACATCGGAGGACTAGGACGCGTTGGCCACAATGTCCGCCGCCCGTTCGAGCTCCTCGTAACAGTTCAGAATGTCCGGCCCAAACCGGACGAACTCGCCTCGCGCATCCGTGTTGACGCCAAGCGATTTGAGCTGGCGGGAAAATTCTTTAGCCCCCGGATGATGCAAGAGCGAGAATGCGCCAAAGTCCTCAGGATCGTCGGGCTCGAATAGAACGACGCCGGCCCTGCGAAAGACGTCGCGCATCGCGGCCTGTTGAGCCAGACTGTATTTACGAAGGCCCTCGATCCCAGTCTCGAGCACGAAGTCCAAGCCCGACTTGGCCTGGTAAGGCATCAGAATCGGTGGCGTCGACTCGAGCCACGCGTCTCCTCCCTCGGCGAACTCGGGCGTGTCGGACCGCTCGTAGCCGAACGTGCTCTTCTTGGCGAACCAACCGGTGTCGAGCGAACCTGGAAGTGCCCCGGTAGAGCTTGGCCCTAGAGCAAGCCAACAGGCTCCGGGACCGCCGCGGAGGTACTTGTAGGAGCCGCCGACCCCGAAGTCGGCGCCGCATTCGTCAAAGCTTAGTGGAACGACGCCGGCCGCGTGGTAGAGATCGAGCAGCACGAGCCAGCCTCGATCGTGAGCCTCTCCGATCAGCTTCGGCACTTCCCGAAGAATCCGACCTGTGCCGAAAAATACGAGCGAGACGACGATTAGCCCCGCGGCATTGCCGTCGCGGCGGCCTCCCCGATTGACAGCATCGAGGATCGAGTCCACCGAATAGATCGGAACCGGGCCTTCCCGCATCGAGGGCTCAACCCAATGGACCTCCGCTCGTCGGTGGTGAGCATAGGTCTTCAGGATGAAATCGATGCTGTCAAACTCGCCGCGAGTCGTGATCACCCGAACCGGCCGATCTTGAGGGAAAGCGTTCAAAACCGCCCGCAGACCTTGACCGGCCGACGTTTTCGGCACAATTGCATCGGATCGTCCGCATCCGATCAACTTCGCGACGTTGGCGCGCCACCGATTCATCTCCGCAAGCCAGTCGTCCCAGGCGTCGTCCATCCTCGAATACCAGAGGTCTACGGCGGATACGACGTCCTCCGCCATCTGATCGAGCGGCCGCCCCAGTGAGTGGTTGGCAAGATAGATCTCGTTGCGAGACATGACCCGCGAGAAACGCGGCCAAATCCGATCTTGCAGTGAGGATTCAGTGAACATCGCGCCGTTCAAACTTCTCGTCATCACTGAGTGGCTGGTCCTTATAAGTGATGACGAGGATCAGATTCCCGAGCCAGCTGATAAGTGCGCAGGGCGAGAAGTTGATCTCTCGGCTGGCGCAGCTCACCGGCCGATCTCCGTTCGCACGTCCCAAAGTTCTGGAAAGAGGCGAATGTCCAAAGCCTGCCGCAGGAACGGTACACCAGAGGAGCCGCCGGTACCTCGTTTGAATCCGATGATGCGCTCGACCGTCTTCACGTGCCGGAACCGCCAGAGCGCGAACTGCTCCTCGACATCGATAAGCTTTTCGCACATTTCGTAGGCATCCCAATACAGCTCCGGACTCTCATAGATCTTTTTGAAGACGGCGAGGAGATCGGGATCGCCCGGATATGGCTGAGTGAAATCACGCTCGAGCACGGTCGCGGGAACGGGAAGTTTGCGTCGCGCGAGATGACGAAGGAATTCGTCGTAGAGACTCGGTTCGTGGAGCGTCCGGTCAAGTTCCGCGTGAACTTCAGGCATGTGCTTGAAGACGGCCAATGCCTGATCGTCCTTGTTGCCGAACAGGAATTCGATAAGCCGGAACTGGAAGGATTGAAGGCCGCTCGCATTTCCGAACACTCCCCGAAACTGGGCGTACTCGCTCGGTGTGAGGGTTTCGAGGACGCTCCATTGCTCAAATAGCATTCGCTGGATCTGTTTGACCCGCGAGAGGATTTTGAAGCAAGGCTCGAGCTGGTCGGCCTTGACGAAGTCGACGGCGGCGCGGAGCTCGTGAACCATCAGCTTCATCCAAAGCTCGCTTGTCTGATGCTGGATGATGAACAGCATCTCGTCGTGATGGTCGCTGAGAGGTTCCTGGGACGTCAGGAGCCGATCGAGCCGGAGGTAGCCGCTGTAGTCATGGCCCTTCTCAAAGTCGCGATGGATGCCCTCTTCGAACGCGCGCATAGGCGGATGATATCCCGCACGTATAATTAGGGTGCTTGCACTGGTTAGTGGCAGCGCGAGGGCGATTGCTAAAGCGCTTTGTCGGTTTAAGGAGCAAGCATTCTAGAACCCCACACGGATCTTGCCTACGGCAGCTAGCGTAAATACGCGGGGAGTACGAGGCCATGCGGGCGCGAAGCCCCCGCCAAGGATTCTTGGTTGCCTGACAGCGGACACCGGTGGGGATACCCAAGTGCAGCGCTCATGGAGATTCGAAGTAAGTACACGGTTTACGGCTATCAACGCGGCTTGCTTTACAGGCATGGCCAGTTTATTGAACTGCTCGAAGGGGGGAAGCATGTGCGGTGGGGCTCCGGCTGGCACCTGGCTGTCGTCGACATCCGCCAACGGATTGAGGCGGTCGGGGCTCAGGAAATCTTGACCAAGGACGGCTTGGCAATCCGCGTAACAGCCGCCGCAGCCTATTCCGTCACGGACGTTCGCAGAGCTGTCGAAGGGGTCGAGAAATATCGGGAGGCCGCTTACCTGTTGGTTCAACTTGCGTTGCGTGACGCGATTACTGAGATGACAGCAGAGGACCTGCTCGGGAACCGCGGCGAAATCGCACAGATCGTAACGTCAAGCTGTATTGAGGAGTTCGGCAAGCTGGGGCTTGAGCTTGATCGGGTCGTCTTGCGTGACATCACATTCCCCGGTGAACTCAAGAAGCTGTTCGGCCAAGTCGCCATGGCACAAAAAGAGGCGCAGGCTTCACTGGAACGCGCTCGCGGCGAGATCGCTTCACTCCGAAGCTTGGCGAACGCAGCCAAGATGCTCGAGAACAACCCGGCGCTTCTACAGCTCCGCATCCTCCAGTCCGTCGCGGAATCGAAGGGAGCCACGATATTGCTGAACACCGGAAACGGGGACTTGATTCCGATTCCCGGGAAATTGGACTCCAAGTAGAATCACATCCTATGTCCGATAACGGCTCCGTCGAAGAAATCGCCGTCATGCAAACGAACCAGGGGACGATCAAGCTCCGGTTTTTCCCCGACAAGGCGCCAAACCACGTGGCGGCGTTCAAGAAGTTAGCCGGCGAGGGTTATTACGACGGCACGAAGTTCCACCGCGTGATCCCTGGATTCATGATCCAAGGCGGTGATCCGAACACCAAGTCCGACGATCGGTCTCGATACGGCACCGGAGGGCCCGGATATCAGCTACAAGCCGAGTTCAACGACACGCCACATACCCGGGGCATTCTCTCCGCGGCTCGCACTTCCGATCCCAATTCGGCGGGTAGTCAGTTCTTCCTCATGGTCGCTCGGGCGCCCCATCTGGACAATCAGTACACGGTCTACGGCGAGGTCACCGAAGGGCTCGACGTTTTGGACAAGATCGTCGCACTTCCCCGAGACGGGCGCGATTGTCCGCTGCCGGGAAACGAGGCCGTGATTGAGTCGGTTAGGATTGAAGGATTGAAGGATTAAGGAGCAAGCGCATACCAGATTTGATGGCTTTGGCCGGACCTCGCCCCCAATCCTCTAATCCTTGATCCTCTAATCCTAGCCTCGGTTACGGCTTCAAAGCCGTGAAATGCAGCCGGTCGCTCGTGTAGCGGGGCGGGTTTAACGTGTAGCTGTTGAACACGCGAACCTCTTCGAATCCGGCTTGCGCCAACATCGATCGGATCTCCTCCTCGGTGTAGGCGCGCTGGGTGTGGATCTCCTGGAACTCGCGATCGTCTCGCCAGAACTTCATTTCGACGGTGATGATCCGTGTTTCCGGGTCCCAGTCCCCGACCCATTTGTAGCGAAGCTTCGCGTTGGCCCTCATGTTCGCCTGGTCGAACATTTTCTGCTGAAAGGCATAGGCGGTGTTGACATCGAAAATGAATGAACCGCCGGGATTGAGGTGCTCGAAGACCCGTTGGATCGCCATATTCAGCCGATCGGCATCGAGGATGTTGTTCAGGCTGTCGAAGAAGGAGAAGGCAGCGTCGTAGGTTTCGCCCATCGCCGCCTCGGCGGCATCGAACACCTCATAGCGTATCTTCCTACCCTTCGCATAGGCTTTCTCGCGAGCGACTTCGATCATCGGCGCCGAGATGTCGAAGCCGCTTAGCTGGAAGCCCTCGTTCGTGAGTAGCTCGCACATCGTGCCCGTGCCGCAGCAGACGTCGAGGATGGTCTTTGGAGTGTATTGCTGGTGCGCGAGAAGCAGCAAGTAGTAACTGACCCACATCCGGTATGGCCCGGGCCGCATCAGCTCGTAGGAATAGGTGCCGACCGGGCCGAAGGAGCCTGGGCTTGACAATTGGTTCTGAGCGTGCGAGGGATCCACCATCGACCACCGGCCGCTTGGAGCGGCCAAGAGAACTGTACTTTACAAGTAAACGCGGAGTATGGCGAAGCAGCGGGAAGGCTGGACCGTCCAGTGGTTTTCAGATCCTCGCGATGCCGACGAACAAGACAGAGTTCGCGAGTTGGCAATGACGCCTCAGGAAAGGCTCGACGCGATGCTGGACATTATGGTGCGATGGGGGCACGTACGAAGGGTAGTGGCTCAGGGTCGCGGATAAGGCATCTTGTCGACGGCGTCTCGCCGCGCAAGCCGCTCCTCTGCCGACCGGATACGCTTATCCACCATCGTCAGGTAAAGAAACAGGCCGCACCACACCAGTAGGGGCGGGATCATGGCGATCATCCAATTTGACATTTGCATCGAGATTCTCCAGGGCCTGTTCGAGGAGGCCTGCTCGGACGCGTAGACCGAATATCCAACCACTGACGAGCAAAACGGCAACCGAGACCACGCCGATCACCGACCAATACGTCCCGTCGAAGCCGCCCTCGCGGACGACATCCGGGTGAAGGGACTGCAACACTCGCGGGAAAACGGCGATGAGGAAGAGCTCCGGTAGGATCGCAGCGATGGCATAGGCCGCGCTGAACGCACCTTGCTTCTCGGGATCGGTAAAGGCGTTTCGCAGGACGAAGTAGGCGCCCACGATAAGCATCGTGAGCAGGAACGAAGTTTGGCGCGGATCCCAGTTCCAGAACGCGCCCCATTCGACGTCGGAGAAGAGCATCCCGGTCGCGAGGGCGAGGAGCCCGAGCAGGAATCCCATCTCCATCGCAGCTGCCGCCCGGATATCCCATATCCGGCGCTTTGTGCCCAGATAGAGTCCCGCAAAGACCGGGGCGAGGATGAGGAAAAGGCTTGAACCCCAGGCGCAGGGCAGGTGAAAGAAGATGATGCGCGCAAGCTCCCGATTCTCGAAAACCTTTGCGTTCGGCGCTCGAAATGCGAGGTCGGTGCCGTACCCCATCAGGAGCAGAAGAAGAATCTGGGCTATTTTTCTCACGATTTCCACACCGCCGCAAACAAATACGGACCAATCGCCACGGACACTGCGCCGTAGCTCAGGAGGCCGATCGTCGCTTGGATTCCTGCGACAATCGCGGGGTCTCCGAAGGCTACCCGGAGGGCATTTACGCCAAACACGGTGAGGGGTAGCAGAAGGGGAAGGGCGATCGCCGACGAAAGCGCGCTACGATTCGTCGCTTGTGCCACGAGCGCGCCGCAAAACGTGACCGTGCCCCCCAGAGCGAGACTCGCTCCCAAAAGACTGAACACGAAGATGTCGACCCGCGGAACACTCACCTGGCTCAAGACCAGGAATAGCGAACCGAGAACACCCGCCGTCACCGTCACGAGGACGAGGTTGAAGAGAACCTTCCCCCAGAAAACCGCGTGTGGCCTGGCCATCAGGCGGAGGAGATCGCCCGTTCCAAGCTCTTCCTCGACCGTAAAAGCTCGGGGCAGCGAGATCATGCTGCTGAACAAGAGGGTGATCCAAAAGAGACCGGCGCCGACGGTCGGCGTGATCTTGGCGTCCTTGGCCGCGAAGGCGATCGCCACGACCGATACCGCGCCAAAAAGGCCCGAGGTAATCAGCCCGCTCTTGCTGCGCAGCTCGCTCTGGACCTCCTTCCGGAAGACCGCGCCGATCTCGGTAGTCCAGCTACCGGCCATCGCGACTCCCTTTGGAGTGCGCGAATTCATTCGCGCTTTCGACTGGCCGATTCATCGACCTGCGTCTTCGACAGCGTCCGGAGGCATGGCCGAGACGGTCAGGCTCGCCTTCGGCGGGACGCCGAGACTTCAACTGACCAACTCCAATTCGAGCGTACCGAGGAGCTTCTCTCGCTGATCGTTCGTGGCGACAATCAGCACGCCGCGTTCCTTCTGCTCGGCGCAAATGCTCTGGACTAGCACTTTGCCGGCCTCATCCATTCCGGCGCCGGGTTCGTCGAGGATGAGGATCGATGGATGGGGTTGAATCGCGAGAGCGAGTTTGAGGCGCGCCTTCATGCCCGTGGAGATCATCGAGGCTGCCAGGTGAGCTGCGTTCGTAAGTCCTATCCGCGTCAGCAACTCATCCTCTCGCGCCGGGCACCCCCGTAAGTCAGCAGCCAGCCGCAGGTGCTCGCGCAAGGTAAGGGCGGGGTACAGCGACATCTCCAGCGCCGAAAGCGAGAGGCCCGTTCGAGCGTCGGGCACGTTAGCCTTCACCTTGCCCTCGCTCGGCACGAGAAGCCCTGCGATCGCTTTGAGCAGGGTCGATTTCCCCGCGCCGTTCCGACCGAGAACGATGAGAGCATCGCCTTTGCGCAGGTGAAACGAGAGGTTGCGAAACAGCCAGCGGTCGCCATACCGCTTACCTAGTCCGGTCACCTCGAGCACGTTCCAAATTATAGCGAGGCGGGCTGTTGGGACCTGGTCGAGGGTTCCGAGTCAGGAGTTCTGACGACGCGCCAGGCCCGATAGAATGAGGGCCATGGTGGGATGGATCCGGTTCGGCAATGGCTCGCTAAGCTTGATTCTGGGATCTGTCTTCCTGAACTTTCTCTCACGAGACATTCGCAAGACCGGCGTGGTCAAGAGCTAAGGCTGGGATGCCTCGACTTGGTGCGACACACCCAAATAGGCTATTCATAGGCGATCGATGGAACCCTCCCGGTGTCGAGGCAAGCTCGACGTCACTCCTGGTACAATCAGACTTCGCGTGGGAGTCCGGCCAACCCGGACGCTTGCACCACAGGAGGACAGATTGAGACAGAACGTAAAGAAGCGGCCGCACTCGCCGCGATACGACGCCCTTGCAAAGGGTGTCGACCGAGAGACTCCACTCGATGTAGCCGCCGCCATCGCAAAGGTCAAAGAAACCGCAAGCGCCAAGTTCGTGGAGAGTGTCGACCTGGCGGTCCATCTGGGCATCGATCCCCGCAAGGGCGATCAGAACGTCCGCGGAATCACGACCCTTCCCCATGGAACCGGCAAGGTGCGCAAGGTCGCGGTTCTCGCCAAGGGCGATCTCGCCGCTTCCGCCGAGAAGGCCGGGGCTGACACCGTGGGCGGCGACGAGCTGATCGCCAAGATCCAAGGCGGATTCCGCGACTTCGATGTGCTGATGGCGACCGAGGAAATGGCGCCGCAGATCGGAAAGATCGGCCGGCTTCTCGGCCCCAAGACGCCTAACAAGCGCAACGGCACGATCACAAACAACATCGCGGCGGCCGTTCAAGAGATAAAAGGCGCGACCCGGCTTGAATACCGCGCCGAGAAGGGAGGTATCGTCCATCTCCTGATCGGCAAGGTCAGTTTCACCGACGACCAACTCGTCGAGAACTTCAAATCCGCGCTCAACGCGGTGATCAAGGCAAAGCCGGCCGGAGCGAAGGGCAAGTACATCGAGACCATCACCCTCAGTTCCACCATGGGCCCGGGCATTTCGGTCGATACTAACCAGGCGTCGAAGCTGGCGGGTTAGCCTCTCGTTTTCGCTTGCTCGTGGCTACTCTCGTCCTGTCGGGTCGATCGCTTCGACGCGGTCGTCATCGCCGATGAACACGTAGATCGGGAACGCCGTCGAGTTCCTGGCCCTCGACGGCTCATAAAGGAGGGCCACTTTATGGATGGGCCGCTCCGGGACGGGCTGGTAACCCTTCGCTCGCCAAGGGTAGTCGATGCCCTTTTCCTTCGCTTCGTTCGGTGAGACTCGGAAAGCTGGTTGTCCGAGTTCAGCCACCACCTCGCCTTCGGTCCTCCCAATCAAACCCTTGTAGCGGTTGGTTGCCTCCATCACCGGCCCCAGAACGAAGTTCCATGCGAGAAAGGCAGGCAAACCGATAAAGAGAACGATCAGGCCGACGATCCAAGGCCAGCGCTTACCTCTCACTTCGTCAGCCGCCATACCGGGACGATCCTGGTCAAAACCGCACAGGACGAAGCGCGGATGAATCCGCGCACTCCAAATTCCAAATTCCAAAGGCCAAAGTCCAAAGTGAGAGCGGATTGATTTCCCGAGCGGAATGAGTTCCGTCGATGCGATCTAGTTCTCAACGACGATCCTCTTGATGTCGCCCCAGGCACTCTGAAGGTCGGAGATCAAAGGGGTCTGGGCTCGCGCGATCTGGATGAGATCGAAGTCCACTTCCGCAAGCAAGATGTGCTCCTCGTTCACGGGTCCGCGAGCCACGAGACGCCCGAAGGGATCGACCACCATACTCCCGCCAACGAAACCCTTTCCGCCTTCGAAGCCACAAAGCTGGCAATTCACACAATAGACGCCGTGTTCCTCGGCGATGGCCTTCATCAGGCGGGAGTATCGGTCAAGGTTCTCAGGAATCTGGAATTTGGAATTTGGAATTTGGAGTCCAGTCTGTTCTTCCCCTTTCCTCCTTCCTCCTTCCTCATCGCCCCCAAATCCGCGGCCCGGCGAAGCGGCCGGCACGACAATCAGTTGGGCGCCCAGCAAAGCGCAGAGGGTCGGGAGGATGGAGTGCCACGCGTCCTCGCATATCAGCATTGCGAGCTTGCCAAACCGCGTATCGAACACGGCCAGATCGCGTCCTCGCGACACGAACCTCTCTTCGTCGAACAACCCATAGGTCGGGAGGAAGAATTTCCGGTAGGTCTGGATGATGCGGGTTTGAGGGTGTTCGGGTATTGAGGTGTTGGCCTGGTTGAACTCGATGTAGGCAACGGCGTTATAAAGATTGCCGATCCGCTGCTGATAGAAGCCGACGATGGCGTCAACGGGCTTCTCCAGGCAGGTAACGCGCTTTCCAAGCTCGTTGCAAAGCTGTTCCGCGGTTAGCGAGGACTCGAGAACGCCGCCTTCAAGAAAATATCCCGTCGTCGCCGCCTCCGGAAAGACCACGAGATCGGCGCCCTCGCTCGCCGCTTGCGAAATACACTCGGCGATCTTATCGAGATTGGCCTGAACCTCCGCCTTTTGAGGGGCGATCTGAGCACAGGCCACGGTGAACGGCATGGATGAGAGGATACTCGCCGGACCTCGCTGGCCGTTAGCCGTTAGGTGTTGAGGGGTTGGGCGTTCTCCTCTTCGTTCATCGTTCATCGCTCATCGCTTGGCTCCGCACAACGAACCCGGCCGGCGTCGACTTCCCTCACCCGATGATCGTAGCGACGCGCTTGGCCAGAGTATCGGGCCGAACCGCGCCATGGGTGGCCACCACAAAGCCCTCCTTAGCCCCC
>CAZNUL010000021.1:4799-50417 GCA_964576205.1 uncultured Fimbriimonadaceae bacterium | reverse complement strand
TTGGTTTGTTCCTTCGGTTCTTGGGCGCGGGCAGCTTTGGCCCTTGGTGAAGATGAGGCTATTTCGCCGCCGTAACGCATCGAGTGTCTATCAGTGTACGTTCGTGTAACGCTCTCCGCCTAGGTTATTCCTAGAGACCGGCACATGTTCTTGTGCCGGGCCTGGTGGAGAACCTATGAGAACCGCGATTTTGCAGGGATGTATCGTCGTTTGCGCAGTATTCTGCGCTTTGCTCTTGCCATCCCTGGCGGCTGCTCAGTTAGCGACCTACCCCGCACTGCACTTGTTCACCGAGTCAGATGGATCTTTCGCCGGAGGGGGTCTCATTCTTGGAAATGACGGCAATCTGTATGGCGTTACCGGGTCCGGGGGCGCCCATGGCCTCGGGACCGTCTTCCGCATTTCTCTTGCCGGCTCCGTTACGACGCTGCATGCTTTCTCGGGGACAGATGGCAGCTATCCGTACACTCATCTCTTGCAGGGCAGTGACGGCGCACTTTACGGTGTTACCGAGTTTGGAGGCATCGGGTTTAGCGGCCTACTGGCTTCAGGTAACGGAGAGGTCTATCGGATCACGACTGGCGGCTCTTTTACCGTCCTTCACCAGTTTGCGGACGGGTCCGAGGGGCACGACCCGCGTGGAGGCTTAATCCAAGCTAGCAACGGAGGTCTGTATGGAACTACCTACGGCGGAGGTTCCAATGGCTGTGGAACGGTTTACGCAGTGTCCACGGATGGAAGTTTCTTTCAGGTACAGCACGACTTTACGAGCGCTGAGGGTATCGGCCCGGTGGGTCGACTTGCGCAGATCCACCTCCGCAACTCGCAGAACATCTACCTCTTCGGTGCGACTGCCGGTGACTACAACACAAGCCATGGCACGATCTTCCGTCTGTACATTGACAAGTTCTCGGTTGCAAACAATTCCTTGTCGACCCTACATACCTATACCGGCAACAGCGGCTACTCCGGTCCGAACGGATCCGAGCCCATGGGGAGCCTCATCCTGGGCAGCGACGGGGCGATCTATGGGGTCGCGCACACCGGTGGTACATTAGCCGGCGGCGGATTTGGATACGGCACTGTCTTCAAGATGTCAGTCGATGGGTCGAGCTACACGACCTTGTACACGTTCACTGCGGGTCTAGACGGCGAAGACCCGATTGGCGGATTGATTCAGGCTTCTGACGGCCGGCTTTACGGCATCACCAGCGACGATGGAGGCTCTGCTCCCGGGGATTACGGAACCGTTTACCGAATTAGTACTGACGGAACAGGCTTTAGCACGCTTCACCGCTTTGTCCAGGCTGAAGGCTATCAGCCGACGGGAGAACTCGTGCAAGCCGGTGATGGCAACATCTACGGCGATAACGCAGCCGGAGGCAATGGCTATGGCTCCGTCTTCGCGATCGATTTGGTGCCTCCTTCGGTAACGGCGTCATGCACGCCCGGATCGATTCCGGCCGGTAACCGCAACTCCACGGTAATCGCGACGGTGAGCGGAGTTATGTCCGACCAGCTTTCGGGCGTCGACACGAGCAGCGGAACATACACGCTTCGAGACAGCGCGGGCGGGACGACCCCAGGAACCTTCGCGATCAATGCGAACGGAAGCTACTCATTTGCCCTAACGCTCTCAGCCTACACGGCGAAGAGAACGACTCGCACCTACACGTTCACGATCAGCGGAAAGGACAAGCAGGGCAATGCTTCTTCGGCGACGACGACTTTAGCTGTAATCGGCTAGAGAATAAATGCTTGGCCGGGGACCGCGCGGCCCCGGTCCTTTTTCATCAACGGATAGTGGCGGATCGCAGGCATGTCCCTCGTTGGCCAACAATCCACGCGCGCCGTAACGCACCAAGTCCTCCGCGGTGTACGTTTCCGTAACACACCCTGCCTTATCGTGGCTGACAGGCGCAGCTCCTTGCGCTGGTTACATAGGAGACGAACGATGCCATCTGGAATCTACAAGGCTGCTCGCGTGATCATCGCCTTCGCGATGTTCACGCTTCTATTCGCACAGTTTGCAAGTGCTCAATTGGCGACCTATCCCGCCATCGTTAGCTTCAACGGGAGCAATGGCGCGGTTCCCGAAGACGGGATTATCCAGGCAAGCGACGGAAACTTTTACGGAACGACCGTCAATGGTGGTGCCCACAGCCTAGGAACGGTGTACAGGCTTACGCCGGCCGGGGTGCTTACCACCCTGTACAGTTTTAGCGGTACCGATGGCTGCGACCCTTATTGGCGGCTCATCCAGGGCAGCGACGGGGCGCTGTATGGCGTTGCGGGCCGTGGAGGAACCGGCTACACAGGCGCAGACTTCTCGGGTAACGGCTTGTTGTTCCGAATCACGACCTCCGGATCGTTCTCGATCCTTCACCAGTTCGCAGGCGGGACGAGCGATGGCGCCGATCCCAATGGCTGGTTGGTTCAGGCATCCAACGGCGCCCTCTATGGAACGACGTTCAACGGTGGGACGGGCGGCAAGGGCACCCTATTCGGAATGGCTATCGACGGCAGCGGGTACGCCATCCATCACAACTTCAGCGGAGCCGACGGGAGCGGCCCCTATGAGGCGCTTACTCAGGTTCACCTTGGTCCTTCTACGAACCTGTACCTCTACGGCGTGACATATGGCGGCGGCGCCTACGGCGACGGAACGGTTTTCAGCATGTATATCGATCGGTTCATGTCGTCGCGCGACGCCCTGACGACCGTGCATTCCTTCAACGGCTCGGACGGGATTCAGCCAAACGGCGATCTCATTCGCGGAATCGACGGTGCATTGTATGGCACTGCGTGGGGGGGCGGTGTTTACGGTTGGGGAACTGTATTCCGAATGACCACGAACGGGTCGACCTTCGACACGCTTTACTCCTTTACCGGCGGGAGTGACGGCGCGTATCCCAACGATGGCCTGCTCCAGACGAGCGACGGCAGCCTCTATGGCGCGACCTTTGGAGGGGGGTTACATCCAGGCTATTTGGGTTACGGCGTTGTCTATCGCCTTCATCCCGACGGTACCGGGTTCTCGCTGATGCATACGTTCACCGATGGATCTGATGGAGGCGTGGCGCCGACCAACCTCGCTAAAGCAATCGATGGCAACCTCTACGGTGTGGCGGGAACCGGCGGCTCGGGACTCAACGGCACAGTCTTCGTCATCGATCTAACTCCTCCAAGTGTTAGCGCTTCGTGCAACCCCTCCTCGGTCTCGGCGGGGGGCAGACGTTCAACGACTACGGTTAGCGTGAGCGGAGCGGTCTTCGACGCGCTCTCGGGCCCCGACCTAACCAGCGGGACCTATGCGGTCCAGGACAGCGCGGGTGGAACGACTTCCGGGAGTGTCGCTATGAACGCTGACGGCAGCTACGCGTTTGCTCTGACCCTTTCCTCGTATACGGCCAGGAGGACGACTCGGACCTATACGATCACCGTAAGCGCAAGGGACCGGCAAGGCAACGCTTCTTCCGCGGTGACGACGTTTACGGTTAATGGCTGACGGACCGAATTGAGCCTTATAGGAGGGCAACATGACAAAAAGCATTCCAATCCCAGTTATTGCGTTATTGGTTCCGGTGGCGGTGTGGGCTGTCCACGCGCGTGCTGTCCCGACAGAGGACGCGCCGACCATCGCGAAGGATTCTATCCGGATCACGTTCCATACCGGAAACGTAACGGGTGGTTACGAAAAGCCGGGCTGGGTGCCCGGGTTGGCATTTCGCGTCAACGGCCCGATTGCGAGCGGATCCACAATTTCGGCAGAATTCACGCTCCCGGGCAAGGGCCCTTGGGTGAAGTTCGATATGCCTGCTGAAGAAACCGCGGCGGACTCATCGCTCGGCGTGGAGGGCGGCGCCGATTCCGTGTCGAACAGTAAAGCGGTCGAGCATACCGGCGTCGTGAATTTCGCGATCAAACTGCGCAACCCGCTTGCGGGAACGAATGTGACGTTGTTTACGGGGAAAGCTAAGGTTGCGAAGACTCCGACTCCGAAGGGAGGCGGTGCGAATTATCACGCGACCTCGAGCGAGTATTACGTGGAGGACGACTGGCGTATTCCGATCGGGTACGTCTTCCTCGAGAAAGACAATGGCCACATGAACGAGCCGTTCCTCCACGTCCTGTTCTGGTATCGGGGCAACCCGGCAGAAGTGGAAGCCCATCTCTTCTATAAGGGCAAGGACATTGCCAAGTCTAAGGTGCACGGTAACGGTGCGTCGGGCTGGAATCCGAAGAAGGCGCAATGGAGCTATGCGGACTGCGAGTTTCTTGGCGTCTACCCGACGCCTCCGGAGGATGGCGCGGGCTACGATCCCAAGTTTGCCCTTGCGAATAACCCGGGCGACTACGAAGTTAAGGTTCTTCTGGTGGGCAACCTAGCCCGGTCCATCAAGTTCAGCGTCAACGATAGCGGGAACTTCGACACAGGGATCGCTGCCGCGAACAAACTTGGGAGCAATCGCGCCATCGTGCCCGTGCAAGTGATCGGCAGCCTCGAGTCGTGGGACCACGCGGCGTGGAAGACCGATGCCTTCTACGGCAATCCACTCTCGGGATTCATTGCGCCGGGACCGTAAGGCGCCAGGGTATTTCCCCGGTGTTTTTCCAGATGTTAATGGGGAGACCACGGGGAAAGGAACAGGGGCCGCGGAATTGCCACCGATCCAGCGCGACCCCACTAGTCGTCCGACACCCGGCTCCCTGACCCGAACGCCTAACGCCGTAACGCCGGAACGCGTCGCGGTCTAGCATTGCGCCCCAACCTTTTAGAACCTTCTTGGAACTTCCCGGTAACCGAGATATACTTACGCGTCCGATATCAAATACAAGTCAGAGTGTCGAGAGGTGAACGAACATAGCAGGATTCAATAGGAGAGCCCCCCGTCCGGAACCCGGACCAGAAATTAATAATCGTGTGCTGAAATATCGAGACGTCCGAGTCATCGGCTCAGACGGATCGCAGCTAGGGATCATGCAGAGCCGCCAGGCCCTAAACCAAGCGCGCGACGAAGGGCTCGACCTCGTGATGGTGTCCCCAACCGCACAACCCCCGGTAGTCAAGATCATCGACTACGGAAAGCACAAGTACCTGGAGGGGAAGCTCGGCAAGGATAAGAAGAGCAAGCAGCAGGAAGTTAAGGGTATAAAGATCAGTCCGCGCATTGCAGAGCACGATCTTGCCTTCCTGATCCGAAACGCGTCCAAGTTTATCGAGGAAGGGAACAAGGTCAAGGTGACCTGCATGTTCAAGGCTCGAGAGATCACACACCCTGAGCTCGGCAGAAGGAAGCTGGACTACTTCGCCGAACAGGTTAAGGAAATCGCAACGGTCGAAAGGACGCCCCAGCTGGACGGGCGCCTCATGATCATGGTGCTGAACCCGACGCCGAAGACCAAAGAACAACAGAAGAAGCAACAACATGCCAAAGCTGAAGACAAACAAAACAGCGGCCAAGCGGTTCAAGATCACCGGCACCGGGAAGATCACGCGCCGCAAGTCGCACAACAACCACCAGTTCCTGCACAAGAAAGCGTCCCGCAAGAGGCGACTTGAGCAAGAGCCGGAGATTTTTAAGGGCGAGCGCCAGCGAGTTCGCCGACTGTTAGTCATGTAGCCGGGCTTGTCCCGAGCAACTCTCTACCGCTACCGCCTGACGGATCTGGTTTGTGGCTTGTGGTCTGAAGACCGCTTACCGCTTACCGCTTCCGGCAAACCGAAGGCTGGGACACGGTCCTAAAGGAGCAAATGATATGGCACGCGTTAAACGCGGCTTAATGCGCCACAAGCGCCACAAAAAGACAATCGAGCAGGCCAAGGGTTACTGGGGCCGCAAGAAGAACGTCTGGCACCGTGCTCACGAGCAGGTGATGAAGTCGGGGCAGTATGCCTTCCGCGACCGCCGGAATCGCAAGCGAGACTTTCGCCGGCTCTGGATCGCCCGCATCAACGCGGCTTGCCAAGAGAGCGGGATTAAGTACAGCGAACTGATCCACGGCCTGAACACGAAGGGCATCCAGGTGAATCGCAAGATGCTCAGCGAACTCGCGATCGCCGACATGGACGCCTTTAAGGCGGTCGTCGCTCAGGCCAGAACCTAGCAGAGCTTGCGGGGCGGATTACCGCCCGTTGCCCGTTGCCCGATGTAGATGCTCTTGGCTGATCCCAGTTTTTGGGATAATCAGCCATGCGTCGATTCGGGTCGCTATTCCTGCTCGCCTTGGCTGCATTTGGGTCCGCGGACATCTCGCCCGAGGCGAAGAAGTACCTCGACGTTGCCCTCGACACGATCCAACAGAAGTCGATCAAGCGAAAGACCGACTGGGCAAAGATGCGTGCACAAGCCTATTCAGCAGCGAAAGACGCCCAAAAGCCGGCGGATTGCTATCCGGCGATCCGGGATGCAATTAAGTTTGTGGGCGACCATCACAGCGGGTTCTTGACTTCCGATGAAGCCACACTGATCCCTCAGGGGCAGTTCAAGATGTTCGGTCTTGTGTGCTGCGGCGGATACCTACAAACCGTCTGGCCTGGCGGGCCTGCGGACAAAGCGGGGCTGCAGCCGGGAATGAAGGTTCTCGCCGTGAATGGAAAGCCGTTCCATTCGAACAAGGAGTTCAACCTGCTTCTCAACGGACCTAGAGAAGCTCGGCGCGAGAAATCAGAGATCACGATTCAAGGTGCAGACGGGGCGGCCAAGAACTACACGATCGAATCGGCGGTCACCGATGCCTACCAAAACCCGGTCTGCCAAGTTGTCGCCGGTTATTACGGCTACATCAGGATCACCGGATTCGTCGGGTCCGGCAAGATCGAGCAGCGGTTTGCCAACGCCATTCAGGATGGCATCAAGGCACTCGACGCGGCGCGAGTCAGGGGGTGGATTGTCGATCTGCGAATCAACACTGGCGGCAACATGTGGCCCATGGTGGACGGCCTCGGTCCGCTGCTCGGCAGCGGCGATATTGGGAGCTTTGTGTCAGCTCAGTCCAATGACCACTGGTTCTATCGCGACGGCGCGGTGGGCATAGGGACCGTGGTCATCGTGAAGATCGCCCCTATTGTGCTGCGGCAACCTTGGCTCCCGATCGTGGTGTTGATCGATGAGCCGACCGCAAGCTCCGGCGAGTCCACGGCCATCGCCTTTTCGAGCATGCCGAATGTGGTCATCATGGGCGGAGACTCGGCGGGACTCAGCACGGGCAACTCGTTTGAAAGGCTGCCTGACGGCGCCGTCATCAACTTGTGCGAGGCCGCGGACGCCGATCGCAAAGGCAAGGTCTTTGGCGAGAAGATCCATCCCGACATCCGAGTGAGGACCGACTGGTCGGCACTTGGATCGGCAAGGGACCCGGCGATCGTCCGGGCCATCAAATCGATCGACGAGCGACGGATACCACAGTGAGCATCGCCCCAAGCGCCCTGAAGTCCAACACGAGACTGCTCTCGTAAGTTACAAGTGATGGCGCTCGTCATTAATCCCTGCGGGCCGGACATCCTGGGCAGCGCTCATGCGGTGAGCAACGTCGGTGCCAGGCTGGACGGATCCCAGGAGTTCACCGGCTCGCTTTCGATCAAGACCGTGCTCAGCGGCAGCGGAATCTGGTCGACCGCTGACAGGCGATTTGTGGTGAGCGAGTCGACATACCTCGTGCTTAACCATGGCCGGCGATACTCCGTCGACAATACTTCGGCCCGAGCGTTTTGCGTCTATTTTCATCCGGGATTCGTTGAGAGAACAGTCGCCGACCTTAGCGTAGGGATCGAGAAGGTCCTGAACCCGACGATCCCCGTCGAGAGCTCATTTCATGAGCGACTTAGCCCCTACGGCGATTTGGTCACCATGGGCTTGGACAAGCTCAAGCGCTACCTTTCGGCGGGTCTCAGGGATTCGTGGCTGGAAGGCGAGATATTCACTGACCTTTCGGAGGCGCTAGTTTTGGAGCACCGTGTTGCGAAGGCGCAGGAGCGGCGCATCGCGGCCGCTCGGCCAGCGACCCGAGAGGAGATCTATCGCCGGCTGAATTTGGCGCGTGACCTTATGTTGAGCGCCAGCGCCGATCCGATTACCCTGCAACATGCCGCTGGCTCCGCATTCCTATCGCCGTACCATTTTCAGCGGCTGTTTACGCAAGCCTTTGGCGTCACGCCACACGGATTCTTGACGCAAATCCGTGTGGCGCGAGCCTCCGTTCTCCTCCGGAAGACTGACCTGCCGGTGCGTGAAATCTGCAGAAAGGTCGGGTTTGAGAGTGTCGGCACCTTTTGTAGTTTCTACAAGCGAAGAACGGGGCAAACGCCCACCCAGCATCGCCAGGCAATTTCGCAAGAATGAAGAACTTATGGTGGATTCTAACTCCGTAGGATTCCACCGTGAAGCACCTATCCTTTCTTGTCACTTGCTGCTTGGCAGTCGCAACGGCCGCTCGAGCCACGCCCGGTACCCAAGCGTCAGTCGACGCTTTCATGGCGGCGATTAGCTCGAACCAGTTTATGAAGGTTGAGGAAATGCTCAAGGAGCATCCCGACCTCATTTACTCGCGAAACCAGGCATCTTCAACCCCATTCCAGGTTGCTTGCTACCGAAATGCTGCCGAAACCCTTGATACGCTCAAGGCGGTGCATCCGAAGCTCGACTTCGCCTCGGCATGTGTTGTTGGAGCGACCAAAGACGTCGAACAGATGCTTAAGAAGAATCCAAAGTTGGCGAACGAGCGGGTTCCGGATGGAGTGACGCCGCTGGCTCTCGCCGCAGGCTACGACCACCCCGATACCGTCGAGCTGCTGCTCAAGTACCACGCCGATCCGCTGAAGCGATCGACGCGTGTCGGGCGCTCCGATCACAAGGACCTCGCGCCTATCCACGGTGCCGTGTTTCACGGGTGCCTTTCATGCTTGAAGCTCTTGGTGGAGCATGGGGCGGACGTCAACATGACCCAAGCCGGGAGATATACGCCCTTAGACGAGGCTTCCGAAAACGGCAACCTCGATATCGTGAAGTATCTCGTCGGGCATGGGGCTAAGGTCAACGCGAAGGACGACGATGGCAAGACTGCAGTCGATATCGCCAACGAGAACGGACACCCGGACGTCGTGAAATTCTTGGCGAGCAAGGGCGGCAAGCCGGGCAAAGCCTAGATTCGTTGAGCCGCGAACTCCGCCTGCCGCCGGCTGCTACCTAAGGTCGATGCGGCGGGCGAAGATCCGCGCGTGGCCGGTTCGACCATCCGTCCACGCCGCAATCCATCCCCTCGGGTCTCCGGCGAGCGTGATGTAGTCACCGAAATTGCGCTGGATCATCGCGTGTTTGGCGTCCCCCGGGGTCTTCGTCCAGTCGGTGGTCACCGACGAGACTTTGACGGGAGGCGAGCCGTCCAGCGTGCCGAAGTAGGTGTCGGTGAGGCCGTTCGACGGGTCTTCGCGGCCGTAAAAGAGAACACCGTCAGCTGGGCCGGCGGCAGCCGCGCTCGCGAACCAGGATTCCTTCAAAGCGCCATCGACATCGATGAGCTCCGACCAAGGCTTGCCGTCCTTCGAGGTAATCGTGCCAATATGGTTTCCATCGGTGAAAACGAGCCTCCAGCCAGGCAGCACGGTAACGTCGCAGGACGTCAGGACGAAGTCGCCTGGTCCAATCCGATAGCCCTTGGGGCTGGGCGCTGCTTTCTTAAGTTGGAGAACCTTTCTGGCGGGCGTTCCGGGCTCGGCGACCCAGACCTGGTCGGTCCCGGTGGGCTTGCCTTCCATCCAGGAAACCAGGATCTTGCCTCCAACCAGCGCCACGCCCACGTTCGTTCGAACTCCCGGAGTCTCGGCTGACACGATCTGCGGTTTGGACCAGGTCGTGCCTGCATCCGACGAGGTGACGATCGCGATCGCGTTGCCCCTCGTGTAGGCAGCGCACATCTCCTTGCCCTGGATCGCAAACGCCGGCTTGTCGATGTCCGGATTGCCACTAGAAGAGTCTGCCAGGGAGACGAACGCAAAGGATGCGTCTTTCGCGGGATTCATCCGGTAGAGCTGTAGTTCGTTGCTGCCTTGGGCCCAACGCAGATTGAGGAGATAGAAGGTGCCATCGCCGCCCGCGACGATTCGTGAGTCGGCTCCGTTCAGGACGGGATCGACCTTGCTCGATCCGAGGTAGCCGCCGAATCGGAACGTTGAGCCGCGGTCCCTGGATATCGCCCAGGCGACGGCCATGCCGGTGTAGGACCCGTGCGCTCCTCCATAACTGTCGTTCCACGCCACAACGACGTCGTCGCCGGAAACAGCCGCGCTCGGTTCGCAACGTAGGTCTCCCCCGTCGGGCTGGTCGCTCACGATCACTTCGGATCCGAGTGTGATGTTGGAGAGGGCAAGGGACGCCAGAAATGCGAGCACGATCCAGCTTTACCCGGGGGCCATTGTGCTGCGTTCCCGCGTGACTGACAATGGCTGCTGCGTTCAAGGGAGACTAGCGATTAGAACGCCCTGGCCAGCTCCATTCATGGGACTACCCTTAGCCGGATCGGAACGGTACAGCTGGGAGCCCCGCACCGTTATAGAGCGTCGCCTCCGGGTCGCTGTCCCACGCATAGCGGACCAATATGGGCTCGGCAACGGCAGACGAGCTGAGCAAGACCTCGTCACCTTGGATGATCGCGTCCGCCCAATGGAACTTGTGATCCGAACCCGCGACCTGGAATCCGGCGAGCTTGTCACCCCCGGCCTTTAGCCCTCCGTCGGCATGATCGAACTTCACCCTAAGCTTCGATCCCTCGCGGCTGGTCGACTTGAACGTAGGGCCCGAATAGGGAAGTCGTTGGCCATAGGCAATGTGCAACGCCGACAACGCAAGACGCAGTCCGACATCCTGCTTGTCTTTGGGGTGGATGTCCCGGCCCTCTCCGATATCGATCAGCACGGCAAGTCCCGTGTTCCTGACTCGGCTGGCCGTAAACGTCTGAGCCTCGCGCAGTTCCGCCCAATCATCGTCCACCGGTTCCGGGTGTCGCTGCCCGAAGTTTGCGATCTGGGCGATGAAAAACGGAAAATCGCCCTGGCCGAAGCTCCTGCGCCAGTCGCCGATCATCGCCGGCAGAAGCTTCTGATATTGCGGTGCGCGACCTACGTTGCTCTCGCCTTGGTACCAAATGGCTCCTTTAATCGCCAGGGGGACGACCGGAGCGATCATGCCGTTGTAGAGCACGGTGGGAACGTTTGGGTCGTCGTTGAGAATGGCCGGCACGGCGCCGGACTTCGTTAGATCAGCCCCAGCCATATATTTCCATGCCCCCACGATCTGAACCTGTTTGCCGTCACCCAGCGTCAGGATGTGCTTGGCGGGAGTGTACAACCCTCCCAAACCGCCGGTGTCGAGGCAGCGCACCGTGATCACGTTTCTCCCTGGCTTTAGTAGTCCGGCGGGGATCGCATACTTCCGAAAGTCGTTGTACGCGAAGCTCTCTCCAACTCGCATGCCGTTGACCCAGGTCGTATCCATATCGTCGACCGTGCCGAGTTGAATCGTGGCCGCGCCGTCTGGCAAGGGATCGGGAAGCGTGACCTCTTTGCGATACCAAACCACGCCGTCGAATTTGTCTAGTCCAACTGCCTCGTAGGTAGGAGGATCGGCGGACTTCCAGGAGCTATCGTCAAATACGAGGCTCGCCCACATGTCGCCGTTCGCCGATCCGGCGTCGTAAGCTCGATACCACTTGTCGAATCGTTGGGTTGGAGTCTCGGTGCTTCCCCGAAGCACCTCGTCGATCGCGTTTAACGATGGCTGGAATTCTCTAAAAGGGAGGAGACCTTGACGGCTTGTCCAGGCCTCCGCGACCGTTCCCCCCCAGCATGTCTCTACCAATCCGATCGGTATCTTGAGCCTTTGATTGAGTTCCCGGCCGAAGAAGTAAGCAGCGGCGGAGAAGCCACCCCATCCGTTTGTACTAACCGTATCGGAAGTACATGCGGCCCACGACCCAACCGGCAGGGCGGCCGGTTGGAGGGCCACTTTCCGCTGAACCATGTACAGTCGAATGCTGGGGAAGGCCGCTGTAGCAATCTCGGCCTGGCCGTTCCTCACCATGCCGATGCCCATCTCCATGTTCGATTGTCCGGAGCAAATCCAGACATCGCCAACGAGCACGTCATCGAGCTGAATATGGCTCGAGCCGTCGACTTTGACGGTGTAGGGCCCACCAGTCGGCGGAGGTGACAATCGAACCGTCCACCTGCCGGATGGGTCGGCGATCCCGCTGGAACGATGGTCCGCCACCGACACAGTCACATGCTCGCCAGGGGTCGCCCAACCCCAAAAGGTGTTGGGCCGGTCCCGTTGAAGCACCATGTGACTGGAGAACATCGGGCTCAGGAAGGGTAGCTGAGCGGAACTGGCTAGTGTGAGGATGATGGGGAGAAGCATTATAGGATTGGAATCTAAACCTTGGAATGAGCGACCGGAATTCCAAAGTCTTATTCGGAACTCCAATGGGGCTTTTACCCGCGATGCATCCCAGTAAGTAAATAGTAAACGAAAAGCGGTCCGCGGCCAAGTGGCCACGGACCGGCAATCAACGTCCAAATCTGTCCGGTCAGCGAGATTTGCTGCGTCGACGTCGGAGGAGGGCGAGGGCGCCGACTCCAAGGCAGGCGATGCTTGCCGGCTCGGGAACTCCCGTGTTCGGATTGAAACTGCCGGAACCCTTGAAGTAAGCCGTGTTCGAACCGTTAAAGTTCTGGGCAAGGCTGAAGTGGAAACCGTAGTCATCCACATTGTTCTGACTGAGCCCCGCGTAACTTAGGGTCATCTGATTGCCGGGGGTGATGGCGTTGCTCTTGCTGTTGTTCGACCAGCCCGCGATTTCGCCGCCACCTGCTGTGCTTCCTTTCCAATTCCAATTCTGTTGGGTGGAACCTAGCCCGTTAAGCGGGCCGCTCGCGCTGAGCGTCCAGAAGCCGAAAGCGTCGGTGATGTCGTACTGCGTGTTGTTGACGACGAGATAGGCGCCCGGATCGATCTTGATCGTGTAATCGAGTCCGGTGTAGGTGACCCCGACACCGTGGATGCTGTCGAGCGAGTTGAAGGAACCATAATTCTGGGCGAGTGCGTTGGTTGCCGCGATTCCCCCGACGGCAACGATGGCAAGCGAGCGAGCAATTCTCTTGTTCATGGTTGTGACTCCGAACACGATTGCATCAAGATTCGTGACAGAGGTCGCCTCATCCATTCAGGCCGGGAGAAATGCGAGTTGACATGACCGAGAATCTGGCAATAGTCCTGGCGCCAGGACGCTAACGAGTAGGACCCCGCCGGTCTACAATCAATGCTCCGATGAAGATAGCGATCGGTTCGGACCACGCGGGATTCGAGTTGAAGGAGCTTTTGGCGGACGTCATCCGGTCGCTCGGTCACGCGGTGAGCGACCTCGGCGCTTACGACCGGCAACCGTCCGACTATCCCGACTTCGCAAAGAAAGTTGGCTTGGCCGTCGTGCACGGAGAAGCGGATCGCGGCGTCTTGATATGCGGGAGTGGGATCGGCGCTTCCGTAGCTGCGAACAAGATCATCGGAGTCCGCGCCGGTAACGTCACGGACACCTATTCAGCCCACCAGGGTGTCGAGCACGATCAGATGAATGTTCTGGTACTCGGCTCTCGCGTGATCGGGACAGCTTTGGCAACCGAAATCGTCCGCGCGTATCTCGGGGCCACATTCACGAATGAAGAACGCCATCTCCGGCGGCTTGCGAAGGTTGCTGCCCTCGAAGAGCAGCATCTTTCCTAGTGGGGACTCTTGCCCGACATTTCCACTTGGGGCAACGACTTAGCCGATAATCCTGTCTAAGTATCAATGAGAGTCGCCGCGAGGACCGCCAGAGCCAGCCTTCTCATCGCCACATTTTTTGGAATCGTGGCCTGGGCGCCCACGGCCCTTCGTCAGCCGACGACCCTGCGCACGCTCGTGATCGGAGGCGGGCCGGACCTCGAGCACAATCAGGTAGCCATCGAGAGCAATGTTCGCTACTTGGCCAAGCTGCTGCCGACGAACACGCCGATGCGCGTGCTCTTCACCGACGGCAATCCCAGGTCCGAAAACGTCCAATGCCTGGGGGAAGATCAGAAGGTCTACTATCGAGCGCCACAACTGCCACGTCTGGATGGCCCCGCCAAATCGGCTCAAGTAAAGTCCGAAATGGACAAGATCGCGGCCGACTTGCATTCACGGCCAGGAAGCCCCGTCCTCCTTTACTTCACGGGTCACGGAAGTCCGGATCGACGCAGCCAGTTCAACAACAACCGATTTGACCTTTGGGGCGGGGAAGACTTCAGCGTAAAGGACCTTTCGCGATCGCTGTCGGCCTTTCCTAAGGGCGCTCCTGTCACGATCGTGATGGTTCAGTGTTTCTCCGGGGCCTTTGGAAATGTGCTGTTTGAGAATGGCGACCCGGGTGGAGATTTGGTCGACCAAAACGTCTGCGGCTTTTTCGCGGCGGTTCCGACTCGCATGGCGGCCGGTTGCACTCCCGAAATCAAGGAAGCCGACTACAAGGACTTTTCCGGGTATTTCTTCTCCGCCCTAACCGGCGTCGACCGGATGGGAAAGCCGGTCGAGGGTGCGGATTACAACCGCGACGGCAAAGTTGGCATGAACGAAGCGTTTGCCTATGCTCTCCTTCACGACGAATCGATCGATACGCCGGTTTGCACGTCCGACACGTTTTTGCGTCGTTACGTGAAGACCCTCGATCCAGAGATCTTCCAAACGCCTTATGGGAAGGTCAGGGGGTGGGCGTCGCCCGCACAGCTTGCTGCGCTCGACGGTCTGTCCAAGCTATTGAGCCTCAGCGGAGAAGATCGCCTCACTCGTGCCTACGAATCTTTTACCCATACCCAAATGGGTAGCGACGATCTTCGCGATGTCCGCTTGATCAGGTTCGTTCGTTTGGCGAAGAGCATCGTTTTGGCACATTCTCTCGAAGCCGGCGGCGACCAGAGGGTCAAAGCCCGCTTTGGCGAGTTGCTGAAGGCTGAGAGCGCAAACCCACTCCGATAGCAGTCTGTCCGCTACTTCCCGCCGGTTGTAGCGATACCCTGGATGAAAGTCTTTTGGGCGAAGAAGAATAGGACGATGATCGGGAGGGTGAAGATGGTTGCCGCCGCCATCAACTGCGCGTAGAAGCCCCCGTAGTGCGAGACGAACTGCTGAAGTCCATAGCCGAGCGGATACTTCGCAGGATCGTTCACGTAGAGGAGTGGACCCAGAAAGTCGTTCCAGGTTCCGATGAACTGGAAGAGGGCGCAAGTGGCGAGGGCCGGCTTGGAAAGAGGGATCACCAAACGAAGGAAGATCGACCACTCGCCCGCACCGTCAACCCGCGCGGCTTCGGACATTTCTTCGGGAATCGTTCTGAAGAACTGGGTTAGCAAGAAGACATAGTAAGCCGACGCGGTGAAAGCCGGCACGATCAATGGCAGGTAGGTGCCGTACCAGCCGAGCGACCGGAATAGGCTGAAAATGGGAATCATCGTGACCTGGCCCGGAAGCGCCATCGTCGCGATCATCACGAAGAACAGAGTCCGTTGCCCGTCGAAACGGAGTTTCGCAAAGCCGTAGGCGACGATCGAGCTGCTTGCGACCGCCCCGATCACCGTGCAAATGCACAGGAACATGGTGTTCCGCAGATAGAGCAGGAACGGCATGTTCTTCAGGGCCTCTGGATAGTTCGAGGTGATGGGTGGTGAAGGAATGAGCGAAGAGACCGTGAAGGGGCCGCTCGAAAAGATCTGTGCGTTCGTCTTGAAGCTGGTCGAGACCATCCAGAGCAGGGGCAGAATGGCCGGAATTGAAAGCAGGATGAGTGCCGCGTAGATTCCGATCTTTGGGAGCGCTGGCCTCGAGGGCGCCCGTTGCTGGCCCGAAACGCCGCGAAACGCCGGGCTATTCCTCGTAGCCAAGGGCCCTCCTTTTCGCGCGCTCGTCACGGAACTTAGCCTCCAAGTTGGCAAGAGCCTGTTTCGGGGTAGCGGCTCCATGAACCACTTGGTCTTCGGCGCTATTGATCAGGTCGTTAAGAAACTGCAGGTTTGCGATCGGAGGCGGCGCCTTACAGTTCGGACTGGCGAGGATGTCGAGAAAAGCCTGGAACTGGGGATCGGTTTTCAGCCAGCGCTGGAAAGTCGGCGAATTGGCGACTGCCGGAGAGTAGGGAAGCCAGCCGCCCATGTTGTAGAAAGTCGCAGCGCGGTCGGGATTGTCGAGGCCCGTCCAGAACTTCAGGAACTCCCAAGCTCCGGCTTTCTGCTTTGCTGAAGTCGGAACGATCATGTAGTTTCCGCCCACGAGACCCCCCAACGGCGTGCCCCCAACCCTGGGCGGCGGAATCGGATAAACCCGGTACTCGAGGTTCGGGGCGAACTTGCGGAGTTCTTCGACGCGCCACTGTCCGTCATACGTGATGGTCAGGTCTCCGTGCATAAACGCCCAGGACGCCGCGCCCTCGATATCGTTGAGTCCGGCCTGAAAGCGAATAACGTTGTCGAATCCGATCTTCTTGCGATAGTCCGCGATGTCCTGAAGGGCTCGAAGATTCTTTGGAGTGTCAAGCTCGAGCCGGCCGTCGTCGTGAACGTAGAATCCGCCGCCGAAGTAATGGGCGACGTAAGCCAGGTCGTTAATAAGAAATCCGAGGCGGGTGAGATGCCCCTGCCGGTCATGGCGATTAAGTTTCATCCCCATGTCCTCGAGTTCCTCGAGTGTCTTCGGGAACTTGTCGGGATCGAAGCCGGCGTCACGGAGTTGCTTGACGTTAACGTAGAGGGCCATCAGGTCGCCCCCGATGCAGACTCCATAGCAATGGCCCTTGAACACGCCGATGTCTCGGATAGCCGGATAGCTGTTCTTGAAGAACCGGACCTTCTCGTCCTCCGTCATCAGGCTGTCCAGCGGGGTCAGAAAACCGTTCGCCGCCATGTTTGAGACCGGCGCGCTCCCCATCGACATGAGATCGGGCGGATCGCCGCCAATGGTGCCGAGGATGAACTTCGCGTCCGCACCGGCGCCCGGGATGCTGACCGGGACGACTTCGTATTGCTCCTGGCTTTCGTTGAACCGATCGCAGATGCTCTTGACCTGCTTCTCCCAATCCCCTTGCCAGCGGTGCCAGAAGCGGACGAGCTTCCGCTGCGGGTACTTGCGGGGCGTCGTGTAGCCCGATCCAAATACGACGATCGTCAAGACCAACGCAGCCGACCACAGAAACCAGCGCCAGAATCTACGCCCTCCGGAGTTGCCCTCGCTAGCCGGCATAATGCACCCACTTCTTCTGAGTTCCGAAGAGCGACCCCGTTAGCACGACGATGACGAGAAAGAGTATCCAGGCCATCGCGCTGGCATAGCCCATATCGAGATACTTCCATGCCCGGTTGTACAAGTAGAGGCTGTAGTAGTACGTGCTGTACTCGGGGCCGCCATCCGGGAGCATGACGTAGGCCTGGGTGAAGGTCTGGAACGCCCCGATCACGCCCATCACCAGGTTGAAGAAGATAACCGGAGTCATCATCGGCAGCGTGACGTGCCTCATCTTACGGAAGGGGCTGGCGCCGTCCAAAGTAGCCGCCTCGTAAAGATGGGTAGGGATGTCCTTCAGGCCGGCCAGATAGATGACCATGCTGCCGCCTACCCCCCACAGAGACATGAGGACGAGGCTGTAGAACGCCCAAGGCGCGGTCTTGACCCAAGCGGGTCCGGTGATCCCGACGAGGGCAAGCAGCCGGTTAACCAGTCCGATGTTGGGATTGAGGATCCAAAGGAATAGGACCGAGGTTGCGACCGTCGGCACGATCGAAGGGATGTAGAAAGCCGTTCGGAAAAGGGCGATCCCGCGCACGTTTGAGTTAAGGAGCAATGCCAGTCCGACGCCGACAACCACGGCCAGGGGAACGGAGATCGCCGCGTATTTCACCGTCACCCAAGCCGATTTCCAGAACAGATCGTCCTGCGTGAGAAGCATCCGGTAGTTCGCGGCGCCGACCCATTTCGGAGGCGTCACGATGTTGTAGCGCGTGAACGAGAGATAGACGCTCTGCAAAAACGGCCAAAGGGTAAACGTCGCGAATCCGAGGATCCAGGGACCGATGAACAGGTAGCCCGTAAGGTTGCGCTTTGCTCGGTGATTCGCTCCCTTCGGCATGGGTGAAGCTATCTTAACCAATTCGGGCGCGGCTTCACCTATCGGATACTGTTGTTGAAATGACCAGGCGCGACTTCCTTAAGGCGGCATCGGGAGCGCTCGTTTCGGCGCCGTTCACAAGATGGATACCCCTCCGAACGGACTTTCGAGGATCGAGGCCGGTCCGCTTAGCGGTTATCGCCGATCTGCATCATGGCTTGGCGCCCGATGCCATGAGCCGTTTAGGGGCCTTCGTCGAGGCTGTCCATGGAAGGCGCGACCTCGACGCCGTTATCCAGCTGGGCGACTTCTGCTACTCGCAGCCAGACTCAAAGGAATGCATCGACCTTTGGAGTGCGATCAAGTTGCCAACGATCCATGTGCTCGGAAATCACGACATGGACAAAGTCGACAAGGCGGCGGCCATGCGCTACTTCGGAATGCCGGCCCGTTACCAGTCGCAGGTGATCGGAGGTTATCGGTTCGTCGTTCTCGACCTGAATCACTTTAAGAAGGACGGAAAGCTCGTCAGCTATGCGAATGGGAACTACTTTACGGCTCGTGCGGAGTGTAACTGGGGCGACCCCGAGCAGCTTGATTGGCTGGCTCGGGTGTTGAGAGATTCGATGGAACCGGTAATCCTGATCTCGCATCAACCCCTCGGATTCGCTGAGCCGCAGAAGCCGATCCCGCCGGAGCAGGCCGCGGTTCTCAGGGTCGTGACCGACTCCGCGAAAGCAAATCCGCGTGGAGCGGTTGCCGTCTCGATGTTCGGACATCTGCATGTCGACCGGCTCGAGCATCACGAAGGCGTGCCTTGCTACTGCGTGAATTCGGCGAGCTATTTTTGGTTTAACGGGATGAGAGCCTATACGAAACCGCTGTATGCGTTCATGGAGCTGACGACGGACGGGTACCTGAAGGTCGAGGGCGCCTCCGGCGCCTTCGTACACGAGCCGCCGAAGGAGTCCGACGTCGTCATCGGGCGATCAGCCTCGATTTCCGACCGTCGGATCGGGCTCCGAGAGCTGGCCCGGCGATAAGCCTGTTTTCTTTGGAGTCAGCGGCTGCCAGAGTTCGATCTTGTTACCGTCTGGATCGTAGATCCACGCGAACTTGCCGAACGGGGCATTCTGCCGTTTTGGATCGATCTTGACACCCTCCTTCTGCAGTCGTTCGAGTAGGACGTCGAGATCGTCGACGATGTAGTCCACCATGAACGCCTGGTTGGGCTCAAAGTACTTAGTGCTCCCAGGGAACACGGTCCAAACCGTCACGTGATCCTTCTCAGGGTGATCCATTTCGCGCCACGGCATCGTGAAGCCACCGCCCTGATCCGTCAGTCCGAGGTGTTTGCCGTACCACTCGCGTGCCTGCTTCTGATTGGCGGACTTGAAGAATATTCCACCGATCCCGATGATCCGGCCCGGCCCTGTGGCGTCGCGGTTCGCCGGCGGTTCGGCGGGACTCGGCAGGAGCATGACCGCCAGGGCAGAAGAGAAGAACAGCGGCTTGAGCAGCATGTGAAATTGTAGCAACTATTCGTTTTGGTGCTTGCTAAGCTGGATGCCCAATCGCCGACCTCGTTAGCGCCGCAACATCGGTCCGATCAGCATGTTGAGGCCGCTAACAAGGGTCAGGGCAAGCGTGATCTCGATAAACGTCTTCTGCTTGATCAGGGACATCAGCCATTTGCCCATCAGTGCGCCGGCGATAGCGACCGGCGCTAGCCAGACGTCGAACAAGATCGACTCCTGGGTCATCAGACCGAGATTGGCGCTGAACGGAAGCTTGAACAGATTCATCACGAAGAAGAACCAAGCTCCGGTCCCGATGAACTCGTACTTGGGAAGGCCGGCGGCGAGGAGGTAGAAGACCATGATCGGGCCGGCCGCATTGGCGACCATCGTCAACACCCCCGCGGACAGGCCGGTCGCAAGAAGCAGTGTCCAACTCGTACTGCGGGCGGCGTCCTGCTCGGACTGCTGATCGGCGCCATGCCATCGCTGGTAGTAAATCCAAAGGACGATCGCGACGACAATGCCCCCGATCGCCATCCTTACCTCATCGTTGCTCTTCAGCCAAGGTGACCGCAACGCCAGTGCTCCGATGACGACTCCGACCGCGGTAATCGGAATTAGCCTCACCAAGTGCGACCATACGGCGTGCCGGCGAAAGCCAATAACGGCAACGACGTCGCTGACCACCAGCAGTGGCAATACAATGCCAGTCGACGCGCGCGCGGGCAATACCTGCGCGAAGAGGGCGATCGCGAGGATCCCGGCACCGCTCAGTCCGGTCTTGGAGGTTCCAAGGAGGAAGGCCGCGACAAGAGCGATCCCCCAGGTGATGGGAGCCGTCCCAAAGGCTGAGGGTAGGGCCACTCTAGGAGAGACGGATGAAAGAGCCCATCAGCCTTTCACGGGGTCAGCGTTAGCACGGTGGTCCTTGGCACGTTCAAGGTCACCGTCGTCAGGTTAACGCTGGTGTTCGCACTGACCGCCAATGTGAGGATGGTGAAGCTAACACTGGTGCTTCCAGCCGAAACGGTGATCGGCGACGAAACCGAGGCCAGATCGGGATAGGCGGTGAAGTGCACGACCATACCTCCCGTTGGCGCCTTTCCGGTTAGGGTTACCGTCGCATAGGCGTTCCGACCTCCCTTGACCGTCGAGCTAAAGAGCCGGAATGTGCTCACTTCGGGCGGAAGCACTTGGAGTTGCCGAGTGAGAGACGAACTTCCATGGCTTGCCGTGAACGTCGCGAACGAGGTTCCCGGTACGGGTTTCGTTGTGATGACGAAACTTGCCGAAGTCGCGCCTGCCGCTATTGTTATGGAGGAAGGCAGGGTCGCCGCTTGCGTGTTGTTGCTGGCCAGGGTGACCCGATAGCCGCCAGATGGAGCCGCGACGGGTATCCGAACGACCCCGTTAACCTGGACGCCGCCAGTCACTCCGTAGGACGACAGCTCGAAGCTTTGAAGCTGAATCGGGCTCACGTGCAACGTCTGTTGTAGGGAGACACCGGCGAGGCTAGCCGTCATCGTTGTCGACGCCAAGGTCGTCGGCGCGTGTCCGACGCATGTGAAGGATTTGGAAATCGCACCGGCCGGGATTGTCAGAGTAGACGGAATGGCGGCGACCGACGGGGTCGTATTGGCCATGGATACCACGACACCGCCTACTGGCGCGGGAAGGCGAAGCGATACGGTTCCGGTCGTCGATAGTCCATCGAGGATGCTGCTGTTCGTAAGTGTGAACCCGGACAAACGCGGATTCGTAGTCTTTACGATCAAGGAGGCGGACAGCGCAGTGGGACCGAGCTGAGCTGTGATGAGCACATTTGTGTCGGCCCCTACCGGGTGAGTGGCAATCGGAACCGTAATCGACGTGGTCCCGGGCGCAAGCGTCACGCTGGGTTGTATTGATGCAACCGAGCTGTCAGAGCTGGACAAGTAAACGGTGGTCCCAGGAGGGACCGCTCCGAGATCCAATCTAACCGTTCCCGAGGCGCCGATCCCGGCGAACACGCTCAGCGGCGCAATTTGGAACGCGGTGAGATGGACGATCGGCGTTAGCAGACACGCGTGATAAGCGCCGCCGGGACCTTGGGCGGTAGCGGCGATCTGTCCATAGTCGTTGATCGACTGGGCCGCAACAATCTTCCAAGGCAGGGAGTCGATCACCAGGTTATTAAAACCTGTGATCACTCCGCTATCCCATAGGAATCCGCCCACGGGAGTCGGAGTGGACTTCGTGTCCACAATGGTTCCCACAACCTGGTCGAAGCGATTGATGCCCGTCGCGTAGTATTTGATCGCTGAGTCCGACCGTTCTGACCCCAAGTCGACGACCTCTCCGTTTCTCCACATGAGCGCGTGCTGAGCGGTTGAGAAGCCGATTCCGACGATGTGGCCCTCATCGTTGACTGCCCGTGCCGATCCGCCGACGTAAGTTGAGTCAGGCAGACCGAGGATCATCGTTTGGTTGTCTTTGTACGAGAAGGGCAGCATTGTAAACAGTCCGGGCAGGTTTGTTTCGCCAACTACCTGGCCGCCGTTGTTGATCGCCCACGCCAGCGAAGGTGCGTTCAGCCCGGGAATCGGGGTCGGGACTCCATTTGACCAAAGAGTTGCCACCGAGTCCGAAAAGTCGGAGGATGAAGCGCTCGCTCCGACGGCTATCCCCGAATCGTTCAAACCGCAAGCGCGCGCAAGCGTCGCCGGTCCCAAGGGCGGCAGCATACTGAATGACGAGCCGTCATAGAGGAAGGCGCTTTCGGCGCCCGTGGTCGGGTCAATCCAGGAACCTGAGATGGCGTTCGTGGCATTGATCGCGAAGCCGGTGCTTATGGTCGACGGTGTCGGAACGTACCGGAGGGCGCCGCTGGCCCAGAAGAATGCCCGGTCACTGGCTCCGTACCCGGTTGTGGCGGTCAGATTCCCAAGTTTGTTGATCCCAAACGCTTGGCCGCTCGTTGTGCCGGTGGGGCCGAGATCGGTGAACGTGTATTGTGGGAAACCGAAAGCCCCCGGAACAAGGGCCAAGGACAAACAACCAATAGCAAATCGAAGGCTTCTCAGGCAAATGCACACGATCCCCTCCAGATCAAAAGCAACTAACCGGCGCTCAGTATTACGACGGGGTACGTCGACTCACGGGTTCAAGCGTCGAACCCAAGCGGGCCGGCCCCCTCCAAGAATGCGCGACCGGCTTCGGGAGGAGGAATCCGGAGGGGCAGCCCTATTTCGCCGAGATGGGATCCGGCGCTTTCTCCCGTGGGACGTGCGGTGCAGAGTCCTTCCAAATCCCGCCGCGCGGAGCGACGAACTTTGCCGCGTTCTTGATGATCAGCTTGACCTCTTTGTGGTAGTAGATCGGATACGTTTCATGACCCGGCTGGAAGTAGAAAATCGTGCCATTCCCGCGGTGGAACACGCAACCGGACCGAAAGACGTTTCCGCCTTCGAAGTGTCCGATCAAGATCGTTTCGGAAGGTTCCGGGATACCGAAGGGCTCGCCGTACATTTCTTCCTGGGGAATCTCAAAGTAAGGTCCGTCGATACCGGCCACGATCGGATGGGCGGGGTTGCAGATCCAGATTCGCTCGAGCTCGTCGGCTTCCCGCCAGCATAGGGAACAAGTCGTGCCCATGAGCCACTTGAAGATCTTCGAGTAGTGGCCTGAGTGGAGGACGATCAGCCCCATGCCCTCGAGAACGCGCTTCTTCACCTTCTGCACGACATGGTCGTCCACTTTGTCGTGAGCCGCATGTCCCCACCAGGTCATGACATCCGTATTCGCAAGAACATCGTCGGTGAGGCCGTGCTCCGGCATATCCAGGGTCGCGATTTTGACCTCGAACGCCGGATCCTCATTCAGACCGTCGGCAATGCATCCATGCATTCCCTTCGGATAGATCTCCGCGACCTTTGGCATGTCGTGCTCGTGGACGTTTTCTCCCCAAACCGTTACTCTAATCTTGTTTCCCATCGGTCACGGAGCTTACTGGATTACGGCTCTGTTCCCCGCAGGTTTCTAATCGTGCGGGACGACCCACGAGGGCTGGTGTCCGATCTGACGCGGGAAGTGCCGGGCATTGAGGCGTTAAGTCATTACGGCGTTGGGGAAGAGACGCTGGGTGGCGCCAACGCCCCGGCGCCCCAGGGGCCATAACGCCGGAATGGAGGGTTAACTGCTGCGATGCTTGTGATTTCCCAAGTCACGACTCCGTCCGAGATCGGCGATGTCCAGGGCCTGCTTAGGGAGTACACGGCTTGGGCTTTCACGCTTACCGAAGGAAGCGAGCAAGCCCCAACTTTCCAGGGTTTGGAGGAAGAGCTTGCGACCCTACCCGGAATCTACTCGCCGCCGGCGGGGCATCTTCTGATTGCGATGTCCGCCGGCAAACCGGCCGGATGCATCGCATTGAAACCACATCATGGCTCGACGGCCGAGTTGAAGAGACTGTACGTGCGTCCGTCTTTTCGTGGACAGAATCTGGGCAGCCACCTCGTCGCCAAGCTGATCGAGGAGGCCCGACGATCCGGATACCGCCGTCTGATCCTCGATAGCCATGCCTCGATGACCAAGGCTCACGAGATCTACATGGCGGCGGGATTTCGCAGGATCGAGCCTCCCGAAGACTTTCCGCAGCACCTAAAGCCCCTCGTCGTGTTCATGGAGATGCCGCTCTAGGCCGGCCAGATCGTCGGCGAGCAACTTCCGAAAACCCCCAACGCCTTAACGCCCCAATGCCGCGGGGCCCCGGCAAGGACTACTGACGGACCGCGTGGCCGTAGGCTTCGAGAGCACAAATCCGCGGCCCAACCTGGGCGAAGTCGGCCGAGCCGCTACGGACGAACTCTGCCCGAAAGAATTGGAACTGTTCAGGGGCGATCCGCTTCTCGTTGGTATGTCTCCCAACCTGAGTGGGCGTGTTCTCCTGCCACAGGACTCTCCAGTTCTCGCCATCCGTTCTGCGGGCCATGATTTGGAATTGGGACAGATTGCGCCAATTGTTACCCGGCGAGTCGTCCTGCCAGGAGAAAATCAGGCGATTGATGACGACCGGAGACACGGTGTTCCATTCGACGAAATCACGAAACCCCGGCCCTCCCGAATTGTCCTCGAAAACGACATGGCCCTGCTCGCCACGGGCCGTCCCGAAGGTCCCGCCGAACATATCGCGGGCATCGTAACAATTCGGCCCCGGGGTTTGATCGAACGGAGTGTGCCCGGTCACCTGGATGTAGGGGCAGAACCATACGTCCGTGTCCCGCGGTGCAGCCTGGTTATGAAGGCCGAGAGCGGCGAATAATGCGAGTCCGACCATTGCGATTCTCTCCTAGGGCGTGTTATCAAACACGTGACGGTTGGGCTCCGTCAATGTTACCGCCCGCGCCTCAGGGTGCGTGTTACAAGCGCGGCGCCATCATGTCTGCCCCGTTTTGCTTAGAAAGGGCTAAGTTAGGTGTACTTGGCCCTAAAGAACCGAGACGAGGCCGCATCACAGGCGTCGTTGTAAGCAGACCCAACGCCGGGAGTAATTGAATGAACCTCAAAACCGCCGCTCTCATCGCAGTCTTTGCCTCGCTGTTTTCCGCCTCGGCTCTGGCCCAAAGAGACGACTCCAAGAACCAAGACCACGGAAAGTCGGATCGGTCCAACCACTCCGGCCGATCCGACCAATCGGTCGATCGCGGAAACCGGTCGGACCGACCGAGCCGCTCGTCAGGCGGAGACTCACGGCGGGATTATTCTGGCCGCGATAACTCGAGCGGACGAAGCGGAACGCAGCCGAGCCGCGACCGCGGAACTCCCGACTTCGGCTCGAGAGATCGAGGCGGATCGGGATACTCAAATAGAGACGGCAACGACAGCCGGTCCAATTCCGGTCGCGGCCGGTCATGGGACAGATCTGATTCCAATCAGGATCGCAGCGGCGACAGCGGAAGAGGACGCTCGCAAGATCACTCCTGGCCGACGTCGGACAGTAGCTCTCGTCAGAGGAGGCAGTCTGACCAGACGCCTGAGTTCCACAGATCGCAGGGCAGCCAGCCATCCCAGCCGGTGCCAGGCCTCGGCCGCAGGCCGAGTTGGCCCTCGGAAAACCAGGACCGCTCCGAGTCCAACCGGTCACAGACCTCGCGCGACCGGAGCCCCGACTTAAACCGAGGTGGTAGCCGCGATAACGAACCCTCTCGATATGGGCAATTTCACTCGCAGGATCCCGGTCCGCGCCGCCAGCCGAATACCGAGCGCGTACCACATTCTCGCGTTTCCCAGCCCCGGCCTGCTATTGGAGACGACTGGAACTTCGGCCGCAACCGGGAGCTGATGCACCGCAACTTCGAGCACGACTCGACGGTCTTCAATCTCCAGATCGTCGCGGGCAGTAGCTTCTATCAGCGGCCCGAATGGGGCGGACATTGGCGCGAAGGCTATTGCGGTTGGGGCGGATCGAGCGCCGGCTTCGGCTTCCGGAGCGGCAACTTCTCCTTCGGCTTCTACCTCTTCACGCCATTCTCCGATCCTTGCTATGTGTCGCCGTGGTACTACTACACCTGTCTGCCGCCTTACATCCCGGCTGAGCGCTGCTACGTAGTCCGCGACTACAGCTGTTCCTGGAACGATGGCGTCGTCTACTCATATCGGCCGAGGGCGGACTACTACGACGCCTACAGCGATGAGCGCCTCGACGGCGCGATCGATGAGATTTGCGCGGCATTCGATCGCCAGGACGTGCGGGCGCTCGACGACCTGATCCCCTATGACAACCGGATCGCGGTCTTCACCGATAACCGATACGATTACTCTCTCGACGCCGCCGACTTCCACGACCTGATGGCCGACAACATCCGGAACACGGAGACCGTCAGTTTTCAGATCGAGAGCGTCCGGCGCTCGGGCAGCGGAGCGACGGTTCGGGCCCGCCACGTGGTTCGCAATCCCGACGGGGACGAGGAATCCGTGTACCAGGAGTACCGCCTGCGACGGGAAGACGGACACTTCGTGATCTCAGACTTCATGACCTGCCACTAGCCTCCGACGGACCCCATAGTGGCCCTCCAGCCTAGCCCCGCCAATCTCCCGGCGGGGCGGCTTCTTTTTGTGCCGCTCGCACCGGGGCGTTTTCGCTGTCGGGGGAACCTGTGTGTCCGGAACATTCTGTTACCCATGTGTCCGGAACGTACAGTTCAAAACCTGGAGCCGATGACCGGATTCGAACCGGTGACCTGCTGTTTACGAAACAGCTGCTCTACCACTGAGCTACATCGGCGCGCGCCTTTGAGCGAAGCAGATGATACCACTCCATCCTTTTGACCAGAGATGATGGGTAGTGGGTCAGTTTGCGCTCTGCATGGCTGCGGCGTCTTGCCGTAGTGTGCCGACGGCTTCCAAGCCGTCGGGAGCAGGAGTTGGAAGCTCCTGCCACACACCGCCTGGAAGGCGATGCCACCTCCAAACTGACCCACTACCAGATGATGGAGGTGACGGACTGGAGTGCTGGAGCGGGATTCCATACGCGAATCACGAACCAAGGCACGAAAGCACGGAATGAAAGGCTGAAGTGCCCTCTACGAGAGAACCCGGAAAGGACTTTCGACCGCGGACACGATGCACGGGCGGATAATAAGCTCGGTGAATCGCCCGGCTTCTCTCTGGTTCCGCAACGGCCAAATCCTGCTAGCCCTGGCTTCGGCTTGGTATTGTGGCTGGAGCCTGCCCGGCAAGGTTGAGGGCGACTTTAGCTGGCCTGCCGCTTCATTGCTTGGCGCAGTCGCTATCTCGGCAGGCGTTGCGGCGAGTCGGCCGGTTGGCTCAAAAAAGGGCGGCGGTTGCGTCCTGTGGTTCCTGGTTGCAATGTTCTGGAGCACTGCCTGGATCATCAAGCCGGTATTCGAAAGCGCCAGGGCCGCGGCGTCCCATGTGAACTGTGTCTCTAACATCAAGCGACTGGGCCTGGCCCAGATCATATATTCGATCGACTTCGACGATCGGTATCCCTCAGCCGATCGCTGGCGGACATTGTTGTCGTCTCAGGGATATCTAAAATCCACGGATGGCGATTCGAATGCGAGCCTCCGATGCCGAGACTCTTCATTTCCGTTCACTTACGGAATGAATGCGGGTCTCTCCAAGCGGCGAGCCGATGAGATCGCCAGTCCGGCCGATACGGTCCTACTGTTCGAATGCGACTCGAATTCGCCGGACGCGAAGGGAGGGAAGGAGCAATTTGCCCCCAGGCACTACGGACGTGGCTCCCTCGCTTGGGGGGACGGCCGGGCAAAGCTGGTCCGGCCGGACCAGTCCAAGTTATGGACACCGTAGGGCTCCATTGGCAACAGCGCGATGAATCGCGCAGATGAAAGCGCGGATGAATCCGCGCATTTCCCAAGAGCAAGCCGTTAAGCCCTATCGCGCGACGCGTTCCGCGACCTCAACCGACTTGGCCCCGTTGTCCGCCCGTCCATTCGGAGAAGGCGCCTCGGCCTTAGGCGGGCGCCAGCGCACGTCCAGGTTCTTCACCGCGGCGGTCTCGTCCAGTCGGCCGACGACCTGAGAATACGGCGCGTTATGGAGCAAATCGGGGTTGGAGGCGGCTTCGCCGCAGATGGCGATCAGGGCGTCGCAGAAGGCATCGAGCGTCTCCTTGCTCTCGGTCTCCGTCGGCTCGATCATGAGGCACTCCGGCACGATGAGAGGGAAGTAGTTCGTCGGTGGATGGAAGCCGAAGTCGATCAGGCGCTTGCTGATATCGAGGACTCTCACGCCGTACTGGCGTTTGATGTGCTCGGCGGTGACCACGACCTCATGCATGCATAGCCTATCGTGGGCGGGAGGCAAGACGTCCTTGATCCGGGCCCGAACATAGTTGGCGTTCAAGACGGCATGGCGAGAAATGTCGGCCATCTTCTCCTTGCCGAAAGCGAGCAGATAGGTGAGGGCGCGGACCTCCATCAGAAAATTGCCGTGGTACGCCGAAACCCGCCCGATCGATTCGGGGCGATCATAGACGAAGTGAGCCTCACCCTGCGAATTGCGCCGCACGACCGGAGCCGGCAGGTAAGGCTCCAGGTGCTTTTTGACTCCGATCGCGCCACAACCCGGGCCGCCTCCACCGTGGGGAGTTGAGAAGGTCTTGTGGAGGTTAAGGTGCATGCAGTCGAAGCCGTGATCGCCGGGCCGTGTCGTGCCGACCATCGCGTTCATGTTCGCGCCGTCGCAGAACATCATTCCACCGGCCTCGTGGACCATCTCGCAGATCGTTTCGATCTGCCGCTCGAAGAGGCCTAAAGTGGACGGATTGGTGACCATGAATGCGGCGACATGGGAGCCGAGTTTGGATGCGAGGTCACCCAGGTCGCAGTCGCCGTGGACGTTGGTCGCGACGGAAACGACGTCATAGCCGCACCGGGCCGCGGAAGCGGGGTTGGTGCCGTGGGCGGAGTCGGGCACGAGGACGGTATGGCGTTGGGCGCCTTCTCCCCGGGACTCATGGTAAGCCTTGACGAGCATGAGGCAGGTCATTTCGCCATGGGCGCCTGCGACCGGCTGGAGGCAGATCTCGTCAAAGCCGGCGACTTCCTTTAGGATGTCCTGGACTCCGGCGAGGACTTCGATCGCGCCCGGAACGGTCCAGTCGGGCTGCATAGGATGGATGAGCGAGAACCCGGGGAGCGCGGCCGTACGCTCGTTGATCTTCGGGTTGTATTTCATCGTGCACGAGCCCAGCGGATAGAAGCCGGTTTCGATCCCGTAGTTGATGTGACTCAGGTGGGTGAAGTGGCGGAGGAGGTCGAGTTCGGCAACCTCTGGGAGGTGAAGCTGCTCGCGCTGCTCTCCGATGCACTTGTCGAAATCGACGGGCGGGGTATCGCAGGCCGGTACGTTGCAGCCGATTCGGCCGGGGCGCGACTTCTCGAAAATGAGGGTCGGCGCAGGTACGTTCTTTTGCCTCATGAATTGGGTGAAGTTTACTCGCTGGCGGCGGATCGGTTGTGACCGCGACTCCAATCCCAACCCCCGAACACGCCGAGGCCCCAACGCCTCAACGCCTCAACGCCTCAACGCCCCAAGGCCTCAACACCCTAACACCCCGTCCCCAAGGGGCTATTGCGTGGAGTCGCCCTAACCGAGTATAGTGTGAGACCGTGTCCCGGGCCGGGACGGTGAGCGTTATGGCGAGAGTCTGTCAAGTTAGCGGCAAGAAGGGAAACAATGCGAAGCATATTCGCAATACCCACTCCCAGGGCTGGAAGTACAAGGCGCCGCATAAAAACCGGGTTCAGCATCCGAACCTGCAGACCGTCCGCGTCAAGACTCCCAACGGAACCGTAAAGCTACTTGTTTCGACTTCGGTCATCAAGAGCCCGGAGTTCAACGCCGTGGCCTCCGGCATCAAGCCCATGCCGAAGAGCTGGATGAAGAAGCCCGGCTACGGTATCTAGGCCAGTACCTAGTCTCGCTCGTTAGCGTGTGCGCCTTCGAGAACGGTGGCACCTATGCTACTTGGGCACGGCGACCGTCCCGGTCGCGGTTGCTGACTGAGGCGTAACGGTTACCGTTAGCGACTGGCCATTGGCGTTCATTATTGCTGTGTCAAAGGGCACGTTGATTGAACCGGCGGTTACCGGAACTGTAAAGGCCGGGGTGCTAAAGAACTGCGGCGGAGTGCACTGTACGTTTAGAGTGTCGGCGTTGGTGCCCGCATTGCCAGAAGCAACCCAATGGACTACCGAACTCGTTGGCGGATTCTTGGGATCGGGCTGAACGACGGCGGGGATATATCCGCCGGTTGAGAACGGATGTCGACCAGCGGAAACAAAATACGTAACGAGCCCAGCCAGTACGGCTCCTAGGAAGAATGCAATTATCATTCTTGCTTTGTCTGTCATGGAGCAAGCATAGAGCGTTTGCCGCCAGGCGTCAAGTGCATCGAGATTGACCTATGGCCCGGTGCAGTGCAGAAGAAATGTAATTGGCGGCCTTTCCAAGATCCATCGCCGCAGAGAGACGCTTGGACGACTCGAGTTCCCTTCGCCGCAGGTTTCGCAGCTGCCTCCGCAATTCAGCGTCGAGCTTTGCTTCTCGGCCCGTAAGGCCGGTTCCTGAGTCCTTCAGCATTGCCTCGGCAAGTTGCCTGGTCGTAGCCGCTGCGGCTCGGTCTCCACTCGCAGCCAATGTACAAGCGCTGATCAAATTGAATCTAATAGCGTCGCCCGCGGGCAGCAGGCCGGCCGCATAGGTGGGTAGGGATTCGAGGAGCCACCCGGCCGCGCGTCTTGGGTTGTTAGACCACAGTTCGGCTTCCGCAAGAAGGCCATGCAGGATTGAGATTCGGACTTGGTCGCCGAAAGCTTGCGCCCGTGGCAGCATCCGTTCAAATAATATCCTCGCTTCCGATATCCTGGCGTCATCAAGCTCAATCGTCCCCAAGTTAATCCCCGCCGTGAGCGCCTGGGTACTATCTCCCATCGCCTCCGATCGCTCGAGAGATGTCCCAAAATGCGTTCGGGCAGCGTCAAGGTCGCCACGAAGAGCGGCAATAAGCCCGAGATTGTTTTGAGCTCTGACGATCTTCGTCTCGTCTCCCTCGAGTTGGTATCGGTCGAGGCTCTCCGCGTAACTCCGTTGTGCCTCGTCGAGATCGCCTTGACTCCACGCTAGCGTTCCAAGGATGCTCGATCCGAGGCCCTTCATGTAGTTCGAGGCACCGTCAAGGCCGAGAAGCTGGCGCATCCGGTGTCGCGCTTGTACGAACGTGCCCCGCCTGCTCCAGTGCTCCCAGACGGCCGCCGCGAGTTCGATTCCGAGGTTCGGCTCGCCCCGGCGGATGGTCCAATCGATCGCTTCCTCTGCGTTCGGGATTTCAAGGTCAAGCCGTGCGGACGCGTCCCCCTGCCCTTGTCTAAGCAAGCGATTCTGTTCCGTGGCCGTGGCGAGACTCCATGCGTGCAACCGGCGATAGGCGATGTCAAGGTAGCCCGACCTGGCAAGCTCGAGCAGCGCGAAATCGCGAACGCTTTCGAGCAGAAACGACCTAGAGGCGCTTCCTTCCAAGACATGCTGGATTAGCGACTTGTCGTAGAGCGATTCGAGAAGCTCGAGGGCGGATTCACCAAACTCCTCGGGAACTACGGCTTTGGCGGCGTCGATCGTCCATCCGCTTCGAAAAACGGCCAGTCCCCGAAACATGGCCTGCTCATCCTCGGTTAGCAGGTCATAGCTGTGTCCAATAGTTTCAAGAAGGGTTCGGTGCCTACTTTCGGTACGGTCAGTCGATGCGAGGAGTTTGAATCGATCGCTCAACCGCATCAAGAGCTCGTCCGGTGCTAGAAGTTTGAGCCTGGGAACGGCAAGCTCGATGGCCAGCGCGATGCCGTCTAGCCGGATGCAGATTTCCCCAATCGTTCTGCAGTTCGCGACGGTTAGTTCAAACTCCGCCAGTTTGGCCCCGGCTCGCTCAACAAAGAGCTGAACGGCTTCCGACTCGTGCACCTTTTCAAGGCTGTCGAGGTCCCTCGGCAGTGGCAGCGTCATTGGGGAAACTCGATAGATGACCTCGGGACGCAACTGGAGGGCTGCTCGGCTTGTCGCAAGGACGATTAGCTGGTGAGTCGAGCTCAGCAGGGTCTCAATTGCGACTGCAGCTTCGCCGACCATGTGTTCGCAGTTGTCGACGACAAGAAGAACCTCGGAATGGAGCAAGGATTCAATCGAATCGGAACGCGAAGCACGAAAAACGGCGCCCAGCACGTCATCCGACGATCGAGATGCCGTCAAGTCGATGAAGAAGGTTCCGTCCGCAAATCTGTCGACGACTTCGGCTGCCGTCTGGAGGGCCAAGCGAGTCTTGCCACAGCCGCCGGCGCCTAAGAGGGTCACTAGCCTCGAGTGATGAAGGCGTTCCTGAATGCCCTGGATGTCGGTCGCTCGCCCGACGAAAGGGGTTAGCTGGATCGGCAAATTGTTGGGCCGGCTGCTAAGGGTCCGAAACGGCGGGAAATCCTCGTCTCCACGAAGTTCGAATAGGTGCTCCGGGCTCAGAAGGTCCTTGAGCCGGTGTGGTCCGTGGTCCTTCAAGGAAGGGAACCGCTGACGGTCCAGCAGTTCGCGCGTGGCTCGAGTAAGGATGATCTGGCCGCCATGGGCGACGGCTCGCACCCTTGCGGCGCGGTTCACGACTCGTCCGTAGTAGGTCTGTTGACGCATGTCAGCGACACCGCTATGGAGCCCAATGCGAACGCGGATGACGAGCCCGTCGGGCCAGCGTTCCATGGCAAGGTGCTGCCGGATCTCATCGGCTGCAAGCAGAGCTTGAGTGGCATCTTTGAAAACCGATAGAGTGCTGTCGCCCTCGCCCTGCTCGATCACGTGGTAGCCATCCAGCCCAGTCACTACGTCGTGGATGATCTGTTCGCTCCGGACGATGGCCGTCGACATCGCCGCCGGATACTCCTCCCACAGCCGGGTGCTGCCCTCGATGTCCGTCATGAGGAACGTCAGGGTGCCCACGGGAGACTTCAGCATGCCGCACATGCATTATCCACCCCTGCGTGCATGACGGCCGTGGGTGGAGGTGAAGACTACGTTATGTGAACAGTTCCGGAGGACGCGCCGCCGTTACACTTCGAGGTGACCTCGGCCGTGCCACTGGCGCCGGCGCTCAGAGTCGTTGGGAAGGAGATATGGGTATGTCCGGCCGCGATGAAAAGCGTTGACGGGATCATGCTGAAGTTGGCAGGCGTGGTGGTGGAGATCGCAACCGCTTGGCCGGTCGAGCCGGCCGGCCTATCGAGGGTGACCGTCCAGCCTACGTTCGCTCCCGGCGCCGCGCTTTGCGTCGACGGTGTCGTCGACTGAGAGACCGGCTGGATCTTCACGGTGTCCGTTATCGATCCAAGGCTGGTGCTGACCTTGATCGTAAACGGGTCGGCGGGTGCTGCCGTAAGTTGGAAGCTGAATAACACCTGGGTGGGATTGACGTTCGAACCGGGTACGGGAATCGGCGCAGCTGGATTTGTGATCGCATTCGTAGCCGGTAGCACAACGAAGCTGTTATTCGGCTCGCAGTCGACGGCGAGGCTGTCAGGCGCACCGCCTGAAGTACCGGAAACGACCCAATGTACCACGGAACCAGCCGTGACTGGGAAATTTTGGTCAGGCCCGCTGACCTGAGGCATGAATCCAGTTGTGGACTTCCCTTTGAGCAGATACCATATGATAATGACCGCGACGACAACGATGGCTACGATGGTAAGCACCATGGTCCCCATCATAGGCGCATGTTCAAGTTACGTCAAGCGCCGTGCCCGGACCTTTAAACCGATTCGGAATTGACAACAGAGTTAAGTGCGCTTTCGATGAACAAGGAGGCTTGCAACTGATCCATGGTGACTACTTGACGCTCGGCCTGCCGTCTACCTGCTGGCCCCAATGTCGCGAGTCCCGCGGCGAGGCTGGCGTCAAGGCGTCGAGCTCGCCCCTCAAACTCGACGCCTGACTTCCGCCTTATCACTTTTCCGTACTCGGCGACGGTTACCGCCTGCGCCAGCTTGCCTCCTAAACTGAGCGCAAGCGCACTGAGAAGGCAATAGTTGGAACCCTCGATGTTCGGATAAACCTCGTCTCTAAAGAATCGGGCACCCTTGATGAGCCATTCCGCTGCCTGGTGGTGGTCACCGTCCGCTAGTTCGCATTCCGCCAAGTTGCAATACAGCATCGCGAGTTGAAGTGCGTTGTCTGCGCTTTCGGATGCGGGGAGGAGCCTTAGGAACACCTGAGCGGCCTCGGCTGGTCGCTCGCTCTCAAGCTCCAGAGCCCCGAGGTTTGAGCCCGCCCAGAAAGCGCCAGTTTGATCCCCTTGCTCTTCTGATTCGTTAAGGGCTTGCTGAAAGTAGGAGCGCGCAGAAGAGAGGTTACCGCTTTGAACACAGATCAGGCCCAGGTTGCTCTTCGCCTTCGCGATCTTCCCTCTTTCACCCAACTGCTCGTAAAGAGCAAGACTTAGCTCGAAGCTGGACTTAGCCTCGTCCAGGTCGTCTTGGTACCAAGCCAGCGCCCCCAAGATGCTCGAGCCGCGAGCTCGGTTGAAATCGGATGAGCCCTCCATGCCAAGAAGGCTTCGAAGCTTGCCTCGTGCCTGAGAGAAGTTTCCCCGCCGGTTCCAATGCTCCCACACCACCGAGGCCAGTTCCAGTCCCAGCTCTGGCTGGGAGGCGCGGATCGCCCAGTCCAGGGCTTCCTCGACATTCGGCATGATCTGGTCGAGCCGACCCACCGCGCCGGCGTCGCCGGAGGCGATTTTGTCCCGTAGTTCGCCCGCCGCGACGATATACCAACGGCACATCCGCTCGAACGCGCCGTCGCTTTCCCCGGATTCCTCCAGCATGAGAAGCGCAAATTCTCGGATGGTCTCGAGCAGGTAAGAGCGGCGGTCATCCTCGGAGACGTGAATAAGCGATTTATCGAACAGAGCTTCGAGCAATTCGAGGATGTGTCCGCGTAAGGCCTCAGGCACGACCCCTTCGGCGGCTTGCAGGGACCAGCCGCTACGAAACACGGCAAGGCACCTGAATAGCGCGCGCTCGTCCGGCGAGAGCAAATCGTAGCTATGTCGGACCGCAGCGAGCAACGTCTGATGGCGGCGCGTCTCGGTGCGGTCGGCTGTCTTGAGCAGCTTGAATCGCTCGTCGAGGCGGCTCAGGAGTTCCTCGGGAGGAAGAAGCTTAAGCCGCGGCACCGCCAGCTCGATCGCAAGCGGGATGCCGTCCAGCCTTACGCAGATCTCGCCGACCGGGCGGCAATTCGCGGGCGTCAGATGAAAGCCGGACAGCTTGGACTCGGCCCGGGAAACAAAGAGCTGGACCGCCTCCGACTCACCCACCTTCTCCGCATCATTCAAGTCCGCCTTATGCGGCAAGCTCAAAGGAGAAACCCGATAGAGCGATTCGGCGCGGAGGTGCAGCGCTTGGCGGCTGGTCGCCAGGACGCGCACCTTTTGGGTCGACTCCAGGAGGCGCTTCAACGACTTTGCGGCGTGAGATGCGATGTGCTCGCAGTTATCGATCACCAGAAGCACTTCACGATGCTTCAGAGAGTCAATGGAATCGGCCATCGTCTCCCGAAGGAGCGCGCCCGCGATATCGTCGGCTGAGCGCGCCGAAGTTAGATCGATGAAGAAGGCGCCGTCCGCAAAGTGCTCTACAGCCTCGGCTGCAGCCTGAAGGGCAAGCCTGGTCTTTCCGCAGCCGCCCGCGCCGACGAGGGTGACCATCCTAGATGTGGCCAAGCGCTCCTGGATCTTGACGAGATCAGCGGTGCGGCCGATAAACGGCGTGAGCTGAACGGGGAGATTGTTGGGCCGGTTGCTGAGGCTCGAGAGGGGCGGGAAAGTCTCCGAACCGGGCAGCTCGAAAAGGTGTTCCGGATGGAGAAGGTCCTTGAGGCGATGCTGCCCATGGTCCTTCAGCTTCGGGGCGGCCGAATCCAGCAGCTCGCGCGTCGCTCGAGTGAGGATGATCTGGCCGCCATGGGCGACGGCACGCACCCGAGCCGCCCGGTTCACCACTCGGCCGTAGTAGGTTTGTTGCCGCATATCGGCGACGCCGCTGTGGAGCCCAATGCGGACGCGGATGAGGAGGCCGTCCGGCCATTTTTCCAGCGCGAGCTGCTCGCGGATTTCGCCAGCCGCCCTAAGAGCCTGAGTCGCGTCCTTGAATACAGACAAGGTGCTGTCGCCCTCGCCCTGCTCGATCACGTGGTAGCCGTCGTGGGTGGTGACGACCTCGTGGATGATCTGCTCGGATCGCACGATTCCGGTCGTCATCGCCGCCGGATAATCCTCCCACAGGCGGGTGCTTCCCTCGATGTCCGTCATGAGGAACGTTAGGGTGCCTACTGGGACCTTGAGCATGATCGAGAACGTGGATCGGATCGTGATCCGTGGTTCGTGAACGTAATACCTGATGCTTGCATTAGCTCCACGATCCGCGGGTCACCACCCACGTTCCACGACTCACGATCCACGGTTTCCCTATCCCGGCGCTATACTTAAATGTGGACCCGCTCGAACTTGGTGACCGCCCAAAAGAAGAATGCGGCATCGTAGGTATCTACTCACCGGGCCATGAAGCGGCCCGGTTTGCGTTTTTCGGCCTCTTTGCGCTTCAACACCGGGGCCAGGAAGCGGCCGGAATCGCCGTCAGCGATGGCGAGCAGGTGCGGATGCACAAAGAAGTGGGCCTCGTCAGCCAGGTCTTCAACGAGGACATCCTGCAAACCCTCCCGGGCGAGATGGCGGTGGGACACACCCGCTACTCAACGACGGGAGCAAGCGTCCTTCGTAACGCCCAGCCCATCTATTGCCAGTCCATCGTTGGCGACATCGCGATCGCCCACAACGGCAATCTCATCAACGCCCGTCAGCTCCGAACGGAGATGGAAGCCGAAGGCGAAGCATTCGAGACGACGAGCGACACCGAGGTCTTGGCCAGGATTCTCGTCAAGAATATGGACCGAGGTCCCGAGCACGCGGTTGCAGAGGTCATGAGGCGCGTTCAGGGCGCCTACTCGTGCGTCGTGCTCACCCCTAAGATGGTCATCGGATTCCGCGATCCGGCGGGAATCCGGCCGCTAACCGCGGGAACACTCGACACCGGCTACATGGTGGCAAGCGAAACCTGTGCGTTTGGCCCCGTGAGCGGCGTAGCGACGCACGAGCTTGCGCCCGGGGAGATGGTCATCATCGATCAGGACGGAATGAGGATCGCCTGCGGAGCGCCGTGCAAGCGTGACGCGATGTGCCTCTTCGAATTCATCTACTTCGCGAGGCCGGATAGTCACATGTATGGGACCCTCCTCTATGAGGCGCGCGAGAACATGGGCCGGAACCTGGCGACCGAGCATCCCGTCGTCGCCGACATCGTGGTGCCGGTGCCGGATAGTGGTATCCCGGCGGCTCTCGGCTACAGCGATGAAAGCGGCATACCCTACCGGGAAGGGATGATGAAAAGCCGCTATATTCACCGCACCTTCATCGCCCCCGATCAGCGAATGCGCGAACTTGGCGTGCGTATGAAGCTGACCCCACTCGTCGAGCATCTCCAGGGCAAGCGGGTCGTGCTCGTGGACGACAGCATCGTGAGGGGAACGACGACGAAGCAGATCGTCAAGTTGCTCTTCGAGTCAGGCGCGACCGAGGTACACGTCCGAATCACCGCGCCACCGATCGTGCATCCGTGCTTCTATGGAATCGACATGGCGAGCAAGGGCGAGCTCGCGGCTGCCCGAATGACGGTGCCGGAGCTCTGCGAATACATCGGAGCGACCACCCTCGGTTATCTCTCCATCGAGGGAGCCGTCGAAGCCGTCGGCCGGGGCAAAAATCACTTCTGCCTCGCTTGCTTTAACGGGGACTATCCGATCCCGGTGCCGATCAAGGCGCAGAAGCTTGCTTTCGACGACCCGCCGGACGTCGGGCAGATGGTCGCGCTCTAACGGGTGTCAGGTGTCGGCGGCAACGCCACCTAACAACCTAACACCCAATACCCGGCGACTAGTCTCCGATCAATCCGAAGTTCCGCTTCATAATCGCAAAGTCGGAGAGGCCGACCGCGCCATTGCCATCGAGGTCTGCGTTGGGATTCCAGTTCCCGTCGCCCGGCAGGCTGCCGAATGCAGCCTTTAGACCGGCGAAGTCGGAAAGCCCAACGGCGTTATTCCCGTCGATATCTCCGTTGATGAGGGAGAAGTTCACCCCGGAGAAACCGGCCGACGTAATCGTCACGTTCAGAGCTTTGCGGCGCAGCCAGTGGCTTGCCTTCGCGAAGACCGTGTAGGTGCCCGGGGCTACCGACGGCGTGAACGAATAGTTACCGGCCGCGTCCAGGTTGGCCGATGCCGTTTGGACAGTCGTATTGGAGCCATCCACGATCTGGAAGGTCACGGGCGTTCCGCTCGGTGACGCCGAGTAGTCGCCAAGGGTAACGGTGCCGGTTCCGGTCGGCATGTTGACCGTAAAGGTCATGCTAGCGGACTGGCCGTCGGGGTTCTTGAGAGTGAGCGTCCTCCCGCCAAACGCCGCGCCCGCGGCGATCGTGAGATTGACGGTCGCCTGCGTCGCACTATTAAAGGTAACCGTGTTGACCGTCACGCCAGTCCCGCTGACGCCGGCGCTCAGCCTATTGGGAAAGGTCGACCCACCATCGAAGATGCCGGTCCCGGTGACGACGACGTTCACCGTGTCGTAGGGATAGGCGCCGGGCGGGTTGAGGTTCGTCACCGTGGGCGCCGGGGCGAAAAGTTGGGTGATGCGAAGGCCCCAGCTATTGTTGGCGTCGCAGAACTCCTGGAAAGTCCACAGCGACTGGCCGTCCGACGGATCGAGACTTGTATGCGAGTAGTCTCCCCAGCGCTGCGACGAGCCAGATGTCTGAATGTTGTAGTTGAACGCACTCGACGTGATCATCACCGGCGCCTGAAGTGACCCCAAGGGATCGGTCGGCACCCGCTGCGCGAAAGCCACGTTCGCATTAAGGTTTGCTCCGCCGGCCGAGCAGCAGAGCGCCGCATAGCCTTGGCCGTTCATGGCGATGCTGGGAATCCAGTAGTTAACGGGGCTGCTCGCCGCCGAGTCGAAGAGGCTTCCTGACTGTACGAGCGAGGGCGTCTGGCCGGTCTGGTAGCCCTGCAGCTCGTACCATCTCGATGCCGTCCGGTCCGGGCTGCCACTTGCGACTCCCGAAGACGTGGTGCCGTAGTCCTGCGCCGCCCAAATGGTTCCGACCCCAGTCAAACGGTTGTAGAACATCTTGGCCGCAAAGAGCCTGTGATCGAGAGCGTCCAGAGGTACTGTACTGCCCTTAGCGGGAACTGCTCGGGGGGCTGAGGTCGAGGGAACCGTGATACTAATGTTGCTCGAAATCGACGGAACGCCGCCGCTGTAAGTCACTCGCCGCAGATCAAGTACGCCGTAGAAATTGATATCCGAGCCAAGGACATAGCCCTCGGTGGCGGTTGGATTATCGTTGTCGATGCCATGCGGCGTCCATGGGCCAAAAGCGCCGCTACCGGAGACTCCGAGGGCGCGAAAGACGCTAATGGACAGAGTCCCGGCCAAGAGCTGGCTCTTGTTTAGGACGAAAAGATCGGTTTGCCTGCTGGATCCGTCAAAAATGTTTCCGCCGAGATAAACCGAATTGTCGTCGATCCCTAGCGTCGGATAGTCCCAAAATGCCGTCGCGCTGCCCGCGGGTGTGGGAGTGGCGTAGTTGAACTGGTAGAAAGTAAAGCTTGTCGCATCGGTGATCGTTCCGCTATTGCTAACCGCGATCAGGATTCGATTGTTCTGGCTCGTCGTGTTGACCATCACGATGTACCAGCGATTCGAGAGCCGGTCGTAGCGGCACCTCGGATCGGAAGTCGTGCTGTTGTTGCGTACGGAGTTAAAGAATGTGTTTGTTGTCGTATTAAGGGCGCCCACGTTGCCGGCTCTGTCGAAGAGCTTGATTCGCCCGTTTACCGTCATCACGACTTGAGTTGGGCTAACATCGCCCATACTGTCTGGCGGAATGAACCCGGACTCGGATGACACGCCCCCGGTCCAGCTGGGACCGATCGAGAAAAGCGGGCGGTAGTCGATGATGCCGCCGCCGATTGGCGTCTCCTGGCCGAAGTAGGGAAACCGCGAAACCTCTGGAGACGCCGGATTCTGCGGCAAACCGCGAGGTCCGGGCCCTTCCTCCACGTCCTTGATTTCTTGGATTCCGAATGGTGGCGTTGAATCGCGGCGCATGATCTGGGCGACGGTTTCGGTGATGCCCGGTTTTCCGCGCCAAATCTGTCCCTTGGTCCACGTCACCTGAGCCAGGCAGGCGGCTGACAAAGCAGAAGCGACAACGAGGAGCGCACCCGCGCGCAGGAAGAGGATTCTCATATTCATGTACTTACCGACCCACACACTCGCCGCGCCTCGCTGGGTGCGGCTACCTTCGATACGAGCCAAGGCTCTAATCTCCAATTAAACCGAAATTGCGCTTTAGAATAGCAAAATCAGATAGGCCAACCGCTTGGTTACCGTCCAAATCGGCGTTGGCATTCCAATTGGCGTCTCCGGGCAGACTACCGAAGGCTGCCTTCAGTCGGGCGAAGTCGGAAAGGCCGACCGCGTTGTTGCCATCGACGTCGCCATTGATGAGGGAAAAGGTGAGCCCGCTCATTCCGCCGGCCGTCAATGTCTGGCCCGCCAGTTTTCGTCTCAGCCAATGAGAAGCTTTGACGTAAACGTCGTAGCTTCCCGTGGGAGCCGTCGTGGTGACGGTAAAACCGCCTCCGGAAGATAGTGAGGCTGTTTCCGTGTCCACCAGAGTCGAGGTTCCGGCATTGAAGAACTGCACCGTAATCGATGTCCCGGCAACCGCGCCCGACGCGTAATCCTGAAGGGTCACAGTTCCGGTAACCGGCTTCGAAGCAAGGACCCGGTACCAGCCGTCGAAGTTTGGCGCTCCCCACCCGGTCACGAAATCCCATCCGGCATGGCCGGTGGCTTCGCTGTTGTCCGGCAAAGCGCCGATATCTCCCGTGGTCGTGTCAAACCAAGCGTCCGCTCGACCGTTCTCACTGTAAATCGTATCTTGAAGCCGGCCCATCCGGGCTGTTAGGCCGTTCCCGACGAGGCGCTGCTCGACGATGGCAAGGCACCCTGCGAAGATCGGCGACGCGAAGCTGGTGCCAAAGCCGCCGGTCTCAAGAGATCCGTTGATGTAGAACTCGTGGGGAAGACTGTCCCCTGAGCCGGCGGAATGCATGGCAACATCGGGAAACAGGCGAAAGTTGATTCCGGTCGGGACGCCCGTGCCGTGCTGCCACGAGGGCAGAGCATTGAAGCTTGCCGAGACCCCGCCATAGCTTGGGTCGGTTAAGGGATCCCAGCCGCCGCCGCTTCCGTAAGCGCCGTAGGGATTGCTCGGCCAATCCCCCCATCCATCTTCGGTGATCCGAGCCCCGGTCGTACTGTCGGCATCTGCTCGCGTGCCACCAACTTCCAAGACCTCGGGATCGATGTTTGGATAGTAGCCCTCTTGCCTGGTGGACTGGGTTCCCTGGTCGCCCGAAGCATTCGTGTAGGTCATGCCCTGAGCGGTCATGGAGAGGTGCTGGTTATGCAGGGTTACCATGTCGCTGGTTAGGGGATACCAGCCGTAGCTGTCGGATACGACATCGGCTAAGTTGTCGTTGGTAAGCAGAGTCGTCAAGCCGATGTAGTCGGCGTTCGACGCGCCCGTGAAGTTTCCGCTGCCGTCCTGTTCGCCACCAGTGTCGTAAACGATGATGTGGGAAAGAGGCGCCATCCCGAGTTCCATTTGGAGATCGAGGTCTCCCTCTCCACTAGCAGGTAAGCGGTTCCAGGCGGACGTACCGTATGTAGAAATCGTGATGTTCGTTCCGACACCTGCGGCCGGCGATGGAAGGCCATAGGCGTTCACATAGAGCGGAACGTTGGTGAGGCCGATTCCATCGGCGTTCACAATGGCGATCGTCCTCCCTTCGCCATGGAGTCCAACGTTGGTGTACGCGTTCGCCGTCTGGTACAGGCCTCGAGTCAAAGTGGGCGTCAATAAAGTGACACGCGGGCGTCCCCGTCCGTAGTTGTCCAGGCCCGCCACGCCGGTGACCACCGATACGATCGAAGACGGTAATGAGATCGGCGTTGAATTCGCGAAGAACGACTCCTGGCCGTTCGCCATCGATGGTCCGATGTATTCCTTGATCGTGGTACCAAAGGCGATTTGAGCGCGTGCGACCGTCGCTTCAACGCAGATCGCCATCCGATTCTTGGCGATCAGTCCGACCTTCAGCCCCTGGGACTTCAGGAAGGACACGACGTTGTCCACGTCGGATGCGGAGGCGCCGAAGGCTTCGCCGACTTGGCCAGGCGTCATAAACTGCCGGTAGCTTGGCGAAGCCGGGTTGCTGACGGCGTCGCAGAAAGCCTTTAGCTCCAACGGATGCCGGGGCCGCAAGCCGATCGTGATGTTCAAGACTCGAGCGGGATCGATCGTGCCGATCGTTTTGGACTCTGGCAGGATGGTAAGCCCGCTACCGGCCAGCTGAACCCGGCCCGCTGCCTGGGAAGTTGCCACGGCCGCAATGGAAGCGAGGAGGAGAACTACTGACGCAAATCGACGCATGGAATAACCAACCGATTACCGCTGAGCGACGACGGGCCCCCGAATGAGAAATGCCAACGGGGTTCCTCCAGCTCTAGCTACGCTTTGTTCCTCTCCGTCGCAACAGGGCCAGCGTGCCGATCCCCAGCAACGCGATACTTGCCGGCTCCGGTGCGGCTACAACGTGAAGAGTCGCGGTGTAGGGACTCGCTGGGAAGAACTCATTTGCCGAACCGTTGACCACCGCCGAAGCAAATGTGTCGGTGTTCGGGTTAGTGAAGCTCCACAGGTTTGTCGTAATGTTCGTTCCCGCTGCGGCGTTGATATGAAGCGTCAAGTCCAGAATGTGGAAATTGACTCCGTCGCCTGTCCCGCTAAAGGTTGAGGAAAGATTTGCCGTGGAAGCGAAAAACCCCCATGGTCGGCTCACTCCGTTAGCGGGTCCTCCCCCGCCTCCCGTGGTGTCGGCGAGCTGGCCACTGTTTAGGTCTGACTGAGCCCAGCTGAATGAATTAAAAGTGGCATTTGTGTCGGCAGGAGTCGCAGATGAGCCGACGGTTGTCGTCGTGGAATACCCGAAGAGAAGGTTGATGCCCGACAGCGCCCCGACGGATGTGGTTTTCACATAGGCGGACAAGGTGACGTTGGAGCCGGAGGTGACGTTGATGATGCTCGGCTGATTAGCCGACGCGTCCCCCAGGCTGTTGTACCAAAAGCTAACGGTTTGAGCCGGGGCCTGCGCAAGCACGACGAAAAGGCCAGTGGCAACCAACGAGAATCGAACCAGACGCTTCCTCATAATTCCTTCTCAACGCCCCCGTGAGCGGGCGAACAAATAGCACTAAGGCGACTGAGTCGCCTGAAACCTATTATCTTCCGAAAATCCAACGAATGGCGCGAAATAATGTCACAGGTTGTGCCGAATCAGGCATCCCCGGGGCGAAACCCGCAATTACACCAGTAGCGGTCTTTGGCTATGGGGCTGGAAACGTCGCAAAACGATAGTTGCGCCCGAAACGCTACCGGCCCAAGTCGATCTTTGCCGCGACCGCGCGCACCAAAGGATCGGGGTCCTTGCGGGCCTCGACGACAGTGCCTCGATAAGACTCGGGCACTCGCCCGCTGAGAGCCAACAGGGCCTGGATGCGCACTCCGGCTGGCCCAGACTGAAGCGCTTTGCCGATCGCGTCGAGGGCTTCGCTCGTCCCCAGACTTCCAAGGATCTCGATTCCCGTTCTGGCGAGTTGCGAGTCCGAGGACGCTAGCAGGCTGGCGCCGATCCTTGCCGCTTGAACCGGAAACTTGCCGATCAGTTGAACGGCGGCTTTGCGAATCGGTAGATCGGGAGAGGCCAGCAAGGCTTGAGCCGTCGACACGGAACCCGGATCGGCGAGAGCAACCAGCGACGTCATCGCGTTAAGCGCGGTGACTCGATCGTGACTGATCGTAAGGAGGAGAAGATCGCTGATCGATTCCTTGCTTCCCAGTGGTCCGGCCGCCGCCGCGGCCACCCGCTGCAGCTCGGGTTTCGCCAGCGCGGCGGGCAAGTAGGGAGCGGCCTCCTTGATTCCCGCATCAGTAGCGATTCTGAGGGCGATCCTGGCCAAATCGAGCTTGTCGCTCGCGACGAGGGGCGCGAGCATCTGGTGTCCATCGGCGCCAAGTCCATTGACGGCGGCAACGAAAGCCCGGATTTGAAGCCGGTCTGCGGTGGCCAAGTGCTTGTCGATCATCCACTTGAGAGCCGGCTTGCCGATACCGATCAGCTTCGCAACTTGCTCCGCAACTTCTTGCTGGGCGGTGCCGACCCCCCACTGGGTCGCCTTCAGGTAGATCGTCTCCATCTCGGCATCCTTGGGCATGGGAATCGACCCCGGCGCTGGTGGCTGAACGGCCGGCGGTGGCGACGGCGAGACCGCGTCGACGATCGGTCTATCGCGAAGCCGGCCGTCGTTGTAGGCGAGCGCCCAGGTGTCTCGGACGACGGCCTCGTTGCCTCTTAGAGGCGTCGCATCCGATCCGCCGAGGTCGCAAAACACCGCTAAAGACCCAGAGCCGCGTGCCGGTAGGCCAACCGCGGCGGGGCCGAAGTATCGAGGCTCCGATGCTCCCTGGATGAAGATCGCAAGGCCATTCGCGCTTCCCGTTGCGGGCCGCCCGTCCTGCGACGCGATCAGGTCCATGTGGCCCCGGTCGAGCATGAATGCGACGCCGTAGTCGTGGCCGATCGCGTGACATGCGCCCATTTTGCACACGAAAGCGTTGTCGCCGCCGAGATCGAAGAGGTAAGCGGCGGTCATGTGCATCGCGCTCGCTTGCGCATAGTGGTAGGCCGAGTAAGTATCGTTGCCTCTCGCGTCGTACAACGAGCCGAGCGAGAACCAGTAGCTTGCTGCCTGACAGTACGTCTCGCCGATGTAGGAGTCGTCGCCGTCGAAGTCGGTCAGCAACCCGATGCCGCCGCTCGTTCCTCCCGTATCTTCCCGGTATCCGCTCGCATAGCCCTTGGCGTTCGAATACTGGACCTTGTCGAACAACGGGGAATTGCGGGCCAACCCCACCGCCCGCCCGGAAGCTTCCGGTCGCCACCGGCACGCGGTTACCGACGCGCAACTTGGCTGGCTGCCCATCCACGGCTCGAATTTCGGGATCCTCAATGATTTTCGTGTCGCTGTCGGTCAGCACAAAGTTCGCGGTGGCGCCCGGGAGCGTGAGCACCACATCGTTTTGATTCAAGCGCGTCAGCCTCTTCAGTGTTAGGGGGTTTGTGGAGCTGCTGGATCCCGATC
>CAZNUL010000021.1:0-4789 GCA_964576205.1 uncultured Fimbriimonadaceae bacterium | reverse complement strand
CGTTCGAATAATGGACCTTGTCGAACAACGGGGAATTGAGGACCAAGCCGCCCGCTCGATAAACGTCGTTGCCGCTTAAGTCGACGAGCCAACCGACGCCGCCCGTTCGGGCCGCCCCCTGGACGTTGTATGCCCCGTCGTAATGGTCGTCTCCGGCCGTATCCTGCAAGATCCCGAGTCCAAATTCGCCGTAACCTTCGCCAAGCGAGGTGCACTTGTAGTTGTCGTTCCCACCTTCGCGATAAAAGCCGCCGACGCCCGCGAGCCCTGCCCCCAAACAAATGCTTTGACACCGGAACATGTCATGTCCGCCAAAGTCATAGACCAGGCCGACGCCGAGAACTCCCGCCCCAAGGTTGATATCCGGTACGTCGAACGTCTTGTTTCCCCCCATGGCGATTAGGACCGATGCATAGCCGACGCCGGCTCCGGCTCGGCCCTTGAATACGGAATTTCCACCGAGATCGACGGTGACGACGGCGTCCCTATCGCTGTGGACAGCATCCTTGTTCGCGGAAACGTCGACTCTGAGCCCGTCGATCCAGAGCTTCAAATCGAGCGCCTGGGTGACCCTCTTCTTCGCTGCTTCGAGTTGTGGGCGCACCGATTCCACGTTGCCGGCCAGCATTTCGGCGGCCGCTCGGATCGCCGGAAGGTCGATTCTGTCGATCAAATCCAGAATCTTCTTGGCATCGTAGGTAGTTCGCTTCGTAAACGCGAACTTGATCGAAGGCTCTTCGTTTGCATATAGAGGCAGCGTCTCGATGAGATATCGTTGGTCGACCTTGGACAAGCCGCCGAGGGCTCTCTTGATGATCAGGTTTGCGTCGGCGACGCTGTCAGCCAGTCGGCGAACCGGCTCTTGCAAGGGTGCGGGAAGCTTCTTGAGATTGGGATCTTCCTTGTGTGATGCGGCAACGATGTTTAGGGTTGCAGGATCGTTAAGGCCTTGCGTTCGAGCCGCCCTGATCAGCGCCGCCAAGCCCTTGGTCGCGCCACTTTTGTGCAGGGCCATGATGCGGTCGGCAGCCTCGAGCGGCTTGTCGATCGCCAGGTTGACGAGTGGGAGTCGGTACTTGTCATCGAACGGCCGGCGCTCGTACTCGAGGTCGCGGAGGGTCATGTTCCCAATGAAAAGCGTGTCCGCAACCCCCTGCCTTTCGGTTGGCGTGAGCTGAGCGCCGGTTAAGCTCGAACACATCAACAGGAGGGCCAGCAGGGAGCGCTTCACGCCTCATTCTACAGCCAGTACCTTCCCGCTCCAGAAGGAGACTTGCGCTGTGGCTCCCAACCAGCTCCCTCCCGTTCCGGGAGGGTCGGAGCGGGTAGCGACGTGGAGGGCTTGCTTGCTCACAGCGAGAAGCCAGAAAACGGTCCGGGAGGGGGATTTAGGTTCCGACCGCCGACTCTATCGCCGGTTCTGCTGGTTGCCCTGCGCGGCTTGCGCACGAGCGGCCGCCGCCGGATCGGGTACCGCCGCGCCGCCGAAATGCGACTTCATCTGCGCTTTCTGATCCGCCGGAATGTTCAGAGAGTCGATGTAGGCCTGACGGGTCTCGTCGGCCTTCTTAGCGCCAACGGGGTCGGGGGCCGGATTGTCGGATCCGCACCCCGTCACGAAGGCCGCGGCCATTACAATCGCCGCAGTCACCGCATTCCCCTTCAACTTGATGTTATCCATGCTTTGTTTCTTTCAGCCCGTGTCTGCGCATCGGCCCGCCCTCCAAGAGGGCGGGCATTGAGCGCTCCAACCATGTCACTCTAAGTTCGTCTTCTAGTCCGAAGTCCGGTCTAGTAGGGCTCTCCCGGGTAGTACCAGCCGTAGGTCCAGCTAGCCGACGTGATTCCTCCGCGAGCGACGTAAATGTTCTTCCACCACTTCAGCCCGCCGCGGCCGATCGTCTTGGTGTGGCCGTCCGCGAAGGAGAACACTGAATTCAGAGCGTAGCGATACCTGGGATGAGCGGCGCACTCCCAGTTGCCGGCCGAGTAGCCGGATACGCAGTCCGAGTCGTACTTCGGCGAGTAAACCGGGGAGCCGGGCGTCTGCGAGGTGTCGCCGTCACGATAGACCGTGTTCGGATTCCCGGGCGTGCTGGCGATCGAGTCGATGTACTGGAACTGCCAATCGACGATCCACGGGTAGTTCCATCCGTCCGCCGGATCGTTTAGACCCTTTTCGGAAATCAGAACCTTGTCGGCTGGCGCATCGATCTGAGTCTGAGACATCGACGAAATAACCTGGCCATTGCCATCGAACCAGGTCTCACCGCCGTTGTAGTCGTCGGCGCAGATCAGCCTGTTAACGCCAAAGTAGTAGCCTTCCTTGGTGACGTCCGTCTGCGAAACGGTCGGGGCCGCTACGTCCAAGTAGATCCCGGCCTTTCCGGTGCTCACCATATTTCCCGCAACCGGATCGCGCAGCTGGTCCCCATTTTTGACATAGGGATAAACGGTTGTGGTCCAGGTGATGTGCGGAGTTGCGGAGGACCAGTCGTCTCCGTACTCCGACATCGGGAAGATGTCGTCCGAGTCGGTCGAATACATCAGGAGGCCAAGTGTCGCTTGCTTTTGATTGCTGATCGTGGAAGTCTTCTTGGCAGCCATTTTCGCTTGAGCGAAGACAGGGAATAGGATCGCCGCCAGGATTGCGATGATCGCGATGACGACGAGCAGTTCAATGAGAGTGAACCCAGAGTAACGCTTCATTATAAGGAACCTCATCTTTGAGAGCGGCCCTCCAACGGAGGCGCGGTAGATCCTCGCACGTCGAGCGTGCAAGGGAAGAGAACGTTGTAGGTCGAGGGCAAGTGGCCCTCGATCAGGTTGACGATAGTTTTGGCGGCATGAGCCGCCATTTCCCGAATGGGTTGCCGGACAGCCGTAAGGCGCGGCCTCGTGGTCTCGCAGAACTGAGTGCTGTCGAAGCCAACGACGGAGAGTTCTTCCGGCACTTGAACCTTGGCCCGAAGGGCCTGGCGAAGAATGGCGGCACCGATTCCCTCGTTCCAGGCGAGGATCGCGGTATGCGCGGGCCGCTGAGTCCACCACTGTTGAAATTCGCGTGCCTCGGTACCCCAGACCACGATGTCTTGCCCTTCGCTCGGGATGTCTCTCCTTCGGCAAGCCAGCTTGAACGCGTCTAGTCTGGCTAAGGCATCCGGCGTTAGCTCCTCGTTGCGCTCGAGCACGAACAAGATCCGGCGGTGTCCCAAACCGGCTAGGTGATTGATTGCCAGGTCGATGCCGCCTCCGTTGTCGCAGGATACGAAAGCCGTGTCGGAATCCCTCTCCGGAGGCGGAGCGTTCAGGGCAACCACGGGAATCGGGAAGTGCGCCATCCGGGCTAGCAAGTCGGGCGACGAGGGCATCTTGCACCAAATCACACCATCGAGCCGGCCGTCGGCAAGGGCCTTCGGGTTGGTAAGGTCGACTTCGGGAAGGATGCTCAGGCGATAGTGGTGAGAAAAGAGCTCCTGAGCAATACCGTCGAAGAGCAGAGTGTAGTAGAGGGGCCCGGCCGAAATCTGGCCAAAGTTCTCAAAGATCACGCCAACCGACTCCGAGCGATTGTTGCGCAGAGAGCGGGCGAGGCCATTAGGAACGTAGTTCAGCCTCGCCGCCGTGTTGCGTACCATCTCGGCGGTTTCTTGGCTGACCCTCACCGTGGAAGCGCGCCCGTGTAGCACCTTGCTGACGAGCGCGATCGAGACGCCGGCCTCGTTGGCGATCGCCTTCATCGTGGTTTTTTTGGCGAGTGCGCTCCTCATGATAAAAGCTTTTATCATGATACAGCGACTTTCCTCGATGCGATCCAATTTCGAAGAAATTGAAACTAAAAAGTGGGGGCAGGCCTTCTGGCCTGCCCCCACCGCAAGAGATTTGAACGGCTAAGCGCCGAGCATCGATCCGTTTGACTGGATGACTTCCCGGTACCACCGGTACGAATCCTTCGCGATGCGCCTTTGCGTCGGATAGTCCACGTAAACCAGCCCGAAGCGTTCCTTATAGCCCTCGGCCCATTCGAAGTTATCCATGAGCGACCATTGGAAATACCCCTCCACCGGAACGCCTTCGGACGCCGCTTTCTTCAGCTGAGACAAATGGCGATGAAGGTAGTCGATCCGCTGGGGATCGTGCACCCCACCGTCTGCCTGGATCCAGTCGTTATTCGACATGCCGTTCTCGCTGATGACGATCGGCTTGCCGTACCGCTCATGGAAGAACTTCGGGCCCCAATAAAGACAGTCCGGCGTAACCGGCCACCGGAAAGCGGTGAGCGGCGCTCCCACCTGCATCGGCACAAGCTCCGGACTTCCGCCGGCGCCAGCACGAACGTAGGCTCCCTGATAGATGTTCGCCCCGAAGAAATCGAGCGGCTGGGAGATGGTTCTCATATCCTCGTCCGTAAACGATGGGACCGCATCGCCGTACAGGGCGACACCATCCTCGGGATACTGACCCAGGAAACCCGGGTCCATCCACCAAGCACTCCGCCAAGGAGTCTGGGCCTTAACCCCGAACATCATCTGGCGAGCCGCCTCGATGTCCTCCTTCGAGTTGGTCGCAGGCATGAAAGTCGATCCGACGGGGGCATAGCCAATCCGGGCTGTACGCTTGCACCGAGATCGAAGAACTTGCACGCTCATACCGTGCGCCACCAGCGCGTGATGCGCGGCAAGAAGCACTTCGCTCCATCGCAGCTTGTCGCCCGGAGCATGAGTTCCTTCCCATAGCCCCAGGCCGATCAAAAATTGCGGCTCATCTAGCGTTAACCCTTTTCCTCCCC
>CAZNUL010000020.1:0-56606 GCA_964576205.1 uncultured Fimbriimonadaceae bacterium | reverse complement strand
TTTTACGATTGGGCCACCCAACCGAATGGCGGAATAAAGGCTGGGGGTTCTGGGTTGGGGAACGGCGTCCCGGATTTCGGCGCCCGGTGCGGGAACGGAACCGCTCAAAGCCAGCTCGAGGGCAATGATCGAAACCAACACGACCACGGGCGCAAGCTTCCTCGCGCTCATAACGTGCACGTTACCCTAGGTCAGGGTGCAGGGCCAGGGGTCAGGGTGCAGGCTCAGGTTCGGCTCACCGTTTCCCGTTTACCGTTTACCGATCACCGTTTGCCGCTCACCGTATCACGGCCTCTCCAGCTTCAAGTAATCCAGCCCGAACATGTGCCGCTTCTCGGCCGCACCGTTGGCTCCCGCGACCTCGACGACGAAGTGGTTATCTCCGGCTTGTAGCTCGAACGTGCCCAAGTCGACGGTCTTCCAGGTCAGGTCCTTCGAATAGAAGTCGACCGTCTTGGCAGCCTGCCCGTTCAAGGACAGCTTCTGGATTCCGTAGTCCCGTGCGAAACAGAAGTGTCCGACGACCCTAAATCGCCCCGCCTTCTTTACTGGAACGACGAGGTCGAGCTTGTCGCCGGGGGCGCCGTCCCGCCACCAGAGCTGGGCGCCGCCCGAGCAGTCCCAGAAGCCCGTCTGGATCTCGGTTTCGCCTCCGCTCTTTGAGGCGATCTTAAGGGACTCGCCCTCGATCGCATCCTTGACCGGCTCGGGCGGCTTCATCTCGTAAACGACGAGCAGCTTGGGATCGATGACGAGCGGAGGCGGTCCGCCCGGCTTCTCATAGAAGTAGATCGTGTGGACGTAGGTCGCCACGCAATCCGCCCAATGCCACATCTCCATGTCGAACTTAAAGCTCTTCTCGAAATGGATGCAATCCATGATATGGAACCGCTCGACGAAGTCGTGTCCGAACGAATCGGGCTTCGTCACATGCGGCTGCGCATGGAAGGGCCGCGCGAAGTACTCGGGATCGCCCCAGGCGTAGCCGAAGTAGTCCTCCGATCCGGTCCCGAAGCTGCTTGGAAAGGTCTGATCGTCAAAATAAATCTTCTCGTCGCCTTCGCCCCACCACGCTGGGCTAGGGTTGCTCACGTGCATGTTGTCGCCGACGAAGACGCCTTCACCGGTCGTCTTGAGGAAGGTCATGTCTCGCATCGGCCGGGTACGCGCATGCTCGCCAGTCCATTGGGCCTTGAAGTGGTAGCTCGCTGCATCCCAGTCGTAGTGGACGGTTTCCGCGTAAAACCGTAACGTCACGCGGGCTTTGCCCGTGTTGACGAACCGGACAATTCCGGTCTTGGCGTAGGGCATCACAAACCGGCATCCCATAGTTCCGTCCGGCTCGACGTGGAACGGGAAGGTGTGGAAGGGGTTGACCCCGGGAGCGGTGCCGAAAAAGTCGCCCAAAGGCGCCCGGATGCAAGTCTCGCCGTCGAAATCCGCTTCGAGGACGACTTGCCTGAGCTGGTTGTAGATTTGATTCGGATCGTCGAATCCCGTCGTCCGAGCATCTCTATTTTGAATGTTCTCGGGCAAGATCGCCTTGAAGTAGGGAACCAATTTAACCGCCAGGTAGCTCACAGCCTTCGGTCCGTTCGGCAGCCTCTGGCTCGAAGTCCCACCCGGCTTGAGCTGAATCTCTTTGTAGTCCGGAAGGTATCCCGGAACATACGGACTAACCAGCAGCTTGCCAATGCGGTCGATTTCAGCAGTGTCGACGGCACTCGGATTAAAGGTTTCGACCTGGGTCCCCGAGGCGTACGTGCGGTATCCGACATGGTAATAGAGGTGCTTCGAACCATCGTTGTCGCTATCGTCGACGGTGACCTTTAGGGACTTTGCATAGGGCAGCGGGTAGTAGAAGTTCCAGCCTCGGGCCGCCTCGTAGCCGAATGGCGTCTTAAAAGGTTCGACCGTTCCACCCAGCAGGGCCGTGGTCTTTTGCACGAAGCGAGGGGTTTCCTCGCCATCAAAGTAAAACCTGAGTGTCCCGGCCGGATTTGCCGACCAGATTCGGACAACCGCACCCGGGCCGTTGAGATCGGCCATTACCCTCTCCAGCCTGCCCTCCCGCCGCTCCTCACGGATGAACTGGCCCGCGTCTCCGTTTGCGAACCATTCGGGCGTGCCCGGCGTCTTGCTGGCTCGGTCGTAGCTCGTCGCCTCCGCGGTCGTGTAGTACGGGTTCGGGCGCTTGGTCAGGCGCGCGAGGTCGACGGTCTCATCGAGGATCGAGTTCGATGTGATCTGGGCGAAAACCGACGGAACGAGGAAAAGGCCAATCAGAACGCAGGCGCAGCGCATGGACTGTGTTTACCCCGCCCTTCGGCCCAAACCTTGTACGACTGCGATGTGCCCGCGCTAACTCGGCGCATGTTCGGATAAGAACCTGAAACTGCTCTCGAGACAGTCGAACGGATCGCGTCCATAGCAGTCGTCCTGTTCAACCGCGTAGAGCTCGGAGCCGGCAGACTCGCAAGCCGGCAGAATGGCCGCCCAATTCAGATTGCCTTCGCCTACCGGCGCCATCCGCACCTCATTGCCCACCGGGCTCTTATCCTTTACGTGGATCATCGGAATCCGGCCCTGCAGCTTGCCGGCCAAATCGACGAGATCGACTCCCGCATGAACCACCCAATAGGTATCGACCTCGAAGAGAAAGTCGGGTGAGCCGTGCTTCATCATGATATCGAATGGTGATTGCCACAGGGGAGCCATCCGCTCGAACTCGAACGCATGGTTGTGGTAAGCGAACTTAAGCCCCGCATCCTTGAGATTTGCAATGACCGGTTCGGCATCGGCGACGAACCGCCGGTAACCGTCGAGGCCCAACTCCCGGTATGCGGAGGGAATGGAGCCAAGAGCGACGAGCTCTGCGCCAAGCTCCCTGTGAAACGCGATGCATTCGTCCGTGCGGTCGTGAATCTCATCCCAAGGGCGATGGGTCAACGGCGCAGCCAAACCGGCATCGTCGAGCATTCTCCGGGCTGTGCGCGCATCGACTTCGGGCGATTCGCCGTTCATGCATCCGACTGCGGATAGCTGTACCGATCGATAGCCGATCTCGGCGATCCTGTGGAGGGCGGCGCCGAAGCCGGCGGCCGTTGCAGTGTAGTCGCGGACGGTATAGAGTTGGGCCGCGACTCTGGCCACTACAGAATCCCCGACCTGACGAGATCCTTCAGCATCAGGAGGCCGAGCAATCGCTCGTCGCGAAGGACCGGCATTTCGCCGATCTTCTTAGGCAGGTTTTGAAAGACCTCGAACGCGTCGATCGCCAGCATGTCGGGTTCGATGGTGGAAACTCCTTTCGTCATAAGATCGGCCGCTCTCGCGGCGACGTCACCGGCATTGGCGAGGTGCCTTCGCAGGTCACCGTCGCTGATGAAACCGGCTAGCTTTCCATCCTCGACGACGCAAGCGGCGCCGACACCAGCCTGAGTGATGGCGCGGCTGACCTCGAGCAAAGGGTCGGCCGAAGCGACCACCGCGATTTCCGGCAGAGGCCGCATGACATCGGAAACGCGCAGGAGCAGTCGCTTGCCGAGAGTTCCACTTGGGTGGAATTTGGCGAAGTCCTCCTTGCCGAAGCCGCGCTTCTCCATGACCGCGATTGCCAGGGCGTCGCTAAGCGCGAGCATGACGGTCGTGCTTGTGGTTGGCGCGAGGCCGTTGAGGCAGGCCTCGGAGGTCACTTTGGTATCGAGAACGATGTCGGCAAGCCTTCCCGTGCTGCTGTCCGGGCGTCCCGTCACGAGGATGGTTTTAGCCCCGATCGAGCGGATGGAAGGAAACAGCCGGACGAGCTCGTCGGTTTCGCCGCTATGGGTGTACATCAGGACGACGTCTTGCCCCGTCACCATGCCAAGATCGCCGTGAACGGCTTCCGCGGCATGGAGAAAGAGGGATGGCGTACCGGTGCTGCTCAAAGTCCCGGCTGTCTTTCGGGCGATATGGCCAGACTTCCCGACGCCACAAGTGATCACGCGTCCGGTGCATCGGTAGATCGCCTCGACCGCTTCGTCGAATCGGCCGAGGTCTTCGGCGAGGGTGAGGATCGCGGCAGCCTCATCCTGAAGCACGCGTTTACCGGTCATTTCGCTCCCAGGATCGACTTGCCAAACAGCGAGCCAATCCACTGAACGGCCATCTTGGCAGTTTCGTTATGTTGGTCGATGAGGGGGTTGATCTCGACGACGTCGAGTCCAGCCAGCCGGTAGGGGCAATTATCGGCATCGAGCATTTCCCGTAGGACCTCCGCGATGAGGTGGGCTTCGCGATAGGAGAATCCTCCGGTCACCGCGGTTCCCGTGCCCGGCGCGAGAATCGGGTCGAGCGCGTCGACGTCGAAAGATATCCACAGGTGGGTGGCGCCCTGGGTTCTCATCCAGACGTCGAATCGCCGCAGCTCCCAGATGAGTCCATATCGGTCGACGTCATACATCGTCGTCGCCATGCAGGTATCGCTCGACCGAATCAGAAGCTTTTCCGGCGGATCGACGTCCCTAAGACCGCACCAGGACATATGCTCCATCCGGAGCCGGGTTGGGCCGAGGGCATCGATAAGGGACTGCCAGATTCGATCGCGTTCGCCGGTGACTCCGCTCGGCATCCCCATCAGGGCCGCTACCGGCATGCCATGGACGTTGCCGGTGGTCGAGGTTCCGGGTGTGTTGATGTCCGCGTGGGCGTCGATCCACAGGAGCGCCATCTTGTCGCCGTAGTGATTGAGGCTTGCCGCAATCGAACCCATCGCGATCGCGTGATCGCCTCCGATAACAAGTGGGACACGGCCGAGACTTAATGAGGCTTCGGTTCGCCTTTTCAACGCCGCAATGCATCGAATCAGCGTTTCGAAGTCCTTTAGCTCGCGGGCATCGCCGAGGCGCTCCTCGGAGCAGCCGTCCAGATCGCCGCCCCACTCGAACTCGATGTGAAGCTCCTCGAAAGCCTCCTCGAGACCGGCTAACCGAAGCGCTGCCGGCCCTAACCGGCTGCCCATGCGCTTGCCACAAAGATCGAACGGCACGCCGATGGCTTCGACCACGGGATGAATTTACCTCCGCGGCGGCGCCGCGACCGGGCAGCGGTCTACTTCGGTCCCAACCGGAGAAACCATTCGTGCATTCGCCGGTCGTCGGTCAGCTCCGGGTGGAACGATGTTCCGATCAGGTTCCCCTGGCGAACGGCGACGATTCGGCCTTGGTAATCGGCGAGCTTCTGTACCCCCTCGCCAAGCCTCGTCACAACGGGGGCCCGGATGAAGACGCCTGTGACGGGTTCTTTCATGCCGGCGATGCAGACCTCATCCTCAAAACTGTGGACCTGGGCGCCGAACGCGTTGCGCTCGACCGAAATGTCGAGCAGATCCAGGGTGTACTGATGCCGGCCGGCCACGTTGCGAGCCATCAGAATCATGCCCATGCAGGTTCCCCAGACCGGCATTCCTTGGGAGGCGCGCTCGCGTAAGGCATCACCGAGTCCGAATCGCTCCATCAGGAGGCCGACGGTCGTGCTCTCGCCACCGGGAATGATCGCCAGATCGCTGCCCTGGAAGTCGTCCGGGGTACGTACCTCAACGGCTTCGCCGCCCGCCGCCTCGACCGCGAGAATGTGCTTCTCGAAATCGCCTTGAATGGCGACTACTCCGACCCGGGGCATGGGCGAAGTTTACTCGGGGAGACGTGAGGTCACTGGGGCGTGAAAGCGTGAGCAAAATGAGGAGCGTTCCTCATTCGCGCGCCTATCGCGAGATTAGCGGTTCGGATCCAAAATCCAAAATCCAAAATCCAAAATAAAAAGAGCCCCGGTCTGAGGGCAAGACGCGGGGCTTGGGGGAGGGAGGAAAGAAAGCGTTGTGTTCTTTTTGTTCTACGGCTCGGGGTGATATTTCGTCCCGTTCACGTACACGCTCCCCCTCGTCAGCACCGTGAAGGCATCGATCGGCGCGTAGACGATTCCGTCCCTGACCTCGACTTCCAGCGGTAGAGTGCCAGTTCTACGATTAAGACTATAGGTCCTGGAAGCTTGTTCGACAACCAGGACGTCTGTATCGTTTTCCAGCCGGTACGAGCCTTCGGCACGATCCTGACTCACCGAATAACCGAGCTGATCGGCGGTCGACCGAAGCGGCACCATGATGACCCAGCCATCCCGGAAGGGTTGCTCGTCGATCGCGTAGTGCATGGACTTTCGATCGATCTCCACCTGGAGCTGGCCTCGGGAACTTGGCCGGTTCGGAGCGGGATTATCGCGGGTCGTGTCGTACCTCGGATTGTAGTGCCCGTCACGGTCATAGCCGTACCGGTCGTAACTTCCCGAGTCTCGACCCGGCGACTCATTGCGGGTCGAATCGTAGCCGGCGTCGTAGTGGCCCTTGCGATCGAAGCCATAGCGGTCAAAGCCCTCGTGGTTGTAACCATCCTTGTCGTAAGGTCCGTAGCGGTCGGCTTCGATCCCTTTGTCGCCCCGGCGGCCGTCGAACCGGATCGTAAGGCCTTCGTCGACCCGTGCCCCAACCTTGCTCCCTTTCGGCACGACGATATTTCCGTCGCCGACGTCGTCCTTGTCGACCTCCGCCCCGAAAACACCGAGAAGGGCGCCGAGAAAAGCGCCCTCAAAAGGCTTGTGGATCATCGAGCCGAGGATCAGGCCCCCCGCGGTTGCGCCGAGAACGACGGTTTCCTTGGTGACTCCCTTTTTGGCTTCCCAGCGGCCCTCGCGATCGCGGACAACATAGTTCTTGGATAGCGGAATAGGGGTGCCGTGGAAGCGGGTTCGGTGGCCGTCGGGCAGGATGATCGCGGTGAACTCGATGTCCATGAACGCTTTCCGATCGCCATCCTTTTGGACGACTCGATGGACGACGCCCTCCAGGCGGCTTCCGGCGGGCAGCATGCTCGCGTCGTTCACATCTGCCCTAAACGTGTCTCCCTCCCTCGTGTCTCGGAACGTCAGCTCGGTCTGCATAATGACCGGGATCACGTCGTCGGTCCGCAACCGGACGGAGTCGGCTCCGGCGATAACCGGAAAGAGCAGGGCCCCAAGGCAAATCGCATAGGTCTTCATAGGTCGATCACACTCCTGTTTTCCTTCTCAGACGCCTCCCCGAAGGTCGCGTTACGATTGAGAAGATCGTTTCTAATACGCTATACGATGCATCCTAAGCGGATGTTAGGTGTCACTTGAAGAGGGCTCGCCCGGTCGCCAAAGACCCGCTTTCTAGCTTCCTGTTACAATGAGGCGGATGTTGCGCCGCAGGCTGGCACTCGTCGCGGTTCCAATTCCGGCGATCTTAATCGGGTGCCACTTTGGCCCCACGATGGCGGCTGCAGGAACGACCGTCAGCCTTCGGCTTAAACTGCCCCACAGCCAAAAGCTTGCTTTCCATAGCGAGGGGAAGATCGTATCGACCGGCGCCATGGTCGATTCCAGCTTCAAAGTGACGTTCGACACGGAACTGAGCGTTAAGCCGGCCGGCGAGGGGACTGTCAAAGTGCGGTCCACGATCACCAACCCATCCGTAAGCAGCGGCGGGAATCCGCTTTTCGCGGGGTCGGCCCAGGCCATGGAGGATCGCCTGAAAGGTGAGTCTTTCGAAGCCATTTACGACGAACGCGGCAAAGTGACGCTTCCAAAGGAGGCGATGAGTTTGGACCCAGGGAAGTCGTTGGCGACGAGCCTCGCCCGATCCGAGGTGGGGTTTCAAGGGTTCGAATACCCCGCGCTTCCGGTTAAGGTCGGTTCGACCTGGACTTCGAGCCTTGACCTGACATCGGCGCTAGGGCCGCTGGCGGGAGAGGTCGATGCCTCGATGGCGAAGATTCCGGTCACTTACAAGGTGACGAGCATCTTCGATGAGGGCGGGAAGCGATACGCTTCCATCGAGTCCGCGATCGTGGGAAACGTGAGTATCCCCCTGAAAGGTCTTGGAACTTCCTCGATCAGCTTCAACTCGAACACTCGCGAGACAGCGAAGGTCGACGTTTCAACCGGGATCCCGGTAGAAAGCAAGAGCGACGGAACCGTGGATATGGGCATCCTCGGGATTTCGAGTTCGGAAGAGATCCATTTGAAGACAAAAGTGAAAGACTAGCTCTCCTCCTTCCTTCTCCTTCCTCCTCCTCTTTCCTCCTTTGGCCGCAACCTCTCCGGTTGCCTGCCAACCGCCAAGTCTCGAACGGTATTCCGAGAACGCCGGGTCCCTGAGATACTGGCAGAACCGATACTCCTCGACCCGCTTCGAAGGTGACATCAAGCCAAGGATAGCGGCAACGCTTCCCACAGCTATTACGCAAGCTCCTAGTAATACAAGCCGCCAAATTAGACGCTTTAAGCCCGGTCGCGCCATTACCGGATGCACGCTCGGAGCGGCCCCAAGCATCCGCCTCTACCTATCCGTTTTCACGAGCAACTCAGTCTGACCAGTGCCCCCGCAGTCCAATGGTTGAGTGCTGATCTTCCATCAATTTCGTAGTCGCGAGCTTTACACCGTTTAGCGGGCTAGCACTTATTACCATGTCTGCGCCCGCGAATAAGCCCCATATCGGCGCGACCGGCTACTTGCCGCGATACGCGAAGGGCTGTGTTTCTCCGCAAAGCACCGCTTGGTTAGCCTGCAGCTTGTAAAGTCGTATCCGATACGACCAACCGCTCCTAAGCGCCCAATTGTTCACGAATACACGCGGGACGAGCACATGCGTTAGCCAATCGCCCGGACTGACCGCATGGGTAACACTTCGCTCATCCCACGACAGTTGTAACGCATCGCTTGTCATATCTTGGAATGAGCCTCCCTCCTTAGCCGCAACGTGAACCACATATCGGATGGTCTCCTTAGAATTGTTCTTAACCGTAATTAAAAGTGGAGTGGACGACGTTACTATTGCCTTATAGCTGGTCTGCGTCAGCGTAAGAGAGCCATCGCGAACAGGCTCCCTGCGTAAGCTGGACGAGACGGAAACCAGTAGAAGAGTCTGCAGGATCATTGATTGGTATCCCTCGTGTTTTCACGTGTCGAAGTTGTATTGTAGCGAACCCGAACCCTTATGGAAGTGTGGCCAGAGCCTCTATAGTCTATTAGCGTTTGAAGCACTTTGTGGCTATCGCCGCGACGACATTCGATACACCCGCGCGAAAAGCCCTTTCCGGAATCGTGAAGGTAAACGTTATCACGACCGAAGCTTTTCCCCGAGATTCTCTGCATTCGAGCCCGCCAGGTTCCCCAATTGGGCCATGTGAATCCGCCGGCTAGTACGGGCACGCGATCAATTCCTGTGTCATGGTCAAGGAAGTGCCCATCAGAAGAGTGGGCTATCCGGTTGGGATCTGGCCGAAGGTCGATTTCGAATAGGCCGGGTGGCATCCGGCCGCCAGCTAGGAGCAGAAGACGAGAAAGTGCTTGAGGTCTGCTTGCAACTTCTCCGCGCGCTCGAAAGCAAAAAGGAAGGCCTCATAATTTGCGGCTGAGCAGATTGATTGAAGGCTCTTACGGTGTCGCAATACGAAGTACAGTCTGGATTCCAGGGTGGTGCCGAGTTCCTCGCGATCAAACAGCCTCGTCGTCCTCGACACATCAAACCACTCAGTTTCCTCTATCCTGCATGGAGCGACGAACACGCTAGGCATGCTACCCCCGACAGTGACAGCGATCTGCCAGTCGTCATTTGACGCCGCAAGAGCGGTGACGCCGCCGACTGAACATATCCGCTTGGCGAAGGATCGCTCCAACAATTCCGCCAAGAATCCGCTCGATCTGATGTAACCATTCCTGAGGTCATCTTCGCTGCCAAGCCATTCAAGATTATCGTCTGCGAGGGGTTCTATGTGGACGGTGGGCAGCAATTGCCACGGCAGTTGAGGGCCATCGCGCCACCAGTACCGCTGCATAACCTCTGAACTCAGCGCTTCGTTCGGCTCGTCCAGTTCTGATATTCGGTCGAAGACCTCAGGCTGAGTCCATTTGAAGCGCCACCAAGGGTGCATTTCAAACCAAAGGAGCAGGTCATCTATTGAGTCCCGTTGCTGCCCGTGACCCAATACCCAGCGAAGGTAATCGAGGTCAATTTGCTTCGATTCGGAGTAGCTCTCGTCTGGCGCGAAGCTTACCGAGCCGGGATCGCTACGGTGGGGCGACGTGACAGTTAGCACGCAGCTACGAGCCGCTAACCTGACCCTCCCGACTTCCCCATTTTCAGGGTCATACCACTCACTGAGAACTCGCCAGGCTCCAAACATCCTCGTCAGGTATGGCTCCGCACTTCGGTAGAACATGGGCTTCGATATCATAATCGTTTTCCTAAGCTTCATGGTGATTCGCAGGCGGGCTTTCCAATACGGCTACTTCGGAAGGTACATTCCCATACGGTTGTGTGTAAAGACGTAGCCTTTACCGCGAAGGTATGCAACCTCCTTTCCGAACGATCCGGTTAGGTTCTGCTTGACTGCAGGGTTCGAAAAAACGATGTCGGTTCCCCGAGCAGCCGCGCGGTCCAGGCACTTGAAATTGGCCGCCTCCCTTGCCGCCGGGCTCATCTTTTCCCATACGTTAGCAGGAATACTGAAAGTCTTGGCACCTAACCGGTCTCCGACTTGCAGATAACCAGGGTATTTGCCGAGAACGAGTTTGTTGGGAAGGTTGCCCATTTCGCTGGCTGTCCGCCAATAAGGGCCTACACCGGCCAACCTGTCAAGTTGTCCAAGCGCACTCTCGCCTGGAAGGGTCGCCACTTCGAGCTCGGGCCCTTCGGCGCCCAGCGCGGGCCCGAACCAGTTCATAGTGAATTCGAAGCCTCCGCGATAGAACATCGACATGTCGTCTGGCGGACCAAACATCATCTTCAGTTCAGCACCCCAGAACCCCGGCATCCCCTCGGCCATTCCTCGCCAGAATTTTTGCTCTCCGCCCTTCGTATCGGTCCCCATATACTGGTTGAAGGTGCGCTGGAACTGAATCATGGGGTTGTCCATGAGGCCCTGCAACCCGCTAGGATCGGCCCCCGTCACCGGGTTTCCGCCGCAGTACTCGTAAGGGTTGACGCCGCCTTCGAGGCCGATGGGGTCCCGGGTGAGCCAGCGGCCGGTCTGCGGGTTGTACCAGCGGTGATGGCAGTAGATCAGCGCGCTCTCGCTATCCGTGTAATAGCCAAACTGGCCCTTGTATTGGAAGGGCTGGACGAACCACCGGGCTCCTCCTCCGCCGTTTATCCCGAAGGGGAACGCGCTGTTGCGGCCGCCGTGTGAGGGCTGGGAAGAATCGTATCGGTAATACCAAACCGGAAGACCGTACCCGTCGTAGAAAATCGGGTATTCGGTGACGCCGTCGACGTTGTGGATGTGGTTTTGGCTGTCGATGTATGTCTGCCGCGAAAGCCCAGCGGCGCCGACACAATTGCCCTGTGGGTCCCAGGTGAACGTTCTCGAGTTCCCATAGGCGTCGTACTCCATAATGGGGCCGGTCGGGCCCCAAAGATAGGACACATCCGCTCCATCGCTGTTCGCGTAATACCATTCATAGGGCAAGTCCGTTGCGTCCCACACCGGACTCCAGCCGCTTGCGAGACTGTGCGATCTTGCGACGATCATTGGGCCGTCCATGGTGAAGCCTTGGACCGACTCGCCGAAGAACCCACCCGCGGTGTACATGCCAGTCAGCCGGTCCTCCGAATCGGAGGAGAAGGTCTTATCGTAGGTCCAGCCTGGGCTAACGCTTATTCCCTCTTGTCCGATGGGACCGGTTGGGGGCCATCCGCAAAAAGTCTCGTGTCCATTCAGCCACGCGAGCTGACCGGTGAGCTCGTAGTAGAGAAGGTAGTGATCATAGCGGTCCGACCGCGAAAGCCCGGCGGTTTCACCCGAGTCGTCATAGTCGATCGTGGCCGCTTCCACCAGTGGCGAGGAAGTCGCCTGGTCCACGGAGGAGTCGACTCCGAAAGCCTGGTTCCTGAGGGTCGTGAGGTTCCCGGCCCCGTCGTAGACGTGGTTTAGCGTGGTAGTCGGGCCAAAGCCGGACCACAACTCCTGAGTGAGCCGGCCAGCGCCGTCATAAGTGAAGTGCACGTCACCCGAACCGAAAAGAGTGTTTGCGCCAGGATCGCCGGAGCTAGGATTCGGCTGCCACCCCTCCTGGATTTCGGCATCGATGTGCATGCCGGTTCGGTTACCCAGACTGTCGTACGTTATGTTAGTGAACTGAGAGAGCAGGGAGTGATAGGTCCCATCGGGCTCCGTGATACTTCCGCCAGTCTGGTACGGGTCAGTCGTGTTGTCGGGCGTGAGGTTCTGGAGAGATGTGATCTGGCCAAGGTCGTTGTAGGCGTAAAGGGTCGTCGCTTTCGGAGTTCGAACCGAGAGCACGCGGTCGTCGTCGTCGTAGGCGTAATTCGCCCAAGCTCGAATGACGTTGTAGTACGGATCGTAGGCTTCGACTCTTGTGACTCGAAGAACACCGTCGTAGTAATAGCGGTGCTGCATGCCGAACGACGTGCTATGTAGGGTGCCGTCCGGATTGTATTGGTGAGTGACGGTGCCGTCCGTCGTCAAACGGTCGAGGTCGTCGTAGGCGAAGTTGAAGCTATCGCTATTGGCAATGTATGGCCCGTTGTTAGGCGCCTGGAGTTGGCATCCACCGGTGCCGTCAGTCGGCCTTCCGAATCCATCGTAGGTGTACTGGATTGACTGCGTGCCCAGCCCGCGAATAGGTGAGGTGATGCTGAGATCGGTGCGCGACGGATAGTCGCGCAGGCCATCGATCTGGTTCGGCGTTACGGTCGCGGTCATCGTGTCGCCGGGCGCGCCTGCAACGGGAGCCACGCTCGTCAAGCTGCCGTTCGCGTCGAAGCTGCTCAGTCGGCTGAGGCTCTTTATTCCAGATCCGATGGTTGCTTGGAACTGACGCGCGGAAGGGAGTGGCAGAAAGCTGTGGGCGGCTACGCTGTTGCCGTTGACCAGGTTCGAAAGCCCGAACCGACCATCGAGATTCGAGGTGCTGGAACGGTTGGAGCCGTCGGTCGAGACATGGGCCGCGGATTCGCCATCGTATTGATTGGTAAAGAGCGGCACGGTTCCGGTCGGACCACTTGCACTCGCCGAGGTAGGCGGCTTGCCGTTCACCGAGTATGCAAACCGGAGCTGTTGCCCCATGGGCATGTTGATTTGCGCGGGCTGGCCGTATTGGTTCGGGCTGATCGAGGTCTCGTGCCCCATTGGGCTGCGCGACCACACGAGGTTCCCGTTCGCGTCGTAGTCGAACCAGGTGGTTCGGCTGTGAGTGTTTGTTGGCCAGTCGGTTGCTGAATAGGGCATCCCGACGCGTTCGATCGCATTGACTCCGCTGAACCTAGTCGTGTATCCGTACGTGACTTGGGTGGTTGGGCCGGTCACGGTTGCGACGCTCCCCAAAGCGGTGTAGGTGTAAGCGACGAAGCCGCCGTAGGCGTAATCGATCCGCTTCAGAAAGCCGTCAGGCCCGGCTAGGTCGTTGACGCCGCAGTACGTGTACTGAACCGGCGCTTTGCTTTCGCCGCTCCGCCCGAACTCCTGAACCTGGGTAATGCGGCCCAACGGCATGTCGGATGGGTAATCCCAGGTGATATCCGTGTGGTTGCCGTAAGGGTAGTCAACCCTCGTCGTGTTACCGTGGGAGTCGGTAGTAACTTGAAATGGGACTCCCAAGGGCCTGGCGACGATTGTCGGCACGGAAGGATCGACCGACTGGTAGGTAAGGCTGGTCGTTTGGTTGGAGGCATCGGTAACGGCGGTCTCGCGGTTTGAAGAGTCAAAGCTGATCACTTCGCTGTCCTCCGGAGTCGCCGCCCCGGCAGCCGTGACCGACACCGATGCGGTGCCGTTATCCGAGTAGCCGTAGGATCTGACATCCCCTTTGCCATCCACGACGCTACTCGGGCGGCCGTTGTATTGGTCGTAAGCGACGGCGGCGGTTGATATCCCGCCTTGGGGATCGTAGGTCTGCACGGAGTGGACGTAAGGCTGACCGTTCAGGTTTGTGTAGCTGTAGGTCCATTCCGCCGCCCCGCCGTTGATAAGCGAAACCGTTCCAAGCTCACCGGTGCTGCAATCGTACGCTCGATAGTTTCCCGATGCCGAATCCGAGGCGCCCTGGAGCAGCCCCGACCCCGAGTAACTCAGGATCAGCTTGGCGTTCGGATTAGGGAATGAAGGGGACGCATTGTCGACTTGGATCAGGTTGCCGGAGGAATAGGTGAAATTGAGCTGTTGGCCGTTTGACAAGACCCGTGTTTGGAGTCGGTAGACCGAGGTATCGCCGGCCGGCATATTAAAGACCTCGCGGGCGAGGCCATTGTGTTGGAAAGTGAAGGAGCTCCAGACGCCGGTTTGGGTCGGATCAAGGTTGGGTGATCCCGTTAAGATGTAAGGTGCGGCCCCGGCTCCAGGCACCCCGAACTGGCCGGTCGGGTTCTTATTCGAGTCGAGTACAGGAGTAAGCATCTCCGATGCCCCGTTAGGGTAGACGAGTTGGAGCGGTCCCCACGACCCGGGTGTCAGCGGAACGATTTTGAAGTCCCAGTTGTGCGTCCAGCCCGGAGGCAAGCCGGGCGACGAGAGATTGCCTGCCGCCAGGGCCGAACGGTAGTGGCGCTCGAACACGATGTCGGAGCCTCGTGGATTATCGATCACGAGGTCGGGCCCGGAATCCACATCGGTGACGCCGTGAGGCAGGCTCACGCTGATGGTAGCGCCAGGTCCGCCTCCCGGGGCATCCGATTCGTCCACGGGCACCGCGCTTTCCTCCCAAGGAGGCAGGGTCATCGAATCGGGGAGAAACCCTCCCGGCGGGTTCGGCGCGATGTCAATCGGCCCGCTGATGAAATGATCCCCTTCCTTGCCGAGGTTTCCCTTCAATATTGCGAAATCCGAAAGCCCGACGGCGCCATCGCCGTCAAGATCGGCGTTTGGATTCCAGTTGGAATCGCCCGGCAAGCTTCCGAAGGCGGCTTTGAGGATGGTGTAATCGGCCGTGTCCACGACGTTGCTTCCATCGATATCGCCGTTGATGAGTGAAAAGTTAACGCCGGTTAAGCCCAGACTCGGGATGATTCGGTTTCGCTGAATTTGCCTAAGCCAATGCGGACCCTTGGCGCCGATGTTATAAGTCCCAGGGGTCACTGCGGTGGCGAAGGAATAGTTGCCGCTCGCGTCGAGAGTCGCAGTGTCAACTTCGGTGTCATGCACGGCGCCCACGGCTCGGATCTCGAACGTAATCACAGTTCCGGCGACTGTGCCGCTGTAATCCTGGAGGGAGACGGTGCCGGAGATTGTTTCCGTCACCGGCTTGAGGCGGGCAAGGGCGAATCTGGTGCCAACCGGCACTGAGGCCAGGTCGGTGGTGGTCCGTCTTGTTGAACCCTGAGCGCGAGACGCAAATGAGGCGAAGCCACGCCTAATATCGCGACCAAAGAGGGCGGCGGATAAAGCTAGGAGGGTGAGAACAAGGACGAGGACGACTTTCGACTGCCGTTTAGCGCTAGGGAATAGCCTTCGCATAGTCCTATACTCACATAGACCGATAACCCTTTAGTCCTATCTTCGGATTTGTGTTGAAATATTGGCAAGTTATTGAGGTTGACGTTGATCGGGCCTGACCGATCCCGTTTTCGTTCGCGGCCCTGCGCCCGACGATTGTGTCCGAAACATGATAGATTCACCGCAATGGACCAGCCGTTGCCCTGGTTTCGAGGACTAACCGGCGCCCAGTGGCTGATTCTCTTTGCGGCCTGGCTAGGTTGGGTTTTCGACGTCGCCGACACCGCCCTCTTCAACTTCGCGAAGGTTCCGATGCTAACCCAGATGCTGGGCGCCGAGTACCCGAAAATCGGGGCGCGGATCGATGGCCTGCTCCTCTCCGTGTTTCTCGTCGGCTGGGCCGCCGGCGGGCTCTTATTCGGGATCGTCGCGGACAAGTGGGGCAGGACCAAGACATTGCTCGTCACGATCCTCCTCTATTGCCTCTTTACCGGCTTGACCGCCCTGTGTCAGAACCCTTGGGAGGTCGGGATCGCCCGGTTCCTGACCGCGCTCGGGATCGGCGGCGAGTGGGCGGCGGGCGCGGCTCTCGTCGCCGAAGCCTTGCCGGACAGGGCGAGGGCCGGAGCGTCCTCCCTTATCCAAAGTGCGGCCGCCGTCGGGCCGGTGCTCGCGGCTCTTGCCAATATCGCCCTGAAGGGACAGGACTGGTGGTGGCTCTTCCTGACCGGGATCGTCCCGGCGCTCCTGTGTCTCTGGATTCGACGCAGCGTGCGGGAACCGGAGCGAAGCGCCGAGGGGCGCGCCCAGGCGCGCTCGCCGCTGCGAGAAGTGTTCGCCGACCCGGTCTGGCGGCGAAACGCGCTGGTTGCAACCGTCATCGGGGTAGTTGGAATCGCGGGGGCGGGAACGGCCACATATTGGGCGCCGAACCTGGTCAAGGCGGTGAGCGCGGGGATGCCGAAGGCTATCCTCGATGCTCGCACGAGCAACTTGGTGATGCTGTCCCACGTCGGCACTCTGGCCGGCGTGTTCGTCGTGCCCTGGCTATGCGGGCAAATCGGCCGGAAACGGACGATATTCGCTTTCTTTTTGGCAGCTCCGATTGCCCTTCTCGCCGGTCTCCACGATCCCAGCTACGAGAGCTTGTTGGTCTTCATGCCGTTGGTCAACTTCTTCGCGATCGGAGTGAGCGCGGCCTTCGTACTCTACTTCCCCGAGCTGTTTCCCTCCCGAATGAGGGCGACTGGAGCCGGGCTGGCCTATAACGCGGGCCGTTTGTTTTACGTTCCGATTCCTCTGATCACCGGCGCACTCGTCGACCACTTCGGCGGCCCGTTGCGGGGCGGAGTCGCCACCGCCGTCGCGCTCACTGGCTCCATCTACTTGCTCGGCTTACTGGCGATCCCGTTTGCCCCGGAGACGAAAGGAAAGCCTCTGCCGGCATAGGCGCTAAGCGGCTAACTGCCATCATTCATCATCATCACCTAAGCACCCGGTCGATGATGATGACGAGCGCGAGTCCGAAATCCGAATGAGCAAGCCCGTTTTCTTTGATGAGAAAGGAACGCGAAGCAAGCGCGTCAACTTCTGGGCTGCATCACTGTTGCTCATTCTTGCCGTCGTGACCACGACCGTTCTTGTCAGCCTGACCGTCGTCCCGCTCCTGCCCAAAATCAAGGGCCTGAATGAGACAATCCGCCGGCCAAAGAGCCTAATCCCAGGCCTGCCGAGCATCGATAAACGCCGTTCGACTTTCCTGGAGACGAAAGCAAAGCTCACTCTCGAAAAGGAAATCAAAGCGGATGCCAAGCGGTTCGCCGCCGCGATGAAAAACGCCCAAAAACCGCCGCCAGGGTCGCCGATCGTCGCCGCCTTCTACTCGCCCGAGGAAGAATTCGGCATCGGCTCGTTCCGTGATAACGCCGCAAAGCTCACCCACGTGATGCCGGTGTGGCTTGCCCTGGACCGCAACGATCCTGCGCGACCCGACCTGCAGAACTTCAACGTCAAACCCATGGAGGTCGGACTCACCGCCGCGGGTCAGCAGCTCATCGAGATTGCCCGAGCGAACGGAGTCCATATATGGCCCGTTCTCACGAACCTTTACGGCGACACCTACGACAAGCAGGTCGTCACCGCCCTCCTCGATTCACCCGATAAGCAAGCGACGCTGGCTTATGCCGTTCGCGATTGGCTGCTCACGAACGGCTTCGAGGGCCTGAATGTTGACTTCGAAAGCCTGGACCCTAAGGACTACGCAAGGCTTCCCGATTTCCTCGCGGTTCTCCAGAAGACCCTTAGAGAGCCGGGAGCACGAGCCTCCAATCAGGCATTGGGCCTGAGCATCGACGTCGAAGCCGAGGATTCTCCCGCCGTCATCGAAGCCCTTGCTAAGAATGCCGACCTCGTGATCGCGATGGTCTACGATGAGCACTCGCAGGATGGCGCAGCCGGCCCGATCGCCGACGTCAACTGGGTCGAAGACCAGTTGGACAAATTCGCCACCGCGGTTCCCGCGAACAAGTTAGTCGCCGGCATCGGCAACTATGCTTACGATTGGACCAAAGGCAAGGCAGGGGCGGAAAGCCTGACTTTTCAGGGCGCACTGAAGACCGCGGAAGCCTATCGAGATGGCGAGTCACCCGAGCAGGTACTCGACTTTGACATCGATAGTTGGAACACCCACTTCACCTATTCCGATGAAGGCAATATCCCGCATGACGTTTGGATGTTGGACGGCGCATCCGCATTTAACGAATGGAAGCTGGCACACGACAACGGATTTCGGGGATCGGCGCTTTGGGAGCTGGGCTATGAGGACCCGTCGATTTGGCGTTTTCTCAGCAAGGGATCGATTGCTCAAAAGCCGGATCCCAGCGCGCTTGCCATCGTCCAATTCGGCCCTGACGACCTCGAAACCGCGGGCAACGGCGACGTGCTGTACGCGAAAGGTGAAAAAAGGGATGCGACCCGCGGCATCGACGTCGACGCCGAAACCGGCCTCATCGGGAACGAAGTCTACAACGGCTACCCCTCTAGCTACTATCTTCAGAAGGCCGGCTTTGCCGGGCCAAAGACGCTTTCGCTAACCTTCGACGACGGGCCCGATCCTGCAAACACTCCCACCATCCTCGACATCCTCAGGGAGCTTCGAGTACGCGCAACGTTTTTCGTTATCGGCCAGAACGCCGAAAACAACTCCAGCCTCATTCGCCGGATCTACGACGAGGGCCATGAGCTCGGCAGCCATACTTTTACGCATCCGAACTTGGATGACGTCACCGATCGCCGCACGGAACTCGAGCTGAACGCGACGCAGAGGGCGATCGAAGGGATCATCGGGCGGACGACCGCTCTCTTTCGGCCGCCGTACAACGCCGATTCCGAGCCGAGCAAACCGGAGGATGTGCGCCCGATCCTCCTCGCGTCGCAGATGGGATATGTGACGGTAGGCGAGAGCATCGATCCGCAGGACTGGCGTCTGCACCAAAACGCCGACGACACCGGCGCGCTGCGGGCGCCGCAAGACATCGTCGACTCTGTCCTCTACCAACTATCTCAGCCAAACCACGGGAACGTAATCCTCCTTCATGATGGCGGCGGCGACCGGTCGGCGACAGTCGCCGCCCTCAGAATCCTGATTCCGGCTTTGCGCGCACGTGGCTACTCGTTTGTGCCGGTGTCCGCGCTTCTTGGAGTTAGGCGCGAAGAAGTAATGCCACCGTTGAGCGCGAAGGACCGATCGCTCGTCGGCCTAGATCAGTTCGCGTTCACCGCCGTCTTCTCGGTGGAGTGGTTCCTTCGGCTTGCTTTCCTAGTAGCGATCGCATTGGGGCTGTTGCGTGTCGCAATGATTACGCCCCTTGCGATGATCCATCGGAGACGCGTCGTGAAGGCGTCCAGTGCTACGGGGCAACCCTCCGTCAGCGTCTTGATCGCAGCCTTCAACGAGGAGAAGGTGATCGAGAGGACGATTGCGAGCGTCCTGGCCTCCGACTATTCTTTGACCGAAATCGTCGTGGTCGACGACGGATCGAGCGACGGCACCTACCTCGAAGTCATCACCAAATTCGCCGGCGATTCCCGAATCGTCGCGCTCAAGCAGGAGAACGGCGGGAAGGCATCGGCACTAAACCGGGCGTTGGGACACGCGCGCGGCGAGGTTGTGGTTTGCGTCGACGCCGATACTCAGCTCAAGCCGGACGCGGTTGGGCTACTCGTCAGGCACTTCGTCGATCGCGAAATCGGGGCCGTGGCCGGCAATGTGAAGGTTGGCAACCGAATCAACCTGCTCACTCGTTGGCAGAGCATCGAATACATCACGAGCCAGAACCTCGATCGCAGGGCATATGCTCTTCTGAACAGCGTATCCGTCTGTCCTGGCGCGATCGGGGCCTGGCGGAAATCCGCCGTGACCGAGGCCGGCGGGTACCTGAGCGACACCTTGGCCGAGGACATGGACCTGACCTGGCGGCTAAGGCGCGGCGGATGGAAGATCGACACGGAAAGCGAGGCGATTGCTTACACGGAAGCGCCCGATACTTTCGGCGGTTTCTTCAGGCAGCGCTTCCGATGGGCTTACGGCACGCTTCAGTGTCTTTGGAAGCATAAGCGAGCGCTCGGCCATAACGGCTGGTTCGGGTGGCTGACGATGCCCAGTCTGTGGCTCTTCCAAATCGCGTTTCAGGTACTCGCACCCTTGGTCGACCTCCTGTTGCTCTACACAGCGATCCTATTTCTTATCGCTTGGATTTCGAAAAGCGACTTCACGGGGGATTGGCGACCCGCCGCGGACGTGCAACAGACGCTGATTTCAGTCGCGTTCTTGTACGGACTGTTCTTCACGGTCGAACTGATTGCCGGCTTCGTCGCATTTCGGATGGATCGGGAAAGAACTCGCTCGCTCTGGTGGATGTTCCTCCAGAGATTCGTCTATCGGCAGATCATGTATGCCGTGGTGATCAAGTCCGTCGCCGCCGCATTTCGGGGCATGCGTCAGGGTTGGGGGAAGTTGGAGCGCAAGGCGACGGTCGACGCGGGATAACCTGGGCTAATTGCCGGTCGAACGAGCAGAAGGCGAGGGGCGCGCGGGTCGGGTAATCCCAGTCATCTCGTCACCGGTCATCATGGAGCCATGACCAGATCCGTCATTCTGCGCTTTCTGGCTATCGTCGCTGCGCCGTTGATAGCGGTGGCCTGTACAGGTGGCCAAAGCGAGAGCGCCGACCTTACCTCCAAGACCGGCGCCGCGCTAACCGTCACGGCGGACGAGTTCAAAGATGGGCGGATCATTCCCAGCAAGAACACTGCCGATGGGGGCAATCTATCGCCCTCGATCTCGTGGTCGGGCATACCTACGGACACGAAATCGATCGCCATGGTCGTGGACGATCCAGACGCCAATGGCTTCGTTCACTGGATCATCTATAACATCGGCCCCGACATCAACAAGCTGCCGCCCGGCTTGCCTCAGACGGACTGGCTCAACACAATGGGGACGACGGCACAGGGAATGAACGGCAGAAACGGCACCGGCTACTTCGGACCGCAGCCTCCGCCGGGAAAACCGCATCACTATCATTTCCACGTTTACGCCCTTGATTCGATGCTCCTGCTAAAGGCCGGGGCGGCCAAAGAGGACGTGATCAAAGCGATGTCTGGCCACGTCCTAGCACAGGGCGAAATCGTGGGTACATATCAAAGCACATGATTCCTCCGCGAGCCGGCCTGTAACCCCCCAAAGGTTCCTCGCGAGGAGCCTAGTCCCCCACCGGTTAAACTGGCGGGCATTATCTCTATCCGGCAATCCGACATTTCGAGCCCGAAGACCGCAAGGCTAAAGATCGCCGAGATCTTCGCCAGCATTCAAGGCGAGGGAATCTGGGCAGGGACGCCCTCCGCCTTCGTGCGCGTCAGCGGCTGCAACCTAAGATGTATCTGGTGCGATACGCCTTACGCCAGCTGGTCTCCGGAAGGTGCGATTTTGACGATCGACGATATCGTTAAGCGAGTCCAAGAGCTGCGGTTGGAGCATGTCGTCCTCACTGGCGGCGAGCCGATGCTTTTCGAACCTATCAGCGAGCTAAGTCGGCGACTCAAGACGGGAGGACATACGATTACGATCGAGACAGCGGGAACCATCTGGCGAGAGATCGAGTGCGACCTCATGTCGATTAGTCCGAAGCTCGCGAATTCGGTTCCTCCCGATGAGAGCGGATGGCGGGCGCGCCACGAAGACGCGCGGTTGAACCTCCGGGTGCTGAGCGGCTTGCTCGAGACCTACAATCATCAGCTCAAATTCGTTGTGAATCCGGATGCCGGCGACGATGTGCCGGAAATCGAAAGCCTGTTGGCGAGGCTGCGGCCCGTCAGGGCTGAGCGCGTGCTCTTGATGCCCGAGGGGACCAACTCCGCAACCTTGGCGAGGCGCCAGCGCCTGCTTGTAGACACCTGCATGAAACACGGCTGGCGACTCTCTCCGAGGCTCCATATCGACCTGTTCGGGAACAAGCGGGGCACCTAGTTGGACCGAGCGTCGGGACATTCCATACTGAACTGTGCGCTTTGGCCCATGCGGTTTCGTCCCGATCCTATTTCTGCTAGGCTGTTCCGGCAATAACAGCCCGATTGCGCGGGCGGCGGGCTCGTGGCCGGCAGACTTCAAGTTCGACCAAGGCGACTCGAGCGATCGGCTGACCGGCAATCTAGAACTCTATGTGACGGGCCGCAAGTTCCGGCTCGATATGGCCACCGCCCATCAACAATTTTCCGTGCTCGGTAAATGGACGGCTGAAAGGAGCCGGGTCACGATGATCGCCGACAACTACACGTTCGAAAACCCGACGGAGGAGGATCAGAAGGCGCTTGGGCTCAAGCTGATTGCGCCTGAACAGATTCGCGCGGTGTTCGGCCATCCCTTTGTCCTCGATGAGTCCGAGGACCGACGGCGACTCACCGGGCTAACGACAAGCTTTGGATCACGGGTCGGGCACTTCGAGTTCGTCCGCAACATCCCCCATTAGCGACTGCTCCGCGTTTCACAGACCGATTCCGTCATATAATGGGCCCATCATGCGCGCCACACTTGCAATCTTCGTCCTCTTCATTTCCCTCGCCGTTGGGGGATGCAAGGGTTCTTCCATCGTCGGCAAATGGAAGGGCAGCGCGACGGCGGCGACCGATGGAAGCAAAGATCCTACCGCAGGTCTCGCTGCGGGGATGGCAAGCGCCATGACCATCGAGTTTAAGGCGGACAACACGTTCGACATGTCGATGATCTTTCCGATCAACGGAACCTGGACTCAATCCGGAAACACGGTCACTTTGACGCCCAAGTCGGTGATGGGAATCACGCCTGGGGCAAACGACAATGCGAACAACAAACCGATAAGCTTTACTCTTAGCGGAGACGGACAGACGTTGACGCCGCAAGATGCAGGCGACACGTCGAAGGGCTCAATCGTTTTCAAGCGCGCTTAGCTGGTTCGCACAGGTTCGCCACGTTCGCCGCATTCGCATCTCGAAGTCCTTAAACTTCGGATTCTAGAGTTCGGATGGCCTTATAATTGGCGTCGGTGATGGCTGAGCCGATCGGTAGCTTGGGATGGCCCGGGGAGGCAAAGGCAGCGATCTCGTTGACCTATGACGGTGGCCTGCCCGAGCATCTCTATTTGGTCGAGCCCCTTCTCAGGACCCTCGAATTCAATGCGACCTTTTATCTAAGCGCGACCTTCTTTTTGGAGAATCCTCGTGCTTGGGCAGCCCTTGCCGGTCAGGGCCACGAGATCGGCAACCACAGCCTGTTTGGAGTCACCGGTCCGGGAGGCGAGCTTCCAAACTGGACTCTCGAAATGGTGGAGACCGATCTCCGGCACACCGAGCTGTTGCTGCGAGAATTTGTGCCCGGTCAGGCGGAGCGAAGCTTCGCCTACCCGGGCGACAACCCGATCACGGGGGAGGGGCCGTACATGTCGGTTGTCGAAGAGAATTTTCATTGGGCCAGGACGATGCAGGAGGGCCTGAACCATGCCGTCTTTTGCAAATCGCAGGCCCTTCAGGTGGTGCGCAGCCAGGGGTTGTCCGGCGCCGGCTTGATCGAGAGGGCTGAGGAAGCGATCGAACTAGGCGCCTGGGCTGTGTTCGTTTTCGAAGGAATCGGCCAGGGCGAGCGAGACCACGAGATTCTTTTGCGGCACCTGGCCGCGAAGAGATCGGAGCTCTACATCGGCCCCGTTCGAGACATCGCCGCCTACATCGACGGCGCGCGCGAGCGCTTGAAAGTAAGCTGAGGTCGATGGCGAAGGTCAGGCTGGTCTCGATCGCCGCGATCGCCGTGATCCTCGCGATCGCGGGAATCCAGTGCGCGAGCCGCTTGAAAAGGCCTCAGGCCCTGGCCGCCCAGTTAGCGCAGGGGATCATGCGAGCCAGGTCTTCCTTGCCGAGGTTCCGCGACCGCCTCGAACTCCGGTTGCCGACGGACCGCGCGTACTTCGTTCGAGCCGAGTTCTCGGCCGACAACCGGAGAACGGAATACCTGTGGCTCAATCGGGTGGTGCTGGACCCGGGCGGATTTAAGGCGCGGGTCGCGGAGCGGCCATTCATCCTCACGACCGTTCACCAAGGCGACGAAGTAGCTGTCACCAACGGCCAGGTGGTCGACTGGACTATCGTTCGCTCAGACGGAACCAGGGAAGGCAACTTCACACAAGGGCTGGAACCATAGCCGGGGCTCGGGGTACCGTTTTGATGCTCTAGTCGTCGCCGCCCGTGGCCGAAGTCTGTGATTGAGCTGCCGCCGCCTTTCGAGCCTGATTCTTGGCGGCCTGACCCACGCTGCCTCCGCCCTCTCCGAGGTTTTCCCCTCCCGCCACCGGCGTCATCGGTCCCACATTAGGCCCGATCGGAGTGATTCCGCCGGCATTGCCCGCAGCCGCGGAGCCCCCTCCCGGAACCGGCGCCTGCCCCGGAGGCGGCGCTTGGGGTTGCCCCGATTGAGGAGCGTTCATCGCGGCTCCCTGCGAGTTGTCGGTGGACGAGTCAGCCGGCTTGGGAGCGCACCCGGTCATTGCGGCAATGGCTAAAACGGCGAAGATCGCTCCTTTCATGTTCCTAAGGATACGCTTGTTGGTTGGACGATGTACGACATCAGGTTGTCGGATGACTTATCTCGGCGAGCCTGGCTACCCGTCGACGAGATACTCGGCGATCAAGGCCGCCGTATCCACGAGCGCGTCGATGTGGGTGCGCTCATACCCGTGGCTGGTGTCGACGCCTGGTCCGATCAAAGCGACCTCGGCCTTGCCGCCGGAGCGCCAATAGACCGTTCCGTCGGAACTGTAAAACGGATAGACGTCCAAGCGAAGGTCGATTCCGCGCTTCTCGGCGATCTCTAGCAGCCGGTGGCTCAACCGGCGGCTGTATGGGCCGCCCGAGTCCTTGACGCAGAGGGAGCAGTGGAACTCGTCTCCCTGAAGTCCCTCTCCGATGCAGGCCATGTCGAGAACGACCAGCTCGTGAAGATCGGCGGGCAGGGAGTCCATTCCTCCGTGTCCGACCTCCTCGAAATTCGAAACCAGAAGCGTGGTCCGCTGAGCGGGCGTCACCTCGCTGTCGCGAACCGCCTTGATCGCCGCCAGGGCGGCGGCGACGCAAGCCTTGTCGTCGAGAAAGCGGCTGCGAACGTATCCGGCCTCGCTCTGTTCGACGCGAGGGTCGAAGTAGACGAAGTCCCCAACCTCGATACCAAGCAGCCTCGTCTCGTCGGCCGAAGACGTGCGCTCGTCGAGTCTGACTTCCAGGGTATCCGCGTTGCGCTCCTGGGTATTGGCCTGCTTGTTCACATGACCGGCGCCGTTGACGAGAACCAGCGAGCCACGGACTTGCCGGCCCGAGCGGGTTGCGATGCTGAGCCCTTCGCTGTCCACGGTCGGCCACATCAGTGCGCCGATTGGGGATAGCCGGAGCCGTCCGTTGTTTTTGATCTGGGCGACAATCGCGCCGAGCGTATCGACGTGGGCGGTGAGAGCTCTCGGCCGGTTGCTCTTGAGACCGTCGAGGCTCGCGATCAGAGCACCCTTTGTAGTAAGCGTGGTCTTTACACCCATGTACTCCAGTTCCTGCTGGACGAAAGAGACCGCGTATTCGGTGTCTCCAGTCGGGCTGGGGGTGTTCAGCAGGTCGACAAGGGTTTTAGTCAGGTATTCGGTCGAGATCTCGAATCGAGCCACGCCGCTGTGTTTACCCTGCAAAGGCAATCCATGGTATCCTTCGCACTTGCCGCAAGGCACTCTCTGTCCCGGATCCATGGTTCGGGACCGCCCAGTCCAAAGGGAGCCGAATGAACAACAAGAAATACGAAGCGTTTTATATCGTCAAACCTGAACTCGCCGATGCCGACGTGCAGAAGATCGCCGACCGCTTTAAAGGAATCGTCGAGGAAAATGGCGGAGCCGTCGAGAAGGCGGGAAAATGGGATAAGCGCAAGCTCGCCTACGAGCTGAAAGGCTACAAAGAGGGCAACTACGTGCTCATGAACTTTGAGGCGCCGCCCAGCCTACCGAAAGAATTGAATCGACTTATGCAGATCTCTGATGATATCATTCGTCATAGGATCTATTCGATCGAGGAGTAATTAGGTGATTAACAGCGTCGTACTTATTGGCCGCCTGACGCGCGACCCAGAGCTTCGCACCACGACCTCCGGCAAGAGCGTTTGCGACTTCAGCATTGCCGTGCAAAAGCGAGTCAAGCCGGCAGATGGTTCGCCCGATGCGGATTTCTTTCGCGTGAACTGCTGGGATAAGACGGCTGAATTCGTCTCGAACTATCTTCACAAGGGGCGGCTGGTCGCCGTCGAGGGTCGCCTTCAATCGCGCAAGTATGTCGCTTCGGACGGAACCAACCGAGAGGTTGTCGAAATCGTCGCGAATAACGTCCAGGGACTCGATCGTCCCCGGGAGGATGCGGGCGGCGAGGGTGGTCCTACGCCAGTGGGTGCTCGCGCGGCCGCCTCGGTTCCTGCGCCTAGCGCCGACGAATACGATCCGTTCGCGGACGAGTAGGCTTCACACGAGCGACTGGGGCTGTGGCTTAATCCGGAGCTCCTTACAGGACGGCCATGGGCTGATGGGCTGATAGTCATCACGTAATCACGTCATCAAGTCATCAATGATCTGTCGATGGCCAACCTTCATTCTTTACGCCCCTTAGGCACCCGGGAAGTGATGATAGTTGGCGGCCGTATTACCGCGGGCCGCCACCCGCAAATTTGCCCGCCCAGTAGGTACGGCGGACCATTTTTCGAATTCTCGTTATCCGCTAGTCCCAATCCGGCAATTGTCGTGGAAGGAACACTATAAGGGTTGCTGGGTTTCAGGGGGAATCTCCGAAAGGGGGAGAGCCCAAATGGAACAAGCAGATGACTTCGAAAGTGCTCGCGAGCTCGTGAATGTTCTGGCCAAAGAACTTCCCGCGGCTTCGCCCAAATATGTGCTTTACCAAGACACACCGATGGTCCGATACCACGTTCCGTGGGGAACGGGCCAGCTTCGCATCGTCGTCGCCGAGAAACCGGCCGCCATCGAGGCATACGTGTATGCCGTCGACGCGGTCTGGCTCATCGGAGAGAGATGGGGCGAGGCGCCTTACATGGACATGCTGCATCCGCTCCTTCCAAAGGGGGATTGGACGGAAATCGCATTCTGGACGCTTAGCCCACGCTCGACGAGGAGACAGCAGAGAAGGCTGGGGCTTGCGATCGCCGAGATCGTCTACAACGCGTTCGGAATCGACTAGTCAAAAATGATGGCCTGATGGGCCGAAGGACGCCCATCAGACCATCTGCCCGTTCAGGGCGACAGTTACTTGCCGGTTGTCGCGCCGGCGCCTGTCGGAGCCGCCGCGGGGCCGCCCTTGGCAGGAGGCGTGGACGGCGTTCCCGTCGGGCCTGGAGCCGGGGTCGTCGTCGAAGTCGTCGGGCTTCCCGAATTATTGTCCGACTTGGTATTGGCCGGCGGAGTTGCGGGAGCGGTGGCATTGTCTCCCTCGGCGGGCTTGCTGCAGCCTGCCATGAACGCGGAAACGGTGAGACCTGCGAGCAGCAGGCCGATAAGCTTCTTCATTTTTTGAACAACCTCCTGAGTTGTCGATGGCCGCGACCTCTTGTAGTCGCGATCACAGGGACAACCTACCACGGCTCTTCGCTTGGTCCAAGCAGGGTCCCAAGTAATTGAGACCCCATCCGTGCGGTTGCGGGATCTCGTGGGCGATACCTACGGCGCCCCCGCGGACGTGCACTCCCCGGCCAAAGGCCCAGTTCGCAACGCAACCCCACACCGGCCCCGTCCATAAGTTCATGAGAAGGTTTCCTCTGATCGTCCTTGGCTTGGTCGTGCTAGCGGTCGGTGGCAAGTACGTGTACGGCGTCATCAACAAGCCGGACGACAAAGTCTTGATCAAGCAGGCCCTGGCCGAAGCGGTGCAGGCGGGTAAAGAGGGCCGCTCGGGCAGCGTGATCGACAAGCTGAGCGAAAACTTCAAGGTAAACGGCGAGCACCCCGGCATGACCGATATCGCCAAGTTCGTAAAGGAAAGTCATCCGGACCTCACGATCAAGGACAACGATCCGCTCGTATCCGGCGATACTGCGCGGATCACCTCGGATATCGACGTCAAGGCCAGTTTCCTTGGCCAGACGGTCAATCGGAGCTTCAAGGACGTCGTTCTCGAGTTCAAGAAGGAAACCGCGACGGACTGGGGGATATTTCCGACCTCCAAATGGCATTTGTCGGCGGCGCGCGTCTCGGAGCAGGATATGGCTTCGTTCAACAACTGAGCCTCCGAGTTTTAACGTCGAAGGCCGCGCGCGCGACACACGATCACGCCCGGCCGGCATTTTCCGCTCACCCATGGAGCGGTATCCTCAACCGGATGTCGACCCCGCTCAAAGCCAGCGAGCTGCGCGAGAAATATCTGCGCTTCTTCGAGTCGAAGGGCCACACGCAATTCCCATCCGGATCGCTGATTCCGTATGACGTGACCGGCAGGCTTGACGAGAGCCTGCTGTTCAACGGCGCCGGAATGATCCAGTTCAAGCCCTATTTCAGGGGCGTCGCCCAGCCTTCGAACAAGAGACTGGCGACCGCGCAAAAGTGCGTTCGCACGGGCGATATCGACACGGTCGGCGACCTCACCCACCTTACATTCTTCGAGATGCTGGGCAACTTCAGCTTCGGCGATTACTTCAAAAGGGAGGCGATCGCGCTTTCCTGGGAGTTCATCACGTCGCCAGAGTGGCTCAATCTCGACCCCAAGAGGGTGAGCTTCTCGGTTTTCGAGGAGGACGACGAGGCCTACGAGCATTGGGCGGGCTGGCTGAAGGGCGCTGGAATCGATCCCGCGACTCGCATTTTCAGGCTAGATGAAGAGACGAACTACTGGCCGGCCGGCGCGTTCTCGAAGGGTCCGCCAGGGCCATGCGGGCCGAATTCGGAGATGTTCTATTGGACTACCGGCGACCCGCCTAACGGGGCGTATTCCCGCGAAGATTGGATTCGCGACGAAGCCGCGGGGAAGTGGTTGGAGTTCTGGAACGACGTCTTTATCCAGTTCGAGTGGCAAGGCGATCTGCGCAGCCCGGATCGTCCGAGTGACGGTTACGTCAAGACCGGGATGCCGCCTCTGCCCTTTCAGTCGGTCGACACCGGCATGGGCCTGGAGCGGACCGCGACGGTTTTGGGCGGGCTAAAGTCGCTTTACGACATCGACATCTTCCAGCCGATCCTGCGGAAGATCGAGGAAGTCGCGGGCCAGGGAGCAGGGGGCAGGGCGCAGGGGGCAGAGGAAAGCGACACCCGGCGCCCCGCACCCGGCACCCTGTCACCTGAATATCGATACGGCTCCGATCCGGCCAAGGACGTCGCGACGCGCATCATCGCCGACCACATCCGGACAGCCGTGTTTTGTATCGCCGACGGCGTCCTGCCCGGGAACTCGGGGCGCGGCTATGTGCTCCGGCGGCTGATCCGGCGCGCGGTGCTTAAGGGTCAGCGTGTCCTCGGGATCGAGAAACCCTTCTTCCACCTCGTATTCGAGGGCGTACTGGAGTCAATGGGCGACTTCTATCACGAGCTTCGCGAGCGGCGCGAGATCATTGTGGAGACGCTGAGGAACGAGGAGGCGCTGTTCAGGCGAACGCTGCAAGCCGGCTCGGATGTGCTTCAAGCCGAACTCCACAAGGTTGAATTCGGAGAGCATCGACAACCCGGGATCGGTGAGCCTGGCATCATCCTCTCAGAGGGCGCACCGTGGTTGCAGCGGAAGAGAGTACTCCCAGGTCGTATTGCGTTTCGACTGTACGACACCTACGGCTTTCCCCTCGAAGTCACGAAGGAGCTTTGCGCGGAGGCGAGCGTCGAGGTTGACGAAGTCGGATACGTGGAGGCTCTCCTCGAGGCCCAGGAGCGGAGCCGGAAGGGAACCGAGCGGGAGTCGGTTTACGGCGGCGTGGAAGGACATGGATTCGAAGTCGGTCCGACGATATTCCGAGGCTACGACGAGCCGCGCACGCTGTCCACGATCGTCGCGGTCCGCGAGGTTCCGGAACCGCCACCCCCTACCCCCTCCTCCTCGGCGGCACAAGCATCCGCACAAGGGGAAGGGGACCTGGCACCCGACACCCGGCGCCTAGCCATCGCTCTCGATCAAACCCCTTTCTATGCCGAGTCGGGTGGTCAGATTGCCGATGCCGGAACGATTTCGGGCGACGGCTTCGCCGGGAGGGTGATCGACGTCGTGAAGCGCCATGGCGTTTTCGTGCATGAAGTCGAGGTCACGAACCAAGGGCCACGAGCCACGGATTGCGACTCCCTCCTAGGCCGGGAGGTTGAGGCCAACATCGACTTTAACCGGCGGATGCGTATTATGCGCAACCATACGGCGACCCACCTCCTCCATGCTGCCTTGAGGCAGGTTCTCGGCAAGCACGTGACCCAAGCCGGATCGTACGTCGGTCCGGATCACCTGAGGTTCGATTTCACCCACGGAAAACCGCTGTCTCCCGAGGAACTTGCGCAAATCGAGGTAATCGTAAACGAGCAAGCCCTCTGGAACACGCCGGTAACCACCTACACCGATTTGCCGATCGCAGAGGCGAAGGCGAAGGGCGCAATGGCCCTGTTCGGTGAGAAATACGGTGACAGGGTGCGGATGGTCGAGATCGGCGATTTCAGCCGGGAACTATGCGGCGGAACGCACCTTCGCGCGACCGGTGAGATCGGCCTCTTCAAGATCACGAGCGAGTCGAGCGCGGCAAGCGGAGTCCGCCGGATCGAAGCCGTGACCGGGGAGGGCGCTTATGCCTGGGTGCTCGAGCAGACCGGCATGTTCTATGAGGCGGCGAGCCGCCTACGAACGGCTCCGAAGGATGTCTTGCAGGCGATCGACCGGTTGCATGAGCAGGCCCGAGACGAGCGGCGCAGGCGCGAGAAGGCGGAGTTGGCGCTGGCGCGCGGCGAGAGCGCGGGTGCCGTGACCGAAACGCAGGAGATCAAGGGCGTCTTCCTCTGGACACGGAAGTTCGAGGATGTCGACCAGAAGATCGCAGCCTCCGCGGTTGACGACGCCGTCGCCCAGAACAAGGACCTCGTGGCTCTTGCGGCCGTCGTAGGTGGGCGTGTCCAGCTGATCTGCAAGGCCGGCCCGGGGGCCGTCTCCCGCGGTGCTCACGCCGGAAATCTCATCAAGCAAGTCGCGCCGCTGGTTGGCGGGGGCGGCGGCGGACGCCCCGAGTTCGCGACCGCGGGCGGAAAGGATGCATCTCAGGTGGACTCGGCGCTCAGCGCCGCAGCTGGGCTGCTGGAGGGCATGCTCTAACCGGCTTTGCCATTCCGAGCTTGCGGGACTCTCCAGTTCGGATGTCATTCTGAGAACCAAACGGATGAGCTTGCTCGGAAGTTTGGAATCGAAGAACCTATGCTTGGAGGCGCTCCTATAGTCCAGCGGCAAACGGTGAACGGGTGATAACCGGTGGTAGGTGTTTCGATATCATCCTCCGGAGCTAGCTCCTCTGGATGCATCTCAACATGACAACCGAACGTTGACAACTTCCTCAACGGAGTTATAGGCGTCTGCGTCCCGATGCGTAGGACCGGATCTAGCCGGGGCCTAATGCCGGTAGCCGTTCAAATATCGATTGAGTCCCCGAATTCCCAAGACGCCTAGCAGCACGCCAATACCCGCCACAGTCAGGATGAAGCCCGCGAAGTCTTTTGACCAGTCGCCGGCCATCATCAGCAAAACCAAGCCGCAAAGCAGGGTTAGCACAATGCATAGTGCGAGCCCGATGGTTGCGAGGGTCTTCAACGGTTAGATAATACGACGCTTGATCTCGGCAGTAGCCGCTGCGGTATCGGAGATCCCTCGTTCCTCGGGATGACAAAGGCCGTCGGATGGCAAGGTCATCGGGATGGCAAAGCGACCTCAATCACCCGGCGCGCTGCCTCCTCCGCCACTGCTGCCGACGTGAACCGGCCGAATGTAAAGCGCAGGCCTTCGCGGGCCTCCTTCGCCGAATAGCCGCAGGCGAGCAGAACATGGGACGGTTCCAGACTGCCGCTTGAGCAAGCCGCGCCGCTACTCGCACTGATGCCCATCCGGTCGAGCCGGATTAGCATCGTCTCGGCGTCGACGCCGGGAAGACGGACGTGGGCGTGGCCGGGAAGAGTGTCCTCTCGATTTAGCACCGTCGGAACGAATCCAGCGGTTACCAGGCGGTCGAGGAATTGATCCCGGGCAATTTGGGAGGGTGCTTTGCGCTCCGACATCGCCGCGGCGAAGCCGACGATCGCAGCAACGTTCTCGGTGCCGGCCCGCATCTCTCTTTCCTGGCCACCGCCAACAGCCAGCGGCTTTACCTTCGTTCCGGCCTTGACATAAATGGCTCCCACGCCCTTCGGACCGTAGATCTTGTGGGCCGAAAACGAGGCTAAATCGGGATGCGCAATCCGCAATCCGAAATCCGAAATTCCGAGGGTTTGCACGCCATCGCAATGGTAGAGCGCGCCGTGGCGATGGACCAGCTCGGCGACCTCGGCAACAGGCTGGATCGTGCCCAGCTCATTGTTTGCCGACATCACGCTGACCAAGAGAACATCCGGCCCCAACATCGATGCAAGGGCGTCGAGATCGACGCGAGCGATGCGGTCGACCGGGATCAGCTCGACTCGGTAGCCGAGCCGCTCGAGTAGCGGCCGCGTTTGAAGCACGCAGTGATGCTCGGCAGCTCCCAACAGAACTCGATTTCGGGACCGATCTTCGTTCGCAAGAGCAGCGCCGAGGATCGCCAGGTTCGTAGCCTCCGTCCCGCTGGACGTGAAGAGAACCTCCGCGAACAGGCAGCCAAGGGCCGATGACAACACCTCCCGAGCTTCGTCGATCGCCGCACGAGCCCTTCTGCCCTCTTCATGGAGGGACGAAGGGTTTCCGAACTCGCCGGCTAGCCAGGGCTCCATCGCCGATCGAACCTCGGGAAGGAGCGGGGTGGTCGCGGCGTGGTCGAGGTAAATACGGGTCATCGGGTCCGTAGGCGGCAACAGGTGTAGTCTACGCGAGCTTGCGGAACGTCTGGCCCGGTAGGAACGTTGCCGCGAGTCTCAGGTAAGTCTTGAGGCGCAGAGGCATTCGCCTTAGCGCCTGGATGTAAGCCCTTCGGCCGCCCTTGACGTCGTGATGCCACATCCGTTCGGTTCCCAGACACGCCCAGTTATGTGCGAAAGCCGACTCCAGCCCTTGAGCCGGCCGGCTCAGCCAATTCTCTGGATGCTTCTCGTCCCACGTTGAAATCCATTCGCGGATCCGCAGATCGTCATCGTTCATTCGGTCCACGTTCAGCGCCGCGTTCGCGCCATGCACTCGATAGAAGGTGAGCGGCTGATCGACCAGGCCAATTTCGTATTGCTGAGCGATTCGCAGCCACATGTGCCAGTCGCCGCAGCCGTAGAATGCGGGATCGAATTCGCCGCACCGTTCGAACGCTTCGCGCCGAACCAAAACCGAACTCGTGATGATCTGGTTGTGATCCATCAGCTTCGTCAAAACGGCGCCAGTTGGCAAGTGTGGAAATGGGAAGCCGAGCGGCTGGGGGTTCGAATGTCGGTTTCCTTCTCCGTCGATGAACCATCCACTCGTGTGAACGAGGCCGAGTTGAGGATTGGACTCGAGCAGATCAACTTGCAATTCCAGCTTGCCGGGTCCCCACAGGTCGTCGTCGTTGAACACGGCGACGTATTTACCCTTGGCCAGCGAGAGCCCGACATTCAACGTCGCGTAGGTGCCAAGGTTCTTCTCGTTGAAGACGCAGCGGAGCTTTCCGCCTTCGCGTGCCTTAAGCCACTCGCGGGTCCCGTCGGACGAACCATCGTCCAAGGCAATGATCTCATAGTCGGTGAAGGTCTGGTCCAGGATCGACTGATACGCTTCAGGCAAGAAGTGAAGGTGGTTGTAGCAGGTCAGCAAGATGCTGACTTGTGGCTTGTCGCTGGGGTCCTGTGGCGTGTCGGCGATCATCCTATGGTGAAGCGGCTTGGAGTTCGGTTACGGGCTAGAAGTCTACAAGCCGCCCGATCATGGCTTGCGTACTTCCACCGACCAGTTCACGATATCCAAGTTCGGATTAGGGCAGTCGCCGGAGGGCTCCAGGTCTTGGAAGTCGGAATTTGTCCAAATCCGGCTGGAGGTTAGTGGGATTCGCACATAGTCGTTGACGGTGTTGGGGTCGCGGCTGTCGCCGAGAGCATCCCAAGTTTTCGATCCTGAAAAGCTGCCGGTTGGCGCTCGATCCATGGTGAGAAAATTAACCTGGATCGATTGGAGGTTGGCGGGAAGGACGCCGCTCGGCGTCACCTCCGAAATATCGATTTCGAACTGGATGGTCGCGCCGCCATTCGGACCTGACGAGTTGATCACATTGCCGGATTGGGCGTACTGAAGGAGGTCGGGCGTGGTGAAGGTCCAAACCGCAAATGGCGCACCCTGTTGCAAATAGTATTGGATGAAGGCCGTGGCATTTCCGGCGACAAACCCATTGCCCCAAGGCGCCGCGACAACCGGTTCAGGACCCGTCACCGTCGGGAAGAGATCGGTCGATGGGTTAACGGCAACCATGTAGATGAAAGGGACTTCTCCGGGTTGGGTGCCGTCTTGGATGTGGCCGGCCACCGTCATCGTGAAAACGAGATGGATATTCTGGCCACCGGATACCGCGGGAAACTTGGCGCAGCTCGTTGCGAGGAGAGCCACACAGAGTGCGGCGGCCCTTATGACCGCGTTCACACCGCGCCTTCCGAGTAATACAGGATCCGGTGGCAGGATTCGCATGTCACTACTTTGTCCTCTTTGATAGCCTCGATCGTTCGGGTCGGGAGCGATGTGCCGCACGCCCCACAACTCTTCTTTCTGACGTCGACGACGCCCATTCCGACGCCTGCGTGCCTTTGACGTATCGATTCATATCGAGCAAGGAGAGTAGGAGGGATATCTTTCGCCGCCTGAGGTCGTTCGCTGGACTTTAACTTGAATTCGGCCTCGAGTTGCCCCTTGGCCTGGAGCGCGGCCTTCTGCTCCTGGGCAAGAAGCAGCTTTCGCTGGGCAAGCGCCTTTTCTAGCTGCTCGGACTGCTCCTTGGCGGGAGGAAGCTCCTCCCAGATTTCGAGAATGCGACCATCCAGGTCGCCGCGCTGCCGCTTCAGAATGGCGATTTCTTTCTGAATCGCCTCGACCTCGCGCGGGTTGACGACTTTGCCGCCGTAAAGCTCCTTGTCGAACTTTTTGATCTTGTCCTCAAAAGACTTCTGCTTTAGTTCGAGGTCCGTTAGTTCGGACTGGAGCTTCCGGGCGGAGGACTCATCGAGCTGCCTCTCTAGGCTCTGGATTTCGGCCGCGGTTTTGCGGCCCGGGTCAAGCGCGGCCGCTCTTTTGCGGATGTCTTGCAGTGCTGTGTCGATGAGGTGAAGCTTATGGAGTCGGCGCAGCTCGGCTGAGGGCATGCCAACTATGATGGCCGAAGATCGCCGGTCGATGACGGAAGTTCACCGGTCCGAGCTGTCCTCCGGTTCACCAACCGTCATCAGCCGCTCCGCAGATACCCGTCGTATCCGTCTTCGAGGTCGACGACATTATTAATGCCGGCAGCTTGGAGGACGCTGGCGGCGATCGGGGATCGTCCACCGGCTTCGCAGTAGATGGCGATGGTCCGGTCCCTCGGTATCTCGCTCACGCGATCTCTCAGGTAGCCGAGTGGGATATGGACGGCGCCAGGTACGTGGCCTTCGTCCCATTCCGATTGATTCCGAACATCAAGCAGGACCGATCCGTCGGCGACGCCGTCCTTGAAAGAACCTTGGCGGTAGCTCTCCGTCTGTGGCAGCAAATCCAGCACTTCAGGACCCGACCACGACACGGCCCGATCCAGGCCGATGAGGGAGAGACGACGCACGGCCTCTCGCACGTCGGCTTCGGAGTCGGCGATCAAATGGAGATCCCGATCGTATGGAAGGAGCCAACCTGCCCAGTTCGTGAAGTTCTTGTACAGAGGGTGGTTCGTGGTTCCCGGAACATGACGAGCCGCGAATTCGGGCGGCATCCGGATGTCAATCGTCAGCGGCCCGGGCTCAGAGGCGCTGGGGCAGACTTCAACGCGGACCGGCGTCGAAGCCTCGCTCAGAAGAGGGGGGCCCTCTTTGTTCATCCGCTTCATGACTGCGAAGTAAACAGGCGGCTCCGGCTGTCCAGAGAGCACCTCCCGAACGAACGCGGCTTCCGAGCCTGACCGAAGGGCCCAGTTGGCCATCTTCTCATATCCGAGGGTGGTAACGGGAACGCCTCCAAGGCTCTTTCCGCAGGCCGAGCCCGCTCCGTGAGCGGGCCAAAGAAGGAGATGATCGGGGAGTTGCTTGAAGTTGCTAAGCGAGCCATAAAGCGAGCGAGCGCCGGGCTCCATGGTCCCTTTGATCCCGGCCGCGTTCTCCAAAAGATCCGGGCGGCCGACATCGCCGACGAAGACAAAATCACCGGTGAAGACCATCGCCGGTTCGGGCGATGTCGCGATATCGGTCAGGACAAAGCTGATGTGTTCCGGCGTGTGTCCCGGAGTGTGGCTAATCCGGATTCGAACTGCCCCGACTCGAATCTCGTCGCCATCTTTGACGAGTTTGATGCGGCCGGGATCGACATTCCAGGATTCATTATCAATCTGATACAGCCAGTCGGGGCCGCCTTCGCCCGAAAGATAAAGCGTCGCGCCGGTTCGCTTGGTAAGTTCGCGGCTGCCGGAAAGCAAGTCGGCATGGATGTGGGTTTCGGTGGCGGCTACGATCCGCAGCCCCTCAGACGCTGCGGCGTCGAGATAGATGCCGACGTCACGCCCGGGATCGATAATGATTGCCTCGCCGGCGCCGGGGCAGCCGATCAGGTAGCTCGCATGGGCGAGGGACTCCTCAAAAAAACGCTTGAGAATCATGATTCAACGATGAATGATGAGCGATGAACTACCGATTACGATTCATCACTTTCATCATTCATCGTTCAAGACTTCGCGACGCTCGTCTTCTCGACGAGGGTGACCGTGCTTACAAGCTTCCAGGATCCCGATTCGTGCGACCAGGTGTCGCGGTACTGATGGACGTGGACGAGCTTTTGAATCTTGTTTGTGATCGGATCGGGAGTGTCTTTGATCGAAGTCTCCAACGAAATCACCACGGCGCCATCTCCCTTTACGTCGAGAGATTCGATAGATGTCTTATACCCGTCCGGCTTCTGACCGCTGGCCTTTCTCTTGCGGAGGCTGACTTCGTACTTTTCGAGGGGGATGACCTTGCCGTCGAACGTTGTCAGAGTGTAGCTGGGAGCGAGAATCGAGAGAACCCCGTCGACATCGTTGGTGAGGGCAGCCGTCGCCCAATTCTGGTATTGGCGCTCGATTTGTCGTCGTACGGAGCGATTTGAACGCTCCGTACTGGTGGTTGCTTGCCCATCTCTGCCGGGCGCCCATTCCGGGAGCCATGATCCTAAGGCTCCGGCCTGAGCGAACGAGACGGCGAGGAGACAAAGCACGATAAAGGCGCGCTTCGCAGCGCCGCCCCTCACGTGCCGGACGCCTAGGCCGGTTCCAGTTAGTTTAGACATATCTCCGGCTCGTGCAGGCTGACTGTGTCCGAGATCAGGTTCGCCCGGCGCATCAGGGGTACATCGTCGAGCATGACTTCGACTGGGACCGAGGCAAGTAGGCGGTGATCCTCGCCGAGGACAAGGGCGCGATCGGCGATGAGCGGCAGGGTTTCCAACGAGTGAGTGGCGACAATGGTTGTCTTGCCCGCATCCTGAAGCTCGTTTAGGGTCCTCACAAGCCAATCTTGTGATCGCGGATCGAGCCCCACGACGGGTTCATCGAATAGGATCGCATCGGGATTCATCGCGAGCACGGAGGCGATCGCAACTTTCCGTTTCTCGCCGCCGCTCAACCGGAACGGCGCTCGGTTCGCTAGGTGTGAGATGCCGAGAAAGGCCATGACGTCCTCGACACGTGACGCTAGCTCTCTCGGAGGAAGACCGAGTTGGGAGGGCGCAAAGGCAATTTCTTCCGAAACGGTCGCATTGAACAGCTGGGCGTCGGCATCCTGAAACACGAATCCGACGCGGCTTCGAAACTCCTGCTGAAACAGGGGCTCGCGAAGGGCCCTGTCGGTGAGCGGGCGGCCCTCGAAGCAAATTGTTCCGGCCGTGGGTTCGACTAGGCCGTTGATTGCTCGTAACAGGGTCGACTTGCCGCTGCCGTTCGCGCCGACGATGGCTACTCGGTCGCCGGCGCCGATGTCGGCGCTTACATGTGATAGGCCGACTACGCCGTCTGGGTAGCTGAAGGAGACTTCCTTAATCTTAAACATCTTTGTATTTGGAGTATCGATTCCTTGGTCAGGAGTTTGGATCGGCGAGGGTTAGCTCGGGAATGACGCGAGAGGCAGCCCGTGGTTGGGAAGGGCCTTGGTCGAGGAGGATCGTAGACTTGGACTTCGATCGTTTGGCGGACAGGTCGAAGCATCGCGAACGCATGGCCATGTGGACCTCTTCGGTAAATGCGAAGCTCTTTGCGAACAGAATTGCGGCTCCCGCTCCGGCGTACCCGCGGGCCTGTTGCTTTTCGAGGAAGCCAATTTGCCGGCTTCGTCGGGCGATTGCCATCTCTTCGAGGGTTTCCATCGTCACGAAGAGATAGCGATAGGCCAGGGTAATCCCGGTGCAGAAAAAAGCAGGCAGGCCAAGTCTTCGAAGCGACGAGGCCAGGTCCTGCCACCGCGTGGTGAGAGTCCAAAGGAGAGTGAGGGCGATCCCACAGGCGAGGCGAAGAAGCATCACGGATGCGGCTTGGAGGCCGGTGTCGGTCAGCTTCAGCGATCCAGCAGCGACGACCGTATGCCCACGAGTGAAGGCTAAGGGTAGCGCGGCAAAGATGCCGAAGAAAGCAACGCAAGACGCGACTCGGATCAAGAATCGCCAAATGGGGACCCGCGAAACGGCCGCGGCGATAAAGATCGCGACCACTGCGATGCCAAGTGTTTCGGGCGAACGAGCCATGGCGATCGATATCAGTCCGCACAGAGCAAGAATTGCCTTTGGCTTTGCCGGGAGCCTTTGAATGAGTCCCGGCGTCCGGGCAACCTTCTCGGCGACCACGGCTTCTTCGACGGTGGATCGCATTCGCAGGAGCATCGATTCGATCCACGGCTTGGAGCTCCTTTTGGGAGCCGGCGGCATAGGGTTCCGCTCTGTTAACCACCTGGGGATGACGATTCCTGGTGCCAGTCGCACTTCGGGGCCCTGCAGGGGATCCTTTCCCCGGGTGACTACGGAGCGGGTTACGAGCGCGACCAAAGTGGCGCCGACCACCGCGGATAGAAGGTATCCGGCGATCTCCCAAAGATTTCCATGCGTGTTCGGAAGCCCATAGTCCGGAAGAATAGGATGGATCAATTGCGTGGCGTTGGCGACGCCTTTGGGAACGTAGCCGACGAGTTCCTTGACGGCTCCTGCATCCCACTCGCCCCACGCGCTGCCTCCGGCAATTAAGCCGAGTGGCGTTAACATGAGGACGGTGGCAAGGGCGCGAGACAGCCTCGGGCGCTGCCAGCCAAATCGCTTTGTGGCTTGGCCCTGCAACTCCGGAAAGTTCCTCCTTAGGTAGGCGAGAGCTGAAATGGTGATGATCGCCTCGGCGGGAGCCGCGATCAGCAGGTGGGTATAGACCATCGCCGGAATCGAAGTTCCTAGACCAAACGGGAAGTAGATCGCATGCCCGGATACGTCATGCGCGATGATTGGCTGGACGCCAAGGATAATTCCGGCGCTTAGAGATGCGACGGCGGTCCCGGCATAAGCCGCGGCCCCAGCGGCTATCGTAGCGTGCGATCTGGCAAGAAGCCGGTAGATCCCGTCGGCGATAAAGGCCGGAACCAGAGCCATGTCGATCGCGTTCACGCCGAGAGAGAGGACTCCACCGTCACCGAAAAAGAGGGCCTGGACGGCAAGCGTCAAGGTCATTGTCAGAAGGGCCGTCCAGGGGCCGAGAAGGATCGCGAGCAGGGCGGTTCCCAGGGCGTGTGCGGTCGTGCCTCCCAGAGCGGGGATATTGAACATTTGAACCGCGAAGCAGAACGCCGCGCCCACCGATACGAGGGGAACCTGTTTTGTGCTGAGCGATCCGCGCGTCTTGCGAGTCGCGATCGCCAGCATAGGCGTCATGACGAGCGCGCCGGCGAGCTGCGTGATCGGGCTTAGATAGGCGTCGGGAATGTGCATGGCCTATGAGGCGGTCAGAAACCGCACCTCCGCAACCTGATCGGGAGTCAGCGTCCCGTGTAGGTCGATGGCTCTTCTGGCGAAGTCGGCGGCCTGCGCCGGACGATGGTTGGCGGAATTGATCAAGGCTGCGTGATAGAGCATCGAGGCGTCCCTCGTGCCCTTGGCAAGCGCCCTGTCAATGGCGAGCAGCGCTTCGGGCGCATCTCCGCGCTTAAGGCAGATCCAAGCAAAAGTGTCGTAGGCGAAGACATCGCGACGGACCTGCATTTCCCTCAGAGCGCAGGCGTAACCGCTTTCGAGATCGCGATTGTGATCCGCGCAGAACATTGCGTATTGCCGGTCTAGCGTGTGGCCGTGGCCGCCTGCGGCGCCGGCAAATTCATGCAACCCATTGGATGGGCCGGCCGGTTTGCCGGCTAAGGCGACAACTTCTCGGTAAGACCCTTCGGCAGCATCGGGCCGGCCGAGCTTGGCGTGCGCGTCCCCGACGAGGGCAAGAATGTCGGCCATCGGTGCAATTGCGTTGCTTTGGTCGCCAAGATCGATCACCGAGCCCCACTCACCCTTCGAGGCGGCAATCCGCGTTAGGTTAGCAAGCGCCTTGTAGTTTCTTGGGTAGAGAGTCAGGGTCTGTCGGAAAGCGTCGCACGCCTGCGCGGTCTTTCCCGCACTTTGCAAGCATTCTCCGCACTTCTCCGCAAACCAAGCGAGACTCTCGGCGCTTGCTCCGGCGTTCTCGTCGACCTCGCGATAGGCTTTTCGCAAGGTTTCAAGGGCTATGTCCGGCTTACCTTCGGTGAGCTGCAAATGCGCAATGACCGCTTCGCCGGATGGGTTGTCGAATGCTTGGGGCAGGCTGGAGATGACCTTACGAGCGTCCTCGTAACGACCGATCTCGATCAGGATGTCGGCATGGAGTTGATTGAGCTCGGGCTCAGGCCCCCAGAGCGGAAGCGCCTTCTCGTCCGCAGCCAGGGCGTCCGCAAAGCGGTGCTCCTGGAGGAGGGCGTTGACAAGCCGGGTTTGGGCGCCTAGATTGCCCAATGTCCGAAGCGCGAGAGACTTGCGCGCGGCTTCTTCCGATCGAAGCGCATCCCCGTACGAATCGCTCTCTCGAGCGCGAGCCAAATAGGCTCCGCTCAGCATGGACCATCCGATTGCGCCGCCCGGATCGCGCTTGACGCGGCCCTCGTGGAACTCGATATCTCGATCCTTGCGCTGGGGATCAAATGCCTCATGGCCGACCGGCTGCCAAGGAAATGGATCGGTGGCGCCGGCCATCCGTATGGCAACGCCGACCCAGCCGAGGACGATGCAGGTTCCGATTGTGGCGAGAGCGATGGAAGGTTTCATGTTGATTAGTTGCCGGGGATGCCCATAGGTCTTGCTGGCCTGCAAGCCCTATGGGCTGTGATCGGACTTTCTAGCGGGGATCTCCGAGGTACGGGAAGAACGGCAGGAAGTGCTTTCCGCCTGGTCCCACGTTATCGGTCGTAAACGAAGGGAGTTCGTGCCCGTCGTCCGGCGCCAGTCCCAGCGCGGGAATGGTGTTACCAAAGATGGCGCCCAGCGAGATGTCGACGACGTCGTCGCTCAAGGCACGACCGCCAAACGTGCCTCCCGTTGCGCCGCCGGTCTCGTATCCGAGGTATGCGGCCCCGTCGCCGTTGAGATTGGCCTTCATGACGTCGGGCACGAGAACAGACTTCACCACATCCGTGATCGCTTGAGACCTTCCGGCTGGGAATGTCATGAAGCCCTGGATGTCGTTCGCGAGGTTGAACTGGTCGTCTCTGGGCTGATCGAGGTCGTTGATTTCATGCCGGTTGTTTGCAACCGTTGCGAAGACTTCGTTGACCACGGGCCGCGCCAGGCGATCCATCTGTGCGTATTGGAAGCCGTGCTTGACGTTTGTCGTCGCCCATAACCCAATGACATTGCTGCCGTGCAGACCCATCAGCCAACGCTTTGGCAGTTCGACCACAATCGAGAGAACATTGAAGCCGCCATTGGAAAGGAAGTCCACGGCTTGGCTTGGCGAGCGGAAGCCCGACGCCTGCGGAGTGTTGGGATTACTGATCGGGGTTCCGGTAAGCGGCGTTGCTCGATCAGGAAAGATCGTGAAGAGTTGCTCGAGATCGATAAAGAACGGATCTTCCCGGGCTCCGCAGAAGACCTTCATCCCTCGAGGTCCCTCTGTGACCGTGTTGATTCGGCCCTCAACGAACGATCCCGATGCGATCGTGTTGAGGCCCCCCGTTGTCGCGGGGGTTGTAGGGCCGATTAGGAAGAAACGCTGATTGCGCCCCTCACCCTCGAACTTAGCCTGAATTACAAGGTCTTCAACCGCGTCGCCCGTGTTGTCGATCTTGAATTGATAAAGAACGTTGGGGTCGAACGAGACGTTCAGGCCCTGTCCCGGGCCGATCAGCGGATGGACGTTCATCGCGAGTACGACCTTGTCGCTGTCGGTTGCGCTTGGGAAAATGTAGACGTCGCTTAGGTCGGTGCCGGGGGATGCGGCGATGGCGGGAGTGTCGGCGTGGTCGGAGGTGTGTCCGACCCCAATAAAGGCGAAGGGAGCGGCCACGGCTGCCAGAGCCGTACCCACCAGGAGTTTTGTGCGTAAGATCATTGCTTAACCTCATGCGCGGCGAATCGTCGCGCTTGCCTGTTGACGATGAGGCAGCTATCTGGACGCTTTCTGAACGAGCCCTGACATCGGTGTGAAATCGTTAGGCTGGGGCCTACGATCCAAGTCCGGCCGCCAGCTTCCCGAACCCCGAGGCTCCGGCGTATACGGCGGTGGCGCCGAGCATCTCTTCGATGCGAAGCAGCTGGTTGTACTTGCAGACGCGGTCCGTCCGGTTCGGAGCGCCGGTTTTGATCTGGCCGCAGTTGGTTGCGACCGCGAGGTCAGCAATAGTGGTGTCTTCGGTTTCGCCGGAACGGTGGCTCATGACGCTCGTGTAGCCGGCGCGTCGAGCCATATCGACGGCGGCCAACGTTTCCGTCAGAGTGCCGATCTGGTTGACCTTGATCAAGATCGAATTGGCGGTGGCGGTCTTGATGCCGCGAGCGAGGCGTTCGACGTTCGTAACGAAGAGGTCGTCGCCCACTATCTGGACCCTATCTCCGATCGCATCGGTGAGACCCTTCCAAGTGTCCCAATCGTCCTCGGCGCAGCCATCCTCGATCGAGATCAGCGGATACTTTTGGGTCAGCGAGGCGAGATATTCCACCTGTTGGGGACCCGACCTTTCTCGGACGGCGCCGGCTTTGTAGACGTATTTCCCATTCTCGAAGAACTCGCTTGCCGCGGGATCGATGCCGAGAAAGACCTGCCTGCCGGGCTCATATCCCGCTTTCTGGATTGCCTCGATGATGTAGTCGAACGCTAGATCCTGGCTTTCGAGGCTCGGTGCGAAACCGCCTTCGTCGCCGACGCCGGTGTTTAGCCCCTTCTTCTTGAGGACCGACTTCAGCGAGTGGAAGACCTCCGTGCCCGCTCGCAAAGCTTCGGTGAAGCCGTCAAATCCCACCGGCAGCACCATGAACTCTTGGAAGTCGACGTTCGAGTCCGCGTGCTTGCCTCCGTTCAGGATGTTCATCATCGGGACGGGAAGGACGTTCGCGGTAACGCCTCCGACATAGCGAAATAGCGGAAGCTTGGTTTCGGCCGCGGCTGCCTTAGCGCAGGCCAAGGAAGCGCCGAGGATCGCGTTCGCTCCCAGCTTTCCTTTGTTCGGCGTGCCATCCAGTTCGAGCAGCGAGGCGTCGATCGCCGTTTGGTCGGTCGCGTCGCGATCGAGCAGGGCGGGGGCGATGATGTCGTTGACATTGTCGACGGCTTTCAAAACACCCTTACCAAGATATCGCTTGGCGTTGCCGTCCCTTAGCTCGACAGCTTCGAACTGGCCCGTGCTGGCGCCGCTGGGGATCGCGGCCCGTCCGAAGGCTCCGCTTTCAAGGATAACGTCGACTTCCACGGTGGGATTGCCACGGCTGTCAAGGATTTCGCGAGCGGAGATGTCGACGATGAAGGACATGTCCAGAGATTACCGGGTGACGCGGGAGTTGGAGTGGCGGAGTGATGGAGTGCTGGAGTGTTGGAGTGATGGAGTGATGGAGTGAAGGAGTGGTGGAGTGTTGGAGTGATGGAGTGATGGAGTGATGGAGTGATGGAGTGAAGGAGTGATGGAGTGAAGGAGTGATGGAGTGATGGAGTGTTGGAGTGATGGAGTGATGGAGTGAAGGAGTGATGGGAGTGAGGGGGTGAGGGGGTGAGAGGATGAGGACGGGAGTGGGTGACGGGGATTGCCGTCGCCTCGCGCTCTAGGCGAGGCTGGCCGGTATAATTTTCCGAAGCCGTTCGCCGGTCATTTCCCGACAAAGAGGTCCCGAAACAATGTCATTGGCGCCCGCCCAAAAAGCTATGAACAAGCTCGACTTTCTAAAGCTCATGATGCTGAGCAGGGAAGGCGACCGGAGAGAAGGCATCCTGCTTAGGCAGAGCAAGGGCTGGTTCCAGGTCAGCGGAATGGGCCACGAAGCACTGGGCGCGTTCGCCTATGCCATGGGACCGGACGACTGTATCTTCCCCTACTACCGGGATCGAGCGCTGATGCTCGCGAGGGGGCTCTCGAACTACGATCTGGCGCTCGCCTACTTTGCTAAGCGCAACGCCAGCAGCGGTGGCCGCCAAATGCCCGGTCACTACAGCAGCCGCGAGCACAACGTATTCTCGGTCTGCACTCCGACTGGCGGCAATATGATCCCCGCTTGCGGTGCGGCGTGGTCGATGAAGCTGGAGGGCTCGGACGCCATTGCCCTCGCTACCGTCGGCGACGCGGCGGCTCGACAGGGTGAGTTCTACGAGGCGGTCGCGTTTGCCTTTCAGGAGAAGCTACCGGTAGTCATGGTCGTCGAGGACAACAAGTACGGGATCTCGACTCCGACCGAGCGCTTCCTGCCCTTTCATCTCGGCATCATCGCCGAGGACGCGGTCGTCAAGATCGATGCGCGAAAGGTCGACAACGTTCGGAACGCGGCGAACGCGGCAATCGATAAGGCTCGAAATGGCGACGGGCCGACTTTGATCTGGGCCGATCTGGACCGGCTTTCCTCCCACACATCCTCCGACGACCACCGCGTGTATCGCAAGCTCGAGGACATCGAGGAGATGATGCACCGAGATCCGATCCGGCTTCTCGCCGAGGACTTGATCTCGACCGGCGAACTAAACCAGGCCAATTTCGAGGCGATCCAGGAGGAAGTCTCGAAGATCGTCGATGAGGATTATCTCAGAGCGGAGAAAGAGCAGGACCCGAAAGCCGGCGAGGTAATGCTTCACAACTTTGGCGAGGAGCCGAAAGCGGAGGCCCCGCCGATAAAGGGCGGCCAGAAGATGACCATGGTCTCCGCCATCAACCAGACCTTCAAGAAAGCTCTTGAAAACGATCCCAAGGTGATCTTCTTCGGCGAGGACATCGAAGATCCCAAGGGAGGGGTCTTCGGACTTACGAAGGGCCTAAGCGAGGCGTTTCCGAACCAGGTCTTCAATTCGCCTCTCGCGGAGGCGACGATTCTCGGCGCCGCGGTGGGGATGGCGAGTTACGGCTGGAAGCCGGTCTTCGAGCTGCAGTTCATAGACTTCTTCGCTCCCGGCTGGAATCAGGTTGTCACGAACATGAGCAGCTTGCGCTGGCGCTCATTTGGCCACTGGAAGTGTCCGCTGGTGGTTTACGCTCCTTGCGGTGCATACCTGCCGGGCGGCTCGCTATGGCATAGCCAGTCCAATGAGGCCTATCTCGCCCATACACCGGGCATTCGAGTCGCGATCCCCTCGACACCGGAGGATGCGGCGGGTCTGTTCTGGACCGCTATCCACGGCGATGATCCGACTTTCATCTTGATACCGAAGCACATCTTTAGGATGAACGTGGATGTTGGCGAGGTGGCGCCGGTGCCCTTTGGAAAGGCGCGAATTGTGCAGGAGGGGGCGGACGTCACCCTCGTCGCTTACGGGAACTGCATCGAGCTTGCCGCGGAGGCGGCGGCAAAATCGGGATCGAGCATCGAGATCATCGATTTGCGGTCGATCGTTCCGATCGACTATGAATCGATCACAGCATCGGTGGCGAAAACGGGACGGCTGGTCGTCGTCCATGAGGACACGAAAACTTGCGGCATCGGGCAGGCGGTCGTCGCCGAGATGACCCGGATCCCGGAGCGCTGGAATCTGTTCCTATCGCCTCCTCAACTGGTGGCGCGGGACGACGTCCACGTCGGCTACAACCCGATCTACGAGTACGCGGCGCTGCCCAGCGTGCAGCAGGTCGTGGATGCCATCGCCGTTGTGATGGAATAACCCGGCAATATCTCCGTGATCATTCCCCAAATCGTAGGATCGGGTCAGAGTGTCTGTACGAGGAAGTCAGCCTGGATCGATGGCAACATTGAATCTGGAAAGGGGACCGTGCTAGTGTCGTCCCGGTCGTGGAGAGAATCCATTACTCAGTGGGTTGGGCTATTCTGACCTCGCATGCTTTCCGCGCTGATCGCCCTTGCTTTTCCCGGCCCGATCGACATCAGGGATTTCGGCGCGATCGGTGACGGCACGACAATGTGCACTCTGGCAATCCAGAAGGCGATCGACAAAGCCGCTGCCGGCCGTCATGGAATCGTCCTGGTACCGGCGGGAAGATTTCTTTCCGGCACATTGCGTCTCCGATCCCATGTGGAGCTTCGGCTCGAGAAGGACGCCGTCCTCCTCGGGAGCGCCCGGAGGCACGACTACGAAAAGGGGGTTTGGTACGCGCTGTTGCTGGCCCAGAACCTGGAAGACGTGTCGATCACCGGCTCGGGAACGATCGATGGTCAAGGGGCGGCTCTGGCGAACGACGTTCTGAGGCTGGTACGAATTGGCGAGCTCAAGATCCCGCCGAAAGGATGGAGGCCCTCCGAGCTCGACCGTCCTGAGATCATCGAAATGGACTCGTGCCGAGGCGTGCGGATCGAGGGAGTCACGATCAAGAACTCGTGCTGCTGGGTCCAGACGTATCGGGACTGCATCGGGCTCGACATTAAGGGCATCAAAGTCGACAGTAAGACTTACTGGAACAACGACGGCGTCGATATCCTGGACTGCAAGGACTCGCACGTCTCGAACTGCGACATCGACGCGGACGACGATGGCATCTGTCTCAAGTCGGACCGGAGGGAAACAGCTTGCGAACACGTGACGGTCGATAATTGTCGGATCAGAAGCAGCGCCAGCGCGATCAAGTTCGGGACTTCCTCCCATGGCGGCTTCCGGCATATCAGGATTAGCGGAATCCAGGTTCGAGACACCTTTAGGTCGGCGGTTGCTCTGGAGTCCGTGGACGGGGGCATCCTGGAAGACGTCGTCGTTTCGAATGTCAAGGCCACGCACACGGGCAACGCCTTTTTTATCCGGCTCGGCCACCGGAACTTGAAAGCGCCGGTCGGTCGCGTTCGGAGGGTCGTTCTCCGAAACATGGACGTGGAGGTTCCGGCCGGGCGTCCCGACGAAGGCTATCCCTTCCACGGCCCCGAATACACGGAGCCCCACAACGTTTACCCTTCATCGATCGTCGGGCATCCTGAAGTTCCCATTGAAGGCGTTCTCCTCGAAAACATCCGGATCCACATGCCGGGAGGAGGATCCCCGCAAGTTGCAAGCCGCCCAGTTGAAGCCCTTGCGACGGTCCCGGAGCGCGTCGAGAATTACCCTGAGTACTCGATGTTCGGCGAATTGCCAGCATGGGCTCTCTACGTACGCCACGTCAGAGGTCTTACCATCAAGGGGTTCACGGTCAGCCTCGATCGAGCCGATTATCGGCCGGCTTTCGTTATCGACGACGCCTCTCAGGTCATCGGGCGACAAATCGGTGTGACGGGAGCTGGGAAACCGGACTTCGTGGTTCGACATGGCCGGCACGTGGATGTGACGGGAGTTCGGCCGAGGTCGATCAAGTAAGGCGGGTTCGGAAGACTTAGGGTGGGCGCTCAAACGCTTACGGATGCGGCCGGGGTGTGAAGGAAAAAGCCGGCTAGGGCGGCCCAGCCGAGCAGGGTCACCGCGACGAACATCCAAAAGGAAAACCGCTGAACTCGTGCCTGGGCTTGATCACCGATCGCGATGCCCCAGCGGATGCAAAAATTCCAAACGCCATATGACAGGTGGTAGCTCGCCGCTAACACACCCAGGAGGTAAACGACTGTCAGCAGGTATCCCGCTTGACTCAGCATCCTTTGCCACTCGGCATACATGATGAGGTGATCGTCGCCGGTCACGTACTTGCGGCCAGTAGTCATCGAAACGTGAAAGATCAGAAAGAGGAATAGGAAGGCGCCGCTGTATCGCTGCAGCATATACATCCTGTTCTGAGACCACCTGTAGTTGCCGAAATAGTTGCTCTCGCCGCGGTTCGTGATCAGTAACCCATAGCCCGCATGGAATGCCAGAGGCATCCAGATCAGGAGGACCTCCATCGCGAGCAGGACGTACCACGGAATGCTTCCGAAAAACGCGATGACGCCGTTGAAGTGAGCTTCACCAGCGAGCGAAAAGGAATTCAGCGTTAGGTGCTGAAGCATGTAGAAACCAACCGGGATGATTCCTGAGAGCGAATGAAGCTTGTGCCAGACGAAGTTTTCGCGGTTGATGGCGACGGACATGCTTGGAAAGAGATTACCGTTGTTGGTTGCCGGTTGCTCCGTAGGTTCGCATTGGTCAGCTAGTGCTCGATGTCGCCTCCGACCGTTATCACAAGCCCTCCCGGCTTACGCAGTTTCGCAGGATCACCGTGGGCGTTCCGGCCGGTTGCACCGGATTCAAAAACCATCGGCGTCTTCGGGTCTTTGATGTCGCCGTAGAACTTGCCGCTGAGAGCGTCGTTGAAGGCATATCCATATGCCTCTGGTTTCCCCTCGTCTTCAGGGGCAACGAGCTTCTTAACGGCTTCGCCCTTCTTCAAGTCATCCGAGCCAAGCCGGTTTTGGATCGCGTCCATCCAACCGGGTCCGAGCGGAAACTGCCCTTCGGATTCTTCATATCCAAGAAGAGCCGTCCGTATGAACTTTAGGTTCTCGGTGCTGGAACCCTTGTAATCATGGGCCGCCGCAGGACGGTCAAAGAAGCCGCGCTTCCAAAGACCGTATGCTAATGGGCCGTAGAACCAGACCGAGAATGCGATGGCGACCATCAACAGGGTTCCAATCCCACGCCTGAGCCACCTTCGGTTCCGATTCACCAGGTGAAGAATACATCGATCCGCCCTTCGCCGCTCCAGTTCACAGCTGATCGCCGCGGCCGTTCTTTCCCTTGAACCGGCGCTCTTCGAATGCCAGAAGGTATTGAACTTCAGGCGTCAGGGGGACTTCCCGACGCACCGTTTCCATGGCATTGGTGAGGCCGAGTTGTGATTTGAATAGGAGCTTGCAGGCCTTGTGAAGAGCGAGGCGGTTTTCCTGAGTCACTCCGTAGCGCCGCAACCCGATCGCATTGATGTCGTGAACAAGCTGATCCGGTCCCTCGGCGAGCATGAAAGGCGGGACATCTTTAACGATACGGCTGAGACCGCCAACCATCGCGACTTTGCCGATCCTCACCCATTGGTGAAGAGCGGACATCCCTCCGATGGTCACCATCTCTTCGATCGTGCAGTGCCCGCTCACTCCGACGCCGTTCGTGATCGTGACGTTATCGTGAACCTGGCAATCGTGGCCGATGTGGACGAAGGCCATGAGGTAGCAATTGCTCCCGACTCGCGTGTACTGGCCTTCCTGACTCGCCCGATGGATCGTTACGTATTCGCGGATAACGTTTTCGTCGCCGATCTCGAGGAACGTCGGCTGGCCGGCATATTTTCGATCTTGGGGATCGCCGCCGATTATGACGCCCTGCGCGATCGCGTTGTTGGCGCCGATCGTCGTGCCGCTTTTGACGGTGACATGAGAGTCCAGTACGCAACCGCTGCCAATCTTCACCCCGGATTCGATGTAGCAAAACGGGCCGATGGTTAGGTCGTCGGCGAGTTCGGCACCGGGATCGACTGAAGCTAAGTGGTGGATTCTTGCCAAGGGTTCGTTAGTCCATCAGCTTGAAGGTGGCTTCCATGGTTGCGGCGACTTGACCCTCGACGGTTGCTGTTCCTTTCATCTTTCCAACGGTGCCACGAAACCATTCCAGCTCCAGAGTTGAGATGAGCTGATCACCCGGTGACACGATTCGCCTGAATTTTGCGTGGTCGATCGCCCCAAACAATGGGATCCGGTTCTTGTACTGATGGTCCGTGAGGAGAAGGATTGCGCCTGCTTGAGCCATCGCTTCGAGAATAAGGACGCCTGGCATGACCGGTTCGCCGGGGTAATGGCCTTGAAAAAAGGGCTCGTTAAACGTAACGTTTTTCAGGCCTACAATCCGCTTTCCAGGCTCAATTTCAAGAATTCGATCCACTAGGAGGATTGGATAGCGGTGAGGCAGCGTATCGAGAATTCCTTTGATGTCGATCATTCGAAAATGGATTGTCGAATCTGTTCAGGACTTGCGAATTGCATTCGACATTGTTCGAGATTATGTTTCGTCGCCGCCAGTATGCCGGGTCGGCATAGGGTACCCGGCTAGCAGCGATGGTGAAGCAGGGTTTGGAAGTGAGAGGGTTGTGGTGCTTGCGTCATTTTTTCGCGGAGAACAGGCAGGTTTGTCCTATAATCGAAATAGTAGACAGATATGCACCATTTTCTCTTCCTTCGCCTCGATGGCTTTTATGCTCAAACGCTTCTTTCATCTGATGAGGGACTCAGGAAGAAGCCGCTTGTCATCTATCGCGACAAGCGGGTTATCGATATCGATCGCTTAGTTCGCGAGCGGCAGGTCTACGTCGGGATGGCTCTCTCCGAAGCCAAAGCAATTCTCCATGAAGCCAGATTCGTGGTTTGGGAAGAAGAGCCTTACCGGCAGTCTCAGAAAGCCTGGTTGGATATCTGCACGGAGTATTCGGACGTCATCGAGCCATGTGAGCAGCATTCCGCTTGCATCGACCTCTCGCTCCATCCCGATCCTGACATGCTCGCCAAGAAGCTTGTCCTTAGCCTCTCTGAAGCGCGGGCTCAGATGCGCGTGATCACGGGTATGGGTTGCTCGAAGTGGATCGCAAAGCTGGCATCCGATCTATCCCGTTCCGAACTCCCAAACGCTTTGCCTTCTTTGGCTGCCCTGAAGACCTGTTTTCTTACACCGGTCGAACCGGAACATCGTGAGCGATTGGAATTCCTGGGCTACGCAACCATAGGAGAAGTCGCAAAGATCCCGTTGGGTGTCTTACGCACACAGTTCGGCGTTGCTTCGACCCATATCAAGATGTGTGCGCGAGGCCGTTACTTTGAGCCAGTGGAGGCGGTTTATCCTCCTCGTTCGATTGCGGAACGGATTCCTTTCGAAGGGTTGGTAGAAGACACGCAAACTCTCGACGCAGCTATTCGCGAACTCGCGCTTGCAATGAGCCTGAGGCTGAGTAAGGAGGACAAGCAGGGAAAAGATGTTGTCGTGACGTTCGAGCACGAAACTTTAAACGCGACAGTCCGGAGGAGGGTTTTCAGTAAACCGATTCAGAACTTCGCCTCGGCGCTGGCGAGCCTTCGTTTGTTGATTGCGCGACCTCCGGATGAACCGATCCTGGCGATCCGGGTTCGGATCGAGAATGTTTCCGAGTCTAAGCGAATCCAACAGGAACTAACCGGCAGGACGACCTCAGCGGATCGCGAGAGAGGCGCGATGGCTGCATTCCGCCACATCAGAACGACTTTTGGAGATCGCGCGATCATTACCGGAGGGGAGATCGTCGAACCGCGACGCAAACAGGTGTTGAGGGCTTGGAAAGATGCCACCGGCTGGGCGTAACGTTCTCGCCATGTGGCGAGAGGCAGGAGAGTGGTGGTCGAACGAGCCTTATCGCGAAGTTTGCCGATACGTCGACGACAAAGGAATCCGCCGGGAAGAGGAACGCTTGCTTCCGAGCATCGGCTCTCTCGGAGTGTCGGGGCAACAGGAATATAAGGAAGACAACACGATCGAAGTCAGCGAACGGGCGAGAAAGATTCGCGACGAAAAGGTATCTGCCGCGTGCGGTTATCTTCCGAAAAGCTACTACGAAGATAGGCTTAGAGAAAAGACATTGGTTGTTCCCCATCGGGAGTGCCGGAGGGACGACTGGGGGATGCTGACTGGATATAGCGGAATCAAGCCAATTCAGATCGCAAGATCGTCGGCACAACCATACGTTCCTCTTCATGTCTACAGCGGTTATGCATTTGGCCGCGGAACGATGCTTGCCGAGGAGATCCCCCTCATTGCAGCAAGCTTCGGGCTTACCGCTTGCGCGATCACCGACCCCATGTCATTGGTTGGTGCGGTCGAGTTCGCGAGGGCTTGCAGAAAACACGGGTTAAAGCCGTTGATCGGCGCAACATTCGAAATGCCGGAAGGTGGCGAGCTTGTGTTGATCGCACGCACAAAACGTGGATACACCAATCTATCTCGGCTGGTCACGTTGTGTCATATCGATGAGCCGCGGCTGTTTCCACTTTGCTCTTGGGAGCGGCTACAAAGTTTTTGTGACGACCTGATCTGTCTCACTGGGGGCGATACTGGCCCGTTGAATCGGCTCCTCATTCGCCGCGATTACTCTGGCGCCGAGTCGATGATTCATAGGCTGATCAATCTTTATGGTCGAGAGAATGTTTTCGTCGAGATCGAAGAATCCTATCTTCCCTGGCAGATCGCGACGAATCGGCTTTTACTCGAGCTGGCGGAAAACCTGAAGGTCAAGCCTGTTGCCGGTGGCCTCGTCACGCATGCAAGGCCGCAGGACTTTCCGGTACAGGACATCCTCACTTGCATCGATACGCTGTGTACGGTTGAGGAGGTTATCGGACGCAAGGTGCCGCGTGATGCCTCACAGCCTCAAATCTCGCGCTCACCCGAGCGCGCTTTGAATGCGGAGCGATACCTGCGAACGCCGGAAGAGTTCTGGAACGCGGCCCAGGCAACAACGGAGAGATCGCAATCTCTGCTTATCGCCGGTCGCTGCGAGGACGATGTTCTCCCTTCTCGAACCGAATTGCCGCAAATATATCACGACGACAATCAGGCTTTGCGGGAGATCACGATCATGGGCGCGCACCAGAGGCACGACAAGATCTCTCGAAAGTTGAAGCTAAGGCTCGACTATGAATTGGATCGAATCATCGGGCTCGGGTATGCCCGGCACTTCCTTGCCGCCTACGACATGGTTCGGTGGGCTGATGCACATCAGATCCAGTTCAGTGGGCGGGGTTCAGTGGTCGATTCGGCCGTCGCCTTTTGCCTTGGCTTTTCACGCATCGACGGCTTCAAGCACAACCTGCATTTCGATCGCTTCCTACCCGTGGACGGAAGCAAGAGGCCAGACATCGATATCGACTTCGAGGCAAGGCGCAGGGACGACGTTCGCGAGTATCTGACCAAGAAATACGGTCATGCCAACGTCGCGACGGTCGCCGCCGTCGGCGCTTACTGCACAAGAGGAATCGTGAGAGAAGTCGGCAAGGCGCTCGGATTGCCTAACGAGACAATCGGTTTTCTTGCCAAGCGTATCCATGGCGGCGTTCCCGCGCATCAGTTGGAGTCCGCGCTCGAACAGCGTCCCGAGCTTCGTGGCAGCCACGTTCCAAAGGAGCGGTTCAAATGGGTGTTTCAGCTTGCAGAGAAGATGATGGACGTTCCGCGCAACATCCGCGCTCATTCGTCTGGGGTGGTCATCTCGTCAAGGCCGATCTGTGACACCGTGCCCGTCATGTGGTCGGCTTCGATTCCGAAAGTTGACGATTTACGATTGACGATCGACGATTTTCGGACTTCGGAGAAACCAGATGGTCGATCGTCTCTGGCTAATCGTCCATCTGGCAATCTGTCGATCATCCAGTGGGATAAGAGAAGCGCCAAACACTTTTTCGACAAGTTCGACGTTCTGTGCCTTCGCGGTCAAGATGTGCTTTCCGGTACCGAGAGTAGGGTTCGCATCAACTCGGCCGACTTCAGCGTTACTCGCATCCCGACCGACGATCCCGAGACATACCGCGCGATGAGATCCGGTGAATTGATAGGAGTTCCGCAGTCAGCTTCGCCTGCGATGCGCCAGGCGCACGTTCGGCTAAGGACCCAGAATCTCCACGATGCCAGCCTCGTCCAGGCTGGAATTCGTCCGGGAGTTGGCGGCGCCGTCAAGCTCAATCAGCTCATCGCGCGGCGACTCGGGAAGGAGGAATATTCTTTCGAGCACCCTGAGCTGGAGAAAATCCTCGGCCATACCTACGGGATCATCGTATTTCAGGAACAGGTCGACCAGCTTTTGCAGACCTTTTGCGGCTTCAGCAGTGGCCAGGCGGAGGATCTGCGCGATTCGATCTATAAGAAACGACGAGAGGATTTCACGGCCGAGATCACCTCTGAGCTTACTCACAAGATCGTCGAACGCGGCTTCAGCCCTCCGATCGCCGCGAAGGTCGTCGATTACATCGTCGGATTCAAGGGATACGGATTCGCAGAAGGGCATGCCCTCGCCTTCGCGGAAGTTTCGATCCGCTCGATCTACTGTCAACAGAACTTTCCATCGGAATACTTTGCGTCTCTTCTCTCAGCCCAGCCGGCGGGTTACTACGGCCCTTGCACGATCGTCAATGAAGCGCGAGGGCGCGGAGTGGTCATCCTCCCCCCCGATCTGAATCGAAGCGATGAAGAGTTCACGGTGGAGGACGTTGCCGAGAACGGACTCGTTATCCCAGGTGGCGGAATCCGGGTCGCTTTGAAGCAGATCGCTAATCTGTCCGAGAGAACGCGAAAAAGGATTCTCGAGGACGTTCGCGAGGCGGATTCGGTCGGGGAATCTACGCCTGAGGAAGTGCAGAGACAGCCATTGCATTCGGTTCCGTATCGAAGCCAAAGAGAGCGCAGTGGCATTCAACTTTTGGTATCGGAGCATCACGAACTCCCACCCTTAGGGGCGATGACTGGAGAAGGATCTAGGCTATCCGCCTCCCGCTCCGAACTAGGGTCGGTCGACTCCAAACCTTCGCCTGAGGATCGGTTTTCCGCTCGGAACGACCTATTCAAAAGTCGGAGTTTCACGTCGTTCTTCGACTTCGCAGCGAAGGTTCTTCCGGAGCGTGACGAATTGGAGCAACTCATCCTTTGCGGGCTCTTCGATACAGTCCACCCGAACCGGAGAGCTCTCCTTTGGTCGATACCGGCCGCGCTCGACTACGCACACAAGATCGACCCGGGAGCGCTTCCGATCATCATGCCGGAGCCCGAGATTCCTGAGGGGATCGATGACTTCACTCGGGCCGAGAAGGCGATCTACGAGCGCAGGGTTCTTGGTTTGGATGTCGAGAGGCATCTCATGTCGTACGAGCGGGAAAGGGTAGCGAGCAAGGGAGGCATTACTTCAGAAGAAGCGAGGCGGCTCCAACCAGGTAGGAAAGCGATCGTCGTCGGCAACCCGATTCGTTTGCGATTTCCTCCTACCGCGAGTGGTAAGCGCGTTGTGTTTTTCGACCTCGAGGACGAGACCGGTCTGCTAAATGTGACCTGCTTCGACGACACTTACCAGCGAGATGGCCATGCAATTGTCTGCTCGGCGTATGTGACGATAATCGGCGAAGCTCAGGATCGGGACGGTCATACCGCCTTCCTCGCTAAACGGGTATTTGCCTACAGCCCAGCGATCTTGAATCAGGTCTCTGTGGAGAAACTGCCGATCACGGTTGGGGACTTCCTTGTCGGATGAGGGCAACGACTCCTTAAGCGATCGCTCGATCCACGGAATACTTTCCGCCGCCATAGATCATCAGCCCCACGCAGATCGCGATCACGAGCATGTGGTACTCAATGCCTTCGCCCGCTTGTTTCCCCATCCAGTTCATGAAGAATCCGTTCTTCAAATGGACACCGAAGATCGCCACCAGCATATTGCACATGATCCCGAAGGCCGCGATCCGAGTTAGGAAGCCGGTTATCAGACCTAGCGACCCAAGGAATTCAGCCATGATCGCCAGAACCACCAGGAAGGCAGGATACATGTGCGACATTCCCTCCCTCGTTGCCGAAAATCCGCTTCCACCATAAAGCCCAAAAACCTTTTGCAAGCCGTTAGGCCGCATCACAAGCCCAGGCGCGCATCCTAATCCTAGGG
>CAZNUL010000019.1:50123-56938 GCA_964576205.1 uncultured Fimbriimonadaceae bacterium | reverse complement strand
CGATCTTCATGAAGTTCTTGTCGCGAAGCTCGCGGGCGACCGGCCCGAAAATGCGAGTGCCGCGCGGCTCGAGATTCTGTGGATTGATGACGACGCACGCGTTGTCGTCGAAGCGCAGGGTTGATCCATCGCCTCGCCGGGTCGGCTTCTTCGTTCGCACGATGACGGCTTTGATGACGTCGCCCTTCTTAACCGGCATGTTCGGGGTCGCCGACTTGACGGACGCGACGATTACATCGCCTACCCGGCCGTAGCGGGGCTGCGATCCTTTGAGCACGCGGATGCACATCACCTCGCGCGCTCCCGAATTGTCGGCCACTTTAAGCCGTGTGAACTGCTGAACCATATCTTCCTCGTAAGAAGCTCGCGGTTGGCGGTTGGCGGCCGGCGGTCGCTTTACCGCTCGCCGCTTACCCCTTACGCGAAGCTATTTAACCTTCTCCAAAATCTGCGTTACCCGCCAGCGCTTGTCTTTCGAGATCGGGCGGGTCTCCATGATCTCGACCAGGTCGCCAATGTCGCATCCGATGATGTCGTGGGCTTTGAACTTGTTGGAGCGAATCACGACCTTGCCGTAGATCGGATGCTGCGTGCGCCGCTGGATCTCGATGACCACCGTTTTCTCCATCTTGTTGGAGACTACGAAGCCTGACCGCACCTTGCGGTTGCTCTTGCGCTCGGGAGCCGTCGAGGCGCCTTCGGCTTTGGGCTTCCTGACGCGCGGCGCCTTCGGCTTGGCCTCGGCCTTGACGGGAGCCTTGACTTCAGGCTTAGGCGGAGCCTTGGCGGCTGCCTTTGGCTTTGCGGCGGCGGGTTTTGGCGCCGCCGCCTTCGGCTTCGACGCCTTCGCGGTTGACTTCTCAGCCATTGGAAGCTCCCTGCTTTTTCTCAGTGATCACGCCAAGGAGCCTGGCGATATTGTGGCGGCGAACCTTCAGGCTGGCCGTGTCGGTGATCTGGCGGAATACGAGATCGCGTCGCGCCTTGTACAGGGCGGCGCGCTCCTGAGCCACCATCTCCTCGAGCTCGGGCACGGTTTTCTCTCTCAAATCTGAAGCTTTATAGTCTTTCATGGTTTATGCGACCTCCTCGGTTGGCGCCGAGTGAGCGGGGATCGCCTCGTAGTCGGTCTTCGTCGCGAATTTGCACTTAAGGGGAAGCTTGAACATGGCAAGCCGCATTGCTTCCTTCGCCACATCCACGGGAACGCCGTTCATTTCGAAAAGTACGCGCCCGGGCTTGATCACCGCAACCCAGCCCTCGACGGGGGCCTTACCCTTACCCATACGGGTTTCCAGCGGCTTCTTCGTATAGCTCTTGTCCGGAAATATTCTGATCCACACCTTTCCGCCGCGCTTGATGTGGCGGGTCATGGCGATACGAGCGGCTTCGATCTGACGTGACGTCACCCAATCGGGCTCAAGCGCAACGAGGCCGTAATCCCCGAACGAAATTCGATTGCCCTGGGTGGCCTGGCCCTTCATCCGGCCGCGGTGCATCTTGCGCCGGCCTTCCTTAACTCGCTTTGGCATTAACATCGTTATTCACCACCCGCTTCCGGCTGAGCGCTCAGCGGGCCGGGATTCAGATCGGATTTCGAACTGAGAGGGCCGGGGTTCAAGTCTGATGCCGTGGCCTGAGGTTCAGGCATCGGCGGCAGGGTATCTTCCCCCGTCTGGAGCGCGCCAAATGCCTCCAGAGCGTCCGACGGACGTCGCGACTCGCGCTCCCTCTCGCCACGGGTCTGGGGATCGTGGACGCGGCGCTCGGGAAGCACTTCGCCCTTGTAAATCCAGACCTTGCAGCCGACCGAACCATAGACGGTATGGGCGGTGGCGACGCCAAAGTCGATATCCGCCCGCAGCGTATGAAGCGGGATCTTGCCGACCTTGTCGCCTTCGCGCCGGGCGATTTCCGCGCCGCCCAAGCGGCCCGAGACCTGAATCTTGATTCCGCGGCCGTTCATCCGCATCGCCCGGGTCATGGCCTGCCGCATCGCGCGACGGTGGCTGATGCGCTTCTCGAGCTGCATGCAGATATTCTCAGCCACAAGCTGGGCATCCAGCTCCGGCTGGCGAACTTCGGTCACGTTGACCTGCACGACGTTGGTTGGATCTTCCTTGCGGACCTGCCGATTCAGGATGTCGGTCAACTCGTCGATGCCCTTGCCGCCCCGGCCGATGATCGCGCCCGGACGAGCCGTGAAGATGTTCACTTTCACGCGGTTCGCCGCACGCTCGATCTCGACTCGCGACACGTTCCCGAGCCCTACCCGGCGCTTGATGTAACCGCGAATCCGATGGTCCTGCAACAGAGCGGTGCCGTAGCCCTTCTTGTTGTAATACCAATGGCTGTCGAAGCCGCGGATGACTCCGACGCGAAATCCAACTGGATGAATTTTCTGGCCCATTACTCTGTTTCCGCTCCCTTCTCTTCGGCGGCTTCGGCCGTCGTCTCGTGTTCAGCCGTCGGGCTGCCTTCCTCGGGCGATTCGCTGACCTCGGCCGGGGATGCTTCCTCGACTGCCGGAGCCTCAGACACTTCGGCGATCGGCGCTTCCTGCTCGGCGCTTGCCACGACCTCTTCCGCAACTGAACTCGGGGTCTCCTCCTTCTTTGCCTTTGCCGCTCCCTTCTTCGCCTTCGGCGCGGCAAAGGTCGGCCTGGGCTTCGCCTTCGTTCCGTGAGGCTTGACGGCCCGCTCTATCGGAGCGTCCTCGACGACCACGGTGATGTGGCTCGTCTTCTTGATAATTCGATTGCCGCGGCCCATCGCCCGGGCATGCATGCGCTTCAGACGAGGGCCCTCGTCGACCGTGATCGCCGCGATCTTAAGCGTCTCGACGGAGAGGTTGTTGTTCTCCTGCGCATTCGCCATCGCGCTTACAAGCACCTTACGGAGCGCTCTGGCGCTCTTGCTCGTGTGATAGCGGAGCAGCGCGGCCGCGTGCTCGGCGTTCTTGCCGCGCACTTCGTCCGCGATGATGCGCACCTTGCGAGGCTGCACTCGGACATATTTAGCAATTGCTCTTACTTCCATCGATTTTCAATCCGCGGCAAGCCGCATATTCTACCCGGGGAAGGGGAGGGAGGGGTCGGGTGTTCGGTGTTAAGTGTTCGGGGCTAGTCAGCCCTTCATCCCATCACCCATCAGCCCATCATCTGATTTTCGTCCCCCTCTCCGCCAACTGTCCGCCATGGCCCCGATAAGTACGCGTTGGCGCGAACTCGCCCAGTTTGTGGCCGATCATGTTCTCCGTCACGAACACCGGGATGTGCTTCCGGCCGTCATGAACGGCGAACGTGTGCCCGATCATGTCGGGGATGATCGTGGAGCGCCGGCTCCAGGTCTTGACCAACTTTTTCTCGTTCTTTGCGTTCATCGCGTTGACCTTCTTGAGAAGGTGATCGTCCACAAAGAACCCTTTCTTTAAGCTTCTTGCCATATTTCAATTTCGGATTTCGGATTTCGGATTTCGATTTGAATAGTCAATCGTCAATCGTCATTCGTCAATCTTTTCTCCTGTGTTAACCTTCGCCGGATCTGCCGGCGGGCAGTGCACTGCTTCAGGGCTCGGGGATCAGGGCGCTGCGATCAGTCCGACTGAACCCTGCACCCTGCTACCTGTTCCCTGACTATCCGCTCCTCCGTCTCACGATGTACTTGTTCGTCCGCTTGTTGTGCCGAGTCTTCTCTCCCCGAGACTTGTTGCCCCAGCGGTCGACCGGACCCTTCTTGCGTCCGACCGGCGACTTCGCCTCGCCGCCTCCATGGGGATGGTCGCGCGGCGACTTGACGACCCCGCGTACGTGCGGCTTGCGGCCGAGGCCGCGGTTCTTTCCGGCCTTACCGATCGATTCGTTCTCATGCTCGGCGTTGCCGACCTCACCGATAGTCGCGCGGCACGTATTGTGGACCATCCTCATTTCCGTGCTCGGAAGCCGGAGGGTCACGTAGTTGCCTTCCTTTGCCATGACCTGCGCCGACGCCCCTGCCGAACGAACCATTTGACCGCCCTTGTTGGGCTGAAGCTCGATATTGTGGACCAGCGTTCCGAGCGGGATATTCTTGAGAGGAAGGCAGTTGCCAGGCAAAATGTCCGCGCCTTCCCCGCTTTGAATTCTCGTGCCCACCGCGAGGCCCTTCGGCGCCAGGATGTAGGCCTTCTCGCCATCCATGTAGTGGAGGAGGGCGATCCGGCATGTCCGATTCGGATCGTATTCAATCGCCGCTACCTTCGCTTGGATGCCGTCCTTCTTTCGCTTGAAGTCAATGATCCGGTAGCGGGTCTTATTTCCGCCGCCGCGATTGAAGGAGGTGATGCGGCCGTAATGGTTGCGGCCGCCGCTTTTCGGCTTGGCACTGGTGAGCGACTTCTCCGGCTTAGCCTTCGTGATTTCCTCGTAGGTCGAGGAAATCATAAAGCGGCGCCCCGGCGATGTCGGTTTGTATTGAACTGTAGGCATCCTAGACTCCGTAATCCTCGATCATCTGGCCGGCGGCCAGCGTGACGATCGCCTTCTTTTTATCCGGCTGGAAACCGGTGCTGCGCATCCCGCGCCGCTTCTTCTTTCCGAGAACCTTGATCGTTCTCACGTTGGTGACGGAGATCGCATCGTCCTTCTTGCGTCCGGCGTTGTAGATCGCCTCGATGGCCGCTTTAATCTCGAGCTTGTTGGCATTGACGGCGACTTCGAACGTGTATTTGCGAACGAGATCCTGCTCGGTCTCCGCATCGGGCTGGACGACTTTGCCGGTTCGCTTTGTCTCAGCGCGCGCGGCGTTGAGCAGCCGCTGACGGGCCGATCGCTCGTCGCCGTAGCTGAGGTGCATCGACCGCTCCGTGATTCGCGGCCTCAAGATGATTTCGTGGGGATCTTTCATCGCGCCTGGCCTCCAGATTCCAAATTCCAAACTCCAAATTCCAAATTCACTTGGTCCACACCTCCTGAACCTTGGCGAGGGCATCCTTCGCGATCAGGATCTTATGGGCGACCAGGACGTCGCGAACTGAGAAGGCCTGAGATTTCGCTTCCTTGTCCGCGGTCGGCGCGGTCCGAACAACGACGTTGGGAAGGTTGCGGAACGACTTGTAGGTCGCCTCGTCGTAGGCGGGAAGAACGACGAGTAAGCGTCGTACATCAGAAAGCCCATGAGCTTTGAGGAGTTCATGGGCTTGCTTCGTTTTGGCTTCGGTAAACGTCAGCGAGTCCGCGACGGTTACGTTGCCGGCCTCGAGGTGGGCGGCAAAAGCGGTCAGGATAGCGGCTCTGCGCTCCTTCCGATTGACCTTCTTGTCGTAATCGCGAGGCTCGACGGCGAGGGCCATGCCGCCATGCGCGTAGTGTGGCGCCCGGATCGTTCCCTGGCGGGCGTTTCCGGTCTTCTTCTGCTTGTAGGGCTTCCGACCGCCACCGCGCGTCTCGCTGCGCGTCTTGGCCTTCTGGGTTCCCTGCCGCTTATTCGCTTCTTCGGCGACGACAGCGCGATGAACGGTGATATGGCTCGCCGAGGCGCCGGTGAGCTTCTCGCTTACCTCGACCTTGCCGGCGGCTTTACCGTCCTTGTTCTTTACTTCTAAAGTCTGTGCCATCTGCGTTTACCTCGCCGCCTTGTTGATCACAACGAGCGCGCCGTTCGGACCAGCCACGCTCCCGTCGACGAGAATCAAATTCCTTTCCGCGTCCACCTGGACGACCTTCAGGCCCTTCTGGGTGACGGTGTCGCCGCCCATCCGGCCCGGTCGGCGCGTACCCTTGAAAACGCGCTGGGGACCGGTCGCGCCGCTCGACAACGGCCGGCGGTGGGTCATGTAACCGTGCGTCATGTGCTGCCCTTTGAAGTGGTAGCGCTTGACGCCTCCCTGAAATCCCTTGCCCTTACTTGTGCCGGTGACGGTGATTTTGTCGCCTTCGGCGAAGATGTCGGCCTTGATCTCCTGGCCAAGCTCGACGCCGTCTACCTTTTCGACCCGGAATTCCTTCAGGGTTTTCACATTCTGGGTGACGCCCGCTTTTTTCAGGTGGCCGTACTTGGGGAAGGTCAGCTTTTTTTCCTTCGCCTCGCCAAAGCCCACTTGGACGGCGTTGTATCCGTCTTTGTCGGTCGTCTTGATCTGAGTGACGTAAACGGGCCCTGCCTGAATTACGGTCACCGGAACCATCTTGCCCTCTTCAGTGAAGAGGTGAGTCATGCCAACTTTAGTGCCCAGGATCCCCTGAAGCATCCATCCACCTTCCTTTCGCTTCGTTGGACCGCGTAGGTCCTTGGCTCGCCTGCGTTACCGGATGTTGCCCTGTAGGGTTGGGGCATCCCGCCAGCTCGCCTTAGAAGCGATGAACCGGTGGATGATACCTGAACTCGGAACCGGAGTCAAGGCTAACTGAGCCACTGCCGGCCGATTTGACCCACTACCGGGTCCGACCACGAGAAGCCGCTCTTAATTGCCGTTGGAGTGTAGTGACCCAAATAAAGGCCGCTACGATGCCGGTGATCATGGAATCTCGGAGAATGTGGTCAGACTTAAAACCCTGGTGCGCGATGAGACTGATTGGGACACCAAGCGCGGCCCCCACTAAGAAGCTCGCAACGATATTGAGCAGTCGCACCTTGTAGCTCACACCTACAGTATAAGGCCATTCTCACCGCCTCACCGCCTCACCGTCTCACCTCCTCACCGTCTCACCGCCTCACCTCCTCACCGTCTCACCTCCTCACCGTCTCACCGCCTCACCGCCTCACCATCCCCCTGCCTCCCGCCTCCCAGCCTCACCGTCACACCGTCGCACCGACTCACCGTCTCACCTCCTAACATC
>CAZNUL010000019.1:0-50113 GCA_964576205.1 uncultured Fimbriimonadaceae bacterium | reverse complement strand
GACCGTACCCGCGCTCTCGAGGAGCACGACGGCGTCGAGGATGCCGTCGCCGTCGACGTCGCCGAGCGCGACCGCGGCCTCGAGCGCGGTGACCGTGACGAAGCCGAGCGACGCGAAGGCGCCCCCGCCGATGCTTCGGAACGCCTCGATCCCGCCGGCGTAGACGCAGCCCGCGTCGGGCGCACCGTGCCCCGCCACGTGCCCCCCGGCGAAGCCCGTCCGGTCCCCGTCTCACCGCCCCCCGTCTCACCGCCTCACCGTCTCACCGCCTCACCGTCTCACCGTCTCACCTCCTCACCGTCTCACCGCCTCACCGCCTCACCGCCTCACCATCTCGCCGCGAGGCCCGGATGCGCCACCATAAGACGCATGCTCAGCTACATCGAGCTATCCCGAGACAATGCGCTGCATAACCTCGATCAATTCCGTCGGCTTGTGAGCCCTGGAACCAAGATCGCGAGCGTGGTTAAAGGAAACGCGTATGGCCACGGAATGCCGGAGATGGTTTCGATCCTTGAGCCGGTGGTGGACTATTTCCAAGTCGACGATCTGCTCGAGCTACGGGAACTGAGGAGGCATTCGCAGAGGCCAGCCCTCGTTCTCGGATACGTCGGAAAGGACGAGCTCGCCGAGGCGGTTAGCCTCGGCTGCGAACTGGCGATCTACGATCGCGTGCGGCTTCCAGTTCTCGATCGGATTGCTTCGCTGGCGGACCGCCAGCGCCTGCACCTCAAAGTCGATACTTTCTTGGGGCGGCAGGGCGTGCTGCCGGAAGATGTTGCTGGTTTCCTGGCGGAACTGAAGCGCTATCCCAACCTGGAGCTGGCGGGTCTTTACACACACTTCGCCAATATCGAAGACACCCGAGATTTCTCTCATGCCCAACGACAGATCGACACCTTCCACGAGGTCCGCAAGCTCGCCGAAGAAGGGGTGATGACGCACATTTCTTCGACCTCCGGCGCCCTCGTCTATGAGCGCGACAGGGCTCAGAATCCGTTGGTCCGTATCGGCATCGGAACCTACGGCATGTGGCCCTCGGAATACATGCGGCTGGACAACAAGTCGATGGAATTACGTCCGGTGATGCGATGGATCACCCATGTGGCTCAGGTCAAGACGGTGCCGGTCGACTTCCCTATCGGCTACGGCCTCACCTATCGTACGACTCGCGAAACCCAAATCGCGATCATCCCCCAAGGCTATGCGGACGGCTACTCGCGCTCGTTCGCCAACATGGGCCGGGTCCTGATCCGGGGGCAAGAGTGTCCGATCCTTGGCCGAATCGCGATGAACATGTTCACGGTCGACGTTTCCCATTTGGCCGGCTTGCAGCCGGAGGAGGAAGTGGTCCTGCTCGGATCGCAAGGCGCGAAGAGGATCAGCGCCGAACGGCTGGCCGAGATGTCGGGGACGATCAACTACGAAATCACGACCCAGGTATCGCCGCTGCTGCCACGGGTCGTCGTTTAGAGACGTCGGGCGCCATACCTCTCCAGAGTGGCTTCGCTCTGGCCGGGCGGAAGCATTGCACAGACCTTCGCCAACGCGTCGGACACGGTCGCGCTCGGGGCGACGACCGTGACTGGGCCGGAATCGACCAGGCCTTGGCCAGTACGCGGATCGAGGACGTGGGAATAGCGCTTGCCATCGGCGTCCAGATGTTGCTCAGCGTCCCCGGATGTCGAGATTGCACAGTGGCATAGTGGTGTCCGGCGCTGAGCCGGGGGCAGGAATAGCCCCGCCACGGATACTAACCAGCCTCGCTTCTGCGGTGGCGGGCCAGACATCGCAATTTCGCCGCCGGCTTCGATCAGGGCACTCGAGATTCCGTACTGGCCTAGTACCGCTAGGCCCTCGTCGCAGGCGTAGCCTTTACCGATGCCGCCGAGATCGAGATGCATTCCTTCAGCAAGCAGCTCTGCCGTGTGACCGCGCCCCTCCCTTGCGAAGCGTGGGAGGGTGGCATCGAGCTTGCGAGATGTCGGGAGGGGGTCGGGAAGGGTCTCTTCGCGGAGGATGAGATTGCGGTAACCACATCTCCGGAGTGCTTCGTTAATGGCCGCCGGGCCCGGCATCACGCTCGCCTCCCGAGATTCACGCCACAGCCTCGTCAGGGCGCCACAGGTTACATCGAAGCCGCCACCAGATAGCTCCGCGAACTCTTGGGCTTTATTCAAAACGGCGAACAGGTCGTCGCTGACTTCCACTGGCCCCCGACCAGCCCGGGCGCACAGCCTCATCAGCTCGCTGGCTGGACGGTAGTCGCTCATCACGTCGTCGAGTTCGGCGATCCTTGCAAACGCCGCTCGACAGGCTGCCTCTCCGGCTTCGCGCGTCACGGCGTAGCAGGTGATCGTGAAACGCACGCCCATGTGGATCTGGGCAAATCGGAGGCGGTAGCACATGGAGCGCGGGGTGATGGGGGGATTACGGAGATGCGGTGATCCGGTGATCCGGTGATTCGGAGATTCGGTGATTCGGTGATTCGGTGATTCGGTGATGGATTGATACTTGGTTCTCTCGAGGCTATTCCAGATTCCAAACTCTAAACTCTAAACTCTAAACTCCAAATTCCAAATTCCAAATTTGATCTCCCCGAGACTATTCCAAATTCCAAATTCGAAATTCTAAACTGTATCGGTGTCTCCCGAATCCTTCGTCGAAACCGTTCCGGACACCCTCGTCTCCTTCAAGATGATCCGGATCCCGGACGGTCAGATCACTATAGGTGGCCGGACCTTCGAAGTCAAAAATCTAGCAGTGGGAGAAACCGAGGTGACTTGGGACCTCTATGACATCTGGGCTTACCGGCTTGATCAAACCCAGGAAGAAATCGTCCAGGATCTTGACGCGACCTCCCGGCCCACCAAACCCTATGGCGCCGCCGACAAGGGTTTCGGACACAGCGGATTCGCCGCTTTGGGGATCTCGTATCACTCCTGCCAAGAGTTCTGCTTCTGGCTGGAGGCCAAGACAGGAAAGCGGTACCGAATGCCGATGGATTATGAGTGGGAGTACGCGGCGCGCGCCGGCGCGAGCGAAGACCCGGCAAATCTCGACGAAGTCGCATGGTACTGGGACAACTCGTTCGACGCCGCTCAGCGGACGAAAACGAAAAAGCCGAACGCCTGGGGCCTTTACGACACCCTTGGCAACATCGCTGAATGGGCGTGCGACGACGACGGCCGGATCATGATCTGCGGCGGCTCATTCAAGGATAAGGCCGACAACGTCGGCTATTCGGCTCGCGAACTACCGACCCCTGCCTGGAACCAGAAGGATCCGCAGCTTCCAAAGAGCCGCTGGTGGTTCTCCGATGGCGATTTTATCGGCTTTCGTTTGGTCTGCGATCTCTGATCGGTGCTTGGCTGATGGGACTTGCCGCGCGCAGGGGAATCAAAAAACCAGCAATGAGCCCCCAGCAACTCTCGTCCCCCAACCAGATATGATTTCAGGGATGGCAAAGGAACGATTTAAGGTTGGGTTAATCGGAGCGGGTGGTCGCGGGCGAGGAGCCGTGCTGGATGCATTGGCGGCGAATCCCAATATCGTACTGTGGACGATCGCGGATGTCTTTCCGGATCACATGGAAACCGCCAAGGAAAAGCTCAAGGAGGCCATGCCGAAGAACTACGAGGTCACCAAGGATCGGACGTTCACCGGCTTCGACTCCTATCAGGCTGCTCTCGCGACCGACATCGATACCGTCATCCTCACTTCTCCTCCCGCCTTCCGTCCCGAACACTTCAAGGCCGCCGTCGACGCCGGAAAACACATCTTCATGGAGAAGCCGGTCTCTTCCGACTCCGCCGGCGTGCGCATCGCATTGGCCGCCTCAAAAGTTGCCGATAAGAAGAAGCTGAATGTAGTCTGCGGCACCCAGCGCCGTCACGACGTCGCCTATCGCGAGTGCATCCGCCGAATCCACGATGGCCAGATCGGCCAGATTCTCGCCTGCTACGCTTATTGGAACCAGGGCGGCTGTTGGGTCCTGCCACGGGACCCGAAGTGGACCGATATGGAGTACCAGCTTCGCAACTGGATCTACTTCACGTGGATCTCGGGCGATCACATCGTCGAGCAGCATATCCACAACATCGATGTCTGCAACTGGGCCATGAAGGCACATCCGGTCAAGGCGGTCAGTCTCGCGGGACGTCAGACGAGGACGGATGAGGTCTACGGCCATGTCTTCGACCACTTCGCGACCGAGTACGAATACGATAACGGCGTCAAGATGCTGAGCATGTGCCGGCAGATCGACGGCACGGCAAGCCGAGTGTCCGAGCATATCGTTGGCTCCAAGGGCACGTCTAACGCCCAGACTTGGATCAAGGGCGAGAACCCATGGCGATGGGAGGGGGAACGTCCAAATGACTACGTCGAGGAGCACCGTCATCTCTTCGAAGCGATTGAATCGGGCAAACACCTAAACGAGGCTCGAGAGATGGCAGAGAGTACGCTCACTGCCATCATGGGCCGAATGGCCGGATATACCGGGCAAGAGATCACCTGGGAAATGGCGCTGAACTCGAAGGAATCGCTCGCTCCTCCGAAGGAAGAATTCGGCGACCTGCCCGATTTTCCGATCGCCCATCCGGGTGTGACAAAGTTCGCTTAGCCGACATGCTTGCCACCCTGCTCGTTCTGTCGATGAATCAAGTCTCTGCGATTATCGAACCCGGCGCGACTCTGCAGAAGCTCGAGTCGGGGTTCGATTTCACCGAGGGGCCGGCGGTCGACAACCACGGTGACGTTTATTTCACCGACCAGCCGAACGACCGGATTATGAAGTGGAGCGCCGACGGCAAGATCACGGAGTGGATGAAGCCGTGCGGCCGCTGCAACGGCATGCGGTTCGATCGCCACGGAACGCTCATCGCCTGCGCCGATGAGCACAATCAGCTCTGGGAGATATCTTCGGACCGGAAAAACAAGGTGCTCGTCGATGGATACATGGGCCAGCCCCTGAATGGGCCGAACGACGTCTGGATTCGCCCCGACAACGGGATTTACATCACCGATCCGCTCTACGTGCGACCCTATTGGCATCGCGATCCGGCGGTGCTTCAAGGTGGCCAGTACGTCTTTTTCCTTTCCGCCGACCGCAAGACTCTGAAGCCGGTTGCGACCGACCTGCACGTCCCGAACGGCATCATCGGATCGCCCGACGGCAAGTTGCTCTACGTTGGCGATCTCGGGATCGGAAAGACATTCCGGTATCGGATCGAAAAGGACGGATCGCTAAAGGACAAGACGGACTTTTGCAATCTGGGCTCGGATGGGATGACGATCGACTCCGAAGGCAACGTCTACTTGACCGGGCACGGGGTCACCGTCTTCGACAAGACCGGCAAGCAGATCGAACACATTTCCGTGCCGGAAGGATGGGTCGGCAACATTACTTTCGCGGGCAAGGATCGCCGCCTGCTCTTCATCACGGCATCGAAGAGCGTCTACGGTATTCGGATGCGAGTGCACGGCGTCTAAGATTTGGAATTTGGAATTTGGAATTTGGAGTTTGGAATTCTGGAGTTTGGAGTTAGGAGTTTTGAGTGTGGAGTAAGGAGATTAGAGTTCGGGATCCGGATTGAAATGACGTGGCCATTGAGTCCAAATTGGTCTATTCTGTTTCCAGCATGTGGAAAGCAGCCTTTGCCTTAGTCTTTGTTGCCTTGATCGCCGGATGCCAGAAGCCGACGGAGGCTTCGATTCCGGATACCGGTGCCAAGGCCCAGTCGGGCCAGAAGCTGAAGATCGTCTATATCCCGAAGAGCTCCGGCAACCCGTACTTCACGGACGTCATCCACGGTTTTGAGGACGCCGTTAAGGAATCAGGAGACACCTTCGAGAAGGCGGAGCCGACTTCCGCAAAAGCGACTGACCAGGTGCAGATCATCAAGGACCAGGTTCAACGGAAGGCGGACGTGATTGTCGTCAGCGCGAGCAGCCCTGATGAGCTGAACCCGGCTCTCGACGAGGCCCGACGGAACGGAATTCTGGTCCTGACCGTCGATGCCGACCTGACCAAGAACGAGAGTCACCGCGATGCGGCCGTGCTCCAGGCCGACGCCTCAGAGATTGGCCGGAGTCAGGTCGAGCTGCTCGGCAAGGAGATCAATTACGAGGGAGACATTGCGGTCCTCTCCGCGACGAAGGACGCCCCGAATCAAAATGCGTGGATCGCAGCTATGACGGCGACGCTCAAGGATCCGAAATACGCGAAGATGAAGCTGGTCGACACGGTCTACGGAGACGACGACTCTCAAAAGAGCGCGACCGAGTTCGACGCGCTCGTGACCAAATACCCGAACCTGCGAGGAGTGATCTCGCCGACCAGCGTTGGCCTAGCGGCGGCCGCAAAGTCGCTCGAAATCAAGGGGATCTATCCCGGCGGTCCGAAGGTAAAAGGCCCCGGCCTTGTACTGACGGGGTTGAGCACGCCCAATCAGATGAAGAGCTACGTTCAGAAAGGCGTCGTCCAGTCATTCCAACTCTGGAGCCCTCACGACATGGGCTATATCGCGGCGCTTCTCGCCGACCAGATCAAAGCAGGCAAGGTGAAACCTGCCGATGGTGCGAAATTTACGGCAGGCAAGCTGGGAGAGAAGGCGTTTGGCAAGGATAACGTGATCAATGGCGCACCGCTGATCACCTTCGACAAGTCGAACATCGGCCAATACAACTTCTGAGGCTGGTCGTTGGCCGGCGGTCCGACTCGTCGCCCAACCGGATTCAGACTTTGTGCGCCAGTCCGCGGGCGAAGGCGCCGTCGATCAGCTTGGTGATCTTGGCGTCGGCTTCCTTCGCTGCCGCACCCATTTGGTGTCCGAGCTCGCCCATTTTGGAGCTGAGAGGCTTGTGCTTTTCGCCGATCGCGGACATTTCCTTCCCCAACGCCTGCATCTGGGCTGAGAGCTCCTTCATCTGGGCATCGATTTCTTTGGTGGATTCGCCGTTCCGGACCTTCTCACCCATTTGCCGGCCAAGCTCGCCCATCTTGCGCCCCAGTTCGCCCTCTTTCGCGCCGACTTTGCCCTGCTCTTTGCCGATCACGCCCTGCTGTTTTCCCAGCTCACCCATCTGTTTGCCGAGCTTTTGCATCGGCTCCATATCCGCCTTCGCCTGATCGACGGTCGCGCGATCGGTGATGGCGTACAGATCGCCGTCCTTACGGACATAAAGGGTGTCTTCTTTGGTGCGCGATCGGAGAGAGTCCGTGTTGAAACTCCCCATGTCGCCCCAATTGCTGACATTGCCGTCGCGGGTAACGAGGGCAAAGTTGTATTTGCGCGATTCCGAGCTGCTCGACCAACTTGAATGAGCCTGCTGGGTGTTCTGAGCGTGGCTGTAGGTGTACAGCACGCCGATGGCGGAGACGAAAAGCGCGAAGATCAGTTTCATGGCTTGTTTATCCTTCTGGCGAAACTACCGATACGAGTTGCCCCTCGGTTCCCAGTGCCCCGCAAGGCTATCTACCCCAGGCTCCAAAGAATGCTAAAACGAGATCGATGATCTCAGTTTTCGCGGCCCTGCTTCTTGCCCCCGACATGACCGTGCAGTCGCTTTCCGTTCCACCCTTGGGAGGGCGAAACGCGTACTACATCGGCAACCGGGCGCCGCTTGCTCCAACCCCGTTTCGAAAGCTGCCCGTCGGAACGGTCAAGCCGCAGGGTTGGCTTCGCAAACAGCTCGAGCTCGAGGCAAACGGCTTCACTGGCCGCCTCGAGGAAATCAGCGAGTTCCTCAAACGCGATCACAACGCCTGGCTCAGCCCCACTGGCGAGGGAACCCACGGTTGGGAGGAAGTGCCCTACTGGCTTAAGGGCTTCGGCGACCTCGGCTACGTGCTGGACGACAAGCGGATCATCGACGACGCCAAGTTCTGGCTCAACGCCGTCATGGGCGGCCAGCGAGAGGACGGCTGGCTTGGTCCGAGGTCGAACCTCGTCAACAACGACGGAAAGCCGGACATGTGGCCGAACATGCCGATGCTGTTCGCGCTGCAAAGTTATTACGAGTTTTCCAAGGACAGCCGGGTGATCGAAGTCATGAACCGCTACTTCCAGTGGCAGCTTGGCTTGCCCGAGGACCAGTTCTACCTATCGTATTGGGAGAAGCAACGTGGCGGCGACAACCTGGAGAGCGTCTTTTGGCTCTACAACAGAACCGGAGAGCCATGGCTCCTCGATCTCGCCCTCAAGATCCATCGACGGACGGCGCCCTGGTCACAAGGCGTCCCCGATTGGCACGGAGTCAACTTCGCGCAGGCGTTTCGTGAGCCCGCTCAGATGGCGGCTCTCGATCACGACGACCGGTTGACGAAAGCCAGCGAAGCCGACTACGAAAAGATGCGCGGACTGTATGGGCAAGTACCGGGCGGACTCTACGGAGCGGACGAAAACGCCCGGCCCGGATTCGGCGACCCGAGGCAAGCGGCGGAAACCTGCGCCATGGTCGAAATGATGCTCTCCCATGAAATGCTTCTCGCCCAGACCGGCAACCCGATTTGGGCAGAACGCTGCGAGGATGTGGCCTTCAATTCACTTCCTGCTTCGATGACGCCTGACCTCAAAGCCCTTCACTACCTCACTTCCCCGAATCTGCCGCTTAACGACGCGCAAAGCAAAGCGCCGGGAGTTCAGAACTCAGGCCCGATGTTCCTCTTCAACCCCTACGATCACCGATGCTGCCAGCACAACGTATCGCACGGCTGGCCGTACTTTGCCGAGAGCCTTTGGATGGCCACCGATGCCAACGGCATCGGCGCGGCAATCTATGCTCCTTCCGAGGTGACGGCCAAAGTCGGCAACGGGGCCCCGGTAACGATCCGCGAGTCGACCAACTATCCTTTCGGCGAGCTGATCGAACTCCACTTCGGCATGAAGAAACGGAACCGATTCCCGCTTACCCTGCGCTTGCCACGCTGGTGCTCAAACCCAAGACTGAGGCTAAACAGAAGCGTACTTGCCTTGGGCGGTGGCAGGGCTGGATATGTCGTGATCACTCGAACCTGGCACAATGGCGACCGCCTCACGCTTTCCTTTCCGATGCACATCGAGCTGACGACCTGGAAGAAGAACCACGATGCGGTTTCGATTCAACGAGGACCGCTTACCTACTCGCTGAAGATCGGCGAGCAGTATGTCCGCAAGGGCGGCACCGATCGATGGCCGGCCAATGAAATCCACCCGACCGAAGACTGGAATTACGGCTTGATTCCGGACGTCAAGCAGCTCAAGGTGTCGATTCATCCGATGCCGGCGAACGGCCAGCCATTCTCATGCGAGGCGGCGCCGGTGACGATCACGGCCCCCGCCCGCCAGATCCCGGAGTGGGGACTGGACGCGAAGGGGCTAGTGCTGCCGCTTCAACAATGCCCGGCGAGAACGACCCTCCCGATCAAGACCGTAACTCTGGTCCCGATGGGCGCCGCAAGGATTCGGATCTGCTCATTCCCGACGGTAACGCCTGACGGCGGCACCGTCTGGATCGCCCCGCCAAAGGCAAAGAAGCCTATTCCCGCGAAGGCATCCCACGTCTTCGCCAACGACACCGTCGACGCCCTGAGCGACGGATTGATACCAAAGGACTCGAACGATCTCACCATTCCAAGGTTTACGTGGTGGGATCACAAGGGCGGCGTAGAATGGGTCGAATACGATCTCCCGGCGACGCGCCTGATCGACGAGGCTCAGGTGTTTTGGTTCGACGACCGAAAGACACATGGCGAATGTCGCAACCCCGAGTATTGGCGACTGCTCTACTGGAACGGCAAACAATGGGTTGAAGTCAAGCCGGAATCCGGCTACGGCATCGACCTGGATCGGTTCAACGTAACCACTTTCGCGCCGGTAGCCGCAAAAAGCTTCCGGATCGAAGTCAAACTCCGCCAGGGCTTTTCAGCCGGGATCCTTGAATGGATTCTCAAGTGAGTGGCAAATGCGCCAGGCTATGCCGCCTGGCTCAGTTCGCGGTCTTTGGCGACCCGAACGAAGGCGGCGACGACTTCGGGATCGAATTGGCTCCCGGCTTTGTGGCTGATTTCGCGGACCGCGGCTGCCTGCGACCAGGCCTGCTTATAGGCTCGGGAGTGGGTCAGGGCGTCGAACACATCGGCGACGGCGACAATCCGGCCAGAAAGGGGAATTGACTCGCCGGCCAGGCCTTGCGGGTAGCCCTCGCCATCCCAACGCTCATGATGGCTCATGGCGATCTCGTGGGCGACTTGAAGGATTTCGGTCCGGCTGTCCGCGAGGATGCGGGCGCCGATCCAGGTATGTCGCTTGATCTCCTCGAATTCCTCAAGCGATAGTTTGCCTTTCTTGCGGAGGATCGCATCCGGAATGCCGACTTTCCCGATGTCGTGCAGCGGAGCGGCGAGCTTAAGAATATCGGCTTGTTTGGACGGAAGGCCGTGCTCGATCGCTATCTCGTAGCAAAGCTCGCCAACTCTCCGGCAATGCTCGCCGGTGTCGTCGTCCCGGTAGTCGCCGGCGATCGCGAGTCGCTCGACGATCTCAAGCTGGGCTTCGAGAAGATAGCTTGTTCTTTGCGCAACCTTTTGTTCCAGGATCGCGTTCTGATCCTCCATTTGGCAGTACATGCGCCGCATCTCGAGAAAATTTCGAACGCGGAGGGTGATTTCGGCGGTGTCCCCGGGCTTCGTTAGGAAGTCGTTCGCCCCGAGTTCGAGAGCGCGGTTGCGAGCCTCGCCGGTACAGTCGGCGGAGAAGACGAGAATTGGCAGAAACCCCAAGGATAGAGAGTGTCCGCGCAGGCGTTCGAGAACATCGAAACCGGACATGCCGGGCATATGCAAATCGAGAATTACCAGGTCGGGCTTGAAGAACCGGCAGATACTCTCGGCTTCCTCGGGAGTTGACGAGCATTCGACGTTCTGGTAGCCGGCCTTGGTCAGGAGCTTCTCCATGAACAGAAGGTTCGCCGGATTGTCGTCGAGTACGAAAATGCGAGCCTCAGCATGGATGGCGGCGGTGAAATTAGGCACAGGCTTGCGCTCCGCTGTATGTTTGGGCTCCGGCCGGCAAGAAGCGAACGCGAACCCGGCCATCCTCCCAAAGGGATGAGATCACCTGCCTGAATCGCCGGCTGTTGTATTGGATGCGCGTATCCACGCGTCTGAGCCTTCCTTGACAGGCGTCGTGCGCTAGCTCGCCTAGCGGCACTTCGCATTGTATTAAGTCGGGATTCCGCGCGGCCGGCATTATCGCCCGCATCACAAATCTGGCAGCTTTACGGAGCGCGCGTGGCACGGACCCGGCCAGCTTTACGCCAGAAGGTCGCTCACGATGTTTCCGAATACATCGGTAAGCCGGAAATCGCGGCCCTGGTATCGGTAGGTCAGACGCTTGTGGTCAATGCCCAGCAGCTGCAAAAGCGTCGCGTGCAGATCGTGTACCGTGACCGGATTCTCGACGATGTTATAGCAATAGTCATCGGTCTTTCCATAGGCAAGGCCCGGTTTAAGGCCGCCGCCAGCCATGAACATGGTGAAGCAACGGGGGTGGTGGTCGCGCCCGTAGTCGGTCATCGTCAGGTCGCCCTGCGAGTACACCGTCCTTCCGAACTCGCCGCCCCAGACGACCAGGGTGTCGTCGAGCATTCCGCGTTGTTTTAGATCCTTGATGAGCGCGGCCGTCGGCTGGTCGGAATCGTAGCACTGGCCGCGGATCGCTTTCGGGAGGTTGAAGTGCTGATCCCAACCCATGTGGAACAGCTGCACGAATCTTACGCCGCGCTCCGCGAGCCGCCTGGCGAGGAGGCAGTTGTAGGCGTACGTTCCCGGTTTCTTGACCTCGGGCCCGTACATTTCCGTGATGTTCGCCGGTTCCTTGGAAATATCGAGAAGCTCGGGAACGCTGGTCTGCATTCGAAACGCCAGTTCGTATTGCGAGATTCGGGTACCGATCTCTGGATCACCCATCGAACTGAGCTTGATCTTGTTCAGCTTGCCGAGATCGTCCAGCATCTCCCGCCGCGTACTTCGATCGACTCCGCTCGGGTCCGACAGATACAGCACCGGGTCGCCGGAATTGCGAAACTTCACGCCTTGATGAGTCGTCGGCAGAAATCCCGAGCCCCAGAGGCGGTCGTAGAGGGGTTGGTCGTCCTTTCGCCCGGTTCCGACCGACGTCATGACGACGTAGGCGGGAAGGTCCTTGTTCTCGGTTCCCAAACCGTAGGCGAGCCAGGAGCCCATGCTCGGCCGGCCGGCCAATTGAGATCCCGTTTGGAAAAACGTAATCGCGGGATCGTGATTGATCGCCTCGGTCTCCATCGAATAGATGAAGCAAAGCTCGTCGACGATCTCGCTCAAGTGCGGCCACAGCTCGCTAAGCCAGATCCCGCTCTTTCCGTACTGAGCGAACTTGAAAATGCTAGGCGCGACCGGAAACGTCTTCTGGCCGCTCGTCATACCGGTGAGGCGCTGGCCGTTCCGGATGGAATCCGGAAGGTTCTCGCCTCGCTTGTCGGCGAGCTTCGGCTTGTAGTCGAAGAGGTCCATCTGGCTCGGCGCCCCGGACTGGTGTAGATAAATAACGCGGTTCGCCTTGGGCGGGAAGTGAGGCAGGCCGGGAAGTCCGCCGATCCGCTGCTTCTTCGGGCCTTGGGCGCCGAGGGCCTCGGCCCCGAGGAGCGAGAATAGGGCGGCCATCCCGACTCCACCGGTCATCTTGAGGAAGTTCCGCCGGTTCAGCTCATCTTGGTATCTGAGAATTGGGTCCATAAGAATTTGGATTTCAGACTTTGAAGTTTGGAATGCCGTCCGGGATCGGTTTCAATCGTTGCTCATTCTTTGGTGATCGTCTCATCCATGTTCAGTATCGTACTTGCGGTCAGCGTGTAAGCGGCCAGAACCGAGGGGTCAAGGGACGGTGGGTTCTTGAGATCGCCCTCGCTAATGAGCTTCTTAGCATCCGCTTTGTCGGCCCTGTAATGGGCTAGGCGGCGCTCTAGGCCAGAGGAAAGGATGGCCATTTCGTCGGCCGAAGGATCGCGGGCCAAGACGACGCGGAACGCAAATCGCAGCCTGGAATCGGGCGATTGCCCGCCTTCCTTGATCATCCTTTGGGCCAAAGCTCGTGAGGCCTCGACGTAAGTTACGTCGTTCATCATATCGAGAGCCTGAAGCGGCGTGTCGGTTCGGGCCCGGCGAACGCGGCAAGTCTCACGGGCCGGCATGTCGAACAAGGTCATATTCGGCGGAGCCGCCGTCCGTTTCCAGATGGTGTACAAGCTCCGCCGATGAAGGTCCGAGCCCATATCGTGCTTGTAGTTCCGGAGGTTTCCGTACACGTTCAGCTCATCCCAGACTCCGTCCGGTTGATAGGGCCTGACGGAAGGACCACCGATTTTCTCGGTCAGCAGGCCGCCAAAATACATCGCCTGGTCTCTCAGGACCTCGGCGGTGAGACGAAACCTAGGGCCTCGGGCAAGAAGGCGGTTGAGAGGATCGACCCTGAGAAGCTCCGGCGTAACCTTCGACGACTGCCGGTAGGTTGCGCTCATCACGAGCTCCTTCCAAAGCGCCTTTTGATTCCACTTCAGTCGGACGAACTCAGTCGCGAGCCAGTCGAGAAGCTCAGGATGCGAAGGGAATGAAGCTCGGGTGCCGAAGTCCTCACCGGTCTCGACAATGCCTGTTCCGAACAGTCTCTCCCACATTCGGTTCACGGTGACGCGAGCCGTCAGCGGGTTGGACGGCGCGACGAGCCACTTCGCGAGCCCTAGACGATTATTGGGGGTGTTGGCGGGCAGCGGCGGAAGGAACTTGGGGAGAGAAGCCGTCACCGGCTCGCCGTGATGATCATATTGGCCGCGGACCAGAACGTAACAAGGTCGCGGCTTCGGCATCTCGGCCATCACCATCACGTTCGATATCTGCGAATCCAGGGCCTCCTTTTTCTTGACCAGGGCCAGCTTCTCCTCGTCGAGGGCGCGATAAGCCGGATCGTGATCGAGAGCCCAAAGGTGGACGAGGAGATCGTTCTGCTGATTGGTTCGCTTATCGGGGGCCATCGCAAGGATTCCCGCGGCGGCGTTTAGGTCGCCAAGCTTGTGGACCTCGTCCGGTTTAAGCGAGCGGCTGTAAAGGCAAACGTCCTCGATCTTTCCGTTGAACGTCTCGCCCGATGTCCGGCGGCCGATTTTGGCGGTCACCTGGGTTCGCGTCGAACCTTTGAGGGCGTTGACCTCGGTATCGGTCCCTGCGTCGGAACCGTTCACGTAGATGTGGGCGCCGGATGGCTTTTTCGAGCCGTCGTAGGTGACGGTCACGAAGCTCCACTGCTTGTTGGGCAGCTTCGCCTTCGACACGACCTTGAGGGCGTCGCCCGGCCAATTGCTGATAAGGTGGAAGGCCGGCCTGCCGCCCTGCATGAACATATCCCACCCACGGTAGGCATGGGGAGCGTCCATTCGGGAAAGGGGCGACCCGTTGCCATCGTCCGGATTAATCCAGAGAGAGTAGCTGAAAGGCTGGTTCGAATCGAAGTCGCCGACCGATCCCAGGTCGACATAGCCTTTGTCGCTGACCGCGACTGCCCCGCTGAACCGCCCGGGATCGTCCCCGACTTCGCCGACGGCCTTTGGCGCGGGCGCGTCCCCGCTTAGGAGGGCCGGCGCCTTGCTGAGCTTGTATTCGGCGACTCTGCCATCGAGGCTCGGAAGGTCCTTAGGATCGAGTTTCCAATCCGCGGCATCTTTTGCGTGGCTCTGAGAAATCATCGCGAGCCTGGTATTGATCGCCGCCAGCTGTTCCTCGAATCCCTTCATCTGCCGCTCCTGCTCGGGATACGGAGCCTTCATAATCGGCGGATGGTCGACCGGCCGCTCTTCTCCGGTTCCGGACTCGGGAACGTTGTTGAAGTAGGCGAAGAGGCTGTAGAACTCTTTTTGAGTGATCGGGTCGTACTTATGGTCGTGGCAGCGGGCGCATCCCGCGGTGAGCCCCAGCCAGGTGTACGAGGTTGTCTCGACCCGGTCGATCACGTTTTCGACCCGCCATTCCTCGGCGATCACGCCGCCCTCGGTGTTGATCCGGTGGTTTCGGTTGAACCCGGTCGCAAGTTTGTCGTCGAGGGTTGCGTTCGGCAATAGATCGCCGGCGATCTGCTTGACCGTAAACTGATCGAACGGCATGTTCTGGTTGTAGGCGTCGATCACCCAGTCGCGCCATCGCCACTGAAAGCGCTCCCAGTCGGCCTGGTAGCCGTTGCTGTCCGCGTAGCGGGCGTAGTCGAGCCAATCCATCGCCATCCGCTCTCCGTAACGTGGGGAGGCGAGGAGCCGGTCGACGACCTTTTCATAGGCGTTCTGCGACTTGTCCTTGACAAAGGCATCGACCTCTTGAGGAGTCGGAGGGATACCCGTAAGGTCGAGGCTGACGCGCCGGATCAGAGTCCGTTTGCCGGTTTCGGGCGAGGGCTTGAGTCCGTTCTCCTCCAACTTCTGGAGCACGAAATAGTCGATCCCGTTCTTAGGCCATGTCTTGTGGTGAACCACGGGCAGCGGCCAACGGATCGGAGCTACGAACGCCCAATGCTTCTTGTACTCGGCGCCTTGCTCGATCCAGAGTTTCAGAAGAGCTTTGTCTTCGGTGCTCAGGATCTTGTTGCTTTTGGGAGGCGGCATCAGCTCGTCCTGATCCTCGCTGTTGATCCTCCGGATCAACTCGCTGTTTTCGGGGTGGCCAGGAACGATCGCGATCTTACCGTCCGCGAGTTTGGAGGTAGCGCTGTCGCGATCGTCGAGCCTCAAGCCGGCCATCACCTGTTTCGGATCGTGACCGTGGCAGGTCAGGCATTTCTCGACGATGGGCCGGATATCGCGGTTGAAATCTACTTTGGAATGGGCCGATCCGGCGCCGGCTTGCCCCGCGCGACTTGCTGCGCTGCCCGCAATTCCGGCAACGAGTAGTCCGAGGCACGAGATAGGTATGACGAGCCGGCCAAGCACGATCATAAGAATACAACGCCGCTGGTTGCTGGGTGTTCGTTGATTGCCCGTTAATTAGACAGATTCGCCGATGATAGGTTGCGGGTTCGGCCGAGATATCGGATTGCGATATGAGCGCTTCACCTTAGTGAGGTTTGGTTCCCTGGCGCGGGGAGCGCAGCCCATGAAAGTAAGTTCGAATGGTTCGCCCCCCATTTCTACATCACTCTTAAACTCCAAACTCCAAACTCCAAACTCCAATCTCCAATCTCCAATCTCCAATCTCCAAAACTCTAAATTCCAAATTCCAAATTCCAAATTCCAAACTCAAGACTTCCTCCTCTCGTCCGGTAATTCGGGCCGCACCGCTGAGCTAGGAATCTCGAAAACCTGGAACCGACGGACCGGCAACCGGACTACAATACCGGCATGGAACCCGTGCTCTCGCGACGATCTCTACTCAAAGCAGCCGCCGCTACCGCGGCCGCGCCCGCCGTTTCCGCACTTGCCACTATGCAAACCAATACCCCGCCAAAGCGTCTCGTCGTCGGCTCGGACGACCATGTCTACGAAGTTCATCACGATTGGCTCACCCCTCCCGACAGCATCAAGTGGGGCGACACCCATGGAATCGCGGTTGACTCGCATCACCGAATCTACATTGCCCACACGGTGCATCCGACGAGCGTCAAGCCCGACGCGGTCTGTGTGTTTGACGACAAGGGCAAGTTCATCAAAAGTTGGGGTTCGGAATTCAAAGGAGGCGCCCACGGGCTCGATCTGCGCAAGGAAAGCGGTCACGAGTTCCTCTATCACTGCGATACGCGCCGGCGGCTGGTCGTCAAAACCGACCTGGACGGCAACGTCGTCTGGTCGAAGGGCGTTCCGATGGAGAGCGGAGTCTACAAGGATGCGTCCGGCTTCTGCCCTACCAACGTCGCGTTTCTCCCCGACGACAAAACCCACCACGGGGACATTTTTGTGGGAGACGGTTACGGCTCCTCATACATGCATCGATTCTCGAAGGATGGCGAATACCGGTCGGTGGTCGTCGGACCAGGGACGGAGCCGGGCAAGCTCCGAACACCCCACGGCCAGTGGGTTGACAGCCGCTCCGGCACGCCGAAGTTGGTCGTTTGCGATCGGTCCAACCACCGGCTGCAGTACTTCTCCCTCGAAGGCCAATACGAGAGCCTGCAGACCGAAGGCATGCGGCAGCCTTGCCATTTTCACACGAATGGAGACCTGGCCCTCGTACCCGACCTGGATGCGATCGTAAACATCCTGGATAAGAACAATAAGGTCGTCGCCGCTCTCGGTGACGGCGCCGGCAACCCCGATCTGCGCGGGGCACCGCGCGAGAAGTTCGTTCCCGGCCAGTTCGTCCACCCGCACGCGGCGGCTTGGATCAACAAGCACGACATTCTCGTGGTCGAATGGGTGCCGATCGGCCGCGTGACGCTCCTGAAGAAGATCTAGAGTAGCGCGGGCGACCCGTCCGTGGGGCCGCCGGCCTAGTGCGGCGGATGCTTTTCCCGGTCCTGGCTTTCCGCCAACGTCAAATGCACGACGGCTTTGCGCATGCGGTCGTTGACCCCGTCGGTCGAAAACTCCTGTAAATGCCAGTTCCAGAAATATTGGGTGGCAAAGGCCTGGGGGTAGCTGGCACTCAGAAGCATCCGGTCGTAGGACGCGCCGGCCAGCCAGCTTGCCGCCTTGTTGCCGAGGATGAGGGAGCAGACCGACAGCTCGTGGGCGAAGGCGTAATCCAGGAAAACCTCGCCGTGCTGGCAGACGAGTGCCGCATTCCAGAAGTCCTGGGCTGTTCGCAACCCTCCAGCCGCCGTGATCTGTTTGATGCGGCTAAACCGTGCCCGGTCCGAGGCAATCATCTCCTTTATCTGAGCGGGAGTTAACTTCGACCAATCGCCCTGACGCACCTTTTGGTCTTCATCCACGATCTTCTGAACCTCGGGGTTGTCTTTTGAGCTTGCTGCAACTTTCCTCGCCTCAGCGGGGTTTGCGTACACCTTGAGGATCGCCTCGGGCGCGGGATCGACCCACCATTGGTCGCCTGTACCAACCTTCATCTCCTGCTTGACTGCACCAATTCGGCGGTAGCGGCCGGTCGCCATTAGGAGTCCGTCCCAAGCTGCTCCCAGCTTCGATGCGGCCTCTTCATCCCCCATGCAAACGGCGGTTAGGAGAAGCTGGTACCCGGTTGAAAGCGTGGCTTGCTTATGGCTATTCGCCCCCTGCTGGATCAACCCAGCCCGGCGAAAGTCCGCGGCCGTCTGGAGCGAATCGGATTCGATAAGCTTCTCGACACCTGCGCGAATCTCGCCTTCGATGACCAGGGTTTGGCTGAAGTCCTTGGATTGTGATTTGGATTTCACCTCGAGATCGCTCAACGACTGGGCGCCTGCGAAGCTCGCAAGGACGAAAAGGATAGCGGCGGATGACTGCCGGGCGTTCATTGGAAGAGAATGACACCAGCGACCCTTAACTCGGTTTCCAGGTCTCGAGAATCTGCCTGGCGCGTTCAACAAAATGGCGCGAATCGCAAGGAGTCCACCTCGAACTTCCAGGCCGCCCCCGCGCTCAGGCGATCAGCTTCGTGACGAGTTCACCGGAGACGTCGGTGAGCCGGAAGTTGCGGCCTTGGAACTTATAGGTCAGGCGCGTATGCTCGAGGCCGAGTTGGTGGAGGAGGGTTGCGTGTAAATCGTGGATGGAGACCGGGTCTTCGACTACACGGTAGCCGAGCTCATCGGTCGCCCCGAGTGCGAGGCCGGGCTTGATTCCCCCGCCCGCCATCCACATCGTGAATGCATGCGGATGGTGATCGCGCCCTGGGAAGGGTGATCCGCCGCGTCCCTCGTTCATCGGCGTTCGTCCGAATTCGCCGCCCCAGATCACAATCGTTTCATCGAGCAGCCCTCGCTGCTTGAGATCCTTGACGAGAGCCGCGGCTGCCTTGTCTGTCTGCCGGCACATATCGGGAAGGCCGTGCTTGAGGTCGCTGGATTCGTCGGAGCCGTGGTGATCCCAACCGCGATGGTAAAGCTGGACGAATCGAACTCCTCGCTCTACAAGCCTTCTCGCCAGCAGGCAGTTATTGCCAAAACTCTTCTTTCCCGGTTCGGTGCCATACAGCTCGTGGATCGCCTGCGGCTCCTTCGAGATATCCATCAGCTCCGGAACGCTCGTCTGCATCCGGTAAGCCAGCTCGTACTGCGCGATCCTGGTTTGCACCTCGGGGTCGAGCGAATGCTTGTACTCCATCTGGTTCAGATCGCGGATCGCGTCCAACGTATCGCGCCTGATCTCGCGCGTCACCCCGTCGGGGTCCTGGACGAAAAGCACCGGCTCGCCCTGCGAACGAAACTCGACGCCCTGATAGACGCTCGGCAGAAAGCCGCTGCCCCAGCATGACTTGCCGCCATCTGGGTTGCTGATGCCGGAGATCAAGACAACGAATCCAGGCAGATCCTTGTTCTCGCTGCCAAGCCCGTAGGTTAGCCATGACCCAAAGCTCGGTCTTCCCGGCAGCTGGAAGCCGGTATTCATGAAAAGCTGAGCCGGCGCGTGATTGAATTGCTCGGTGCTGATCGACCGCACGATCGCGACGTCGTCGGCGATCTCTTTGAGGTGGGGTAAGAGCTCGCTCAGGACGTGGCCAGACTTGCCGACTTTCTCAAACTTGTACGGCGATCCAAGCAGCTTGGGCTTCCCCTTAATGAACGCGAACCGTTCGCCCTTGAGATATTCGTCCGGGCACTCCTGGTGGTCGTACTTGGTGAGCGTCGGCTTATAGTCATAAAGATCGATCTGGGATGGGGCGCCCGCCATGAAGAGATAGATGACGTTCTTCGCCTTCGCCGTAAAATGCGGCGGCCTCGGCGCAAGTGGATTGTCCTGAGCCGGTAGGACCGCGGCCATCAGGCTGTCCGACAGCATCGATGACAGGGCGACTCCACCCAAGCCGTAACCGACCTGCTTAAACAGCGTCCGGCGGGTGATTTGCTTTAAAAGCTCTCGTTCGTATTCAGAGTTGTTCATCGTCCCCCGTTCATCGTTCCGCGCTCATCTTTCCTCTTTCCCCGTTCCTTTTCACTCCTTCGTCACCGTCTCGCCCAGGTTCAGCATCACGTTGCCGACCATCGTCCAAGCGGCTTCTTCGGAATTTCCGGCCAGCTTGGAAGCTACCTTTGGATCATTGCGATAGTCTCTAAGAAGCTTGTCGAAGAGCGCTCCTAGCCTGAACGCCTCCGGCTTGGAGGGATATCTGCCGGTGCAGAGCCGGAAGCCATAGGCGATCCTGCCCAACTGGGTTGTGCCGCCTTCTGATTGCATTCGCTTTGCGAGAGCCCGCGCCGCCTCGAGAACGGCGCGATCGTTAAGCATGGCCAGTGCCTGCAAGGGCGTATTAGTTCGGATGCGTCTTACCGTACAAAACTCCCGGCTCGTGGAATCGAAATCCAAGAAGCTTGGGTAGGGCGAAGTTCTCTTGGTAAAGGTGTAGAGGCCGCGGCGGTAGCGATCCTCGCCCTTGCTTTCCATCCACTGCTCCCCGTTGTACGGCGTATCCCAAACCCCGGCCGGCTGATATGGAAAGACGCTCGGCCCTCCGATCTTGCGGCTCAGCAATCCGGCCGCCGCCAAGACCGTATCTCGGATCGTCTCAGCGTCCAGCCTCACCCTCGGCCCGCGAGCGAGGAACACGTTTTGGGGATCCTTGTCGATCCTTGCCGGCGATGCATCCGAGGACTGGCGGTAGGTCGAACTGGTGACGATCATCCGCACCATCGCCTTCATATCCCAGCCACGGTCCATGAAATCGCAAGCCAGCCAATCGAAGAGCTCCGGATGGCTTGGGCGCGATCCCTGGGTGCCGAAGTCCTCGCTGGTTTCAACGATTCCCCGTCCGAAGAACTGTTCCCAGAGGCGGTTAACTTCGACTCGCGCCGACAATGGATTGTCACGGCTGACAATCCATTTCGCCAGCTCGAGCCGGGTTAGAGTAGGGCCGGGGAGGATCGCCAGGTTGTCGGCGATGTTTGGCCGGGGGGCAGGATCCGGATCGTGAGAAGAAGGTGTCGACGTATTGGGGTGTTGCCGTATTGGTTGACCCGCGCCGGTCGGCTCCGCAATAACGGCCGTCAGATTCGCCCTCGTGGTTCCGGCACGCTGGCTTAAAGACTGCGCGAGAGCCGCTGGATAGCCCGCTGTGACTAACTCCGTCTTGCTAAGGAACTCGCCGCGAGAATGCATGTACGCGGTGAGCGGCCCGGGGTGCGGCTTGTCACGCATGACGAGCGCGGTCGGAATCGAGGCTTCGAGCTTGTCGAGCTCGATTTTGATTCCCGCGAGCCGGTTGCGATCCGCCTCGAGCAGCGGCGTGACCTTGCGGAAGTAGTCCTTCAAGGCCTTGGCGCCGGCATCTTCGCCTCCGCTTACGGCCAGCAGCTTGCGGATCGGGGGAGGCACGGAAAGCAACGTCGGATGCTCCTGCCCGGTCAGCGAGATGCGAAATCGTCCGAGTAGGTGCTCGCCGCCTGGCCAGTTCTGCGCGATCGTCACTTTCACCGGAGTGTCTGGCGGGACGTCGATCGGTTTTTCCAGATCCAGCACGAGCTCATGCGACTTGCCGGTCTGGCCGAGGACCGCCCAACCGAAGTTAGGATCCATCGCAAGCACTTTTGCGGCGGCATATTGGGGCTGCTCGAAGTCCGCCACGGCCTTGCCGAATTCATAGATCTTCGGTCCCACGGACAGCGATACATGGGAGACCACGAAGTTGCCATTCGCAGATCGCCCCGGGCCCTGGGATGGGAGAGACTTGTCCGCGATGGCCTCGAGGCTGAGTCCGGCGATGCGGGTAAGGCCAGCCTTTCCGGTGAGCGTATAGATGTCGGAGCGGGGAAGTTTCCCGGTCGACGAGACGACTCCAAACCCATCGCTCGCCAAGGTGGCGCCGTTCTTCGATTCGAGTACGGACGGATTCAGTACGGTCCACTGAGGGCCCTTCTTCGCATCGGCAAGCCAGCTATCGTACGCGTGTTGAAGTTCCGGAGTCCAGAGCGCCATTCTCCGTGTGAGCTCGAACGAATCCGCCTTGAGCCGCTGCTCCTCGGCTGCCTGCCGGGGTGAAGGCACCCTGATTTGGGCCTCGAACCATTTCTCCTCGCCAACGCTTTTCGGCCCCTCGGGGAAGACCGCAGAATTTGCGAAGAAAGCGCACATCCGGTAGAAATCGCGCTGCGTAAACGGGTCGTATTTGTGGTCGTGACAGCGGGCGCATTGGAGGGTGCTGCCGAGCCAAACCGTCGAAGTGGTGCCGACGCGATCCAAAACGACGTTAAAATGGGCTTCCTGCTGATCGACCCCGCCTTCGCGATTGAACATCGTGTTGCGGTTGAACCCCGTTGCGATCAGTTCGTCTGGAGTCGGGTTCGGCAACAGGTCGCCGGCAAGTTGATCGATGGTGAATCGATCGTACGTCAGGTTGCGGTTAAAGGCGTCTACCAGCCAGTCGCGATACCTCCAAGCGGTTCGGTTGAGGTCCTTTTCGTAGCCGTCCGAGTCGGCGTAGCGGGAGAGATCGAGCCACGGCTCGGCCTGCCGCTCGCCGTAGTGGGGATTCGTTTGAAGTGAGTCGACGACGCGCTCATAGGCGTCGGTGCGTTTGTCGGCCAGGAAAGCGTCGATCTCTCGAGGACTGGGCGGGAGGCCGATCAGATCGAGATAGACCCTCCTGAGCAAGACCTCCTTCGAAGCTTCCGGCGACGGCGACATTCCCTCCTGCTTCATCCGGGATAGGACGAATGCGTCGATCGGGTTCCTTATCCAGTGCGAACTAGACTGAGGAACGGCGGGCCGAACCGGCTTGACATAGGACCAATGCTTGGCGGAGCCGGCTTCGATAATCCCCCCCGCATCGATCCAAGCCGCGATCTTGTCGATGGTATCGGCGGGTAGCGGGGCAAAACCCATCGGCATTTGAGCCCCGTTGATCCCATGGAGCCGCTGGATTAACTTGGAGCCTTTGGAATTCTTGGCAACAATGACTTTCCGTAGCCCGTCTGCGGTGGTGAGATCGAGGCCGGCAGATGCGGAAGGTCCAGAGTGACAGCTCGCGCAATGCGCCTTCATCACCGGCAGCACGTCGGCAGCATAGGTTGGCTTCGCCTGGTCGCCGGTGGCCGCGATCAAGGCGTAGGGAACGACTGCGAGCCCGAAGAGTAAGAATCTTCCTCTCGGAAGCATAGCTACATGGTACACGGTATGGCGCTAAGCTAGATCGAGAAGCCGATGAGAACGGACACGCCCCTGACCTATCCGATCCTCATCATCGCCTATATCCTCCCGGTGATCCACCTCATCGTTGCGTTTCGAGTCATGAAACGACGCGGAAAGCGGCTCACCTCATGGTATGTCGCAGCAACGATCTTCATCTATTGGATGATTGCCGGAGGCTTGGGCATAGCCGACGAACTGATATGGCCGAATACTGTCGAGGATGCTCAACCGCGACAGGCCAGCGCGCCTAATTCTTCGCCAGGGGCGGCTGGGACCGAAGTAACCGCGGCAGGCCGTAACCGCCCGAAGGCACATTAAACGGAAAGCCGGACGCGACAGCGCCGCGACGGTACAATTCCTCTATGCCCAGACTGGTTTGGCTCAATGGTGAAATCCAGCCTCTCGAAACAGCCGTAACGAGTGTGGCGGATCACGCGCACCTCTACGGGGACGGCCTCTTCGAAGGCATCCGAATCTATTCGAGCAAGATTTTCAAGCTCGCCGAGCACTTGGACCGCCTCTATCACGGCATTGCGTACCTCGGGTTCGAGATGCAGATGGGCCGAAAGGAGTTGCGCTCAACCATCCTCGACGTCTGTCGCCAAGCCGAAATCGCCGACGGATACATCCGGCTTAACGTGACCCGCGGAACCGGGCTCGGGCTCGACCCCAAGAACATCAATCGCAATGCGAACGTGATGATCATGGTTTCTTCGCTCTCACTCTATCCGCCTGAGGCCTATGAGATCGGACTCCACGTCATCACGTCCTCGTTCAAAGTCATCCCGGCCGACTGCCTCGATCCTCGCGTCAAGGCGATCGGAAAGTATGTCGCGAACATCCTCGCCAAGAACGAAGGCAACCGCATGGGCGCAGGCGAAGCTCTCATGCTCAACCACCAGGGCTACATCGCCGAATGCACGGGCGACAACTTATTTCTCGCAAATGGCCGCAAGATCAGGACGCCCCATCCCTCATGTGGCCTGCTCGCGGGGATCACGCGGCAGACTGTGATCGATTTGGCTCGGGACAACGGATTCGAGGTCGAGGAGACCTTCCTGACACCGTTCGACCTGTTCACGGCCGATGAAGCCTTCCTCACGGGAACGGCCGCCGAGATCATCGCCATGGTGAGCCTCGATGGCCGGAAGATAGGATGCGGACAGCCGGGCGACGCCACCCTCGAGCTGACGCGCCTGTTTAGGGAGCACACCGCAACCGGAGTCGCTTTTTGACATCGGCTTGTGCACAATGCGGCAATCCATCCGTCTTTAGGGTTGACGAAGCAGGCGAGCAAGTTCGCCTCTGCCAATCATGCCTCGACAAGCGGTTTCCCGAACTACGTTTGGGGAGCCTGACCGAAGCGTTGATCGCGCCGAGGATTCGGAACGGTTCTTGCCCAAACTGCGGATGGACGGAGACGAGACTGAACAACACGGGGCTGGTCGGTTGTCCGCTATGCTATGAAGCATTCGGCGACGACGTGTGGCCGCTCTACGGAATCGAACGAGACAAGTTTGCCTGGACTAAGGCAGGTTAAGGGAAAACTACACGACATGAGGATTGGGATTAGATTGTTTGCGGCGCTGGCCGTGGGTTTGCTGGCGCTGCTCTTCGCCGGCTGCGGCGGCGGCGGCAACGGCCCGAATCTTCCGGATCCGATCATTCGCTTCATCAACTCGTCTCCCGATTCGAATCCTCTCGATTTCTTCATCAACACGGACAAAGATGCTTCCGCTCTAGCCTATTTGTCGAGCTCCATCGACATCACCACGAAGCAGGGCGATCACGACCTGACCGTGCAGGATTCCACCACCCAAAACGAGCTCGATGCGATCGCCTTTACGTTTTCTCGAAACGTCAAATACGTAGGGCTTACCGTCGGGCTCGAGAACTTCGGCACGGAGAACCTGAAGCGTCTCCAGCTGCTTGCGTTTTCTTACGACAAGACTCCGCCTAACGGTACTAAGGCCCGTTTGCTGATCGTGCACGGCTACATGCGGGCGCCCGGATTCGATACGCCGAACATCGATTTTCAGAGCCCCGGAAACAATCCCCAGTTCTCATCGCCGAACATCGCCTTCGCGAGCTCGCCCGCAGTCTTGCTGATCGACGCCGGCGTGTCGCTGCCTTTCCAGGCCCGGCGCGCGGGAACGGAGAACGTGCTAGCGAGCGATCCCGGGACCACGTTTGACGCCGGGGGCATTTACCTCACGCTCGTCACGGGCGTTGAAGCTCAGGTTGGGGTCGAGGCGCCCCAAATCAAATACATCAAGCTCAACTGAGCTATCGGCGTACTCTCCTGGGATGCTCGACGCCGCAGCACGTGTTGACGCCGTAAAAAAACTTTAATTTCATAAAGTTTTTTCAGAACATTAGGCCACTATTAACCGTCTTCGCGCATAGAAGTCCGCCTTGATGCCTGGAGCGCTTCTTCCCCGCCTGTTTGAGGAGCATGGTTCGGAGGGTCTGGTGAATGTTATTTGATAAGGTGCCCAACTCGGTAACGGTGGCAGCCGAACTCTATGTTCAAAGCTTTTCGCGCTGCCTCGCTTCGCTGGCCGCGGTACGCGAGCAGGAGGCACTCCGAGTGCAGTCTGCCGGCGGTCGAGCCGATTTCGTCTACTACGACGAGGTTGTCGAAGCCGCCAATCACCTCGCGACGAGGGCCGTGGAGATGGAGTTCGGGCCAGACGTTCTGGAGACCCTGGCGGAGATGAGTGTGCTATCGCCAGTCGGCGCCCGGCCGTGGTAGCCGCCTGAAAACTGATACCCCTTTTCTTGAGCGTGCCCGGCTGCCAACGGCGGCCACGGCCACGCAGTAAACTGCGCCAAGCGCATGAGCGAGATCGTCGTCCGCCCGTACGAGCCCAAAGATCAGGAACAGACCTGGCACGTCCGCGCGATGACGTACAACTCGGGCCAACCGATCCCAGTCGAGAAGCAGGTCTACAAGACGGCGACACCCTATGTGGGCGAGGTCGACGGCAGGATTGTCGGCACCTTCGTCGTCATGGACATGACCTGCACCAGGGGACGGGACGCCGCATGGAAAACGGGAGGCATCGCAGGCGTAGCCGTGTTGCCGGAGGCCCGACAGACCGGCGTCGGCAACGCGATGATGCGATGGGCACTTCGGCATCTGCGCGACAACGGCTACATTCTTGCCGCGCTTTATCCGTTTCGGGAAAGCTACTATCGCAAGTTCGGATACGAGGTCTGCGGACTCCGATACAAGATCACGTGCCCAACGACCCGCCTTCCCCGACACAAGTCCAAGCTGCCGCTGCGATCCATTCCCAACGATCAATACGGCGACCTCAAGCCTTGCTACGACGCCTTCGCCCGGGCTCGATCGGGCATGAACCTCCGCGAAGATTTCCATTGGGGGCGGATGCTTGGCGAGAAGAAGACGATCTATGCGGCTGGCGATCCCGTCGAGGCATACGCGGTGCTAGAACACGACTGGCAGTTCTGGGAGGAGCAGCCGATCGTGGAATTTGCTTGGACCAGCGTGCGGGGCTATGAGTCGATACTGTCGCTGTTCGGTTCCGTCGGCATCAACAAGACTTCCCTAACCTGGTATGAACCGTCGGACGGTCTGATGCTCGCGAGGCACTGCGAGCAAGGGGTCCGGTTCGAGTCTGAGAAGCCCATCATGTTCCGGGTGCTCAACTTTCCGGCAGCCTTGGAGTCGCTCTCGGTCCCGGGTACGGGTGAGTTTTCGGTGGGTGTTCATGACCCCGAGATACCTGAGAACGATGGTCCGTGGCAGGTTTGCTACGCTCACGGGAAGTCCCAGGTTTTGCGAGCGGACTCGACCGAACTGAGGTTCGAACCACAAAGCATGGCGCAGGCACTCATCGGCCAACCAAGCCTGGACGACTTGACTCGCAACGGACTCGTGGCGGATGTCGAGGCCGCTCGGCGCTTTCTTTCGCCCCTTCCGACGTATTGCATGGATTTCTTCTAGCCCGTGTGTGCCGTGGGTTTCCAAACCCGCGGTCCCCTTCCAGCCCGCAGGGCTGTAGTCGGCGGCTTTAGACGGCGGGCGTCCAAAGAGCAATGTCTCAACTACGCTACTCGCTCACGCGGGCGATCACGACGAGGTCGTTGAGGTTGGTTTGAGTCGGCCCGGTGACGACAAGTGCACCGGCCGCATGGAGGGCCTGATAGCTGTCGTTGCGATCGAGGGCTCGGCGAAGATCGGCTCTCTTGTAGGTCTCACCGTCGACTAGGCCGCCGGCAGCGTCGGTTGGACCGTCTGTTCCGTCGGTACCGCCAGCAAGGACGGCAACGTCGGGAACGCCTTCAAGCGCGATGCCGGCGGCGCAGGCCACTTCCTGGTTGCGTCCTCCGATACCATTCCCTCGCACCGTGACGGTGGTTTCGCCCGCCGCGATGATGCAGTCGTGGGCCGACCCTAGGGAAAGTGCCTCGGCTGCCATTCGCGCGCCGACTTCGCGGGCTTCGCCGCTGAAGGGCCGGCTGTAGACTTTCGGTCTCAGGCCAATCTGCTCGGCGGCCCTCAAGGCCGCCTCTAGCAGGGTGTAGTGGTCTCCAATCACAAAATGGGGCGGATGAACCGCAATGCCGGTTCGGCGGTCAGCCATCGCTTGAAGAACATGCGGCGGCACTTCGACGCGGTACGTTTCCAAGACTCGTAAAGCGGCCTCGTTGGAGGGAGGGGCGCCCCAACAAGGCCCAGACCCAATCGTTTCCAGGGAGTTGCCGATCACATCCGAGAGAACGAGGCAGAGGAGGGTTGCTTTTCCGCACGCCCTGGCGAGCCCGCCGGCCTTGATTTCGGAGAGCCTAGCCCGCACCGTATTTAGCTCGGTGATGTTTGCGCCCGATTCAAGCAAAGTCTTGGTAATGGCTCGGAGGTCTCGGAGCTCGACTCCTGGGACGAGCGACTCGATGAGCGCGGAGGCGCCACCAGAAAGGAGGACGATCACCAGGTCCTGCTCGTTGACCGTGGCGGCAAGTTCTAGAATCCGCCGGCCGGCGGTTTGGGAACGGTCATCGGGAATTGGATGACCGGCTTCGATCACCTCAATCTGTTTCGTCGGAACGGAATGGCCGTTCTTGGTGACGACCAAGCCGCCGAGAGGAAGGTCGTTGCCGGCCAGTCCCTCGACCGCTTGGGCCATGGCGGAGGCCGCTTTGCCGGCGCCCAGCACGACGATACGGCGAAATCGACCCAGCTCGCACTCAAAGCCCGCGACACTTAGAATTCCTCCGGTCCGCCGGCAAGACGACCGAACCAATGCGTCGGCACGCACTCGCTCGAGAGTGTCGTGGAACACTTTGTAGACGGCTTCCTGGGCCTTGGTTCGGAGAATGGTCACGTGATTGGCTGTTGGTCGTCAATGATATCTCGTACCCCGACACCCAACATCTCCACAAACCTCAACGCCCCAACTCCCTCCCTAACACCTAACACCTAACACCTAACACCTTCCCCCGCCTCAACACCCCAACACCCCATTACCCTAATACCTGTTGTCAACAGCGGATCTACTTCAAGAATCGGTTGAGGGTGAGGCGGATCTCCTCGAGGCGCTCCTCCGGGCTCATGGGCTTACAGTGGTCGTCTTCCTTTGCGCCATACACACAACTCTCCAGATGTTGGGAGAGCATCAGCAGCCCAAATTGATCGAGCGCCGCTCGCAGAGCCGCGACCTGAGTCAGGATATCGACGCAGTACCGGCCGTCGTCGACCATCTTCTCGAGTCCGGCGACCTGGCCGGATATTCGGGCGAGCCGCCTCTTTGCGTCGTCGTGGATCTTTTCCTTCATGGGCGAGCCTGTCCGGCTTTCTACGTACCAGTATGGACCCTGATTGGCGCGATCCCAAAAGAGAAAGGCCGCTCGCAACGTCGCGAGCGGCCCGGAAACTTAGCAAACGACCGGTTATCCGGCCTTTCGAGATTCGCGAACAGCCTCGAGAACGAGCCCGAGGGCTCCCACGACCGAGGCTAGCGCCAGAACAAGAACAACGATTGTGTACATCATTCGCCAAAGTCCTTTTGGCCGATTTGCGGGCCCGAACTACCGGCTGAGATGCCAGGGTGTTGCAAAGACCAGCAGGCTTGCCAGGATTGGATGAACCGGACACGCCGACGCTGGGAACCTTCGCTGCGCTTCGCCGTGTTCGGATAGACTAGCCATGATGTTCCGCGTCACTCTTTCCGCGGCAGTTGCCGCGCTCCTGTGCATCTCTGCTCTCGCGCAGAAGCCGGTCCCGCCGCCGACTCCGACGACGACGCCTCCGGTCCCGGCCAAGGGCGAGCCGAAGGAAACGGGCCTTGTCCCGGCGTCGGTTCCTGGCGATACATTGCACGTGCAGTCGCGTATGGCAAGCTTCAAGATCGTTCCTCGAGGAACGGACTTTCCGACAGGCCGGCTGGAATTCTCCTTCGATGGAACGGTCATGCTGAACGGGCTTGTTCCCGGCAGTGTCCTAAAGACAACCGGCACCGTAAAGGAAGAGTACGACAACAAAGAGCACGGCCGACAGGTCTTCTTTGGGAAGGGATCCATGTTGGTCGTCGGCAAATTCAAGGGTTGCCAATGGTTTGGTCGAGACCTTGTTCTTAGCTTCAAGGGACTGGGCGTCGTGAGAGTAACCGCGGAATTCGATAAGGACCTCAACACCGGGTCTTATTGGTACGATCCGGCCGAGAAGATCCCGCTGCAAACCAGTCTTATGCCTCTGGTCGTTCCTCAGCAGATCAGCGGCCCGATTCGCGCGATTAAGCGGGAAGACTTCGAAAAGCAGAAGAAACAGCCAAAAGGCGGCTAGGCCGCTTGCTGCGCAAGACCTTCGTCCACGTCCCGGGGATCGGCGCCACTACCGAACGGTCGCTTTGGAAGCAAGGGTGCGTCGACTGGCAAGCCTACGTGGCCGGACATGGCGAGTATTCGACCGGGCAGGCCGATCGCCGGGCGGTTCTCGACTTCATTCGCGAATCGGAAGCGGCCTTGACCTCGGCGCGTCACCAGTTTTTTGCCAAACACCTGGGCTTGAAAGATTCATGGCGTGCCTACACGGAGTTCAAGGACTCATGCGTTTACCTCGACATCGAGACCGATGGGAGCTCGATCACGATGATCGGCTTGTATGACGGAACCTCGTACACTTGCCTCTTGAAGGGCGCAAGCCTCGAGAACTTTCGGGACCTGATCTCTCGCTACGCGATGATCGTCACTTTCTGTGGTGGCACGTTTGACTTGCCCGCCCTGCAGAAAGCCTTCGGCGCGACGACGTTCGATCAAATCCATATCGACCTCTGTCCGCTCCTGAGAAAGGTCGGCTATCGCGGTGGACTGAAGCGGATCGAGCGGGAACTTGGGATCGTGCGTCCAACCGAAGTCGAGGGCCTAACCGGCTTCGATGCCGTCGTACTGTGGCGGCGATACTATGGTTTAGGAGATCAGCGGGCGTTAGAGCGCTTGATTGCCTACAATCGGGAGGACTGCATCAATCTGGCGCCGCTGGCTGAAGTTGTCTTCGCGAAAATGGAGGCGGCGACGCTGGGCGCATTCGCACCGACTGCCCCCGTCGGTGCGATGGATTGATACTTGGTTCTCCCCGAGACTATTCCAAATTCCAAATTCGAAATTCTAAACTCCTTTTAGCTTTCCTCTTTCCTCTTTCCTCCTTCGTCTTTTGTCATGGAAACTAAGATGCCGACGATACTCGAACCTGTCCGCGCGATCGGCCTGCCCGAAATACGGGAGGCTCGGGTACGCATCGCCGATACGATCCTTCGAACGCCGCTCGTTCGACTCGACCTTGGGCCGGATTTCCCGGACATCCGGCTCAAGCTCGAAAACCTTCAGCCGATCAATGCCTACAAGCTTCGAGGCGCGGCCAATGCCGTGGCCATGCTCTCGGAGGTCGATCGCGCAATAGGGGTGTGGACGGTAAGCGCGGGAAATGCCGGCCAGGGGGTCGCCTATGCAGCTCGAAAAGCGGGCGTTCCATGTACGGTGGTGGCGATCGAGACGGCCCCGACATCGAAGCTCGATCGGATGCGGGCGCTCGGCGCCAAGCTTGTCACGGTTTCTTACGAAGTCGCTTGGAAGACGCTCGAGGAGAGAAGCTATCCGGGCGTCGAGGGGACTTTTGTGCACCCCTTCGACGACCACGATTTCATCGCGGGTCACGGAACGATGGGCCTGGAAATACTCGAAGACGTGCCCGAGACCACGTCCGTTATCGCGGCGATTGGAGGGGGCGGGTTGATTACCGGAGTCGGTAGCGCTGTGAAGCATCTGAGCCCAGGAGTCAAGGTCTGGGGAGCGGAGCCAGAGACGGCAGCTCCCTTCGCTTATTCCCTAAAGGCCGGCGCGCCATCGAAGTTTCCCGATTGGAAGGCATCGTTCGTCGACGGCGCCGGCGGTCAAAGCGTGTTCCCGCGGATGTGGGATCGAATGAAGCCCGTTGTCGACGGAGCGATCGTCGTTAGCCTCGAGGAGACGAAAAGAGCGATGCGGCTAATGGCAGAGAAGGCGAGAGTTATTTCGGAGGGGGCCGGCGCTCTAGCGCTGGCAGCCGCCTTGACCGGGAAGGCGGGCAAGGGCCCGATCGTTGCCATCGTCTCCGGCGGCAATATCGATCTAAGCAAGTTCTGCGAGATTCTCGCCTCGACCTCGTAAGGGAAATCCACCTTCGGCTATGATCTCGATGGCCGTCAAACCAGCGTCCAAGATCCTAGCAACTGGGGTTTTCGCGCCAAGAACTAAAAGAGGAGGAGAAAATGAATCACAAGGGGTGGACTGTGCATGGGGCCGGTATCCTTATTTGCTCACTTTATTTCTCGTATGCAAGGGCGTTAAACCCTATTGTTACCAAGAAGGTCATAGTTACACGCGACTGGCGTTTTCTTAGCTCTTACGGCCATTGGGTCACGAAGGTCTCCGACCCTTCGCCGGCCATAAACGGACTAGGAAATACACATTTGCCCGTATGGGTTTCTTACCGGCCTATCCCCGACATTACTAAACTTATTGGTGGCCACTTCGGAACGAGAAGCCTAAGATATCAGCCGGCGATTTTCGATCGAAGCTATGTGATCGCTGTCAGCATCAGGAATGGCAAGAAGTACTTTCTGGAGGTGACACACTCCCGGGACACCAGGGATCAATTGTTCGGGCGGCCTTGCTGCAGACTTTGGCAGAGCAAGTAGCAAAGAATCTGGGTACCTCATCATGCCATTCTATGAACGCAAAAAACGTTCTGAGAGCAGACACATCAGCCATCGGTGCGGGTCAGAGCTCAGACCTGGCGGACGATTTGCTTTGAGATTTCCTTGATGGCGGTCAGGACGCGCTCGAGCTTGTGATCGTCGACGTCGGCGTGAAGTACCAGTCTCATCCCGTTCGAGGAAGTCGCACTGACAAGGATGCGCCGATTCCTCAACTCCTCCTGCCAAAGAATCGCTGGGTGGTCAAACTCCACGTTGACCATATTGGTTTGAACGGTTTCCAGGTCCACCGAAATGCCGTCGAGCTCGTTGATCACGGTGGCTAACTTCCTTGCGCGGGCATGATCTTCGGCCAGGCGGTCCACCATCTTTGTGAGGCTTACGAGGCCGCAAGCGGCCAGTATCCCCGCCTGGCGCATACCTCCGCCGAGCCGCTTTCGCCAGTAGCGGGCCTTACCGATGAACTCGCCTTTACCGCAAAGGAGGGAGCCCACGGGTGAACGAAGGCCCTTGCTGATGCAGAAGTTCACGCTGTCGACGTGCCGCGTGATCTCCACTACCGGTACGCCGAGCGCGACCGCCGCATTAAAAACCCTCGCCCCGTCAAGGTGGACCTTCAAGCCGTGTCTCGTCGCAATTTCGCGGTATCTCGCCATCGTTTCAAGCGGAATGACCGTTCCGCCTGCGCGATTGTGGCTGTTCTCGAGGCAGAGCAAGGTGGTGCCGGGAGTGTGTAGGGTCTGCCTGAGGATATGCCGCTCAACGACTTCAGGGTTCATGACCCCCTTTTCCGATGGCAACGTCCAGCTCACGACGCTGGCGATCAGAGCGGGGCCACCGACTTCGTTATAGATGATGTGCGCTTCCTGCTCCACGAGGATGGCGTCGCCCGGGTTGCAGTGGGTCGCCAAAGCGATCTGATTACCCATGGTGCCGCTCGGCACGAAGAGCGCCTCCTCCATTCCTGTGAGCCCAGCCGCCATCTCTTCCAATCGCATCACCGTGGGATCGTCGCCATAGACGTCATCCCCAAGCGGCGCGGTACGCATGGCTTCGAACATGCTCTCCGTCGGGCGCGTGACGGTGTCGCTCCGAAGATCCACGATGTCCTCGGCGGTATTTGGAAAGGAATTCTTGGCGGTCATCGGAGATTCGATCTATCAGATTTCAGATACTAAGGCGCTGGCGCGCGATGCTGACCGCAAGGCCACTTACTGCTCACCGCTTACTGCTTACTGCTCACCACTTACTGCTTACCGCTTACTGCTTACTGCTCACCGCTTACCGCTTACTGCTTACCGCTTGCCGCTTCAGGGCTGCCTTCCCTTCTTCTTCGGTACCGCGAACGCAATTGCGTCAGGGATCGCGACGCCCCTCGGCTTGAATGCCCCAGGAACGAGAGCAAAGGCGTCGAACGCCATGTCGGCGGTTTGACTGTTGACCTGAAGCTTCATCTTGGACTGGACGCCGGCTAGCTTGGTAATGCCGAGCCGATACCATCCGAAACCCTGTCCATACAGGCTGACGGGCTCCGATTTGATCGTGTAGCTGTCTCCGGCGACGGTGAGTGTCACGTTCTGTCGCTGATCGGCTGGAATCCGTGCGGCCATCCAGATTTCCACGTCCTCTCCGCTCCTGACGGGAACGGTGTATTCCGCGGTGTATCCAGAGACCGGACTCGCAATCTGCGTCTTGAGCGCCAGCATCGCCCCGTTGCTGCAGCCGGCCGATTGGATGACCTCGCTAAAGTTGTGGTTCCTGGTTGCCTCCGCCTCGATCCACGTGTACCGAGCCAGGCGAAGGGAAACCTTGTCGAACTGTTGTCGCATCGCTACAAAGCTTCCGCCCGGATTCCGGTCGAATCCGGACAGGGCGTCCCGGAACAAGAACCGCTGCTCGGTGACATCGAGCAAGAGCGCGTCGGCCGCATTGAACAGCTGATCCATCTGGAGCAGGGTCTCGGCATATGCCGGCTCTGGGATCGGAATCTCGTCCGTCCCCTCGATGATAACCGGGAAGGGCCCCATCGTAATCTGGACGCCATCCTTGGATACCCTGGGGTCGACCGGCGCATCGCCGATCGACGAAAACTTCGCGAGCTTCGGTTCCGTCATTTTCAGCTTGAATCGGCCCGGCGGCAAGTCGGTCCAAATTGCCGTGAAGTGGCGCGATCCGTCCTGGAGCCTGTATGCAAAGAAGTGGCTGCCGAGATCGACTCGATTGCCGTTCGCAGGGGTTGGGAGCCACCAGCGGCCTCCGGGAAGGCGCTGAGGAGTAGCCGGGTTGAAGGCGTTTTCGGGAAAGAAGAGCGCTTCGGGGGCAAACCGGGTGGAGCTTGTGTCCTCGCTCCGTGCCATTTGGCCCGCCATCGCCTTCACCATTTCCGGCGAGGATGATCGGAGGAACCAGCCGCGCGAACCCAGCGACGTCAAATCGTCGAGCACGTTCGCCAACTGATCCGCCGCCTCGGGTCCCGATCCGGGATCGATGTCGGTCGCGGCGAGCCAGCCTCGCTTAGTCCAGCGAAGGATGCTGCTTGCCGCCCGGCTCGCCGAGTCGAGGATCGCGGAGGGAGACGTGCCGGACGGCCGCATCCCGATGCCGTCGATGTGGGCGTTGGCAACCTCATAAAGGGGCATCCATCCCGCCCACTCCTGGATCAACGGAACGTCCGCGGCAGCCTGGATCGCTTTGGTGAAACGCATGTAGCGGCGATCCGCGGTATCGGCGATCGCATCCTGGATGTCGCCCCAGATCTGCGAGCGGTTCGAACTGCAGTTGTACAGCTTGTCGGAGTCCGTATCCCAAAGCTCGGAAACGCCGCGCGTGGGGCCAGACCAAAGCGGGGCGAGCCTGGCGAGAACGTCGAAAGAGTCGATGTCCGATCCGGCCATCGACCACGCCCTCATGGCAGTCTCAACGCTCCGATATTTCTGCTTTAGGAAGGCAGCGAACTCGTATCGGAAGTAGGGTCCGGTCGGGACGAAATGGGGCGAGCTCTTTGTCCACGCGGCAAGGCGCCCCATAGGGTTGACGATTCCCCGCAGGCCGGCCCCCGGCGCATGGTTCCGAAGAGTTGCGAGCAACCGGTCGCGATGTTCATCCAACGCATCCCATAGGTCGGGCTGCTCCAGACTTCGCATATGCGGATAGATCAGCAGCACCTGCTCGAGGTCGGCATAAGGCGCGACTTCGAGGGAAAGGACGCCGTTGATGACGGCGACCCGCTTTGTCGAGGCGACGCTCGCGTCCCGCTGATTGACGACCACCGCCAGGGCGCTGGAAGCGCCGGGCAGCTTGACTTCGAGCGTTTGAGCCTTGGCGATCCCGGTGATGCGGTATCCGGCAGGATCGACGGCGACCCCTTCCGCCATGGGGGCTAGCGAGCTGACCGAAATGAGATATCGCATGCCCGCGGCTTCCAGGGCTTTGATCGCATCGTCCCAACCCGTACCGCCGGCCGGCATGTCGACGATGACGTCTTTAAATCCGGCCGCTTTGGCCCTGGCGATTTCCTCCGGCGTGCCGTCGATACGCAGGCCGACCGGGAGGTATGGTGCGCCGTTCCACACGAGGGTGTGGCTGGCGTTGATCTGCCAGGGCTGCGGCGTACCGCCCTTTGGCGTATAGACATCACCCGCGTCTTGTGCCGGCGAAAGCGTCGCCAGCGTCGCAATCAGGCCAATGAGGATCGCGCGCACGAACCCGAGACTACCCAACACCTGCGAAAGGTTCGAACTTGGGTAGTGGGCCAGTTTGAATCAGGCGCGCTTACGTAGCATGAAAACGGTGAAGGCAACCAGCATGATCGCTTCAAGGGCGATCCACGCTCCGATATCTCTCTGAAAAAACACCGCTTCGTTCGCAAAGATAAGTCGAAACCCAAAATGGGCTGGCCCATCGGAGCGCAAGACCCAACCTGGCGGACAGACCGCAAGCAGGGACGCCCCAACTAAGAAAACGAGGGGCCAATTCGCTCGACGCGTCATGATTCCATTATAAGGCCGTTCCCGAATCCGTAAGCAGGTAGTGGCTCAAATTTGAAAGGTAGTGCATCAAGTTCAAACTGACCCACTACCCGAACTTGGGTAGTGGCTCAGTTTGAATCGCGCCGTATCTGAGGCGGACGCGGTGGACCACTAACACTTCTGGCGGAAATCCCGGCGGCAAAGGCAAGCATGGCACCAAACATCGCCCAACTGCCGCGACCATCAAAAGTTGCCTGCATGCACATCCCGGCCAACAGCATTAGGAGCATCGCGAGGCTGACGAGGGTGCGTTGGCGGGTCAACATGTCTTCATTATAAGGCTAGCCCCAACCGTCACCTCGAACTTGGGCACTAGTACAGTTTGCGGTCAACGATAACCAACTGGCTTGTGACCGCGAATGATCGTTACTTTCCCCAGCATTCCAAGGTGCCCCTTGGGGCTGTGCAGACCAGCCTTATTTAATCGAAACCGAGCTGTTGCGAGATCGTTCTTTGGGACATCAAAGGAACGCCACCCGTGCACATCCACGCTGAAGATGCGGAGTCCCCGAAATGCTTTGGCGGCCTTGTCAGACGCAGCCCTGTCTTCAGTCTTGCAAACAAAAGCAACTCTGTAGTCGTGGTAGTCCCGCTCCTGAGAACCGAACGCCGGTAGTGCGCCGATAATCGCAAGCACAACGAGAATCGCCAAACATTTCATCCTGCCGCCAGTATAGGGCCGATCCGTAACTGAGACATTGCCCGAACTTGGGCACGGGTACAGTACGAATCTTAGATGAGGCTGCCTTGCCTCCCTTGCTCGATTCGGCGCAGGATGTCGTAGCGAAGCGGTTCGAAGTTTTCGTATGCTGGGTTGAGGTCACAAGGACGACCGTCCTTCAGGCGTTCGCCGGTTTCGCCTGCAAGCTTCGTTCAGGTCCCAAAGTCCGAAGTAGACGAGCTTATCGCCAATGAGCGAGACGCGGGCCAGCACGAAATGGAATGCTAGGGACCCATGAAGCGACTGAACCAAGCTGGGCGATTGTTGCTTGTTTGCACTGTTCTTCTCGCGGTCACTTTTTGTATCTATGATATGTTTGGCCCCATACGGAGCGACCCATCGAATTTCAGGGCGGTTCTCATAGACGAGGGGTTGATCATGGCCATCACGATTTGGAGCCTGTTCGGGAAGAGATTCAGACAATGAACGGCGACAAGCGCTTTGAATCTACTGGTGAGCCAACTATGTTATCGCCGAAGCGGCAAAGAAGCGTTGGGGCAAGATTCAGCCGGGACACGTAGTTGTTGAGAGACATCGGGTTCGTGGTCTTTGGACTATACGCCCTGTACTCCCTGTGGATGCTGTCGCTCGGGTTGCGTAATCGACCAAATGTTGAGCCCGTGTTTTGGGCCCGACAAATGAAGTTCTGGTCCCTATCCCTCGTTATCACGGCGATACTTGCCGTCTTCATTTTGTCCCGCTAGCCGATACCGGTCAAACTGACCCACTACCCGAACTTGCCCGGCTACCGCGGCCGCCCTCATTGCCAACGGTCCAACACCGAATACCCAACACTCCAACGAGATCGATACCCATGTTACGGTCCGTTAGAGCGGTTGATCAGGGGCGTCGACTTCTTGGATGGATAACGCCTTCCAAGTACCTCGCCGAGAGCTTGATACTCCCTTAGAGCCGCCTTGGCCCGGGCGCCAACGACCGGCTTGACCCGTCCGCCTCCGATTTCGAGGGGCAGGAATTGGGCGTAGGAGAACTGGCCGGCGTCATAGACCAGCTTGACGAGCCCCGTTGCCCCGCCCTTGCTGGAGATCAGGTTGCCCATTGAATAGAGAATTGGCTTGCCGTTGTAAAGCTCGGCTCCTTCCAACACGTGGGGGTGGTTTCCCCAGACGATATCCGCCCCGGCGTCGATGCATGCCCGGCCCAGAGTCACCTGGTAGGCAGTCGGCGTCGTCTGCCGCTCTATCCCCCAGTGAAGGCCGACCACGAGGAGATCGCAGCGGGTCTTCGCCTCGGCAAACATCGCGGCGAGCTCGGCCCGGGCCTTCTTGTCGATGTTCCCGCCGAACCGCAAGGTTCCGACGCCCGCGGTGGTTTCTCCGGCCGGCGTGCAATGGCCGATGGCGGCATCGCCGACGAATGCGAGCGCGGATATCAGGCCGATACGGCATCCGTCCCGGCCGACGTAGACGGCGGGCGACAACGCTAGACCCCGGTTCGCTCCCGCCCCGGCATAGAGGACGCCGCTCTTCTTCAACGCGGCCGCCATCTGGTTCAGGCCCGCGGCTCGGTAGTCCATGCAATGGTTATTGCCGAGGCTCACTAAGCGGATCCCCGCGGCGCCGATGAGCGGCGCGTGCCTCGGATCGGCTTTGAGAATGAACTGATTACGCTTCTTGACGTCGGCCGCCGACTTGTTCGGCGTCTGCGTTTTAGCGTCAGTGAGAGGTATTTCCAGATTCGCGAGCGAGGCGTCAGCCGGTCGAAGGATCGGCCCGATCATTTTTAAGGGTCCCAGCTTGATCGAGATGCCGTTGAGCATGATGTCGCCGCCGAGTACGAGCGTGTGAAAGCGATGGGTTTGAAGAGCAAGGCAGGCGGCAAGACAGAGCACGTGAGAGAAGACGTGGCAAGGGTGTCTCGAGCATTGGGCGTCGCGGACGGGTGGCTTCCGATCGCCCCGAATGATCGTGGCTCCCTGCTAGAATGCTGAGAAGGGACCCTCATGAACAAGAAAGCTCTCGTGCTCGCCGGATTCGTCGTTTTCGCGTTGGCGGCTGCCGCGCGCCAGGGCGCCGTACTTCGGCGCGATCTGAAGGAGGATTCGACCGAAGTCTACAAGCTTAAGACCGACATCGCAATCAAGGCGAATTCATCGGCATTTGGCGATGGTGATCTGTCCGTCAACATGACGACGACCATGACGCTTAAGTCCGGCAAGCTCGACGGAGCGTCAAACCAGCTTGGCGTCGATGCCACGATCAGCGACATCCAGTCGAGGGTAGACGGGTCGATCGCACAGTACGTCAGCCCGATGTTCGACAACTTGCCGAAGGAGATCAAGTTCAACGGCAAGCTCGACGGCCGCAATCGAATCACGGTAACGGATGCGAAGACCCCGGACTCGATGCTGACCATGCTTACCGGGACCAGCCCATCTTCCGCGATCGCATTTGTGGAGTTCCCGGAGAAGGCCGTCAACGTTGGCGATAGCTGGACGATCCCCGCGCCGAAGGTGCCGATCATCGCAAAGGGTCAAACGCTCACCGCAAAGCTCGTTGGAGAGAAGGATCTCGATGGCTCCAAAGTTTGGCAAATCGCGATCTCCGGCAAGCTGACGATCGACGCCAACTCGGCGGAAATTACGAAAGGGGCCCCCGCTGGAGGAGATCCGCCTCCCAATATGACCCTCAAGGGAACGGCTGACTTTGTCGGCGAGGCGCTCGTGGACAAGACGTCCGGCAAGACGCTCCAATACACGTCGACCACGACTCAGAAAACCAAGATGGACCTTCCGGACATGAGCATGACGGTCGACAACTCCGGAACCATCAAGACGACCATGACGCTGACCAAGTAGAAGGCGGCCAACCTGCTACCGCTTACTCGAATGGCAGGTTGACGGGAGGGGCCGGACGGTTCGGCTTCTCACGCGGACCCACCCGGCTTTGCGATTTCATCGCGGAACTTGCATCGGCTACACCGCCAAACCAAGCGGCGATCGCGATGACCAGGGGAAAGTAAGCGATCGTCGGAAGGCCCTTGACGCCGGAGGGTTGGAGCTTCGTCGCACAAAGGGCAAACAGAATGCTCGCTGAGACGCAGACGACGAGAATTACTAAGCCCTTTTTAGTCTGACCGCTAGCAATTTGACCGAGACCCGGAAATAGAACGCTCAATACGACTGCCCAGGTTGGATTCGCAAGTGCTTCGTTTTGTTGGATGAACGGCGAATCGAGGGCGCCCCTCGCCAGTTGCTCTTCGATGCTCAGCCCTGCGAGCCCGCTCATCGACAGATAGGCGAGCTTTCGTTCGATACTGGGGTTGGACCGATCGGCTCGGTGCGCCGCCTTGTATGCCTCTCGGGCCGCTCCATACTGTCGCCGCTCCGCGAGATCGTCTCCCAAAGCTTCAAGAACCGGCGCCGCGCCTGGCGCCGCTTCCGTCGCTTCCCGTAACAAGTCTCCGGCGCCCTGTTTATTCCCACGTCGCTTCTCGATGTGAGCGCGCTGGATCAGCTTGTCGGCTGCTTCCAGTTGCGCAGGGGTTGGTTTCGGCAAAGGCTCCGACTCATCTTCGATCGCCTGCTCGACTTCGGAAGGCAAATCTTCGGATTGCCCGCGGCGCAGTCTCGCGATCTTCAGCCCCAGCTTGGAGATCTGGAGGTTATGCGCTTCCACGATGTCTTCGTCCTTGGCCTTCGACGCCTTCCGATGCGACTCCGTGATCAGAGCCTGCAACTCGCGAATGCGTGCTTCGACTTCGGGCGGGATCGGTTCCGGCTGCTCGGCGGGACTGCTCATGCGTGGTCTAGTTTACGGACGAGCATAGTGGACCGAATTGATCCAAAGGGTGAGCCTCTAGCCTTAGCGTCGCTTGAGACTATTCTGCCGCTTCTTCCGCTGAGAGCATCCGCTCCCACAGGTCGGACATCGTGCTGTCGATCATCTCGATCAACCGCTCATACGCCTTGTGGCGATCATCGACCGGGTCGATGGTAAGAGCCGCCAGGTCGTAGTGGCCGTCGGAAATACCGAGCGGCGCTTTCGGAGGGTCGTTCAACATTCCCTCGACGTCCAGCTCTCCCTTAATCCAATCCCGGCGCTGATCCAGAAGCCTTAGGTACACGGGAACGCTGTGGGAGTCAGACCGCTGCGCCTGCCGAACGAGCCTCTGCACATTGTCTTTCAGCGTGACGATCATATCGTCGCGATCGTCAGGATCGTTGGAAAAAGTGGTGCCGATCGGAGGACCTCCGAAATTCGGCGGCCGCGCACCAGCCGACTTTGGAACAGGCGCTTCGAGAACCAAAAGAATCTCCCTAGAACGCAGCCAAAACCGCAAGGTGTGGTTGAGCTGCTATTTCATAGTACAACAGGTTGTAGCTAAGTGATCAGCAAATTTTCCTAATTTAGGCCGCTGATTGGGCGTTCGGCGGGCTCCAACTGCCCCGCAAATTGCCTGGCTCGAAGTGCCGGCCGGTCCGCCAGTCCAAGGCCCTAAATCAAGTCCGGATTGCGATGCATGGTATTCCAAAGCGTTTCCAAATCGAAGAACTGACGCTGCTCCTCGCGCATCACGTTAAAGACGACGTCTCCATAGTCTTGCAGGACCCAACCGGTGCGCTCGCCTTCGGTTCGCAAAGGCTTCGACCTCATCTCCGCCATCTTCTCGGCGACGCGGTCCGCGATGGACTCGACGTGCCGGTCGCTAGTTCCACTGCAAACGACGAAGTAGTCGGCGACCGAGGTCTTCTCTTTGACATCCAGGGTTTCGATACGCTCCGCCTTGATCTCGTCGGCGGCTTCGATGATGTGTTGGACCTTCTCAGCTGACGTCATTCAACTCCCATACAGGTGGCTATGCTTAATGTACTGCAAGACGGCCGGAGACAAGAAGGGAGCGACCATCCCGCGGCCCGTTGTCAAGCGGTGGCGCAGTTCAGAGGACGAGATATCCGTCGGCGGGGCCGGAACCATGTCGATCTTCTCTTTCACTTCTTCGGATAGACCCCTCGTAGCTTCTCCGAGGGTGGCGGGAGGCCTCAGCGCGATGCCCAGCCGGCACAACCTCAGGATCTTCTGGGGGTTTTTCCACTGATCGAAGGTTTTGAGACCATCGGATCCGAGAAGCAGCCAATAGTCTCCCGGCTTTACACTTTGCAGCTCCATCAGAGTGTCGACCGTGTAGCTCGGCCCCCCGCGGCCAATCTCGATGTCGCTTACCGCCATTTTGGGCTCCTCCAATACGAGCTTTTGGACCATATCGAGGCGTTGCCTCGCCGGGGAACTCTTTGTTGCCCTTAAGGGATTGCGATGCGCGGGGAGCCAGATCACCTCGTCGAGGTTGAGATGGCTGACCGCGGCCCGCGCGAACTCGAGATGCCCGGAGTGGGGAGGATCGAACGTGCCTCCAAGGATGCCGATTTTCATGAGCGTTTGGTCGTCCCGTGCCTAGCCGTACCCGGCGCCGGAACAGACTCTACTTCCCTCGTCCAAATTCCAAATTCCAAATTCCAAATTCCAAATTCTCCGGTTCTCTTCCTCTTTCGCCCCTCGTCCAAATTCCAAATTCCAAATCCCAAATTCCAAATTCTAAATTCTAAAATCTCCGGTTCTCTTCCCTCTTTCGCCCCTCGTCCAAATTCCAAATTCCAAATCCCAAATTCCAAATTCTCCGGTTCCCTTCCTCTTCCCTCTTTCGCCCCTCGTCCAAATTCCGAATTCCAAATTCCAAATTCCAAATTCCAAATTCTAAATTCTAAGTTCTCCGCTTCTCTCCCCTTCCCTCACATCTCGTCGTTGAAATCGAACTCGGTGTCACCGATTCGCACGCTGTCGCCCTCGTGCGCGCCGAGCTTGCGAAGCCGATCGATCACTCCGATTCGTTCGAGCCGGCGATGAAGGTGGCGAACCGCATCCTCGTTTCCGAGATCGGTCATTTCGACCATCCGGTGAATCCGAGCCCCGGTGACCACGTAAGCGTTGGCGGCCCGCTCGACGTCCCAACTGAGGTCCTGCCTAGCGTGCAGCGCGGGAAGGAGGACGGGAATATCGTCGGCGGGTTGAGTATGGGCAAGGGTCAAAACGACCTGATCGAGAAGAGATTCGATGCCTTCGCCGGTAACGGCCGAGACTGGATAGAGTGGCTTTCCAAACGCCTCAAATCGCTGACGCAGAGCGTCGAACTCCTGGTGAGGCACGATGTCGATCTTGTTGAGAGCGATGATCCGTGGACGGCTCCAAACGTCTTCAGAATACAGCTTCAATTCGCGTTCGATCAGTTCGTAGTTTGCGACCGGGTCGGATTCATCGATCGGATTGGCGTCGACCACATGCACCAACACTCGGTTACGCTCGACGTGCCTCAGAAACTGGTGACCCAGCCCGGTTCCTTCGCTCGCACCTTCGATCAGCCCCGGCATGTCCGCGACGACGAAGGTTGTTTCCCGGAACTTGACCACGCCGAGATTCGGAACGATCGTGGTGAAAGGATAGTCGGCGATCTTCGGCCGGGCCGCGCTGATCCGTGAGATCAGGGTGCTCTTGCCAGCATTCGGCAAGCCAACGAGCCCCACGTCCGCGATCAGCTTGAGTTCGAGCTTTGCCCGGATCGACTCCGCGGGAGCGCCTTTCTGGGCAAAGTTTGGAGCCTGGCGAACGCTCGAGGCGTAATGCTGATTGCCTTTGCCGCCCTTCCCGCCTCGGCAAATGACATATTTCATTCCGTTCGCGTTGAGGTCGACGAGAACGTCTCCGGTCTCGACGTCGGTCACCACGGTGCCGACGGGCACCTTGATTTCGATTCCCTTCCCATCCCGGCCGCGCTTGTTGCCGCCGCCATGCTCGCCGTTCTGCGCCTCGAAACGATCGTGCAGCTTGAAGTCGTAGAGGGTGCGCCGATTGCGATCCGCGACCAGCACAACGTCGCCGCCCCGCCCGCCATCCGCGCCATTCGGGCCGCCCAGCGGGACGAATTTCTCGCGATGAAAGGCTACGGCCCCGGACCCTCCTCGGCCAGAGACGAACGTGACCTCGGCCTCGTCCAGGAACATAGACGTTAGTTTACCGATTCGGCGAATCGGCGGCCACTAAGTCAGCGCCAGGGTATCGCCTGGCAGGCGGTCGCGCTCTGTGGGGCCCTGCGGATCGGCTCCTGTCGCGAACTTATTCGGCCTTCTCCGCTTACCGCTTGCTGCTCACCGCTTACCGCTCACCGCTTACCGCTTACCGAGCGAAGCGACCTCGCGGTACAGATCAGCGAAGAGCGATGCTCATTGCCCGAACCTCTTGAACCCGGCCAAGATTTGGCTTGCTCGAGATCCAGTGCGACCTGGGAGTCCGGCGTTTGTCCCGACGGCTGCCAACCTTCGCTCGCATGTCGTAAGTCAGCGGCACACCCTGTGCATTCTTTTGAGTCCACCCGGAGCCGGCCGTGATATCGAACACTCCGATGTATCCGCCTTTTAGCAGCTCAAATGGCCGGGTGATGTGGCTTTCGTGATCGAACTGAACGTTCTTGCCGTCGAACATCGGCATGAACCATGACGGATACACAAAGTCCGAGACGAGGACCCCGTCGATCAGATATCCGTACTCGTCGGCCTCGCAGGCGTCGGCGACTTCGTCGGCATAGAGAGTGCCTGCCGTATCGGCAGTCTGGACCAGGGCCGTGAGGTTGATGTCGGGATCTCCGAGCATCTCCAGGAGTTCGTGGCTTGCGGTTACGGTCCACTTGTATCCGTACTGCAGGTCCGACGCGGCAAACACCTTTCCAAGCGGCAGTCCCGCTGGTGTGAGATCGTGATATCCGAGCGCTCCCGCCTGATCGGAATTGTCGAGAATGACGAGCCACCAAGCATCTGCCGGCGCCTGGTCGGCAGCGTGGAAGGCAACGTCGGCATCTCGCCCGTACGCCGGCTGAAAGTCTCGGCTTACCTGAGTCTGCAGCGCGCCTGCGGCATTCTTCACGTCGCTATCGGAGACGACCGAGCTGGAATTGATGACCGCTACTTTAACGTTTGACATGGATGACCTCCCCTTATCGTCATCCTCATATTACACCTGTATTTTTGCGATGTCCCTTTTCTTTAATCCGAAGATAAAACTCTTCCACTTTGGAGTTTGGAGTTTGGAATTTGGAGTGCGCAACGCGCCGCCCCGACCCATCGGATAGCGCAGTGAAGGATCTTTCGCGCTTTGTTACCGCGATTCATCGCGAGGAACCACTCGCTTTCAAATGTCATGTTGAGATGCATCCGCAGGAGCTCGCTCTGAAGGATGATATCGAAACACCTGCCGTTGGCCGCTGTTTGTCCAGGCCGGGACACGAGTGGAGGCATGGCCCACTCGCTTTCAAATGTCATGTTGAGATGCATCCGCAGGAGCGCGCTCCGAAGGATGATATCGAAACACCTGCCGTTGGCCGCCGTTGTCCAGGCCGGGACACGAGTGGAGGCATGGCCCACTCGCTTTCAAATGTCATGTTGAGATGCATCCGCAGGAGCGCGCTCCGAAGGATGATATCGAAACACCTGCCGTTGGCCGTCGCTCGCAAAGGGGGACGCCCAAACCCGGCGGGTGATGCCCGGAAGTAGGTTCTTCGATCCCATCCCCGCAGCAAGCTGCTTCTGATGGGTCTCAGAATGACATTCGAAGTAGAAGCGGAGTGGATACCCCCTCGTTATCAAATGTCATGTTGAGATGCATCCGTAGGAGCTCCCTCCGAAAGATGATATCGAAACACCTACCGTTGGCCGCCGTTTGTCCTGGCCGGGACACGAATGGAGGCATGACCCCCTCGCTTTCAAATGTCATGTTGAGATGCATCCGCAGGAGCTCGCTCCGCAGGATGATATCGAAACACCTATCGTCGGGCGTCGCTTGTCAAGCTGGGGACAGGGACTCAGCGAGAGTCGACCGGACGTAGGTTCTTCGATCCCATCCCCGCAGCAAGCTGCTTCTGATGGGTCTCAGAATGAGTCGATTCCGACCGCGCGTAACGTGTGGCCGGCGTGGCGAAGGTGGTGATCGAGGCTGAATATCTCCTCGAGCTTGCCCGGGGATAGTCGAGACTTGACGTCCGGATCGCACAGGACAGCCGCCTTGAAATCGTCTCCATCCCAAGCTTTGGCGGCGTTGCGCTGAGCAACCTTGTAGGCGCCTTCCCGCGACATGCCGGCCGCGATGAGGGCGATCATCACATGCTCGCTGAAGACGAGGTCGCCCATCTTGCGAAGGTTGGCCATCATGGTCTCCGGAAAGACATGCAGGCCCCTCAGGATCGCGGTGAGCCGGTTGAGCATGAAGTCCGCGAGATGGCACGAGTCGGGGAATACGATCCGCTCCAGCGAAGAATTGGTGAGATCTCTTTCGTGCCAGGTCGCAACGCTTTCAAGCATCGCGTGAGCGTTTGCCCGCAGGAGCCTCGCGAGACCGCAAACGGTCTCGCTGTTCCAAGGATTGCGCTTGTGAGGCATCGCGCTGGAGCCGGTTTGACCGGCTGCGAAAGCCTCCTGAACCTCGAGGATCTCGGTGCGTTGCAGGTTGCGCAGTTCGGTCGCGATTCTTTCGAGGCCGGCGCCGAGAAGGGCGAGCGCATTCAGGAAGCCGGCGTGGCGGTCCCGGTTGATGATCTGGGTGCTCGCGGGATCGACGCCAAGGCCAAGATTGCGGCAAACGATGGTTTCGAGTTCGGGCGAGGTGATCGCGTGGATTCCAACGGCGCCGCTGACTTTGCCGACCGCGACGTCCTTTCTCGCTGCCTCCAGCCGTTCGATGTTCCGGCTAAGCTCCGCGTACCAGTTGGCACACTTGAACCCGAAGGTGATCGGCTCGGCGTGGATGCCATGGGTTCTGCCGATCTCGGGCGTGTCAGGGTTCTCTCTTGCGAGTCGGGCGATCTCGGTCCCGAGCTTCTCGGCGCTGCCGATGAGGACGTCGCACGAATCTCTGAGCATCATGCCGAGCGCGGTGTCGATGACGTCGTAGCTCGTGACCCCCATGTGGATGTAGCGGCCGGGTTCTCCGACGTTTTCGCTAAGATTCCTGACGAAGGCCATCAGATCGTGACGGGTTTCCTTCTCGATCTCGTCGCATCGGGCCAGATCAAAGGCCGCCTTCTTCTTGATTTCCGAAACGGCTTCGGGAGGAACGTTGCCTTGCTCGGCGTGGGCCTCGACGATCGCGATCTCGACGTCCATCCACCGCTGGTATTTGGCTTGCCTGGACCAGATGGCGTTCATGGCGGGAGTCGTGTATCGCTCGATCATCCCTCAGAGGCTACCCGCGAGGCCAGGAGGCAGGTGTTCGGTGTTCGGTGTTCGGTGTTCGGTGTTCGGTGTTCGGTGTTCGGTGTTGGGAATTACCCTAATACCCCAATACCCAAAGACCTAATCCCAATCCCTATCGGTCGATTTCGCCGAGGACGATGTCGATGGAACCGATGATCGCGATCACATCGGCGATCAGCCGGCCGACCGCGAGAACCTCGAGCGATTTCAGGTTCATGAAGGATGATGGGCGCTCGTGCCACCGGTAGGGCCGGTTGCTGCCGTCGCTGATGACATAGAATCCCAGTTCTCCCTTCGAGCCCTCCACCGCGGCGTATGCCTCACCGACCGGGGGATGATAACCCTCGGTGTAGAGCTTGAAGTGATGGATCAGCGATTCCATCGAGGTATCGAGCTCCTCGCGAGGAGGTGGCGCGATCTTGCGGTCGCTGGTTGTGACCGGTCCCGGCGGCAAATTGTCGATGGCTTGCTGAATGATCTTCGCCGACTCTTTCATTTCGGCGATCCGGACCAAGAAACGATCGTAGACGTCGCCCTTGCCTCCGACGGCGATCTTGAAATCAAAGTCCTCGTAGCTTGAATAAGGGTTGCTCTTGCGGAGATCCCAGGGAACGCCGCTGGCGCGAGCGATCGGTCCGGAACAACCGAGTTCGAGGGCTTGGGTTCCGGTCAATACCCCGACGTCGTACGTCCGCTCCTTCCAAATCGGGTTCTCGACGAGGAGCCCTTCCACGACTCCGAGGTCTCCGAGGAATTGTCCGAGAAACCACCGCAGGCGCTCCTCGAACAGTTCGGGCATGTCGCCTCTAAGGCCGCCGGGAACGATCCAGCTCGGCATCATGCGCACGCCAGACATGATCTCGAACAAATCGAGGATGTATTCCCGCTGCTGGAAGATGTAGAACAGGGGCGACATGGCTCCCATGTCCAGGGCATGCGTTCCGAGCCAGACCGAGTGGGAGGCGATTCTGCTTAGCTCGGCGAGGATGACGCGCAGATACTGCGCCCTCTTGGGTATCTCGCAACCCAGGAGCTTCTCGACCGCGAGAGCGTGGGCCAAGTTGTTGCCGTTCGCGTTGAGGTAGTCCATGCGATCGGTCATGACCACGCATTTGTGATACTGCTGGTACTCGGCCTCCTTCTCCATGCCGGTGTGGAGATAGCCGATCACGCACTTGCAGCTGACGATGATCTCGCCCTCGAGCTCGCAAATCACGCGGAGAACGCCGTGGGTGCTTGGGTGCTGCGGCCCCATGTTCACGATCATCGTGTTCTCGCCGACCCGCTGGAAGACGGTCTCGGTCGAGGGCATGAAGGTCTGGGTTTCCGCCATCGGCGTTAGTCTACCGGGGGAACGGCGTTGTGGCGTTGGGGCGTTGAGGCCTTGAGGTGTTGGGGCGTCGGGGGCGTTGGGCCTGGCTGGCCCAAGGCCTTAAGGCCCTAAGGCCCAACGCCCTCACCTGCCGCCGACGTCTTCGGTGCCGGTCTTGCCCTCGAAGCTCTCTCCGGCATGGGGCATCGAGATGTCCTCGACGGCCGGACCATATTCGCCGCGATCGAAGAGAACGTCCTCGCCGCCAAGCGGATACTCCTTTCGAAGCGGATAACCGATCCAGTCATCGGGGAGCAAGAACCGCTGACCGGAGGATTCCTCATTCCCCTCGAATTGGACTCCGAAAAGGTCCTGGACCTCCCGCTCGGGATATTCCGCGCCGAGGAAGATGTGCTTGACCGTCGGAACTCGCTGGCCGTCGTCGACTCCGATCTTCACGAAGATGCGCGAATTGTGCTTCAGCGACATCAAGTTGTAGACGACTTCGAACCTTTCGCTCAGATCGCGCTCATGCTCCCACTTGCTGTAGTCGGCGCCGACGCACTCGCTGAAATAGGAATACTGTAGGTCGGGATCGTCCTTGAGAAGCTGGATCACCTCGCGGATCGACTCCCGCTTGACGCAAATCCAAGTGTCCTCCCGGAACTCCTTCGCCTTGATGAACGCGTTTGGGAGTTTCTCTCGAACCTTGGCAACCTCGAGGCGTTCGGTGGCTTGCATGGGGTTAGCCATCTAGCGGCTCACCAATGCCGGCGTGACGCCGCTTTCCTCGTTCCTCGTTCCTCGTTCCTCTAATATCCCGAGCTTTTCCGGTGCGAGGGACGTCGTCTCATCCCAATCGATCGCTCCGACCCTGATCACGTACAGGTAGCCGATCACAAAGGTCGCCATGTAAACCAGGAACGAGATCCCGCTTGCGATGACGAACGCATCGTTGGCGTTCTTGAAGACCGTCATCCAGGACCAGAGGAAGACGACTTCGATGTCGAACAGGATAAAGACGATCGCGACCAGATAGAACTTGATCGGGAACCGCTCCTTCGCGTCTCCAAGCGGAGCCACGCCACACTCGTAAGCGGCCTGCTTGTAAGGCGTGTTCTTCTTCGGGCCGAGCACCCAGCTGAGGGTCACCATCGCCCCGCAGATCACGGCTGCGACTCCGACGAGAACCAGGATGCCCAGATAGCTTCCGACGTAAGAGGCCTGCTCCTGCATTGCTTTGAGGATACCGAATGGGAGGGAGTGGCGGAGTGATGGAGTGATGGAGTGATGGAGTGATGGAGTGATGGAGTGATGGAGTGA
>CAZNUL010000018.1:56988-59236 GCA_964576205.1 uncultured Fimbriimonadaceae bacterium | reverse complement strand
CTCATTGAGCGTGAACCAGTTGCCGACTCGATCGCCGAGCCGGTCGGCGAGAACCACGGCGTAGTCGGCAAACCACTTCGGACTGTCCGGGCTTAGCCATCCGCCTTGGTGATAAAGGGCAAGCGGGAGGTCCCAGTGAAAGAGGGTCACCCATGGCTCAATACCTGACGCGAGGAGCTCGTCGACCAGCTTGTCGTAGAACTCGAGCCCCAGCCGATTTACGTCACAGGCGCCGTCTGGGATGACTCTCGGCCAGGCTACGCTGAAGCGGTATCCGCCGACGCCCAGGTCCTTCATCAACGCGACATCTTCGCGGAAGCGATGGTAATGATCGCAAGCTTCGTCGCCCGTGTGGCCCTGCCAGATTGCGCCGGGCTTCCCGCAAAGCATGTCCCAGACGCTCGGCCCCCGGCCGTCCTCCTTTGCCGCGCCCTCGATCTGATACGAGGCCGTCGAGACTCCCCAAACAAATCCCTTCTGAAAACTCATCTCTCTCCTGCGTCACCCGCTGTCGGCCGGGCCCGGTAACATGGCGATTGGACCGAACGTGCTGGAATTGCCAAGGGTACGTGTGCAAGGTGGCGGAACGCCGGCAGACCCGTAAAGGCTTGCCTTAACCAGGTGCCCCTCGTACTGGCTGAGCGAGACCAATCCGACCAATAGCCTACTCGGCGACGACTTCAAATCGATGTGCCCGAGTTCTGACCATTCAACGGATGGCTCCTTCCGATAGTCTGCTGTAAAGAGAGATCCGGTTCGGGACAGTCGAATCCACACCGGGAGCCCCACCGCCTTGCTCGCGGATCCTATGGTATCGGCGCCGGTCGCGGGCCGGCGGGCCATTTGCAGCTCGCCGCTTGGAAATGAACTGATGAGCACGTGCGCGGCCGATGCATCGAGGCTCTCACGAGCCATGAGGCCCGCCTTGCAGTAGCTTCCCAGGTCCTCGAGATCGTCGACGCGGACTACTAACTGGAAGTCGCCCTCGACCCGTTGGTATAGGAACCTGAACTGATCGCGAACGCCCCAGATGTCGGAGCCACCGCCGAAAAGATCGAAGCCTCCGTTTCGTATCTGCAATCCGCCCGTGCGACCGCCTCCGATGTCAGCGAGGTCCCAGCCGGGCAGGGCTTGCTGGGGCGCCGTCAACCGGCTTGGAAACACCGGCAAGGGCCCCATCGGAAAGCTGGGCGGGGCCATCGCGTGCTCTAGTTCCGAATTGATCGCATAGGCCATCGTCGCGTGCGATGTGAAGAATGACTCGATCTCACTCTTGGTCGATGTCAAAAAGTTGATCTGCGGTATCGGATCGCGGTTGGTGACCATCCCCCACGAATCGTCGTGGACTCCGCCCCGCTGGCTGAGCGCCTTGTAAGTCCACATGGTCGTATTCCAGCCGAACCGTTCGTGGAGGTCGAAGGTCCGGCGCATCATCTCTGCCCCGCCCGCCTTGCTGAAGACCACGTTCATCTCGCCGACGAGAAATGGGACGTTCAGCGCCCTTACTTTCGGAGCGACTTCCCGCTGCAGGTAGTCGAGGTGCTGAGCCTGAGTCCTGACCGTTGGCGCCCCGTTGCCAAACAGACCCGGGTAGTAGTGCATCTGGATGCCGACGTTCTTCCATCCGTTCGCCGATGGACTACCGTAGAAATCGAAGCCGTCGTATCGGCCGTGCGCCCATATGAGCTTGTCCGGATCCTCTTTGCGGATCGCGGCGTAACATCGCTCGAATTCGCGCCGGATCTCAGGCATCTGGCCACCGTAAGGTTCGTTGAAAACGTCGTAGGCCACCACCACGCCGGCGCGGCGGTATCGTTTCGCGATCTCGCCCCACAGCCAGGCTAGTCGCTTGCCATTCTCCGGCACGGACCAAAGCTTGTTTTGATCGCTTCGACCGGTGTGATCGTACGGGCTCTGGCCGCCCTGGGCTCCGTGCATGTCGAGGATCACGTAGAGCCCGTTTCCTTCCGCCATCCTCAGAGCTCTGTCGGTCCATTCCCAGGCGTCTGGCCGAAGGTGGAAAGGCCTGCTGTCGTCTTCAAACTGCCGGTAATTCAGTGGCAAGCGAACGCAGTTAAACCGAAAACTCTTGATGATCTTGAAATCGCGGTCGGTGATCCAGGACTGCCGATACGAATTCATCAGCCGAAGTTCTTCGGCCGGGCCGAATCTCCTCGCGAGGATCTTCTCGAGCTCGTATTGATCGCCCGAGCTACCTTTGGGCTGGTTCTCGTCCCAGATCCAATGC
>CAZNUL010000018.1:0-56978 GCA_964576205.1 uncultured Fimbriimonadaceae bacterium | reverse complement strand
GGGTTTGTTTCGTATTTCGAGTGATAGGCCGGGTAACCTTTTGGCTTGTTTTCTGACCAAGTCCAATGCTCGATCATGAACCAGTTCCCGAGATTGCAGCCTCGAATGGTGACCGTGTGCCCGGAAGGGTCTACGAGCCTTGGACCCTCGACATGGAGGGTAGGAAGGCTGGGCGAAAAGCTTAATATCGTGGCGAGAAGCGCTGGCCACACGATAAATGGTTTTATCACATTAGGGCCTCGAATTGCCAGTGCCGCCAAGAGGGATAGACTTCGACTTAATGAAGCGCATCGAAGCGTTTATCCGTGTAAACAAGCTCGACGAGGTCAAGCAAGCCCTCGAGGAAGCGGGCGTGACCGGAATGAGCGTCGAACAGATCCGCGGCTACGGGCGCCAACTTGGCCGGACCGACAAGTACCGCGGATCGACCTACGCGGTCAACTTGCTACCCAAGCTTCGAGTTGAAGTCGTCACGAAAGACGAGGACCTCGAATCCGCGATCGAGGCAATCCTGAAAGCAACCAGAACGGGAGAGATCGGCGACGGCAAGATATTCGTCACCGAGATATCGGATGCCATCCGTGTGAGGACGGGAGAGAAGGGCGACGCTGCCTTATCGTGAGAAGAGGCTGGCGCCGGCGCAGTTCCGACCTTACGCCGCGCTCTTCGGTCTTGTCTTTGGGCCCTTTTGAGTCTTCGCCGCAAGATAGTCCTCGACTTCCTTGCGGTTCTTGAGATAGAAGGAAAGAACGAGGAAAACGTCGCTCAGCCGTAGCTGATCGTGCCTGGCAACGATCTCCTCGGCGATCGCGCCACCCTCGTAGTCCGCGACGACTTGTTCGAGCGACACTCCCGTGTCCTCGATAAATACGCGCCCGTCGGGCGCGCAAACCAGCGGTACCTCTATCCTTGGCAAGTTAAGCATCGCGAATTCGGCGATAGGCGCGCATACACCACCCTGTGAAAATTAACGCGTCCCGTGATTAAATGTTCGGTGGAGGGGCGTGCCAGATGGATGTTGTGAACCGAACATTTGTAGGAATCCTGGTACCTCCACCAGTAGCCGAGCAAATGCAGCAGGGGATGCTGCTGCTCAAACGCAAGCCTGGAGTAGAGAACATTCGTTGGAGTGCGCCCAGCGAGTACCTGATCCCGCTCTCCTCGCTTGGCGAACTGGGGCCGGGCACTCTGGCGACCCTAGGCCATGTGCTTCCAGCTGTCACGTCGAGGTTTCCCAGACTGCGTCTGTCCGTGACCAGCTTTGGGGGCTCGCCAAACATGATCCAACCGCGTTATGCCTTCGCGGAACTGGGAGGAGATGTTCTTTGGCTCGATCAACTCGCGCAGGCGATCGATCTCGCGGTCGCTCCCTACGTCCCTCACCGCGACATGCGCGGCTTCCGGCCCCATATCGTGATTGGGCGGTTGAAGACGGAGGCGGAGCCGCTAAGAGTGGCTCTTGGCAGGGCGTTGAAGATGACGCAGGCGCCGGAGATGGGGGTCATTGAGGTTAATTCGGTGGAACTCCTTATCAGTCAGGCGAACGAGTTTGGGATCGGGTATGGCGTCGTCGCGCGGCTTCCCCTGGGTGAGAGCTAGACACGGCGTCGCATTTTCAGTAGCGCGGGCGACTCGCCCGCAAGTTCAGCGCGACTGGACGGCAGGCTCGCATGCTTAGCGCAGGCCAGGGCCGATCGCCCGTTCGTCGCTGATGACCCAAGAGCCGTGCCGCCAGTCCGGCGGCAGGCCGTCCTCGTCGAGGGTTGCTCCAGGGCAAAACTCCTCGTAAGCTTTCGGAGGCGGCAAGATCGCCTGCTGCATGTAGCGACGCTGATACTGTTCGCCCGGCGCCAACTCCCAGCTTTCGTCGTGCTCGGGATTAAGAAAGTAGACCGGTTCGAACCCTTGCCATCCCGTGTCCTCGTAGCGCTCGATCCAGGCCGCGACGAGCACGCCGCCCTTCATCTCGTGGACCACTCTGTAGAACGGCGTCAAGAGCCACCAAGCGCAGAAGGCGACCTGTGCGGGATCGTCGTAGTGCGTGTGCCACCGCTCCGCGGCGATCATGGCCTCGTCGCCCTCGTCGTAAACCATGATCGCGAACGTGTCCGGCTCCGAGGGCGTGATCTTGACCGACGTTTGGCGCTTTTCGACCAGCAGAGGAGCATCGGGAAAGAGGGCCAGGACGTCCAACGTTTTCCGAACTCCGGCCGCGCCGGGACTGGGCATGACTCTATTCTGAACGGTGCCGAGATTCGCATGGCCCGGCATCAGCCTCACCTGGAATCGACATCGCTGAAAATTAGTAAGATGGAAAGATGGTGCGGAGATCGCCTTCCAAACCAAGCCGAAATCCGAAATCCGCAATCCAAAATCCAAAGGAGGGTCTAGGTGAAGCAGTACACCGCAGACAAGATACGAAACGTGGCCATTGTAGGCCATGGCGGTTCTGGCAAGACGATGCTTGTCGAACACATGCTCTATACCGCCGGAGCAACCGACCGAGTTGGAAGCGTGGAGGCTGGCAACACCCAGAGCGACTACGATCCAATCGAGATCAGGCGCAAGATTTCTCTCAACGCAAGCGTCCTGCCCATGGAGTGGCATGGACACAAAATCAACGTCATCGATTTGCCCGGCTATCCCGATTTTATCGGCGATCTACACGCCGCCGCCCGAGTGGTCGAGTCGATGATCATCGTGACCGAAGCGAAGCGCGATCTGGACGTAGGTTTCGAGATTGCCTGGGAAGTCGCCGAAAAGCATGGCCTTTCCGTGTGCATCTTCGTTAACAAGCTCGAGCGAGACAACGCCGACTTTGAGGGCCTGATGGAAACCCTCCACGCCCGGTACGGCCGCAAGGTTGTCGATGTCCAGATTCCGATCGGCCATCAGGCCGCATTCAGCGGCGTCCTCGACCTCCTCAACATGAAGGTTTACAAGGGCAAGGACCGCGGCCAGGAAATCGAAGAAGTTCCCACAGGTTACAAAGAGCAAGCCCAGGTCCTCCGGGAGAAGGCGATGGATGCGGCCGCCGAAGGCGACGACGATCTCGCCCTGAAGTACCTCGAAGGGGAAGAATTGACTACGGAGGAGATTGAACACGGTCTCCTCGTCGGCATCGAAACCGGGAAGGTCGTCCCTGTGATGGTTGGCTCGGCCGCCAGCGGTATCGGCGTACAGACGCTTCTCGATCGCATCATCGCCGAGCTGCCGTCTCCAGCCGACATGCCGAAGGAGATTGATGGTAAAGCGTTGCCGCCGGACCCGAACGGACCGATGGCTGGATTCGTGTTCAAAACTACGGCCGACCCCTACGTGGGAAAGATCAATTACCTGCGGATGTTCAGTGGCACGCTAAAGGCCGACGATAACGTTCTGAACATCAGTCGGGACAAGCCCGAGCGTGTGCACAACCTGTTTTATCCCCACGGCAAGGGCCAGGAGAACGCCACTGCCATCGTGGCCGGCGATATTTGCGCGATCGCGAAACTGAACGACACCCATACCGGAGATACCTTCACGACTTCGAAGGACAGGATCAAGGTTCCACCGATCGAATTCCCGGAGCCGATCTACCGCATCGCCGTCGTCCCTCTGACGAAGGCCGACGAGGACAAGCTGGGCAATGCCATCCAGCGGCTGCTCGAAGAGGACCCCACCTTCCGTCATGACCGCGACGCGACCGCGCACCAGGAGATCCTGGAGGGCATGGGCGATATTCACCTCGATGCGATTATCGAGAAAATGAAGAGCAAGTTCGGAGTAAACGTGAAGATCGAGGACGCCCGCGTTCCATACAAGGAGACGGTCAAGGGCTCGTCCAAAGCCCAAGGACGGCACAAGCGGCAGACCGGCGGCAAGGGTCAGTTTGGCGACTGCTGGATCGAACTCGCTCCCCTGGACCGCGGCGTGGGCTTCCAGTTCGAGAATAAGGTTGTCGGCGGATCGATCCCGAAGAACTTCATCCCTGCGATCGAAAAGGGAATACGGGAAGCCATGGACCATGGCTTGATCGCAGGCTATCCGGTCATCGATCTAAAGGTTACGGTCTATGACGGCAGCTATCACGATGTCGACTCGAGCGAAGCCGCCTTTAAGCTCGCAGGCGCGATAGCGCTGCGAAATGCAGCTGAAAAAGCGACCCCGACAATCCTCGAGCCACTTCTGAACCTCGAGGTCGACGTTCCGGACGAAAATGTAGGTGACGTCGTCGGCGACCTGAATGGGCGCCGTGGCCGGCTTCTCGGCATGGACCCGATCGCTCCCGGGAAGACGCGGATTCGCGCTATCGTCCCGATGGCGACCATGATGCGCTACGCCCTCGACCTGCGCTCCATCACGAAGGGGCGTGGGCGGTTCCGTCAGGCAGTTTCCCACTACGAGGACCTACCTCATCCGGAGCAGGAAACGCTGATCAAGGAGTATGCGAAGATGCGAGCCGCTCACGAGCAAGATTAGCGGCCGCCGGTTGTTGGTTGTTCGCCGTTTGTAAGACACCGAACAACCAATATCTGGTCTAGGCCGCCTGTGTCGCGGGACGAATCTGGAGCGCGTCCTGAAGCTTGTCAAGCTCCGAAACGATCACGCCTTTGATCGGCTCGAGCTGCTCTTCGGGGATTCCCAAAACCGCGAGCAGCTCTGGATCGACCTCAACCTCGGACCCGCCCATGTCGCTCGAATAGCCACATTGATGGGCCAGCATGTCGGCGACGGTCACAAACGTGGTGAACGCGTTGTCCTTGTCGTCATCCCAAGGCGCGTGATGATATTTGATCGCGTTTTGAAGGGTTTCGGTCAGGCTCCAGCGTTGAGCCAGCAACCCCCCGATGTGCGCGTGGTCATATCCGGCTAGGAGCTGTTCGGCTTGGTGTAATCGGATTCCCTCCTGACGCGCGTACTCGATCGCCTGGTCGAGGTGATCGGGAGCGAAGCGGTCCAGGACGAGAAGCCCGACGTCGTGCATCAGTGCGGCGGTATATAGCTCTTCGGCTCGCGCCGGCATCTTGAGCCGGCCGAGAATCTTCGCCGCCATCGCGACTGCCATGCTGTGACGCCAGAAGTCGATTTTGGAGAAGAGCTGCGACGATTGGCGGGCGGCGATAATCTGCTGGTACGCGATCCCCACTACCAGCGACCGCACCGTGTTCATCCCGAGAATGGAGATCGCGCGGCTCACGGACGGCACCTGGTTCAAGCCGTAATAGGCTGAGTTGGCTACTCGAAGAACTTTGGCTGCGACCGCGGAATCCCGCACGATCAGCATTTCCATCTGGCGCGATGAGGCATCCGGGTCGTCGGCAAGACGAAGCACCGAGCTCGCGATCTGCGGCAACACCGGTAAATTCTCGCTCCGCGAAATCTTAATCTCGAGGCTTTGCAACTCCACAAAGCTAGTATCGGCGGCGGAGCGTCGGGTAGTTAGTCGTGGTTATTGCGGGATTCAATGATGAGTTGCCAACGGCAAGGATGATCACCTTGGCTGGCCCTGTCGTCGCAGTCTGACGTCGACCGTGAAGCCACCCTCGCTGTGCCCGCTCGTCAAAATCATCCAATCGGTCACATCCGATTTGGCGGCGGACACTTCTTGGCCCGGCTTCACGGAAGCGGCTTTGGACGGCTTGCTGCGGAGCTTTCCCCTGAATTTCTCATTTCGGAAAACCACATCGTCGATCCACAGGTGCTCACGACCCCCATCAGGCGTCGGGAAGGAGGCTTCGATCGAAAAGACCTCTCTCGGCTGAGGGTTTTGCAACCTGGTAATGAATGAGTCGAGTGAGCGGCGAGCCCTTTCGATCGCCGCGTCCATCTCGGGATCGTCGTCGCGTAGCGTCGAGGTCTCTGGAGTCGCCTTTGGCAGCCGGTCGGGTGGCTGGGAGCTAGGATGTACGGTACAGCCCGCGATCAAGGCCACGAACACGACGACGCCCGAGCGCTTGAGCATGCATCAAGCTTACTGGGTCGTTTAGGCCGGCCTGGGTCTAGCGCTTCCGGCGCAGCCTCACCAGAGCGCCGAGTCCGAATGCGAGGCAAGCGATCGAAGCCGGTTCTGGAACCGCCCTAAAGTTCTGTTCGACGGTACCGACGAGAGCCACTGAAGTTGATGGCAGGCCTTGTCCATTGATGTCCGAAGCCAGCGTCTGCGAAACCGAGAAGGACGTCGCAGATTGACTAAAGTTGAGGTGTAGCACTCGCGTGAACGCGCCGTCGGTTCCTCCGCTGTATGATGAGCCGAGGACGGAACCCGAAAGCGATCCCAAGTTGTTGGCGCCGCTAGTCACGGCTTCGGTGTATTGGACTCGTCCGAACAGTTCGACGTCTCCCTCCAGGGTCAGATCGACGCTCGTGATCGCGGCGGTGCTGGTGACGTTGTAAGTGATCGTCGAAGTGCCCGTCGAAAACCCGGTGCTGTCGCCGACTTTGAAAGGCGGCGCATTGCCCGTGAAGTCGATCGTCATCGCCGACGCGTTTTGGTTGACGATCCAGTTGATCGTCCCCGAACTCGGTGTCATGCTGTAGGTCGCACTGATGTTCGAAAACGCGAACTGAGCGTGAGCGGCGCTAAAGACGCAACCCAAACCGACCAGCGGTAACGACTTCCGGAGGATCCCCAACTTCAAACTCCTCTAAATAAAAGAAGGCCACTAGGCTCGATGCAACTATCAAGCCAATGGCAAGCCCTTACATTCTAGACTTGCCTCCACGGAATCTGTTCAGCCTTTGGCTGTGCGAATTACCAGTTTCCAGGAAAGAAGCTGCAGCTACTCCGCAGGCTCGGCGCGAGGAAGCCGCCTTTACATTCGAAGCTACGCGGTTCTACGGCGGCGCCGAAGGATGGCCACACATGCTCCGCCCAAGGCCAGCAAGCTGCACGGTTCCGGAACCGATCTGAGGTCCTGCTCGATCAGGCCGACGCTTGCCACGGATTGCGATGGCGGCGTGTTCGCGCCGATATCGAGGTCAAACGTCTTCTTAACTTTGAAGCTTTGAACTGCCTGGCTGAAGTTAAGCGTCGCCGTCTGCGTAAACGCCCCGTCGGAGCCTCCGCTATAGGAGCTGCCCCTCTTCAAGCCGTTGATGCTGCCAAGATTCGTGGTTCCCGCTTCCGCCGTTTCCGTCCAGTTGACCTCGCCCGCCAGGTTGACGTTTCCTTGGATCGTCATCGTGATGCCGGTAATCGGGACCGATGCCACCACCGTGTAAATGATCGTCCCAACGCCGGAGCCGAAACTGGTGCTGTCGCCAACGAGAAATGAAGGTGCGGTCGGCGTGAAGTCGATCGTCATTGCCGCGCTGTTCGAGTTAACGTTAAAGTTAAAGGGTCCCGAACTGCCCAGCGTGTAATAAGCCGTCACCACGCTGAACGTCGCTTGTCCAAATGCCGCTTGCGTGACGGCGGCCAACCCAGCAAGCACAGCCAACCTGCAAAACCTAGTCACCTCAAATTCTCCTCAATCCCACCACATGCAATCCAGGACGCTCCGCTCAATGTCATTCGATCCCTCGAATTGAAACACATATGCGTCTCCACTATTCTATGTCCGCCGCGAAGGTCGTATGCGTTGGACCGCCTACATTCATTGTGCAAACCTGTCAATTTCACTAGGCGAAACATTAGAACCAAATGAAATCGTGCCGATATCCCGGCAACGGTCCGGGCGCGGTTCTCCGTCGTAATAGCCATGAGCCCGGCACGGATCGCCATTTTGGGTGCAGGAAGCGTACGTTGCTCGCCTCCCGTAATCGCATCGCTTGCGACTTACTTTGGGGAACGTCCGCTTGAAATCCGGATGTTCGATGCAGATATGGAGCGGCTGGACCTGTTCGACCGTTTCGCCCGAGTTTGCTTTCTCATGATGCAGAACGGCCACACGCTGATCTCTACGACGGACGCTGAGGAGGCTGTCGAAGATGCGGAAAGGGTGGTGCTACAGGTCGGTGAAAACTGCGCGCGGAAATACCTAAGGGAGAGGCGCCGCATGGGGATCGCCAATTTGGATGCCGAGGCAATGATCGAGCAGGCGATCGAAGAGATGTTGGGTTCCGTGCCACGTGAAGCCGAGCTGCTCAGCCTCCTTCGCTCGGACATTCTGATCCCAAGGGATCATTACTTCAAAGCTCAATGGCCCTCCGAACCCAGCCGAGCCGAGAGATTCTCCCTTCCTCATCAGGTCCTGCGATGGATCAGGGGAGAAGAGTACACCCATGAGCTGTTGAAAGAAAACGAACGATCGCCGCTGAAGCGCTGGCTCGACGATGTAAACGCGCTCGATCGGATTGTAAGCGTGACTCGCGACTCATGACCGCTCGACGCGAATCCAGCTCGCCACCCGCTTAACGATCCCGCTTCCCTCAAATTCGGCAAGGGCGTGGCGAAAGTCTCGCTCTAGGCACGGATGGGTGAGAAAAGCGATCTCACCCAGGGTTTGCTCCACATCGATGACCCGCATCTCCATCGCTGCGAGTCCCACGTCGTATTCGCCAAATACGGCCGCGATGGAACCCAAAACCTTTGGCTTGTCGAGGACGACCAACCTCACGAAAAACGAAGTTACGAGGCTGTCGATCGGTTCCGTCTGCATGCCCGGCTCATACACGATCACGCTGCCCTCGGCGCCTTTGGCGATCGTCCTGCCGACATCGATGAGATCTCCCACGACCGCGCTCGCCGTAGGGTCCGACCCCGCCCCCCGTCCGCTGAACATCAGGTCGCCCACAAAGTCGCCATGGATCCAGACCGCGTTGTAGACGTCGTTCACGCCGGCAAGGGGGTGGTCCAGCGGGATCATCGTCGGATGAACGCGAATCAGGATTCGATCGTTGGAAACCGGCTGAACGATCCCGAGTAGCTTGATCTTGTATCCCAGAACTGACGCGTAGTGGATATCCTCCCTCGAGATCCCGCGGATTCCCTCTCGATAGACCCCATCGATCGGCACCTGCTTCCCGAACGCGATGCTCGCGAGGATGGCGATCTTATAGGCGGCGTCGAAGCCATCGACATCGGCACTCGGGTCCGCCTCGGCATATCCCTTCGCCTGAGCTTCGCTGAGAACGCTTTCCAAATCGGCGCCCTCGTCGGTCATCTTGGTGAGGATGTAGTTGGTAGTCCCGTTCAGGATTCCCATCATCTTCAGCACATCGTTGCCCGCAAGCTGGTGCTTTAGGGGTTGGACAAGCGGAATGCCCCCGCCGACGGCTGCCTCGTAGTGAAGGTCGAGTCCTCGTTGATGAGCTAGCTTTAGAAGCCTCGAGCCATCCTTGGCGATGAGCTCTTTATTGGCGGTCACCACGTGCTTTCCGCTTCGGATCGCCCGCTCGACAAGCTGTCCGGCCGGATCGGTGCCTCCGATCAGTTCGAGGATCACGTCGATCGAAGGATCGTCGACGATCGAGTCGAGATCCGTCGTGAACTGCTCGGCCGGGAGCATCCGGGGCTTCGTCGAATCCTTGATCCCGATTTTGGCAAGTTCGATCGGGCACCCGATCTTCCGCGTAATCGCCTCGCTGTTGTTGTTCAACATCCGGTAGGCGCCGGTACCTACGGTACCAAAGCCAAGGAAGCCAACCCGAATCGCGCGGGGAGGGGATATCGCGGCCACGAGCTAGATTATGGCCATGCAATCTGAGTTCAGTTCTTGCCGGGACAAGGCATGCCCGCCTGATGCTATCCGACGTATAGCAACGGATCGCCCGGCTGAACGAGCTGTCCGCCCTCGGCGGCGATTCTCAGGACGGTTCCGCTCGTAGTCGCAATGATCTCGTTGAAGACTTTCATCGCCTCGATCAGACCGACGACCTGGCCTGCGGACACCTGCTCTCCCTCCTTGACGAAAGGAGGTGCATTGGGGCTCGGCGAGATATAGAAGATCCCCGTCATCGGACTTGTGATCGGGGTCCCGGTCGGCGCCACCGGAACCGCTTCCGGCTCCGGAACAAAGACGTGCTCGAACTCTTGATGGCCGGTGCCTGGGAGCTGAGGTGTCGCCGAAGGGGCGCTCTGCCGGCGGAATGCGATCCGTTCACCGTCGGCCGCCAGTTCGGCTTCCGTCAAGAGGAACTCCTCCATGAGAGCGGCTAGCTCCGAGATCCGCTGCTTGAGGTCACTCACGACTGATCATTATGGTGCCAACTCGTCAAGTCAATCGGCGCCCATGTAGTTGAGGAGGTAGATCAGGAACCCATTGAGGCCGATACTCACAATATCCATGACAACCTGGACCGGCTGCTTCGCATAGAAGTGGATCATGATCGCGAGGACCGACCAGAGAATGTCGATGATCGAGAGCCATTTGGCGAGCGTCATTGCGAAATCGTTTTGCACCAGGAGCCCGATTCCAAGCAAAACGCTCGCCAATCCCAGCGTCGTCGGAACCGCGGCCATCCCCGAAAAGGCCGTGTCGAAGCCGTACACGAAACCGATGTAGAGGAACGGGAAGCATCCGTCCACGGTCCAGATAACCGCGATGATGTAATACATCACGTCCTGCCACTCATAGGCGCGCGTCTGTGCTTGCCGCGTTGCAAAGAGGCTCGGGATCGCCTTGATCTGAGTGTTGCAGTGGGGACAAATCGCCGCCCATTCCATCACTGGCCGTTTGCAGTGTGGACAGGGGATCTCCTGCGACTTCTGAACCTGTTGCTTTGATTGAAGATCGCGCACCGGAGACGGCCCGACCCGGTCGGCGTCGACCCCGACCTTGACCGCCATCGCCTGGATTTGTCCGTCGTTTGGAAGAAAGCCCAGGGCTTCCTTGATGGTCTTCTGAGCGCGCTGGGTCATGTTGTGATCGATGAAGTGGTTCCCAAGGATCACGACGGCTTCCGGGTTGGAGCGATCGATCTTGATGGCCCGTTCGAGGTCGGCCTCGCCTCGGTCGTAGTCTTTGTCTTCGAAATACATCGTCGCCCGATGAATCAGGGCGCCGACGAGAGAACGCTTCGCGTTAACGTGATTCGGGTTGATGCGTAAGGTCTCGTTCCAGCATGCGACTGCCGCGTCGACGCGCTTTAGCGCGGCCCAAACCAAGCCAAGACCGAAGCGGGCTTCGGGGTCATCCTGATTCATCATCACGGCCCGCTCGAGGCTGGTAGCGGCCTCGGTGAATTTCTGTTGCATGTACTGCGAGTAACCGAGATATGACCAGCCTTCCGCCCAATCGGGACGTGCTTTAACGGCTTCCGAAAGCTGGGCCTCCGCTCCTGGGTAGTCCTGATCCATGTAAAGCTGGATACCCATCCGCGGATCCTTTTGGTCGGCGACGTCCATAAGTCAGACACCAGGATAGTACAAATCGGGCTCGGCGCAAAGTCGGATTGTTGCTAGTTATCGTCAAGTACCCTCCCGCTTGACTCCGGCGTTCAGATATCTTAACTTTCATTTCCCTATAGGCCCCGTGAAGTGATGATAGTTGGCCCAGTTCGGCGTTAATTACAGCGCACCTGCAACCCACAAGACTGCCAGTCGGGGAACCGATCGATCGGGGAACAAATCAATGAACAGGTGCTCAAAGCCGTCACGTGTATCGGTCTCGGGTTCGTGCTGATCCTCCTCGGTTGCGGAGGAGGCGCCACAGGCTCGGGAACGACCGGATCGACGACAGGCGGCAGCTCTTCCGGATCCACGACTGGAGGCTCGACCGGCGGGTCTGGTTCACCCGACCTTGGGATAGGCGCCAATATGCACGGATACCGGCCATTTCCCGCCGATAATCCATGGAACACTGCGATCGATCAAGACCAGGTCGATCCCAATAGCGACACTCTGATCGCGTCGATTGGGCTGGGCACGGCGCTTCATCCTGATTTCGGAGCGAACTGGAACGGGGGACCGTTCGGCATTCCCTATATGGTTGTCGACAATACGACGGCGCCCGCACCAATGAGCTTTACTTACTCGGCCGAAAGCGATCCCGGTCCTTATCCGTTCCCAAGGAATGCGCCCATCGAAGGTGGCGCGAGTTCCTCCGGAGACCGCCATGTGCTCGTGATCAACCGAGATACAAAGAAACTCTTCGAGACCTGGAGTTCATATCCGCAGACGAATGGCAGCTGGCAGTGTGGCTCGGGAGCCCTATTCGATCTAACGAGTGACGCTCTGAGGCCGATGTACTGGACGTCAGCCGACGCGGCCGGACTGCCCATCTTCCCAGGGCTGGTGCGATACGACGAGGTTGCATCCGGTGCGATCGACCATGCCCTTCGCTTCACGGTCAGTCAGACACGTCACGCGTTCACGTCGCCGGCCCGGCATTGGGCAAGCTCAAATACCAGCACATCGCTCCCGCCGATGGGAATGCGAGTCCGATTGAAGGCTTCATTCGATGTCTCGTCCTATCCGGCGGATGATCAGGTGATCCTCGTGGCCCTCAAGAAGTACGGCATGTTCGTCGCCGATAACGGCTCAAACTGGTTTGTCTCGGGAGCGCCCGATGCCCGCTGGAGCGACAGCGACCTGAATCTGCTAAAACAGCTTCACGGCAGCGACTTCGAGGTCGTGAAAATGGGGACGATCATCTCAAACTGAGAAGCCTTATTTCGCTTCCGCATGATCACGTAGACCCGCCAGCCGCGCAATAAGGCGATCCTTTGCCGCCGGCCACTCAGCCGCAAGAAGGGAATAGAAAACGGTATCCCGGAGAAATCCATCGGGCATGATCGTATCCTGGCGAAAAATTCCTTCACGGCTGGCCCCCAGTTTCTCGATGGCTCTCTGGCTTTTTAGATTGCGCAGATCGGTTCGGAATTGAACCCGAACCGCGCCCAAATCTTCAAAGGCGTGCTCCAATAGAAGCAGCTTGCATTCCGGGTTGATATCCGAGCCCTGCGCGGCCTCCTCCAGCCATGTTGAGCCGATCTCGAGGCCCCGATGCTTTGGCTTGATGTCCATGTAGGACGTCGAACCCACCTCATGGCCCGAGGTTTTATCGATGATCGCGAAGGCGACTTTGTTAGCTTCACCGTTGACATTTTCGACAAAGGCCTGACCGGATATTTCATCGCGCCCATCCGGTTTGTAGGCGGCAAAGAAGCGAAACAGGGACTCATCGGCAATCCTCGCGAGGCCGGCAGCGTGCCTCATCTCGAGCGGCTCGAGGCGCACGCGGACTCCTTCCAAGGCAGTTGGCTCGACCCAAACGCCGTTCGTCATGGACCTGAGTGTATCCACCCGGCCCAAGCGCTTAAGCCCTACTTCACGTGCCTAAAGTGGGGCCGCAGAGTCTCGACGTGAGCGTGGTCGGTCCAGTCCAGGGATACGGGAGTAATCGACACGAATCCCTCGTTGACCGCCTCGACGTCCGTGCCGGGTTGCTGGGCAGGCTTCATGACGACGACCCCGCCTTGCCAATAGTAGGGCCGTCCCCAAGGATCGTTACGACGCTCGACGCGGTCGCAGTAAACCCGCTGCCCCATACCCACCACTCGATGGCCGCGTAGCTCGACATAGTCGACGGATGGCACATTGATATTGAGAAAAGTGAGCGGCTTGGTTGGGGCATTGAGGAGCCCGTCCCAGTTCTCGTGAAGCCACTTAGCTCCCGTTTCGTAGTGGACCGGGGCGCCCGTGACAAAAAGCGCCATGCTGATCGCGACGGATGCGATCCCATTGATGGCGCCTTCCATTGCGGCGGCGACGGTGCCGCTGTAAGTCACGTCGAATCCGAGGTTAGGACCGTTGTTGATTCCGCTCAAAATAAGATCACAGCCGTCCGGATACATCTCGGTGAGAGCGATGTTGATGCAGTCGACGGGAACGCCCGTCACTTCCCAAGCCTCGATGCCATCGTACGTCGACACCGGCCATGCCCTTAGGGGGTCGCGCATCGTCATCGAATGGCCACAGGCCGATCTCTCGTGATCTGGAGCGATCACTTTGACCTCTCCGAACCGCCTCGCTACCTCGACTAGGGCGCGAATTCCGGGGGCGTTGATGCCGTCGTCGTTGGTCACCAGGATTCGCATCGGGGCTAGAGTTTAGCCAGATTCGAGAACGAAAGTTGTCGCCGGCGGCCTATGGATGGGAGGGGGCCGTGAAGGGTTTGCCGAGAATCTTCAACCAGGTGGCCCATTGGTGGGCTGTGAGTATCTTTCGAATGGTCGCCGTCTGATGCGATTTAAAGGCAAGCTCCGAATCGGACATCTCTTTCGCCATGACCGCGGCCTCGTCGGCCGAGGCCTTCTGAAGCTGAGCCGTCGTCGCGCCCGGAATCGAGTTTCCCGGATTGCCATGCAAGATCGATGATCGTTCGAAGTCGAAAGAGTGGCGATAGCCGCCGACCTCGTTCTCAAAGTCGAGCTGAGAAAGCTGTTCGCAGGTTAGACCTAGCTCGCGAGAGACTTCGCGAGAGGTGATCAGACTCGCTCTGAGTTGTATGGTGATTTGCCTAAGTCGCTGCCGCTGGCCCGTAAGAAGCCGTGCGATCGCCTGACGGGTTGGCGCCCAAAGATCGATGATTCTGCCATCGCCCGGCTCGCGTATCGGATGGCGCACCGCTTCGTAATAGCGCTCTCTCTCCTTTGTTGACATTCCGATCGTTTGCTGGACCCAGGGGCTCGCCAAGAATTGGTATGTCGCCCTGTTCAGGGCGTCGGGATTCATCTGGGCCAGAGATAAGAATTGCCGGAGTCTTGACGCTTGCGATGACGTTAGAACTTGGAGCAGTCGGCGATATTCGCGTTCTTCGGCATCGTGACGATTTGCGACCCCCTGCACCAAGGTGTCCATCTCTTGATCGAGCGCTTTCAGCCGAACCGCCATCGGTTTGGAAGGATTGTGCGCGACACCGCCGAGGACGCGAACGGGATTTGGAGGCAGAGGCTGAAGCACTTGCCTTAGCCGCGCCGCCTGGGCGGCGGAGACTCCAAGCTGCCTTTGCATATCCGGATCGAGAACGCATCGGAGCCCATCGAGCCGCAAACTGTATTCGCGGAGGAGGCTAACTTGGCCGGTGCTCAGGCTTGCGAAGAGCTTCTCGATCGGCGAGTTCCCTCCCGCCGCCGCGACAATGGGCGCGCCGTCGCGCGCGGCGATTTGCCAAAGCCGTTGTTCACGCGTAAAGAGCAGCCAATCGGCAGTCTCTGCCGTCAGAAGCCGTTCGCGCATCGCCAGCTCGCGGTGGGTAAGCGCACGGTCCTGCCAGATTCCATGGTTGGGACTGCCTTGGAAGCAGGACACGGCAACTAGTGCGAGCGGCAAAGCTTTCACTGGCGTTCACTATACAGTCATCGCCATTGGCAAGGCGCCCGACTACGGAGGCAGACGGCCAGGGAAGGGACTTCCGAGAAGACCCTTCCACAACGTCGACTGTGACCTGCTCAGCGCAGCTCGGATGATGCCAACTTGCTGCGATCGATAGGATGCGTCCGAGACCGCGATTTCGTGGGTCACGGCCGCAACTTCGGCCGTGTCCTCGGGCTTCGGAGCCTGCAAGGCTCGCGGTGGCGAACTGAGCGGAGCCTCTCGTAGGATCGAGTCTCGTTCCAAATGGAGCCAATATCGAAAGTCGGCGATTTCGTTTTCAAAGTCAAGCCTGACTTGCTGTTCGTAGCTGAGGCCAAGTTGCCGAGATACTTCCCGCGAAGTGATGAGGCTCGGTTTCGACTGCAGGGCAAGTTGCCTTAGGCGCAGTTGCCGTTGCGGACCCAGCCTTGATACGGCTTGCCGCGTCGGTCCCCAAAGATCGAGTATCCGTCCACTGCCAGGCTCGCGTTGCGGATGGCGAAACGATTCGTGATATCGGTCGACTTCCTCTCGGGACATTCCGATCGCTCGCTGTACCGACGGAATTGCGATGAGCTTGTACATGGTGTGATCCAATGCAACGGGACTCATTTTTGACAGCGACAGAAACCGGCGCAACCGAGCGGCCTGCGGTTCGGACAAAGCCTTCAGAACTTCGCGATATTGGTTCACTTCGGCGGTGTGTCGAACTTCGGCGGTGTGGATGAGCGACTTAAGATCTTGGTCCAGAGCGCGCAAACGTTCCGGGAGAGGGTTGTAGGGGTTGTGGGCGGCCCCTCCGAGCAGCCGAACGGGGTGGGGGGGCAAGGGTTTGAGAACACTTTCCAGCTTTAGAGCCTGGTCCCGTCGAAGCCCCACTCTGTTTTGCAGGCCGGGATCGAGAAGACACCTCAGTCCGTCCAGACGCAGACTGTAGTCTCGAAGGAGACCGACCTGTTCCGGCGTTAGGCTCGCGAAGAGCTTTTGGAAAGATCCCGAGTAGATGCTCCGACTCACCGTGATCTTGACATCTCTTGCGGCCGCCTGATCGATGCGCTGCTGGCGATTAAACTGAAACCAATCCGCAATGTCCGGAGACAGTATCGCGAGGTCGCGTCGCGCTTGCTCCCGTTCTTGCAAGGCATCACGGCCCTGAGGGCCGTGGAACCAAGTAATGGCTAGCAGTGCCAGCGACAGTGCTCTCACCGACTCTCAATATACAGGGTCGGCCGTAGTTAGTCCCTCAGCTTGCCAACCACGGCCTCGCCCATCTGGACGGTCGAGACCGGCCTGACCCCGGCCTCGACGATGTCGGCGGTCCGAAGGCCATCGTCGAGCACGGCTTCGACGGCCGTTTCGATGTTCTGGGCCGCAGCCTCGTTGCCAAGCGAGTAACGCAGCATCATCGCCGCGGACAGGATCGCTGCGATCGGATTGGCTTTGCCTTGACCGGCGATATCCGGCGCCGAGCCGTGGATCGGCTCGTACAGGCCGAATGGCCTGCCGTCTTTGGAATCGCTCAGTGAAGCTGACGGAAGGAGGCCAAGCGAGCCCGTGATCATCGAGGCCTCATCCGAAAGGATGTCGCCGAACATGTTTTCGGTGAGGATCACGTCAAATTGTTGGGGATGCCTCACAAGCTGCATCGCGCAGTTGTCGACCAGCATGTGGCTGACTTTTACGTCCGCGTTTTGATCTGCGAATTCGTTTACGACCTCGCGCCAGAGCCGGGAGGTCTCGAGCACATTGGCCTTGTCGACGCTCACGATTTCGTGTCGCCGCTGGCGGGCGATCGCGAAGGCCTGCCTCGCAATCCGCTCGATTTCAGAGCGAGAGTAAACGCAGGTATCGATAGCGACGTTTCCGTCGTCTCGACGCTCGCGAGGCTTCCCGAAATAGATCCCTCCGGTCAGCTCGCGCATCACGACGAGGTCGATCATCGCGGCGTTGCCTTTCAGCGGCGACGCGCCGGCGAGCGCCTTCATCGTCTTGGCTGGTCTTACGTTGGCGTACAGGTTCAGCTCCGACCTGAGCGGAAGGAGAGCGCCAACCTCGGGTCGTAACGAGACCGGCTGGACGCTGTCCCACCTCGGCCCTCCGACCGCGCCCAGCAGGACTGCGTCGGCGGCTTTGCACAGTTCGAGCGTGGAGTTTGGCAACGGATGGCCACCGTCGTCGTAAGCGGCTCCGCCGATGAGGGCTGATTCGAATGTGAAGTCGAGCCCGGTAGCCTTAAGAACCTTGACGGCTTCGACCGTCACCTCGGGACCGATCCCATCTCCCGCCAGCACCGCAACCTTGAAAGGCATCGCCCATTGTGGCATCGCGAGGCGTTCAAGCGACTAGCATCACAAACAAGGTGCGCCTAAGGGCGATGCTCACTTTCAGGTTTTCGCCGAGCGTCCGTCGTGCTCCACTTGTCCTCTAATATGTAGGGCGTAGCGCGGGAGCGAATAGGACGCGAGTCGTCGGGTTACACTTTTGCAGTGATGTTGGCGCTGAATGCTTTGTTGGCCGTTGTTCCGGTTCCGACCTTCGACGGGACAGCGCGGACGCCGGCGAAGTTGGCGTTTGTGCAGGACATCTCCGTGGACGAGGAGGACCTCTTTATCCTTCGACCAAAGCATGAGCGTGAGCTTGTCTTGAGGAGCGGACATGTTGAGAAGCCGAAATGGTCCTCAGATGGCCGGCGCCTCGCCTTCATGACCAGCTATGGAATCTCGATTTACGACGAGGTAACCGGCCATACGAAGCAAGTGGTCGAGTTCCAGGCGACGACGTCCGCTCGGGAGTATGCCTGGAGTCCAAACGGCCGTTTTGTCGTCTACGGAACCGAGACTGGCTCCAACCGTCCCGACTACAAACTCTATGCTTACGACTTGTCGACCGGCAGGTCCCGGAAGTTAAGCCACGGCGACCATCTCGTGGGTTGGGATAAGGCAGGCAAGCGGCTACTCGTCTCTAGCATCTACCCGTCGAGGCAATGGGACGATTTCGACCGAGGCGACGGTTCCGCGCCATACGACATCGTCCTGCTCGACGCGACTTTCCGGGTTATTAGGCGAATAACAAAGGACGGTTGGTACACCGGCGCGCGCTGGTTGCCGCACAGCGAGTTGCTGTTCGAACACCTGAGCACGGAGCCAGCGGATGGGGCTGGACATCCGACCCACTTCTTCATAAGGAACCTTGTCGGCGGCAAGAGACGCTACCTTAAGCTGCCGTGGGATGTCGAAGGCTATTGGATCGCGGTCTCTCCCGACGGCCGGAAGCTTGCGGCAACTGCCATCGGCCACGGTAGTCCGGTCCTGTACATCGTCGACCTTGCGACAGGGCGATCGCGGGTTGTGATGAAGGAGGTCTATGGCTCGGAGCTAGCCTGGTCCAAGAATGGCCGATTCTTGTTCTTCGAAAAGATGAGCCGCGATCCGATGGCGATGCAGGCCCAGACCGTCCAACTCTTCCGGCTAAACGTCAAGACGGGACTCGCCGATCAAATCAGTCATCAGCCCGAGATGTACGGTCGCTTCGAGTACGACGACTCTCGAGGAACCGTGATGTTCGAACAGCGCGGCACGATCTACCTGGCAGACGGAAAGAAGGGCGTCGTGGTGCTCGGTAGCCCGTCGGGCACGGGTACAGGCGATATCGCCGCTTGGTGGCCGAAGCGGTGAGTAGCAGGTCGAATAATCCTATTCCTTATGCCCTTATCGGACGTCACAACTTCGGGTGTTCGTGTGTTTGCTTGGGTCGTTTTTCTAGCCGCATCGAAGGTCATTTGCACTGACTCAGTGACTGCAGACGTTGCCTACATCGCCAAGGGCGATGTCTGGACCGCCTCGTCGTCCGGCGCAGACTGCCGAAGGCTCACCTTCGACGGTCTGAACGAAAGCCCTTACATCTTTCACGATGGGCGGCGGGTCGCGTACATAGAGGTTGCTAAGGTTGTGGGCATTCATCGAGGCGGCCATCTCTGGATCGTCGATCTTCCCACTGGCAAGTCCAAACGCGTGTTCGGAGGCAAAGACGTGTTCGCCTACATGCGACAGGGCTACGACTCGCCCACATCCCCGTGGTCGCCAAACGATAAATGGATCGTCTGCTCCGCAACCAACTCGCGCAGCCTTTCCCACGGACACCACGATTCGGAGTGCCACGGCGACGTGTGGGTTGTGCCGGCCGCGGGGGGCAAACCGAGGAGGTTGGTTAAGGGCGAGGATGACGCCGAAAGGGGCTGCCAGCCTGGTTTCGTCTGGTCACCGTCCGGGCGCCGCATCCTATGGTGGAACACCGACCTGAATCGCGACTTTTTTCACGTCGTCGACCTTCATGGCCACGACCGGACCTTGCGGTTCGCGAGAATCCCGGCCGGCGGCAGCGTTGGCCAGCTTTCACCGATTGCCGCCTGGAAGTCGGAGACGAAGCTCGTCATCGCCCTCGATCAAACATGGCCGGCAGGAAGAATATCGGGCGGGAAGTCGATCGCCGATGCCGGGATCAGCGTCGTCGATTCTCATGGCCGGCGGCTCTCCCGTTCTCGGGACGTCTACCGGGTTCGAGGCATCTCTCATCGCCTGAACAGCGTCGTCTGCGTCGCGAGCTTGGGAGAGGAAGCCTCGGACACATGGCTGTTCGATATTGGATGCCACCGCCGGATCGCTCGCCTCGATGGCCCACCAAAGAACGGAACGGAACTCACTCCCTGCTGGTCTCCCGACGACAACTGTCTCGCCACATATTCCTGGGACCAACCGGTTAAGCTCTTCGATCGGGAGGGCCAAAATCCTCGACGTGTCTTTAAAGCTCCGCGCAAGCGTCAAATCGACGACGTGAAGTGGGCGCCGAACGGCCGCACACTCTGGATTCAAAGCAGTCTGCAATCGGAAGCCAACAGCGGTCTGGCTTATGATCCCTACCCGAATCTCTGGGTCGTGGATGCCGCCAGTGGATCAGCGAGACTCCTCGCAGATCACGTCCGCTCCGGCGAGGTTTCGGTTCGGGAGGATCTTCTTCAGCGCGACGAGTCGCGCAGTTCGAAAGCGCGAGGTCCTTCGGCTTCGCTCAGGACGCGCACTCCATAGGAGCCTTGCGCCGATCTCCCGAAACCAGCCAAAATACGGCTCCTTCCCTTATGTCCCAACCGGTAGCCGGAATCATCCTCGCCGCAGGCAAAGGCACCCGAATGAAATCGGAACTGCCCAAAGGTCTGCATCCGGTGCTCGGCCTCCCGATGGTCGAGTTGGTTGGGCGGGCGATGAAGCTAGCCGGTGTCAAGAAGCCGATTATCGTGATCGGCCATGGGGGCGAACACATTCAAGCGGCCCTCGGCGACGGCTACGAATACGCTTGGCAGCGGGAGCAGAAGGGAACCGGACACGCGGCCATGATGGCCGCAGCCCACATCGCAAATCATGACGGGCCGGTGATCGTCGCCCCCGGAGATACGCCTTTACTCGGATCGGAGACGCTAAGAGAGTTGGTATCGAGGCACGAGGAGACGAGAGCTACGTGCACGATTGCCACTGCCTTCATTGAGGACCCCACGGGCTATGGTCGAATCGTCCGAGACGGCGCGGGACGCGTCGTCGGGATCGTCGAGCACAAGGACGCGACTCCGGAACAGCTCGCCATCAAGGAAGTGAATGCAGCCGTCTACTGCTTCGACGCCAAAGCCCTCCTAGATACTTTGCCAAAGCTGGGCAATGCGAACGCCCAAGGAGAGCACTACCTGACAGACGCGGTCAGCATCGTTTACCAAGCGGGCCAGGACGTCGTTGCCTTGATCGTGAAGGACCCGGAGATCCTGATGGGCGTGAACGACCGTTGGCAGCTCGCGGGCGCCGAAAGGGCCCTCCGGGATCGCATCAACCGGCTCCATGCTTTGAACGGAGTGACCATCGTCGATCCCGACAGCACGCATATCGGGCTCGACGTCCGAATCGGGCCGGATACGATCATCGAGCCGTCGACCTTCATTCAGGGAGAGACTTCCATCGGGTCAGATTGCCGCATCGGTCCGTGCACCAAGATCAAGGGCTCGAAGATCGGAAACGGCGTGAACGTCTATTTCAGCCAGGTCGTTGAGTCGACGCTGTTGGAAGGCGTAAAGGTGGGACCGTACTCGAACATCCGCCCGGGGACGACGCTAGGTAAGAAGACCAAGATCGGCAATTTCGTCGAAGTAAAGAAGTCGACCCTCGGCGAATCGGTTTCGGTAAGCCACCTGACTTACATCGGAGATGCGTCGGTCGGCGATTCGACGAACGTCGGCGCGGGAACGATCACGTGCAACTACGATGGATTCGCCAAGCACCGAACCACGATCGGCAGCGATGTTTTCGTGGGCTCGAACAGCACGCTCGTTGCGCCTGTCACGATCGCCGACGGCTCGATGGTTGCAGCCGGAAGCGTTGTGACGCACAATGTTCCTACGGATGCTCTCGCGCTCGGACGTTCTCGTCAGGAGGTAAAGGAAGGGTGGGTGTCACATTGGCGCAAGAGGAAGCGGCTCGAAAACCAGCAGTAGAGCGGCGCAGCCTGAGTGGGATGAAGCTGTTCGCGGGAAACGCCAACCCGGTGCTGGCCGAGGCGGTCGCCGACTACCTCGGGGTGAAGCTTGGCAGACTAACCTCCAGCAAGTTTGCGGACGGCGAGATCCGCATCATGGTCGACGAGAGCGCCCGCGGCAATGAGATCTTTCTCATCCAGCCGACATGCGCCCCCGCGAACGAGAACGCAATGGAGCTGTTCATCCTTCTCGACGCATTCCGGCGGGCGTCGGCTCGCCGGATCACCGTCGTGATGCCGTACTACGGATATGCCAGGCAGGATAAGAAAGTCAAGCCCCGCGAGCCGATCACGGCTCGCATGATCGCCGATTTTATTGAGAATCGAGGCGCCGACCGCGTCGTGTGCATCGATCTTCACGCCGATCAGATTCAGGGCTTCTTTAACATTCCGGTCGACCACCTGTACGGAGGCCCGATCCTTGGCAAATTCTTCCTGGAACGGGGATACAAGGAACGAGACGACATCGTCGTCGTCAGTCCGGATGTTGCGGGGGTCGGCCGGGCCAAGTCTCTTGCCGAAATGCTTGGTTGCCCTTTCGTGGTGATCGCGAAGAGGCGACCGGAGCCGAACCGTGTGGAGGTCGTGGACATCATCGGCGACTTCGTGGGGAAGAAGTGTGTGATCATCGACGACATGATCGACACCGGCGGATCGATCGTGTCGGGAGCCGAGGCTCTGATCAATCGCGGCGCGGCCGATGTCCTCGCCTGTTGCAGCCATCCGGTTTTCAGCCGGGACGCGACGCATCGCCTCCAAAACAGCCCCATTTCCGAGATCATCACTCTCGACACGATCCCGATTCCCGTGGAGAAGCAGTTCGAAAAGCTGACCGTTCTGCCCAGCGCGCCGCTGCTAGGCGAGGCCATCCGCCGCATCCATCTCAACGAGTCGGTTAGCGAACTCTTCCATGGCTGGCGGTAGCGGGGGATGCGGGGTGAGTTGGGTGAGGTCGGTGAGTCGGATGAGCTGGGTGAGTTGGGTGATGACCGGATAGGCCGAATGACCGTGTGGTCGGATCGGAAGGACCGCAAATGAGCGCAAATGAATCCAAATTGAGCGAGAAGCTTAACGCGGCGGTCGATCCCGCGTCACCCCCATCACCCCCATCACCCAACTCATCCGACTCACCCGACTCACCCGACTCACCCAACTCATCCGGCTCACCCACCCCATCCGACTCACCGACCTCACCCAACTCATCCGACTCATCCGACTCACCCACCTCACTTCCGGCTCCTCTCTGTTGGCGCGTCCGGATGGCCGACACCCAGCCGGGAAAGGTGGTTGTCGTTATGATGGCGGCTGCCCTCGCATTTGTAACAGGAACGTTCGCTTTGCATAGTCTCTTGCTTGGAATCGCCGGGTCTGTTATGATTCTCGCGGCGACTGCCGAGTTTTGGCTGGGCACCGCATACAAGCTCGACGAGGAGGGCGCGAGCAGCAGGACCGGATTGAGCTATGCGCGCATCCTTTGGAAAGATGTGAAGCGCGCGATAGTGACGCCGGTCGGGATCAAGCTCTCACCGCTCGAGGAGCGGACGCGGCTGGCCCCGTTCCGAGGCGTTTTTCTGCGCTTTGGTAGGGAAGATCGGGTGCGAATCGAGCTTGCGGTACGTACGTTGGGTGGTAACGATGTTCGATTTGTGGAAGGAACCGCTGACTGAGGAGGAAAGGGACGCGCTCCTCGACAAAGCGTCAGGCGAGATCCTAAAGCGTAAGCTCGAAATGCCGGCGATCCTTTTTCTGGAAATGCACAAGCCGCTCGCCTACATCGGGAGCCATGCAGCGCTCGCTTTCTCACCTTTTCTCGTGCCCATCGTCGGATTCGACAATGTGAACAACTACACTCGTCTGCTGTCGGATCGAAAGAACGTGGAACTGCTGATGCAGCGGCTTGAGGCACATGTTGCCGAGGCTAAGCACGCCAAGGAGGCTCGATGCTAGCTCAGGAATGGTACGGCGCGCAATACAGGGATACCGGATGGTTCGCCATTGCTTTCACATATATCCTCGTTGCATTCGTCTTGTTTAACATTTCACGTTCCCATAAGAAGGGTGGCGCGCTTTTCATAAGGCGGATCGCAGGTCTGAACGCCCTCGATGAAGCGATTGGGCGGTCGACTGAAATGGGCCGCCCGGTTCTGATGGTGCCCGGGATTGGACAGCTGAACGCAATCTCGGTTCAGGCTCTCAACATCTTCGCCTACGTCGCAAAGACCGCGGCGAGGTTCGCGACTCCGATTCGCCTGTGCTGCGGCGATGCGGCGGTTTACACGGTTGCTCAGGAGATCATCAGGGATACCTACCAAAAAGAAGGGCTCATGGATCGATACGATCTGGACTCGGTCCGCTTCGTGTCGGATCGTCAATTTGCCTTCGCGGCTGGCGTTTCGGGTCTCATTCATCGAGAGCAGACGGCAGCCGCATTTTTCATGGGCCAATTCTTTGCAGAGTCGCTGATCTTTGCCGAGACCGCCAACTCGATTGGCGCTATCCAGGTCGCCAGTTCCACCGAAAACACGCAGACGCCCTTCTTCATCGCGGCATGCGACTACGTTTTGATCGGGGATGAATTCTATGCCGCGAGCGCCTATTTGACGCGGCAGCCCGTCCTGGTAGGCAGCCTCGTCGGACAGGATTGGGCCAAGATTCTCTGCCTCGCTGCGATGTTGGGAGGGGCCCTGATCGGAACTTATGCCGTTGGGATCGGTAGTCAGAACATGATCTCTAAGGAGAGGAAGGGGGCCAAGTGGATTCCGGTCAATGATCCGATCTTTGGCGCCCAGCGTCCGGCGAAGCCGGAAGACAGCTTGGTCTACCAATTGATCAAGAAGCAAACCGACCCGGAAGCGGACAAAGCGATCAAACGCGAGGACGATCCCATCCAGAAAGCGGTCGACAAGATCCAGTCCAGTAAGGGCGGTGGCCAGTGATGTTTTTTGCCCAAGTCGCCGATCCAAGGCTTAATTTCTGGAACGGTTCGAACGGCTCAACCGACCTGTGGCTCAAGATTCTCGGCGGATTCGTAGTCGGGCTGTTAGTGATCGCGGCGCTGACGAAACTGCCGACGCAGTATCGCAAGTACGTCGTGACGGCAGCCACGTTCCTCGCCGGTCTTGTCTATATCGCTTTTTGGCTTTGGCCGGCGCCCATCGCCCGCCAGCCGGGCACCCTACCTCAGGGTTTCGTCGAGCACGTCGGATTCTATCTCGATGACGCCGTGCAGGTAGTTGGCGACTTTTACAACATTCTGGCGGGAATGCTGCTCGGGTTGGGCGTGTTTTCGATCCTGCGCATCCATGTCAGAAAATTCGCCAAGTTTGGACCGGATTGGGGTTACAGCCTCATTCTCCTGTTCTGCATGGTCGCCATGATCTTCATTGGCTTCTGGGATTGGCCGGACCGAATCGGGCCCAATTCGGCAGCCCTCGACGTGCAGGCGAACTGGGCGTTTAAGAATTACGCGAGGGACTTGCTCTTCGACGGCATGCTTCAAACGATGGATGCCGCAATGTTCTCGGTCATCGCCTTCTATATCCTGTCCGCCGCGTATCGCGCCTTCCGGGTGCGTTCGATTGAAGCGACGATCCTCCTTGGCGCCGCCCTGATCATGATTCTCAGCTTAATGGGCGCGGTCACCTACTTCTGGAATTCTGGAGTGAATTCGGCGTCGCCGCACATTGTCCAGCACGGGACGGCGATTTCCATACCCGACGGCGGTAGCTTCATCCAGAACTTCAAATTGAACTCGATGGCGCGCTGGCTCCAGGACACCTTGCAGACATCAAGCCTTCGGGGCATCGACTTCGGTGTCGGGATCGGCTCGCTCGCAATGGGGATGAGGCTGTGGCTGAGTCTGGAACGGGGAGGGGTGGCGCAGTAATGGCAGATGCACCTAAGAAGTCGGTCGGAGAAAAGCTCCAGTCCATCAGCAAGCCGACGCTCTTTGCGATTCTTGTGTCCGTGATCACCATCCCCCTGTTCATTAAGGGGATCAACGTGCCAGACGAGCCTGATCCGCCTGCCATTGCGCTCTTCGAAACGTTGATGGACATCCCCGAAGGTAGAACCGTGCTCCTTCAGTCGGATTGGACCAACGGAACCCGGGGTGAGAGCGGTGGACAGTTCAAAGCGGTGCTCCGGATTCTAGCCCGGAGGCACATCAAGGCTTGCATGTTCACGCTTGCGGATGCGCAGGCGCCTCAAGTTGCTCGGGATGTACTCCGTGAGTTGAACGACGAGCAGCGCGCTCACGGCCAACCCACCTACGACGAGTGGAAGGACTGGGTGCACATCGGATTCTTCCCGTCGGCGGAGGCAACTTCCGTCGCGATGGCCTCCGACTTGCGGAAGGCCTTCGCCGGGCGCAAGGCGACGCCACCGGGCGGATCGAGTACAGACGTCTTCAAGTCGCCCGTGCTCAAGGATGTTCACAGCCTGAAGGATATTCCGGACTACATCCTGATCACGGCCTCGAGCACCAACACGATCGCGATCGAGCGGCTGTACGGTTCGGTGCCGCTCGCCATGGGGGTCACGGGAGTCATGGGGCCTGAAACCCAGGTGTACTTCGACTCAAAGCAGCTTGTCGGCCTCAGCAAGGGGCTTAAGGGCGTATACGACCTTGAGAATCTGATGGAAACGGGTTGGACGCGGGCAGACGGTACCAAAATCGAACCCTTCAAGGGAGCCATCAACCTCGACCAGGGCGCCCGGTATATGCCGCCCCTTCACGCGGCTCTGAGCCTTCTTATCCTGGCCGTCGTCATCGGCAACATCGGCGTGGTTCTAACTAGGAGGCTGGCGAAGTGAACTATATCCAGTATCCGTTCATCAAGCTCACCGTCGGCGTGATCTTAACGGTTGGCCTCTATACGGTCCTCTATCGCGAAAACAAGTTCTATCGCTTCTGCGAGCACGTTTTTCTTGGGCTGGCCGCTGGCTACTCCGTTCTCGCTCTTTGGACGGAAACCTTAAAACCGACTTGGTACGACAAGATGGTGGGTACGCAGCCGGATCAGGGAGCCGTACTTGGCGATCCCGGCTACTGGCCCTACGTGCTGCTGATCCCGATTGGGATCATGGGCTACTTTGTCTTCAGCAAGAAATACAACTGGATGAGTCGCATTCCTATCGGCATCATCTTGGGCCTCTGGGCCGGTCAGCAACCGAAGGCTTGGTGGGGCCGGTACGGCCAGCAAATGGCATCGACCGTGAGGCCGCTCTTTCCAACCTCGATGCAGTTGTTCAAGCCGAGCACTGCCATCCTGAACCCGACGATCCCGGCCGATCGTGCCGAGATCGCTCGTATAGACAGCCAAGTGTATTGGAGTCAGGCGATTACGAACCTGATCTTCGTCTTTACGGTCATTGCCGTCCTAAGCTATTTCCTCTTCAGTTTCGACTTCAAGAGCAAGTTCATGAAGTTCATGACGACGAGCGGGCGCTGGCTGCTCATGATCGGCTTCGGCGCCATTTTCGGATCGACCGTTATGATGCGTTTTACGCTCCTGATCGATCGCATGTACTTCATTTGGATCGACTGGCTGAAGCACGGCCTGCTCAATTGGCCCGGCTAAATTGGCCGAGACCACCGTGCATGCGATCGTGCTGAGGCGCCGGGACTCTGGAGAGAGTGACCGGCGTCTCACCGTTTTGACGCGCGAACTTGGCAAGATCGACGTCGTTGCCAAAGGAGCGCGAAAGGCGGGATCACGGCTGGCGGGCTCATCAGATCCCTTGACCGTAGCCAAGTTTTCGATTGCGACGGGAAAGAAAAACCAGTTCATCACGCAAAGCCAGCCGATGGCGTCATTCCGGGGTCTACGTACCGACTACGAACGTTTGTCTTTCGCCCTCGCCCTTTGTGAGCTTTACTCCGCGGTTGTCCCTTGGGAAGAGCCGTTCCCCGAGGCCCATGAGCTGCTTTCCGAGTCTTTGCGGGCCATCGAGAGTCACGAGAAGCCGGTGGTCGCTCTTGTTTGGAGCGAATTGCAGCTCCTCTCTCTCACTGGTTTTCTGCCCGCATTCGACCGAAGCTGTATCGACGGGGAGCCGGTTCAGGAGTCGGCGCCTTGGATTTCCGCCCACGCCGGAGGCTATGTCGGGGATGCCGATGCCCTGCGCTTCACCGACCGAGTCCGAACCCGCGCCGAAGTGCTCTACGGGTTAGCCAAAACCGCGGAGTTGGACGCGCCACCCAAGAATCTCAAGTTCGCGGACGAATGCCTCGCCTTGCTCCTGTGCTTCTGGCGACAGATTGCGGAAGCGCCCTTGCCCGCCAACGAGGGCTGCGTGGCGGAGGTGAAACATGCCTGAGCGAGGGCGGCTCCTTGCCGCTTCGGTTATCCTTCTGCTTGCCTTCGGCTGTGGCGGGCCACGTATCGATCAGCGAGATAACGTCTTCCGGATCCCCGTGACCGTCACGTTTGCTTCGATCGACCCTGCGCTTGCCTCCGAGACTTACAGCATCGATACCGCCCTCAACTCATTTGAGGGCCTGGTTTCCATGGGAGAGGACAACCGGGTTCATCCGTGCCTGGCCGAATCCTGGGAGACCTCCAAGGACGGCAAGATTTACACTTTTCATCTCCGGGCCAACGTAAAGTTTCACAACGGCAAGACCTTCGCTGCCTCGGACGTGAAGCGATCGATCGAGCGCGCCTGCAGCAGGGAGCTAGCCGCACCGTTAGCGTCCGACTTCCTCGACGACATCGCGGGGATGCCGGCATTTCACGCGGGAACGGCACAACAGATCAATGGGATCCAGATCGTTGACCCGAGGACCGTCAGAATCACCCTGGACGCCCCGAGACCATACTTTTTGTCCAAGCTCGCCTGCCCCGTGGCGACCATCGTCGACTGTGACGCGATCAAAGACCATATCCATATCAGGTCCGTCGCCGAAATGGCGGGAACCGGTCCGTTCAAGTTTGAGAGCTACGTGGAGGGCCAGCGATTCGCGCAAAGGGCATTCGACGGGTATTGGGGAGGGCGACCGAAGATCGACGCGATCGAAAGGCCGGTCATGCCCGACGAAATGGCGCGGATCAACGCCTTTAAACGCGGCGAAGTCGACATGGTCCCGCAGATCGACCGCTCGGACTACGCGGCGATGCTCGCCGATCCTCAGTACAAGGACGAGGTCCATCTGTTCGACCGGGGAACGCTCGTGTACCTTGCCCTCAACGTTCGTGATTGGCCGGATCGCAAGGTACGAGCCGCGATCGCGCATGCCATCGATCGCCAGAAGATTGCGAGCGACACGATGATGGGAACGGTAATCCCAGCGAAGGGAATTCTTCCGCCGAGCATTCCTGGATATGAGCCGAATCCGACGTATAGAGCATTTGGCCCGGCTTGGGCCAAACAGGTTTTGGTTGAGTCGGGGCACGCGAACGGGGTTGGACTGCCGACTCTCCATATCTCGTTCGTCATGGAGAATCCCGACATGGAGCGGATCGCAGACGCGGTTGGCGCCCAGATTCACGAGACCTTGGGAATCGACATTCGCCTGGATCGAATGGACACTGCGACCCTGATCGCCAAACAGAATCGTCGAGAGCTCCAGGCGTTGGTCAGCGGCTGGTTTGCCGATTACGTCGATCCCCAGGACTTCATTAGCATCCTCCTTACTTCGAACTCTCCTGAGAACCACTGGTTTTACAAGAATCCGGACCTAGATCGCCAGTGCAAGGAGGCGGACACTTGCCTTGACCCGGCGCTTCGACTGAATTTCTACGGAGGCGCGGAGGCGATCGCGTTATCGGACGCCGTATTGATTCCGATCTGCTACTGGAAGACTCCCGCGCTGATCAGTCGCCGCATCCACGGCATTCGTAGTTATGCCGGCCAATATCTGCCGTACAGCACCGTGAGCAAAGATCACTAAGCCGGCAGTCATAGGTCGAGGCGGTTCGACGGTTACCCGGTTCGCGCCCGTTTTCCGTTCGCATTTTTGACGCCGTCCCCAGATGCGATGAGCTGGTTCGTAAGGTCGCGCACGATGCATGTGACGAGGACCCCGCTGGGCGTCCTCGTGGCGCTCAGAGCGGTCGCCATCCGGAACACGCTTCCGTCCTTTCGGACGGCATCGGTGGCAAGGTGCTCACCCATTGGCCTGCGGATTGGATTTGCGTTGTAGGTTCCGCGGTTCTTCATATGATCGAAGCGCTTCTCCTCGGGAACCAGGCGATCCACCGACATCCCGATGAGATCGTCGTGGGCGTATCCAAAAAGCTCGGCGGCACGTTCATTGGCCAGTTCGATAGCGCCCTCCTCGTTAACGAGAAGGATCGCATCGGGAGCCGTCTCGACCAACCCCCGAAACAACTCCAAACTTGCACGAAGCATCTCCGAGGTCCGAGCGTGCTCCGCGACCTCCAAGATAAGTCGCTCATTGTCCGACTTCAGCTCTTCGACCGCTTCGGCGGCTTCCTCCCGAAGGTAGATCGCGACGAGTTCCGTTCGGTTCAGGGGGCCGAACTTGATCCGGATTCTGCCCCAGTAGGTTCCGACGGTTGCCAGGCTAATTCCCAGACGGTGCGCGATCGCATTGTCGGTGAATCCTTGCGCGGCCAAGCTCAGAAGCTGATGCTCCCGAGGAGACAGGCTTTCGCGAACCGGCGGGCCGCCGCGGTGCAGACGGTTATCATCCACGCCCAGGAGAATACTTCGAATGTCGTGACTTTAACTGACGGCCAAATGCTGACGGGGAAACCTTGACTGGCTTCAAATTCCGGTGAAACCCAAACTTCCCACTAGGAAGTGAAGATGAAGCCCTTATTGCGCGTATCACATCCCGGTTTCCTGGAATCCGCGTTTAGACCTCGATACCCCGAACCAAGGGGCGAGCAAGAACGGGGACACCAACTGGCAGCCTGCTACGACGTGAAGTCGGTTCGCGGCGAGCTGACCGTGGCCGTCGATCTTCCCGGCGTCGACGAGGACGAGATCGGCATTGACGTGGTGGGCGATGTCCTGCACGTCGTCGTAGAGCGAGGATTCGATCTGGACAACGAGGATCCGGAGGACTACACGAAGATCGGACGGCCGTATGGGGTCTTTACGTGCACCGTGCCTCTACCCGAATCCGCCGAAGCCGAAGCCATGACGGCGAAGTACAAGCGTGGCGTGCTTAAGGTTCGCATTCCGCTGGTGGAGGACAAGCGTTGACTCTCGCCGGCATCGCAGGCCGGGCCGATACGGACACCAGGCTCCGTGACCGGCTGAAGAACGTCGCCCGATACGCGGAGATGGCTCCAAGTTTCTACGGGACCAGGCCGTGGGAACTGAGGTTCGGCGACGACGCGATAGAGCTGCACTCGGTGTCGAACAATCCACTTAGAGAAGTCGACATCGACGGGCGCGAGTCGGTGATCGCGGCCGGTTCGGCACTGTTTGCCCTTCGGCTGGCGATGCGATGCCATTTGATCGACGTGCAGGTCCTCTACGCTCGTGACTTTAGGGAGCCGAGTCTCCTCGCGAGACTGACAGCGAAGGGCTCAACCACGCCTCGGCCGTCCGAAGTCGAGCTGTTTTCCATTCTGACCGGCGGGCCCGGAATCCCAGCGCGAAACGGGCTCGCCCATGACTTCCGGCGGCTTCTCGCGACCGCCTGCAGCGAAGGCGTCGTCATGCGCTATCTCGAGAACAGATTCTTGCTCGAGATGACCGCGTCGATGCTACAGGTGGGGGACCGGCTCCATTATCAGAGTTCGCTTGAACGCGACGAGTTCAAATCCTGGCTGGGCATCGAGAGCCTTGGCCCGCGGACTCCGAGCAACGATGACTTTTTCGATTGGACGGTTAGCGAGGACGACTGGGCCGAGATCGGGAATGGGCAACCGGCCAGCCTTGTCTCCCAAGATGCGCTCGCCGTCATTTGCACGCAATATGAGGACGAAGCCAATTGGCTTAACACGGGCCAGGCGCTCGCCCACATCCACCTCGCTGCGCTGGCGCAGGGAATGAAAGTGAAGCTTTTCAACCAACCGCTTCAGGTGCCCGGATTGAGGCCGCGATTCTCGCGAGAGACGGGCTTTTGCAACTTCCCGCAGGTCATGTTCAGGGTTGGGTACGACGCCGAAACCCGGCTTCGGCCCGACATGAACTTTGAAGGTCACAAGTCGCCGTGCGGCTGCGGATGTGGGGGAGACTGTTAGGGCGCCCACGGAAAGAGTTAGGTCCCGGGCCTGAGTGGGCCATGCAACCGGGCCTTGTCTTATTCCGTCTCACTCGTTGATGAAGTGGATTGTCGCAGCGTGCGCAGCTTTGTGGCTAATGGGCTGCAGCTCTCAGGACACTGAAAAAATCGGAAACGATGTCAAGACCGTCGCCGAAGATGCCGGCAAGTCGGTGAGTGGAATGACCCTCGCGGGCAAGGTCCGGGCCGCCCTCGCCTTGCGGAAGGATGTTAACGTCGATGACCTTCACATCGAAGCGAAGGATGGCGTGGTTACCGTTACGGGCCACGTGAAGAGTCCCGAGGAAAAGGCCAAAGTCTTCGACGTGATTAACAACACCGTCGGCGTGGACAAGGTCGATAACACGGGCCTGAAGGTCGGTTCATAGGTTTCCCCTCTCCTAGTCGTGGCCCCTTGAACTTAGGAGAGGGTTGGCATCATCGCCGGATCGGTTCATTGATCTCGAGGAGATTTCCGTCAACGTCCCGAAAGTGAGCGACCCGGATGCCCCAGTCGGGCTCATCGTGAGGATCGGTTACGAATTGGGCGCCACGTCGTTTCAGCTCCGTCGCCGCGTCGTCGACGCAATCCACTTGGAAGATCAGGCTCATCAAATCCTGAGCTTCGGCCTTTGCGGGCTTGTCCACGACATCGACCGCTGATGCCATCAAGTCGCGCCGAAACAGGGCGAGAGCGGGAGTGCCGGTGTCGAATTCGGCATAAATCCCGTCGTGCTCGTCGCCATAGGTTGGCTTGAATCCCATGACGTCCCGGTAAAACCGGAATTGTCCCTCAAAATCGTTGACCAGCAACCGCTCATACGTGTGCTGAATGTTCATCTTATTGCCTCCGAAATGAGGTTACGAGCCGGTCGGTGACAGCGGGTTGTCACCGCCGGTGAATCTTCGCGAATCTCAGTCGGGCGAGTACGTGCCGAGAACCATGGCGGCCCGGTCCCGAATTCGTTCCACTAGCTCGTTAGGCGATTCGACGATAACGTCCGGCGCCAGACTGCCAAAGTATCGTGCGTACCACTCCAACTCATCGGGAGGACAACGAAACTCGAGCTCGGCAGGAGGCTTCAGGGTTCGGACGTGCGGGCCAAGGTGCGGCTCGCTCTCCATTCGAGCGATCCCGGTTGCGGTGAGCCGGATGCGGACGAGGGGGTGGGATGGATGGTTGTACGGAACCTCCTCGGGTTCGTCCTCGGGAGCCTCCTGTTCGATCGCGGTAAGGATGCGGTCCACGTAGTAAAACCGCTCGTGGCCCTCGTTAACGGCCCAGAGCCGCCACCGGCCGCGGTCCGAGTCGATACGTACAGGACGGACGAGGGCGTTGAACTCGCCGCCGTACGTCTTGTAGCGCATCAGCATCCATTTGGATTCTTCGATCCAGCCCAGGATCGGATCGAGCAGGGGGGCTTTCTGGGGACGGTCGTGAACCTCGATCGCGACCTTGTCGAGCAGCTGAGCAACCCGTCCCCGATGCTTCTCCGGCATGATCGCGTCTACCTTTGCGAGAAGGGATTGGCGCTCAGCCGCGAAGGGAGCATCGTTGAGCTTTGAGATGGTGCCGAGGGCGAGGGTGAGGAGCGCGGCCTCCTTCCAGGACAAAGCCAGCGGCTGGAGGGTGTAGTCTTGGGGCAGGGAATAGCCGCCCTCGTAGCCCTCTCTGGCGATGACGGGCACACCCATCTCGCAAAGAGCCTGGATGTCACGAATCACGGTTCGTTTGGAGACTTCCAACAGCTCGGCGATTGCGACCGAGGTTCGGGGCCGCTCCTGGAGAAGGAGAATCTCGGCGGTCAAGCGTTCGGTCTTGGTCATCGGCGTTTCGTCATCATTACCCCCCGGGGCTTAAGGGATGATGAGGCGAGTTTACGTTGGTAGCTGGGAGATCGGGCGAGAACCCAACCAGCAGAGCTACCGTTTGGACATTGTCGCAGGTCGCTAGAAGCCCTCGAAACCGGGCGCCGATGACCGTCACAGCTTAAAGTCTCGCGCTATGCCGTAAGCGCGATCGAACTGGGAAATGCGCCACTACAGCTCCAAACGAGGCTAAGAAGCCTTCTGGATCTCGTCCTCGGTCAGGAGGATCGGCGGGATGTTCTCATCAATGAGGCCGGCCGGAAGGATGACGCGCTTGACGTCTTCGGCACTCGGAACCTCGTACATCACGTCCATCATCACCTGCTCGATGATCGCCCGCAAGGCCCGCGCGCCGGTCTTGCGCTTGATCGCCTCCTGGGCGATTTCGCGAAGGGCATGGGGCTCGACGATCAACTCGACTCCGTCGAGCTCGAAGAACTTCGCATACTGCTTGAGGATGGCGTTCTTGGGTTGGGTCAGGATCTGAACCAAAGCGTCTTCGTCGAGCGGATCGAGCGTCGCGATCACGGGAAGCCGGCCGATGAATTCCGGAATGAGACCGAACTTGAGCAGGTCTTCGGGACGAGCGTCTTTAAGCACGCTCTTCTTCTTATCCAGTTGGGTCTCGGGCGTTGCCCGGAAGCCCATGACGTTCTCTTTCATGCGCCGCCTGATCATGTCTTCGATGCCTTCAAAGGCGCCGCCGCAGATGAAGAGCACGTTGGTCGTGTCGATCTGGAGATATTCCTGCTGCGGATGCTTGCGGCCACCTTGAGGGGGAACATTGGCAACAGTTCCTTCGAGGATCTTCAGGAGCGCTTGCTGAACGCCTTCGCCGGAGACGTCGCGAGTAATGGACGGGTTATCCGACTTGCGGGCGATCTTGTCGATTTCGTCGACGTAGATGATGCCTCGCTCACACATTTGCTTGGGATTGCGAGGATCTAGGCCTTCGGCTGCCTGCCAGAGCTTGAGGAGGATGTTCTCGACATCCTCGCCGACATAGCCAGCCTCGGTGAGCGCAGTGGCATCCGCGATCGCAAAAGGCACATTGAGCATCCGGGCGAGGGTCTGAGCGAGAAGGGTTTTGCCGGAGCCTGTGGCTCCAAGCATGAGAATATTGCTCTTCTGAAGCTCGACATCGTCGCCGACGCGGTCCCCAATCCGCTTGTAATGATTGTAAACGGCAACCGAAAGCGCCTTTTTGGCAAAGCTTTGGCCGACGACGTACTGATCCAGGAATTGAACGATCTCTTGGGGCTTGGGAACGGAATGGAACGAACTCGAGAGGTGCGGACGCAGAAGGGGTGATGCGGGGGCCGGGCCGATACCGCCCTTCTCAGGCTCATTGTGAAGAATGTCGTTGCAAAGATCGATACAGTCCGAGCAGACCGCGCCATGCAAACCTACGATGAGCTTCTTGACCTGTTCCTTGGTCTTGCCGCATAGGCAGCACTGATCGCGGCGTTCGAGTGTTCTAGCCATTCAGATCCTTATTCTCGATTCTGCGCGTGCCCATCTAACGATGGACGCTACACTATCCTCACGGAGCCCAATAGAATTGGACTCCACCTATCACTATATTATCGAACGCCTGGTTCGACAACCCTATCTACAATTCCGTACGCTACTGCCTCTTCCGCGGACATGAAGTAGTCGCGGTCGACATCTTTGCGCACCTGGGCCTGATCTTTGCCTGAGTGTCTTGAAATCACATCCATGAGGATGTCCATGTATCGATTGATTTCCGCAGCCTGAACATTAATATCGGCTGTCGTTCCTTGGAACCCAGCGGAAACTTGATGAATCATCACGCGTGCATGCTTAAGACACGAACGTTTACCGGCCGAACCGCCGCAGAGAAGGACGGCTCCCATGGAGGCGGCCTGTCCGATGCAGGTCGTGGCCACATCGGGCTTAATGATCTGCATCGTGTCGTAGATCGCGAGGCCGGCACTTACCGATCCACCGGGTGAGTTGATGTAGAACTCGATGTCCTTGTCGGCATCTTCCTTCTCGAGGAACAGAAGCTGTGCGACGATCAGATTCGCGACGTAGTCGTCGACCGGTGTGCCTAGAAAGACGATGCGGTCTTTTAACAATCGCGACCAAAGGTCGTAGCTTCTCTCGCCTCGAGCAGTCTGCTCGATCACATACGGAATTCCCACCGGATACTCCTCCTCGTTATTGAGCGGCTCAGTTGCCGTCATCGTTCGAACCTAGGTTACTTGAATCGGCCCGCATGCGCCTTGACCGGGCTGTTAATTTTACTTGGTCTACGCCGGAAGCTCTGCCCTCGGTAGCAAGAGAGTTATCAAACGTCAGGCAAGACCAGTGGCTGCCGGTGACTGGTTGGCTCGACAGCACGGTGCGGTGTGGCGACCGTTGCTGCCGTGGATTGGAGGCTTCATGTAAGATCAGACCCGTGTTTCGCGGATCGATCTGTCTGGTTATCGTCTTGCTGTCCCTACTTGCATCGGCTTCTCCTCGCGTCGAGCGCGAACTGTCGAAGGGATGGCGGTTCATCAAACAGGATGTTCCGGGGGCCCAAGCGCCGGCGCTCGACGACCACGAGTGGCAATCCGTGACGGTGCCTCACACGTGGAACGTCGACGACGGGGCGGATGGCGGGACCTACTACCGAGGGCCCGGCTGGTATCGGCTACGGCTTCGCATCGGAACTGACCTGGCCGGGTACGAGCTGTTCCTCCGTTTCGGGGCGGCTTCACTGGTCGCGGACGTGTATGTGAACGGCAGGCCGGCGGGACGCCACGAGGGAGGGTTCGGGGCCTTTTGTTTCGACGTCACGAAACTGTTGAACCCCGGCGACAACCTGGTCGCGGTTCGCGTGGACAACGCTCGGAACTTGAACGTGACCCCGCTTTCCGGCGACTTTACGATCTATGGAGGCCTGTATCGCGAGGTTAAGCTGATCGCTCTTGATCCGGTTCACATTTCGCCACTCGACGATGCCGGTCCCGGCGTTTACCTGACCCCAAAGGTAACCGACACCGAGGCTAGAGTGGCGATTGCAGCGAAGGTGCGCAACGACCGTCGCCTTGCGGAATCGATCGAAGTTCGCACGCGGATCCTCGACCGCAAAGGAAATCAGGTCGGCGAGGACAGCAAGAGCCTCCAGATTCCTCCCGAATCCAGTTCCGATGTATCCGAGAGCATTCTCGTTGCCAAGCCAAGACTGTGGAACGGCGTGCTTGATCCGTACCTCTACCGAGCGGAAGTGGTCGTGGTCGACTCCGGAAGGGTCGTCGACGAGGTCGACCAGCAGGTTGGGTTCCGATACTTTACAGTCGATCCGGAAGGGGGGTTGCTCCTCAACGGCAAGCCTTATGACATGCATGGCGTCAACCTCCATCAAGGACGGCCGTCGGTTGGTTGGGCCGTCACGAGGTCACTGCAAGATGAGGACTATGCGATGGTCCATGAGCTTGGCTGCACGGGCGTGCGGATGCCGCATTACCAGCATGCGGAGCACGAGTATGAGCTGTGCGATCGATATGGAATCCTCGTTTGGGCGGAGCTTGCGCTCGTTAACCAGGTGACGGATTCGCCGGAGTTCTATGCGAACGCCAAGCAGCAACTCCGCGAGTTGATCAAGCAGAACTACAACCGGCCATCGATCTTGTTCTGGAGCATGTACAACGAGCCGAACGTGGACCGCCGGCGCGGTGACAACGAGTGGAGGCTGGTCAAGGAGCTTGTTGCCCTGGCTCACGAGGAGGATCCTACAAGGCTGACAACCGGAGCTGCCTCGATGAGCGCGAAGGAGCCCCTCGACTGGTACATGGACCTCGCGTCGTTCAACCGATACTGGGGCTGGTATGGCGGGACTCCGGAACAATGGGAGGCGAGCCTACAGGCCCTCAGAAAGGAGGCAGGCGGAAGGAGCTTTGGGATCAGCGAGTTCGGCGCCGGCGCAAGCATCCATCAACACGAAACCAACCCCAAACATCCGGCGACGACGGGCCGGTGGCACCCCGAGGAATGGCAGGCCGAAGTTCATGAGAAGGTCTGGCCAGTTCTAGAGAACAAGCCATGGATGTGGTGCAAATTGCTGTGGGTGATGTTCGATTTCTCATCGGATGGCCGGAGTGAGGGCGACCACCTTGGCATCAACGACAAGGGGCTTGTTACCGGCGACCGGAAAACGCGAAAGGATGCGTTCTTCTACTACAAAGCTTATTGGAGCGAGACGCCGTTCGCGGCGATCGCGGATCGCCGGTATGATCCGCACCCAGGCGGCCAGGTGACCGTGAAGGTGTACTCGAATTGCGACTCAGTCGAGCTGTGGCTGAATGGCAAAACGATGGGCTCAAAGCGAGGCGCCGACCATATCTTCACGTGGTCCCTTAACCTACCGGCCGGCACAGCCGACCTTGAGGCCTTTGGATCGAAGGGCGGTCAAGACCGCGTGATTTGGACGGTCGCCAAGTGATCGCAGACTAGAAATTGCGGGTTACGCCTTCGCCATTTCCTTGACGCTTGCGTTCTCTCGGAGGAAATCCGAGACCTTGCGAGCGAACGAGCGGAAGGTTAGCTCTTCCATCTGGTTGTTCTTCTTGAGGATGTTCACCAGGTCCTCAGGTGACAGCTCATGCTCCTGGGCCATAGCGAGCAACTCCCGGTTGAGTTCCTGGTTCGTAAGAGTCATTTTTTCCCGTGTATAGACCTCGCGAATCAGGAGTGCGCGCTTGACGTGGGTTCGCGCCTTCTCCATCCATTCATCCGAAAGCTCTTCCAGGGTCATCCCGACGTCCTTGGCGTAATCCTCCATGGTCTTGCCCTGTCTTCGCTGGTCTTCGGCGGTTTCGTGAAGCCGTCTTTTGGCCAGGTCCTCCCACATGTTGTCGGGAAGGTGCACGGTCGAGCGAGCCAGCAGTTTGTCAAGGAGCTCCTCGTTCACCTCGTCCCGCATCGATTCGTTCTTTGCCGCGGTGATGGCTTCCCTGAGGCGGGTTTTCAGCTCATCCACGGACTCCGTCTTCATTGACTTTGCGACCTCGTCGAGCTCGGGAAGCGTAACCGCGCTAATGGTATTCAACGTGATGACGCAGGAATGTTTCTTGCCCGCCCAGTCCTTTTCCTGGAAGTTCTCCGGGAAAGTGAGGTTGACCTGCTTCATTTCCTCGACTTTCATTCCGATGAGGGCTTGATCGAATTCCGGGAACGTTTGTCCAGCGACGGTCATAAACGTGCGGCCCTCGCCCTCCCCACCTTCGAGCTTCACGTTGACTACGGCGACATCGCCTTCTTCGACGCCTCGGTCAGTTACGGCGGTTCTGGTCTGGCGGCGGTTACGCATCAGCTCGAGCTGGTAGTCGACCTCCTCGTCCGATACTTCGACTTCTCTTTTCGCGAACTCGAGGCCCTTGTATTCGCCGATGTCGACGATCGGAGGCAGGCCAACCTTGATACTGAATTCGAACTCCGGCTTGTCACGGTCGAGCTTCATGAGGTCGAACGTCATTCGCTGGCTAGGATCGGGTTTAAGGCTCTCCTGGTCGATGGCCTTGGTTGCGGCCTTCCGAACGATGATGTCGGCGGCTTCGGCGTTGAGGTCGTTGGCCCCGATAAGCGGCTCGACCATCGATCTCGGCGCATGACCGGGCCGAAAGCCCGGCAGTCGGATGTTTTTGGAGATGTGCTTGATAGCCTTGTCAAAGCCATCTTTGATCTCGTCCGGCTCGCAGGCGATCGTGAGCTTGACGGTGCAGGGATTCAAATCTTCGCGGGTGACTGTCATGGGGGTGTAAGAGGGTCAAGTTTACCCGTGAGGCAGGAGCGGAACCGCGGGCGCCGTGGTTGTGCTACAATATTAGGCTTTCCCGCACACCCGTTATGCTGCCCTCCCCCGATATCCTTAACGACTTCCAGCCTGGCAAGTTCGTGCTCTCCAACCTTGCTGCAAAACGAGCCAAGCAGCTCAGAGAAGGGGCCCCTCCTCTCGTGCAAATCGAGTCGAACCATCCGCTGACGATCGCCCTTGCTGAGATCGCGGCGGGGAAGATCAAACCGATCATGCCCACCGGAGAAGTCGACTCCTTCGAGATTCCGGAAACCGCGGTTCTCGTAGAAGAGACGGTACCGGGCGAACTCGGCATGCTTCTTCCCGCCCTCGATGAGACGGAGACCGCCCTGGTTACGGGCGTCGTCCTGGGCGAAGACGAGCACGAAGTTGAGATCGACGAGCACGAGCCAGATGCCCTCAGCCTGTCTGACCTGGTCGGCGAGGAGCCGGATCACGAGGAAGTCATCGCTCCGGCCGAGGACGATACGCTGTCATTGACCGATATCGCAGAGCAGGAATCGCACGAAGAAGAGGAAGAGCCCGAAGAATAACTTGGAATTTGGACTTGAGTCGTTTCAGATTCCAAAGTCCAAAATTCTAAGCTCCAAACTCGAAAATGCCCCAGCGTGATCCATACGAAGTGCTTGGCGTCTCCAAAGGTGCGGGCGCGGACGAGATCAAATCGGCATACCGGCGTCTTGCCCGGCGCTACCATCCCGACGTAAACCCGGGCGACGCTGACGCCGAGGAGCATTTCAAGGAAATTGGCGCGGCGTACGCTGTCCTGTCCGATGCCGACCGTCGGGCGCGTTACGACCAGTTCGGCTCTCTCGACGACCAGCCCCAAGACCCGTTCTTTGGCGGACAGGGGATGGGCGGCTTTACCGACCTTTTCGACATGTTCTTTGGCGCCGGGACCGGCCAGCAACGGCGGCGGGGGTTCGCACGCGATGGCGAGGATATCCAGGCCAGCGTGACGATCAGCCTCAAAGAGGTCCTTACCGGACTTCACTCCGAGATTACGGTCGGGCGGATGGAAGAATGCGATCGTTGCGGGGGAACCGGTAGCGAAGGTGGGGCAACCCCGGAAACGTGCTCCACTTGCAAGGGACAAGGAGCGATCAGCCAAATCCGGAACACGTTCATCGGGCAGGTGCGGACTTCGACGACTTGTCCAACTTGCAACGGCGCAGGCGCGGTGATCAAGAATCCTTGCACGAAGTGCCGTGGCCGCGGCGTCGTCGGCGCCGAAGCGAAGGTGATGCTGAACATCCCTCCCGGCGTCGATACCGGTCAGACGATGCACGTTCCTGGCCAGGGAAGCGACGGAGTCGCGGGTGGACGGCCGGGGGACCTGTTCGTCTCGATCCAGGTCGAAGACGATAGGCGCTTTGAACGGCAAGGGACGACGCTCTTCACGACGCTCGACTTGACGTTCGCTCAGGCCTCTCTGGGGGATGAAGTCGAAATCGCGGGTGTCGACGAGACCGTTCCTCTCACGATTCCCGCCGGAATTCAACCTGGGACCAGGATCACCGCGAGGGGTGTCGGAGTGCCTCCGCTTCACGGCGGGCGCCGAGGCGATCTCGTCGTCACGACTTCCGTCAAGGTTCCTACCAAGCTTAACGAGGCACAGACCAAGCTGATCAAGGAACTGGCCGAGGTCAGCGGTGAAAAGGTTCCGGAAGGGCAGAAGGGGATTCTCGGCGGCTTATTCGGGAAGAAGGGGCGGTAGGGCCCCGGCTTCTGGACCCAGTTCCGATGTCTAACGAATCTCTAAACTGGATAGAAGTGAAGGCCATCTTCGAAGATGCGCCTCTCGACTGGTCGCTGTTCGTGGACGTATTCGAGCGGCACGGATGCGAGAACACACTGCAGGAGGACGAGCCGCCGACCTTGTCGTCGGCCGTGGTCGACGTTGAGGGCAGTGGGGAAGTGGTCCGGGCCTTGTCCAACGATCTCCTAATCACCGGCGCGCTGCGGGTAGACACCCGATCGCTCGTCGACGAGGATTGGGACGAGCACTGGAAGGAATACTTCCACCCTCGTGAGGTCGGCGCCCGCTTCGTGATTCGTCCTACTTGGGAAGCTGCGGAGCCGTCGGACCGTCTCGAGATCGTCCTCGATCCGGGACAAGCTTTCGGAACGGGAGATCACCCCACTACCAGGATGTGCCTAGAGTTGATGGAGAAAATCTGGAGCGCGGGCATGCCAGATTCCGGAAGTGGCCAGGCGGTTCGCCATCCAGCGAAAGTGGCCGATATCGGTTGCGGAAGTGGAATTCTCTCGATCGCCGCATGTTTGCTCGGCGCAGACTCGGTGTTCGCGGTCGATATCGAGCCCCTGTCTGTGGAGGTCTCAAAGGAAAACGCTCGGATCAACCGCGTCACCTTCGCTGCAATCGCGGGACGCGGGATTGGCGTCATCTCAAAGGAGGGACCGTTCGACGTTATCGTCAGCAACATCATATCGGCTGTGCTAATTCAGATGGCGACCGAGATATCGGAGGATCTCGTCGCAGGCGGTTTCTGGATCGTCTCGGGGATCATCCGCGATAACTGGCCGGATGTCCTGGTTGCCGCAGCCGACGCGGGGTTCTCGTTGCGTGAGAAGATCGAGGAGGACGGTTGGGTGGCGGCGACGTTGGTGAAGGCTTAGGCGCACTACCGGGGAAACTGGTAACGTCCGATGATTATTGCAGCGATAAGTGACCAATCCGCCGTAATGGACGTTATAGCGCTTGCCGCTTACCAGGAGAACGGACCCCTTGACTAAGAGCTCAATTTACGTTGCCGCGCTGACTTTCGCGTTCAGCACCATCCTGAGTGCGGGCGCATATGGGCAGGCGGCTGGTCCCGCTAAGACTCCTGGCACCACTTCAGCGGCTCCCGATCAAAAGAAGGATGAACCGAAGCACGACCCGAAGACGGTTGCCTACGAGGCTGCCGTCAAGGATCTGAAGCGGATCGACGGGCCAGTGCCGATGTATGTCCGCAAGAAGGAGATCCTTGTAGAGCTTTCCGAATCGCAAATTGGCAAGGTGATGCTCTGCGAAACCAATTTGCATACGGGAATCTCACAGCTCCCATATCAGGCGGGCGATCCTGTCGGCGATACCCAAGTCGAAGCCTATAGGCTGGAGAAGAACGACGATTCGCTTTGGCTCGTCAGACCGAACCTCAAGTATCGTTGGGACAAGACCGACCCCCTAGCCGTCGCAAGCGAGCGTAGCCTTCCGGAAGCGATTCTTGCCGGCTACCACATCGAGCAAAGCGACCCGGAGAAGAAGCTGTACCTAGTCAATATGACGAGCTTCTTTAACGGCGAAATCAATCAGCTCAGCGAGATGGTCAACGCCGGCGCGGGTGGGCAGTACATGCTCGACCGAGAAAAATCGAGCGTTGACAGCGTCAAGGGATTTCCGGACAACACCGTAGTCCGGATGAAGCTGCATTTTTGGTCGCCAAGAGGCGGTCAGACGAATCCGCTGCTCGAACTTCTCGGCCTGGCCGGCGAGAGCCAACTCGAGGACTCACGAAGCCTGCCCCTAAAGGTGACCTACAACCTGTGGATGCGAAAGGACGACGGGTATGTGCCACGACTTGCCGATCCTAGGGTCGGATACTTCACCGAGAATTTCTACAGCCTGACGCGATTTCTCAACGACGACCGAACTCAGCGCTACATCAACCGGTGGAACCTAGTCAAGAAAGACCCGAATTCAGCCCTTAGCGAGCCGGTCAAGCCAATTGTTTGGACGTTGGATCCTTCGATTCCCAAAGATTATCGATCCTCAATAAAGGAAGGAATCCTTCGCTGGAACAAAGGCTTCGAGGCGATCGGATTCAAGAATGCCGTGCGGGTTCAAGAGGTTCCGGAGACTGACAAGGACTACGACCATGCCGACGGCCGGTACAACGTCGTCCGCTGGGGGATGACGCCTTCCGCAGGTTATGCAGTCTCGCTGCTTCGCACCGATCCCTTTACGGGGGTAATCCTGAGTGCTTCGATTACGGTCGACGCCAACATGGCCTACTACATCGTGCAGGAGCACCAGAAGATTTCCGTCCCTGAGGCGGGCGCGTTAACGCGGGAAATGAACGTCTTCAAGCGCGATCCGCTGCGAGATATGCCCGTCGACACCTACCTGTGGGATTACGAAAAGGAAACCCTGCGTCGCCAAGCCGCGAAAATCGCCGAGAGGTTCGGGCTCCATAGGATCGACTGCGAAGAAGAGGAAGGGCTTGCCGATGACGCTGCCTTTGCGTACGCGGAAGCTCTTGCAAGCGGCATGAAGATCAGCAAGGAGGATTACGTCAAGTCGTATCTTTCCAGCGTCGTATGCCACGAGTCCGGGCACTGCATGGGCTTGCGTCACAACTTCATCGGGTCGACGTACTTGTCGACCGCACAGCTTGCAAACGACGCCTACACCAGCGAGCACGGAACCAGCGCGAGCGTGATGGACTACAACCCGGTCAACGTTCAGGCGGTTCTGCGAGGCATGGGGAACTTCTACACGCCGACCCTCGGCCCTTACGACCTATGGGCCATCCAGTATGGCTACACCCCGTTCTCTGGGGTCAAAGAGCCGGCGGACGAGAAGAGCCGGCTGATGCAGATCGCCTCTCGCAGTGGCGAACCCGGACATGCTTATATGACCGACGAGAGCGCGGACGATTGGGACCCTTACGTCGTGAGATTTGACAACGCGAAGGACCCCGTCACCTACTCGGCCAAGGCAATGGAAGCGGCCCACCGAGCCCTCCACTATGCTCTGGCAAACCTTCCTCGGCCGGGCGAAAGCTATGCCCGGAGAACCGAGGTTCTTCTCAGAGCCATCGGCGGAGTCTTCCGCCAGGGTCGATTTACCGCCAGGTTTGTCGGCGGCGTCACCGCTAACCGCTCCTTTAAGGGAGACGCCGGAGAACACGCGACGCTTAAACCGGTCGATTCCGGCGCGCAGCGGGCCGCCGTTCAACTCATCGCTCGCGACTGTTTGGCTGCCGATGCACTGGTCCTTCCCGAAAGCGCTATGACGAATCTCTCCCAGGATATGGCCCTGGACCGGTCGGCAAGTTGGACGGCGCCGTTACGCGAGATGATCTCGATGCAACAGTCCATGGTCTATGCGATGCTGATGAGCGCCGACACCACGGACCGGATCGCGGAGAACACGTTCAAGCTCTCCAGCGAGCACGACGCTTACAGTCTGTCGGAGCACTATTCGACCATCTTGGGAGCGGTCTTTTCCGAGCTTGGGCTGAACAAACCGATCTCCGCGCTCAGGCGAGATCTCCAGCGGTTCGCGGTTTCCGGTTTGATCGCCCAAGCGGGCTCGACGCAAGGGCAACTGAACACGGATACCAGAATGATCGCGAGCGACAGTCTAAAGAGGTTGCGATCGCGGTATGCGGCTCAGATTGCCAATCCAAAGGGGCTGGACGACATCACCAAGCTGTACCTGCGGGATACGAAGGAGATGATCGATCGATTCATGAACCGGCAGGCTATCGCCCGTTGATCTCGGGCAGCCCCCCTGCTTTCCCGGCCACGTCGATAAGCGTTCGAGTTTCGGCCAGCTCTGGCTTGAGGAGATTTCTCGAGCGACATCCTCGCGTCTCCGTGGTCGCAGAAGCGGAAATGGGTGCGGAGCTTGCCTGGAAGGACGGTGAACGCAACCGAGAGATTTACGTCGGCAGGCCTGACGTTTCGCCCATGGGAGTGGTTGAGCTGACCGATAACAATCCGCTCGTTTGTGCCGACGCCTTTTCCGTCCCTTCGCCGGCATCGACTTTGGCTGTCCTTGCCATGGGACCTCTTGCCGAGGCCGGCCTCATCGCGGAGCGCCCCGTGATGCTCGTCAATGTGGACTCCGACGAGGACGAACTGGCAGCTTTCCTGGCAACCTATGGATGGCGAGATGGCGCCCTGACCTCTTATGAACCCATGGATTTGAGCGGAGTGGTGGCGGCGAGCGTGATCTGTTCGGTTCCGACACCGGAGCGGCTCGAAGACTTAGACGACCTCTTCGAAGAGCGATACGGCCGCTCGTTTTTTGTGCGTAGGTCTGACGAGGAAGCGTGGGATACGAAGATGGTTGCCGGAAAACCTCATGCCGCGTACCGACTCCGGGTCTCGCCCGATGAACCGAATAGCCTTCTGACGATCCAGATCATGGCCGACTGCAACGGGAAGTGTGGCGCGGGGCAGATCGTTCATGCGATGAACGTGATGTGCGGATTCGAGGAATCGCTGGGCATTGCATGACGGCTGACCAAAGGATCGCCGGTTTCCGGGAATTGTTGCTTGCCCTTAGCAGTAGATTGGAGCAGTCCCTTCTGGCCCATCGGCCGGAATCGGTAAATTCAAAATACTGCGTTGAAGCGTCTAAGTCAGTTAGGCGCGGGGTGCGCGGCATTCCGGCGGGTGTCTGTTGATGCAAAGTGCGGCGAAGGTGGGCTTCTTGGTGGTCGTGTTCCTGCTCCTGATCTACGGGGGCTACGCCATCCTAGGCAAAGCGCTCTTCAATCAGAAAAAGGTTGATACGTACTACGCGGAATTCGCGGACGCTTCCGGGGCATCGAACGGCACTTCGGTTCTGATGGCGGGAGTCCATATTGGGACGGTCCGGAACGTCGATCTCGTTTCCCCGACGATGGCTCGAGTCTCGATGGAGATCGATACGAAGTTCAAGATTCCCAAGGGGGTGGTCGCCCAGATGGGAGGGTCGTTAATCGGGTTAGGTGGGAGTTCGCTGGTTCTCGTCCCGCCAAAAGAGCCCGCTTCCGGCTTTCTCAGCGACGGCGAGACCATCCAGGGCGTCAAGTCATCCCCAATCGAGGGGATTCTTCCAGAAGAAGGCAAGCAAACGCTGAGAGAACTCAACCTGACTCTCGCCGCCACTCGTAAGGTGATCGAGAATCAAACCATCGAGAAGAAGCTTGACAATCTGATTGAAAGCAGCTCCAAGACGATCGACAAGTTTGGCGCTCTCGCAAATCAGACGCAGGCCCTCATGGCCAGAGCCAATGGGCTGGTTGGCCAAAGCCAGCCGGAGATCGTTAATGCGATGCACAGCGCGTCTCTCGCCATGGCGGACATCCGCAAGAGCTCGCAGTTGCTGAGCAAACTCATCGAGAGCGGAAAGTATCAAGAACAGGCGACCGCTCTTTTGAAGGAACTTAACGAGACGGCAGGGAAAGCCGCCGATCTGATGGCGAGCTTGAACAGCTTTGTCAACGACCCGAAGATGCAGACAAGCATCAAGAACTCGATGGCAAACGTCGACAAGATCACGGACAGCGGCACGAGAATCGCCGCGAACACTGAGGCAATCTCAAAAAACGGGGTTACCTTGAGCCAAAAGGCGATCGAACTCGCGGACAAAGCTAATGCCATCGCGGATCAGGCACGGACCGCCCTTGACAAAATATCCGGATTCTTCAACAAGGGAGGCGGCGGGCCGAAACTGCCGAAGGTCGAAGGTCACCTGGACTTGCTGCACCAAAACGAGCCTGACCACTGGAGAACGGACCTGTACGGAAGGTTCGATATTGGAAAGGGATTTGTCGACGCCGGTCTCTACGATGCGTTCGAGTCCAACAAGGTGATCCTCCAAGCCGGCGAGGCCTTCGGGCGGCTGGGTGACTACCGGTACGGCGTCTATGCCAGCAAACCGGGGGTTGGGGTAGACTTCCGCCTCGCGCCCAGAGTACAGCTGCGGACCGACTTGTTCGATATCAACAAGCCGCAGTTCAGCTTTCGGACGCAATTCGATTTTGGCAGCGGCTTTGTGGGGTGGCTCGGGCTCGAAAAAATCTTCGACCGAGACACTTTTGTCGCCGGGGTCGGAATCAAGAAGTAGCTGGAGTCCGAGTATTGAGTCTAGGTTAGTATTGCCTCAACGACCATCACGTCGAATGGCTGACACTCCGACCCCGAATATCCAAGCGCCAGGTTTTTTCTATGAAGGTCATTCTCAACCAAACGGTCCCAAAAGTCGGCAAAGAGGGATCCGTGGTGAACGTCGCCGACGGCTTTGCCCGCAACTATCTGTTTCCTCGGGGACTGGCGATTTTGGCTGACAAGAGGCAGGTCGGGGCGCTGGAGAAAAGGAACGCCCGCATTCTCGAGCGTACGGCCGACCAGAAAGCCGCTTCCGAGGGACTTCGAGAAAAGCTTCACGGACAAACCGTCAGGATTGAGGGCAAGGTAGGGAAGGACAGCACGAAGCTTTTTGGTGCCGTCACTTCGCAGGACGTCGTGGACGCAATCAAGGCTCAATTGAAAGTGGACGTCGATAAGAAGCAGGTCGCCTTGATCGAACCCATCAAGCGGCTGGGTACCCATGAAGTCGAACTGGATCTCCATCGCGAGGTGGATGCGCGCGTCCACGTCGAGGTCTTCGATCCGAACGCGATTGTCGAACCCGCGAAGGCGGAAGAAGAGGCTCCCGATGAGGAAGCCGCGGTTGTCGCCTAGCTGAGTCGTAAGCTTTTGTGGCAGTCGCCGCAAATATCGATTATTTTCCCCTCAGTTAGTCGATCCAGCACCGATAACGTGGAATAAGTCCTCCAGGCTATGTTCGGAGATTCCTGGATTCTGGTGGTGGAACCCAGCGCGTCAGATCAAAAACTGATCGAGCTGGCGGCAGCCGGTGTGGCGCCCGGATGCAATCTGATTTTCGTCGAGCGATTCGACCGGCTAGTGCCTGCGATGAGTTCGCGAAACGGCCTGCCATGCCTCGTGGTGTTGGACTGGTTTGCCGAGGGAGACCCCGCTTCTTGTCTCGATTCGCTCTCAAGGCTGGGATTTCTGTCGAAGTTCCCGATCATCGTAACGGCACGAGCGGAGCCGATGCGTGCCCTTAATGAGTCCTTCGATCTCGGTCTGTCGCGTTTCGTTTCGAAACAGCCTGACGACTCATGTTTTCGGAAGAAGATCGCCGAGGCAATCTCTCAGATGGTTCCGGAAAGCGCCAAAACCGGAGCTCGGGCCGCAGCCTAGGCTCTTTTAGCGGCCCAGTTTGGAAAGCGGCAGGTATGGGCCGCCATGGGCCGCAAAGGTTGCCTTAGCCAGCGGTTTGTTCACGCTCCAGTAGGTGAATTCGCGCTGCGTTTCAAAAACGACTTTGCCACTTGTATCCTTGCCCCGTGAAGCAACCGAAGCGACTAGATGGTTGTCACCCCGGATGAGGAGTGAAACCTCCAGGTCCTCAGACCTGAGTTCGACTGCATTGGAGGCCACGCCGTTAAGGGACACGACGCCCTTGCTCGAGACGGTCATGTTCGGGAGGAACCAACCCTTGATTGGATTTCTGTGCAGGATTAGGGACTGGAGGGTGGGGTCGATGGGATGCTTTAGAGCCTTCAGATAACCCAAGATCGCGGATGCCCGGCACTGTCCGCGATACGTCGTACCGGTCGCCCCGTCGTGAAGCACGAGCATTCCGCCGCTGTAGACCCAGTCCAATCGCCCTTCACGTACACGGAAGGATGAGCCGCTCATCCAGTTATCGCTCGGTCCATCAGGCCCTGACACCGAGTAAGCGACGCTCGTCAAGCGGGAGTAGGACCGCAGCGACTGATCGACCAAGGCTCGTGCCTTAGCATCGGATGCGTTGACGTGGACGTGCTCGGCCAAACTGGCGACGCGACGTGTTCCGGGAGGTGGGACGAAGGACAACTTGGTTGGCTTGCCGCCGTAGCGAAACTCCCATCTGAGGCTGGAATCCGGACCCGTGAGGAGCGCTCTCGTCAGCAGCTTGCTGGAAGCCGAGAAGTCGAGCTCAGTCCTGGTTTTCTTTCCACCCACCAGGCCGGCGTGGATAAGGGCGATGTTGCCTTGCTGGGTCGTGGTTGTCCAGCCCTGAACAACGCGAAACCGATTGAGGAAAGCAGCCATGTTGTCGGGCGACAACTGAGCGGCGAGGGGATCGTCGAGACTTCCCACGCCATTTGCAACCCTGTCCACAACCCTGGAACCCAACGCCTTACGCACAACCATCTCGTTCGAAATTGGGTCGAACGCGATGAGCTTGGTTCCGTCCAACCAGAATTTGATTGCCGGCCGTCCGTCTTCGAATTTCGTGAGCAGGACTTTGCCGGGCGCTTGGTATTCCAGCTGGTAGCGGCCTGATGCCGTCGTTCGATTGATGGTTGCATCGAGAGCGACGCCGACCGAGAACGAAGTTCGTGCCCGAAATGCTTGGATGCTCTGTTCGAAGATAGCCGGCCCAGAGACGGTATGGAGCGATTGGAGAGGCATTAGAGTTTTCCCAAGCTAGACGGCGGCCTGGTCTGGCCGAGGAAGCCGGCGAGAGCGATCACGGTGACGATGTAAGGCAACGACGAGAAGACCTCGGCCGGGATGTCCGGACCGAAGATCTTGGTGCCTTGCAGCTGTAGCTGCAAAGCCTGAAAGAATCCGAAAGCCAGGCAGGCGGCGACGGTGGGAATGGGTTTCCACCCTCCCACGATCAATGCGGCGAGAGCAATGAAACCCTTGCCCGCCGTCATCCCCTCCGTAAACTGGCCTGCGCTGGAGAACAGGGCGGTTCCGGCGATGCCCGTGAATACTCCGGTGGCAATCAAGGCAAAGAAGCGAACCTTTAAGGGCTCGATGCCAACCAGGCGGGATTTGTCGGGATCGTCGCCGGTAGCAGAGAGCCGCAAACCACCGCGGGTGTACCGGCTGTAGAGATACACCAGGAAGGGAAGAGTGTATGCGGCAACCCAAAAGTAGGGCAAGGGTATCACCGGAAGTTCTCCTGACACTCGGCCCGCATATTGCGTGTCGAAGTAGTTGGTGGCTCCCAACGCGATCGCATTGATCGCCATACCGCTAATGATGTGATCCAATCGGTATTTCTGGGTTAGCAGCCAGTGGAGGAGGCTCAAGAGTATCGCCGTTGCAATGGCGCCGGCGAGCGAAAGCACGGGGTTTTGCCACACGACGGAAAGCACGAATGCGGCGCACGCCGCGGAAAGCATCTTGCCCTCGAGGGCGATATTGATCACCCCACCGCGCTCGCTGGCAAAGCCTCCCATGGCGGCGAGCGCGACCGGCCCGCTCCAACCGATCATGCCGAGGAGCAGGCTCTTCAGCGTGCTATCGATCTGCCACCCCCGACTTTCTGTACCTAAGGGCGGCTGCGATGACAATGAGAAGCCCGAGGATCACGGAGGTGATTCCTTTGGGCACCTGATCCAATACCTGGATCATGGGTCCGCCCCTGTTCAGGACCCCGAACAACAAGCTGGATAAAAACAAGCCAAGGGGAGTGGCGCCGGCGAGCAAGGCGACCCCGAGCGCATCAAAACCGTAGCCGCTTGACATCCCAGGGACGAAATCGTGCTGGAAGCTCAGCACTTGGACTGCCCCGGCGAGTCCGCCTATGGCGCCGGACCAAACCATCGCTTTAAGGATCACCAGCCGGTGATTGATTCCCGCGAATCGCGCCGCCGTCTGATTTGCCCCAACCGCTCTGAGCTCGTAGCCGCTGACCGAGCGGCTGAGCCAAAGCCAGAGACCGATTGCCGTCACCGCTCCGATAAGGAGGCCGGAACTGACTTCCAGATTCCCGGACTTGACGATGTTTGGCAGATAGCTCGCCTCCGCCAATAGTGCCGTTTTGGGTTCCTGTTCGTTGGCCGGCTTGAATGGACCGGCGACGAGAGCGGTCGTAATGAGTGCGGCGACCTGGTTAAGCATGATCGTCGTGATCACCTCGTGCCCCCCGCGGTAGGCCTTGATGGCGGCGGCCGGCAGAGCCCAGAGACCGCCGGCGACGATTCCGGCGAAGATCGCGAACGCCACGCCAACCAATCCCGGAATCCGGAGCGCTACGACTCCCGCCGCTAAGGCGCCTACCGTGAATTGGCCCTCGACGCCGATGTTGAAGAGTCCCGCCTTTAGCGCGAGAAAGACGGCGATCCCGCTAATCAGAAGGGGCGTAACCTCCTCCAGGGTAGCGGAGATCGCGCCGGCCGAGCCGAGCGTCTGGGTGATGAGATCGACGAACGTGTGGCCCGGCTGGGCCCCTGCTAACAACAACGCCCCGATGACGATCAAGAACGCGGCGACAATCAGGGCCGACAATGCCCAGGTTCTCTTCGCGATGGCCAGCAATGGATTGTGATCTGCCGGCGATGCAAGGCTCACGCCGCACCTACCATCAGCCGGCCGATCGCTTCGCGGTTCAAGACATCGGGCGTGGACGGCTCGAACAATTCACCCTTGTACATCGCGAGGATTCGGTCGCAGTATTCGAGAAGCTCGTCGAGATCGAAGCTGACGACGAGCGCGGCCGCTCCGTCCGCACAGGCTTGCCGAATCCCGTCGTAAACGTGGGTCGTGCCATTAAGGTCAAGGCCCCTGGCGGGCTGAAAGGCAAGGATCAATCTTGGTTCTTTGAAGAGTGCCCGAGCGGCGATGAAGCGCTGCTGGTTTCCGCCCGAGAGGCTTCGTACAGGCGACCTCAGCCCGCCGTGCTTCGTTTGAAAGCGGTCGGCGATCCGAGCAGCCGCATCGCGTCTTCCTTGGAAGTCGATGGATGGGCCTTTGGCGAACGGCAGCATTCGCTGAAGACCGAGAGAAGAGTTCTCTTCAAGGGGCCACTCCTCGATAAGACCCTCGCCATGTCGATCCTCGGGGATGATCCTCAGGCCGCGGCTGATGCGTTCTCGTGGTGCACTGCGAAGGAGATCTTGGCCCTGCAGGACGATGCGGCCGCGACTGGGTCTCGCATGGCCGGCGATAGCCTGAAACAACTCCCGTTGGCCGCTCCCATCGACGCCCGCGATGCCGACGATCTCTCCCGCCTTGAGCGACAAGGAGGCACCTTTGACAGCGATTCCTCGCGGCGATGAAACATCGAGATCGGTGATGTCGAGGACTGCCTCGCCCAGCCGATCCGTTCGTCGTGGAGGTTCGGCGATCGATCCTCCAACGATGAGTTGGGCAAGCTCCCTCGCATTGGTTTCGGCGACCGGCTTTTCGGCCACACGTCGTCCCGCTCGCAGTACCGTGACCGTCGAACAGTGCTCGATGACCTCGGGCAACTTATGGGTAACCAAGATGACGGTCGCTCCTTGATCGGAAAGCTGACGAAGGCTTCTGAAGAGCGTTTCGCCGTCCGCTGGCGAGAGCATGGCCGTCGGTTCGTCGAGGATCATGATCCGGGCGTTGCGCCAAAGAAGCTTGAGGATTTCCAGCTTCTGGGCTCCTCCGGGGCTTAGGGTCTCAGCGCGCCGGTTCCAATCGAAATGGAAACCCATCCGGGTCGCGAGGTTCTCCGCCCTGGCAATGGCGTCAGCGCGAAGAATCGCACCTCCCTCCGCTCCCAGGATCAGATTCTGCAAACAGGTTAGGTCCGGGATGATGCCGTAGTGCTGGCTCACCATGCCGACTCCCGCCTGGATCGCTTGCTTGGAAGATGAGAGATGAACCCTGGCCCCATCCAGTTCGATTTCGCCGGAGTCGGGGCGCTGAGCGCCATAGAGAACCCGCATGAGGGTCGTCTTACCGGCCCCGTTCTCCCCGACGAGGGCATGGATAGTGCCGGACCTAACCTGGAAGTCGACTTCGCTAAGGGCTTGGACGGCGCCATAGCGCATGGAGATGCCGGTCATTGAGACCGCATAGCTCAAGTGTCGAACCCCATCCGGATCATTACATCATAAAGTGCGGCCGTCGTCCATTCTTCATTCTCGACCCTCGCGAGGAGCCCGTCGACAAGGTCGGTACCCGGGATAACCGCATTGACATCGGCGGCGGCCTCCCGGCAATAGCCAAAGTCCTTCCGCTGATTCTTCACGCTGAACCCGGGCGACCAATCTCTCACCAGGATCTTAGGCCCGTAGTTCTCGAATGCCCAACTGCCGGCCGCCCCGCCCGACAAGAGTTCGCGCGCTTGGGTTAGATCCAAGCCGGCTTTGCGGGCAAAGCTGAGGGACTCGCAAAGGGCAAGAAGCGCTCCGCCCACTGCGATTTGGTTGGCCACCTTCATCTTTTGGCCGGCGCCCTTCCCACCGACACACTCGATGCGTTTGCCATAACTTTCGAGATACGGCCTCGCTTCTTCGATGTCGCCGGCGTCGCCGCCGCAAAAGATCGTCAACTGGCCCTTCTGGGCGCCCATGCTGCCGCCGGTGATCGGAGCGTCGATGAAGTGAAAACCTCCAGTTGAGAGGTCCTTATGAAGCTCCATCGCCACGCTTGGCGAGATCGTAGAGTGGTCGACGAAAAGAGTTCCGGACTTTGCTTTCGCCGTTAATCCGTCAAGGCATTCGCGGACGTCCTCTGAGCGGCTGACGCACAGGAAGACGATGTCGCATTGTTCACCGAGGGTTTCGAGGGAAACGGCGACGCTCGCGCCTAGGTCAGCAAGGGGCGTAGTCTTCGATGGGGTCCGGTTCCAGACGGTGACGTCGTGACCGTGCCTTACGAGATGGCCCGCCATCGGCGCGCCCATCACTCCCAACCCGACGAAGCCAACCTTTGCACCCATGTCCGATGCTGAATCCTACCTTTCGGCGAGGCTCATCGGACACGAAAGGGCTGGGTTGTGGAAACGGGGCGAGAGTTCGGGGCAGTTTCAGTGCGACCGGCACGGGTTCTACTAAGCATTGAAGAGACGAATGCCCCTGCTCGTCATTCCGCTCGTCATCATCCTTAAGCGCCGGTGACGTGATGACGAGCGCGCCTCAGGCGTCGGAGCATCCTTCCCGGCCCCAAAACCGCCATCAGTTCAAACAGGCCAGGCCCGAAGGTCTTGCCGGTCAGGGCGACCCGGACGGGGTGGACGACGGGCCCGAGCTTGTCCATGCCATGAGACTCGGCGAAGCCGCGGAGGAGCACTTCGCACTGAGAGGTACCGATGGCTGAGCCTTGGGCGTCGAGGGCCGAGATCAAATAGTCGAATAACTCGGGAAAGGTTGGTTGGCCGAACCACTTTTCTACGGCTTTCCCATCCATTGTGCGATCTTCCTGTAAAAAGAACGCACAGGCTTCGCCGAAATCGGCGAGGGTGACGACGCGCGGTTGTTCAAGCTTCACCGCTTCGAGAGCGTAGGCTGGGTCGCTATGGATTGCCTGTCGTAGAAGATCGAGCGCCGCGTGGACCTTGGTGGGATCCGATTCGGTGAGCTGCGAAGCATCCGCGTCCTCGGCCAGGAAGCTCCAAAAGGGGAGCGTCGTCTGGCGGTCGACGTACTCGATTAGGGTTGCGAAAAGACCTTCCGGATCCAACGCCCGGATGTACTGGCCGTTGAACCACTTCAGCTTGTCATAGTCCCAGACCCCCGAAGAGGGCTGGAGACCCGAAAGGTCGAAGTGCTCGATGAGCTGCTGTCTTGACATCAGCTCCAAGTCGCCGCCGGGCGCCCAACCGATCAAGGCCACGAAGTTGACGAGGGCGTCGGGCAGGAATCCGAGCTCCCGATAGTCGAGAACGCTAGTTGCGCCATGGCGCTTGGACAGCTTCTTGCCGTCTTTGCCCTTGATCACCGGACAGTGCACGAAGACAGGCCTCTCCCAACCGAAGGCGTCGAAGAGTGCGGCGTGCTTTGGGGCCGACGAGATCCACTCCTCGCCGCGCATGATGTGGCTGATCTCCATCAAATGGTCGTCGACCATGGCGGCGAAGTGATAGGTCGGCATCCCGTCGGCTTTGATGAGAACGGGATCGTCGACCGTGTTGCTATCCCATTCGATCCGGCCGCGGATGGCGTCCTCGATCGCGATCGTCGTATCGCGTGGAATTCGCTGGCGAATAACATAAGGCTTGCCGGCCCTTTCGGCTTCCGTCACCTGCTCTGCAGTTGCGTCTCGCCAGATTCCGCCGTAATAGCCAGTTTGGAGTCTGTTCAGCTCCTGATACTTCCGCATCTGATCGAGCTCTTCGGTGGTATCGAACGCCTTATAGGCTGCGCCTTTATCGAGCAGGACTTGGATCCATTCCGCGTAGACGCCTTTTTCTTTCCGTTCGCTTTGGTGATAGGGACCAAAGGGTCCACCAATGTGGGGGCCCTCATCGAACTCAATCCCACCCCATGCCAGGGTCTCGAGAAACTCGGTCTCGGCATCGGCGGAGTACCGGTTGCGATCGGTGTCCTCGATCCTCAGGACGTTGGCGCCGCCGTGATGGCGTGCGAACAGGTGTTTGAAGACGGCGTCCCGGAAGGTGCCGATGTGCATGCGTCCCGTCGGGCTTGGCGCAAAGCGGACGCGGACGGTCATTGGGGAAGTTTACTCGCGGAAGGAATCCAGGGAACGCGAGGAAACGAGGGCGTCAGCCCGTTCAAGGCGCCGATATCGTTTTGCGCCAAAAGACCTTATCGGACGTCTCGTCTCTGTACAATCAAGGGAAGGCGTGGCGGACTGGTATTACATCGGACATTACGGGCAGCTTGGACCGCTCACGTTTGAGCAGGTCGAAGAGCTGATTCATGGCGGGGTGATCGCGCGCGACACCTACGTCTGGCATCACGGCATGTCGGATTGGACGTCCGCGGACAGAATCGGGGACTTGCAGGGCGCGTTCAAGTTGATCGACCCTGTCATTGTGCCGCCGCCTCCGCCTTCGCCAAGGCCCGCAGCGCCGACGGCCATCGCTCCCCGCCCGGCCGGGCCGGGGCTCATGTATCTGACCGCCAACCCCGACTTTAGCCCGGTGAGCTACGGAGTTATCCGGAGTGACCGGAGCCGGGCGATCGCGGGGATTCTTCAGGTATTTCCAGGAGTCGGCCGAATGTATCTGGGCTACTGGGCCCATGGAGTACTCCAACTTGTTTTCTCGATGTGCGGAGTGGGCATCTTTTGGTCTTGGATCGACGGCTTGATCATTCTCGCGGGAGGCGTTAAGCTGGATGGGTACGGTCGGCGCTTGCCCGAATAAGTCCCTGATTGGACTGGGACCGGCGTTCCCTGCGGCCGCTTTGCGCGTCGAATGAATTGAAGATCACATGAGACTCCTCCTCGCCCTACTGATCGCGCTTTGTTTCTGCAATGCGTTGCCGCAAGCTCGGCGGCCCGCCCAGGGTGATCCCACGATCAAAGTCGACATCGAGGGTCGCGGCACCATTGTGATCAAGCTGTATACGAAGGAGGCGCCCAAGGCCTGCGCGCATATTCAGCAACTGGTTCGCCAAGGCTTTTACGACGGCCAGCGGTTCTTTCGTGTGATCCGGTCGCCCCGACCGTACATCGCGCAGGTGGGCGATCCTGAGTCGCGCCGCGGAGTGGAGGATCCAAGTATCGGGAGCACGGGATCGGGTGCTCGCATCCCATACGAGGATTCTGGCCACAGCAATGAAAAGTACGCGGTT
>CAZNUL010000017.1:21650-65249 GCA_964576205.1 uncultured Fimbriimonadaceae bacterium | reverse complement strand
TTGAACGCAGTTGGCAGCAAGACCGGCAAATCAACCGGCTTTTCGCCTTTGAGATAGGGCTGCATCGCCTCCATGCCGGTATCAGTCTTGTCGTGAGAAGCCTGGTACTTGAGCGCTTTGTCGAAGAAGGCGGGTATCTCGCTCGGGTCGCCTTGCGGCCCGCCGCCGCGCCGTTGGCTGAGACCCATCAGCTCGTCGTCGGTTGCCATGCACCCGTCGACATCATCGCCGGGGAATCCAGCGAAGCCACCACCCGGCCAGTTGACGCACAACGCGCCATCAGGGCGCAGGCCCATCAGTTCGTTGGTGTAGCCGCTCAGGTTGAAGATCGAGGCCTGTCCCGCGACCATGCCGCCCCGCGGACAAGTGACGGCGCCAGTGATGCCCTGGCATCGCGCCACCGGGATCGATTCGCTTTGAACTTGGAGCGCGGTAAGGGCGACCAAATCGGGTTGGAACGATCCAAGCTCGCTTGCATCGGTCGCCTGGCCGACCTCACCGAATTCGGTCAGTCCCAGGGTAGTACCCGCGTCGATGAAGCCGGGATAGACGTTCATGCCCTTGGCATCGATGCGGATCGCAGAAGGAGGAATCGGCACTTGCTTGCCGACGGCCGTGATCCGTCCATTGTCCAAAACGACCGTGCCACCCTCGATCACGGGACCCGAAACCGGGTGGATCGTCGCACCCACGATCGCGTACGATTTGCCGAGCTTTGCCGGCATTGGCTTGTCGGCCAAGTACCTGAATGGTTCGAGCTTGGTCTTGATCGTCGAGGACGGATCGACACCGAAGGCATCGCGACGCTGAAACATGACGTCGCCATCGATGATCGTCGTATTGACCTTGGAGTAGACGCTCATGGGATCGCCATCCCAGATCACGAGGTCGCCGTCCTTGCCAACCTCGATGCTTCCGACCCTCTTGTCGACGCCGAGCTCCTTGGCGGGGTTGATCGTGATGAGATCGAGCGCCTGCTCCTCGCTCAGTCCGCCGAACCGCATCGTCTTGGCGGCGTCGATGTTGATGGCGGTCGTCCCGCCCGTCCCGTCGGTGTTGACGGAGACATTCACGCCGGCCTTGGTTAGGATGGAGGCGGCGTAAGGAATCGCGTCGTAGCCCTCGAGCTTGAATGCCCATTCGTCTTCGAAAATCGAGACGCCGACGCCGGCTTTCGCGAGTTCGGGGGCGATCTTGTAGGACTCCAGGGCATGCTGCATGGCGCCAATCTTGAAGCCGAACTCTTGGCTGAGCCGGACCATCATCAGGATCTCATCCGCGCGGTAGGAGTGGCACTGTACCCAAATCTTGCCGCGCAGAATGTCGGCGAGCGCCTCCAGGCGCAGATCCCGTTGGGGAGCTTTGGCGCTTGGATTCGACTTCTTTTCGTTCTCGTAGGCGTCCCACCTCTTCATGTAATCCCGAGCCTCGGTGAAGGCGCGACGGTACACGGCTTGAACACCCATGCGAGTGTGCGGGAACCTTGTCGAGGTCGTTTGGCCGGAACGAGTCACGTTCTCACCGAGGGCGAATTTGATCATCCTCGGGGCGTCAGAGATCGGAAGGTCCGCGACCGGATGCCCGTACTTGAACTTGATGACAACGCTCTGGCCCCCGATTGGATTGGCGCTGCCGTGCAGAGCCATGCCCGTGGTCTCGCCACTAGCGAGCGCTTGCCAGACGTTCTTGTTGTTTGGATTCAGGACGTCGAGGATGCGCACCTCGGATGTGATGGCGTCGGTGCCTTCGTTAGTTGAATCGATGGCGCGATGAACGTGTGCGTCGACGATGCCGGGAGTAACGACCTTTCCAGAGGCATCGATTACGGTGACTCCCGCCGGCGCAGCGATCTGTCCGATCGCCATGATCTTGCCGTTCTGGACGAGAATGCTTCCCTTCTCGATGACTCCGTGAGTCGCGGTCAGGATGCGAGCATCCTTGATGAGGACGCTCCCGTGGGTTGCCAGAGTGGGCTTGCGAAGAGTCTCGGTCTCGACGGGCAGAGGGCCGTCGGCCATTGCCAACCTTGTTACCAGAAGCACGGCAAGGGCGCGGAGGAGGTGTGGCTTGTAGTTCGTGGTTTGCGGTTTGTGCGTAGAGCCATCGCCTTCCGCGCGCAGTCTAAAGCCTGCGACTACAGCCCTTCGGCCTCGACGATCCGAAATCCGAAATCCGAAATCCGACATCTATTTGGCCCCCTTCTTCACGTCGACTTTCTTACCCTCGACAAATACGGTCTCCACGTTGCTTTTCTCGTCCGCGAAGTCGCCGCTCATGATTACGAGGTTGGCCTGTTTGCCAATCTCGATCGTGCCAACCTTCTCGCCTACTCCAAGGATCGATGCCGCGCTCGACGTCATGCACCGTAGCGCGACGTCGCGGTTGACGCCACCGGAGATCGCCTTCCGGACGTTCTTGAGATAGTCTCCCAGGTTGCCCCCAAAGGACGAGAAGGCAACGGGGATGTTCGCATCGATGAGCTTCTTGACGTTTTGGGATCGCTCAACCCAGTTCTGGTGCCTTTCCGCCAGAACCTCCTCCGGCGTGTCATTGCCTTCGGCCGGCTTGAGGGGCGGCTCCGCGCCGGGATCGATGGCCACAAGGACCGCCGCGCCCCTCGCTCTTAGCATATCGATCTGTTTGTAGGCGTCGTGAGCGCCGCCATAAAGCGATTTGAATCCGAATTCGTCGGCGATGTGGCCACATCGGACGATCTCCAACTCCGTGTCGGCCGAGAACAGCGCGGGGATTTGTTTGGTTACGAGCGGCTTCAGGTTGTCGAGACCTTCGTCCTTCTTGGCCCCCGGATCGTCCGCATACTGCTGCGCGTCGATCAGTGTCTGCCTAGCGAGAGCGACGATCCCCAACAGCGAGCCTGGATATCCGGAGTCCGCGTTCGGACCGACTCCACCGCCTCCGCGGAATCCACCGCCACGAATCGCGATCTCTCCCGCCGCAGCGGGGAGGAGAACCGTACCGGAATCCGTATAGTCGACGACGGCCGCAATGCCCCGGATCGTCCCCGAACCGGAGGTAAGCAAAGCGGTTGTGATCCCCTGAGCGTAATTGCTCTCCAGCTGATCTTTGATGTCGAGGCATTTTGAGGCCAAGATGTCATCGCGAATGCCCTTCCGGTTGCCGTGCCACATACTTGGCGGGGCCGTCGTCCTAGAGTCCGGGGCGGTGCCCGACGCAGGCGCATCCGGGAGCTTGAGACCTCGCGTGGAGTACGCGTCGATAAATCCCGGGTAGAGCACTTTGCCCTTGGCGTCGATCACGACCGCATCGGGTGGGATCGCGACGTTCTCGCCGACAGCCGTGATCTTGCCTTCGTGGATTAGGACGGCGCCGGCCGCAATGATCTTCCCATCGCCGACCTCGATCTTTGCCCCGGTGATGGCGACGTCTTTGGCGGGTGGGGGAGGAGCAGGATTCTTGGATTGCGAGTTGGCGCCCGTCGCGATCAGGGCCGCCAAAAGAAAACATGGATAAAGCCTCATGGGAGTTCAGAAAATGAAGTGATGTGACGACAAGCCGAGCCCTCCGGCGGCGAACCATCGACGCGATTATCTTAAATCATTTCGAAGGGGTCATTCCGGAAAATGACAAAGAAGAACCTGATTGGGGTGGAGAGCCGCATCATCGCGGTGCGCCTAACCCCGCTCAGGTTCTTCTCGTCACGTTCCTATTCTTAGTGGCCGCCGCCCGATTTGCCGCCGCCCTTGGCTCCCGCGCCCCCAGGGCCACCCGGGCCACCAAAGCGCGGTGGGTGTGCCGCCTGCCATTTCTTAAGCGCCGCCTGCTGCTTCGCGTTGAGCACCTTGTTGATTTCCTTCATTTGCGCGTCGCGAAGGGCCATAAGCTGCTTCACTTTGGCCGGATCCATCGGCGGCCGCTGTCCCGGTGCACCACCTGGCGCCCCGCCCGGGCGCGCGCCTCCCGGAGGGCCACCAAACGCAGCGCGGAACTTGTCGCGATAGCTGTCCTGGATGGCCTTAATCTTGGTCTTTTGAGCGTCGGTCAGGTTGAGCTCTTTCTGAAGGGCCGCGTCGTTCATCCAGCCACCGCGGCGCATACCTTGTCCCGGCCCGCCGCGTTGGCCGCCCGCGGGCGGTCCGCCCGCCGGCGGCCTTTGCGCAAAGACACTGATCGAAATCGCGGCGACCGCCGCCGTGATCAAGAATTTTATGTTCATTGATTCTCCTGTTGATTGCCTCGAATACAGGCGGTGCCCGATCTGCAAGGCGACTGTCCGTCAGCATGCGGCGAGGACATGAAAAAGCAGTGAAGCGCTGCACCAACAGCCTCGACTGCGGGCCAGATGTCAACGCCCAGGACCGCGATCAGGCCCCCGCTACAGCGAGGCAGTGGAGTCCGATTCCCGGCAATGAAAAACCAGTGAACCGACTAACTTTCGTCGCACAATCCTTGTACAAGCGCATGAGATTGTTACTAGTCGAAGATGAGCCGGGAATCGCCCAGGTCGTCAAACAGGGCCTCGAAGAGGCGAAATTCCAGGTCGACGTTGCCGCCGACGGGGCGAAGGGATTGGATCTCGGCACGAACGGCAATTACTCCGTCATCCTCCTCGACCTGATGCTTCCCAAGCTCGACGGCATGCGTGTCTGCGAGGAACTCCGTGCGCGCAAGATCCGCACGCCGATCCTGATGCTCACGGCTCGCGATTCGGTTGGCGATCGAGTGAAGGGCCTCGATGTCGGCGCGGACGACTACCTTCCTAAGCCATTCGATTTTGACGAGCTTCTCGCTCGCGTTAGAGCGCTCCTAAGACGGGACAAAGTCAACAAGTCCCGGGTCATTCGGGTCTCCGACCTCGAGATCGATACCGGCTCTCACATCGTCAAGCGCGCCGGCAAAGAGATATCCTTAACGCGCCGCGAGTACACCCTCCTGGAAGCGCTCGCCGCCCGCGAAGGCCAGGTACTTACGCGTGAATTGATTCAAGAACGCGTATGGATGGATGAAGAGAGCTATTCTAACACGGTCGACGTCTACATCGGCTCGTTGCGGAAAAAGATCGATCAGGGGCACGATCAGAAGTTGATTCACACGGTTCATGGCCTTGGCTACACCCTCCGGCGGCCGGAGGATGAATGAGTTCGGTATCCGTTCGCACGAAGCTCACGATTTGGAACGTCGGCGTTCTCGCTCTCACGCTGGCAGCGCTTGGACTCGCGGTGTTCTACGGAGCTCGGCAAAGCCTGATCTCCGCCGTCGATAAAGACCTGCATACCCGAGCCAGCCGGCTTGCGAGGCGCTTAGAGGCGCCGAACGCACTTCAACGAGATCGCGCGATCTTAACCGGCGTCTCCGGAATTCCGCGCCTACATATCCCGGGTTCCCGCGAACCTGTACGGTTCATGGATCACGGCAAGGGCGTGTTCGTGGCCATCGAAACCCCGAACACGAACGATCCCACCCGCTCAAACATTAGGGCCCGCGTTCTCGACTTGCAGGGTAAGAACAGCTTTGGTGAGCCGGCCTACGACGTTACCGCCTTCCAAGCCGGCCTGGCCGGGCGCGAGACCACGTCATTCACGACCGCGTTCAACACCGCAGATAAGACTGACGAAGACATCCTGCTCGTCACCGAGCCGGTCAAGGTCAAAGGCGAGGTCGTGCGCGTGCTCCAGTATCCGCAGCCGCTCGCTGCCACGAATCAGGCCCTCCACGGACTAACGGTAACCCTGCTGACCGTGCTCCCGATGATCCTCGTGGTCGCTGCCTTGGGCGGCGCTTTCTTGACCGGACGTGCCCTGAAGCCGGTTCGAGACATCACGAACACCGCGGCTCAGGTCGGCGCGGAAAGTCTCGATGGCCGGCTGGCCGTCAGGGGGAACGACGAGTTCTCACGCCTCGCCCAGACGTTTAACGGAATGCTCGAGCGGCTGCAACGTGCCTTTGGCCGCATGGAACAAGCGGTTGAACAGCAGCGGCGATTCACGGCCGACGCATCGCACGAACTTCGCACGCCCCTCACCGTGATCAAAGCCAACACGAGCCTCGCGATGAAGGGGCTTCGGACGACGGAAGAATATCAAAAGTCGCTTGCCGCCGTGAATGCGGCTGCCGACTCGATGAACCGTCTCGTTAACGACCTTTTACTTCTCGCGAGGTCCGACAACGGCAAGCTCGATATCCAGTATGAGCCGATATGCCTCAAACCGCTGCTCAAGGAGGCGATCTCCGCCGTCGCAAGACCGGGCATCGCGGACATCACATTTCATATGGATGACGAAGGTGGCGAGGTCATGGGCGATGGTCATTCCATCCTGAGGGTCTTCGTCAACTTGCTCGAAAACGCGGCGCGCTACACGCCAGAGGATGGGAAGATCTCGGTCGATCAACGTAGGGATGGCGAGGAGATCATCATCTCGGTCGCCGATACGGGAGTCGGCATCGCGAAAGAACATATTCCTCATCTCACCGACCGGTTCTACCGAATCGACGAAGCCAGGGCTCGTGTCGCAGGAGGCAATGGACTTGGGCTGTCCATTTGTCAAAGCATCGTCGACGCTCATAAGGGAACGCTGGAGATCGAGAGTGAGCCCGGCAAGGGAACGACGGTTACGGTCCGGCTGCCGGCGTCCTAGCTGGCAACTTTATTTCTTCGGTTGCCTGAAGTTCATCGCGATCGAGTTCATGCAGTAGCGTTTGCCGGTCGGTTGGGGCCCGTCGTCGAAGACGTGGCCCAGGTGCCCACCGCATTTCGAGCATAAGACCTCGGTTCTAACCTCGACCGCCCAGCTTCGGTCGGTCTCGAGATCGACCGCATCCTTGCGGATCGGAGCCCAAAAGCTGGGCCAGCCAGTGCCGGATTCAAACTTGGTCTTCGAGGAGAACAGCTCCTGCCCACAAGCCGCGCACACATAAACGCCGTCCTTGTGGTTGTCCCAATACTTTCCGGAAAAGGCGGTTTCGGTGCCCTTGAGCCGCAAAACGTTGTACTGCGCCGGAGTGAGGATCTTTTTCCATTCCGCGTCGGTCTTGATCACCGCATCCTTTGAGGACGGCTTGTGGTGCTCTACCTGAGCTGCCGGGCCCCACGCGACAACCGCGGCTACGCCGAGGGCCAGGATCACGAGGTAAGCAATCGGACGGATCCAAAGTCTCAACCGCCCGATACTAAATCGCCTTGATTCCATGTCCATAAGAATAATTCAGGATTCGAAAGAGTTCCATTCGGTAGGTTGCATTCCATGCCCCGAGTGTTGGTGCTGGCGCTCGAAAACTGGCTCGGCGCCGCCCGGCTTCCCAAGGCGCTTCAGAGCGCGGGGTTTGAAGTCAGCCTTCTTTCCTATACGAATACGCTGATCTCGTTGACGAAGTATGCCGACGACCGGGACGTTTGCGTTCCGACCGACTCGGCCGAATCCGTCGCCCAACGGATACTTGCCCTCCTCGACAACAAGCAAACCCGGCTCATGATCCCGGCCGACGATCGAGCGCTTCGCTTCATGCAGCACATTGCCGAAGTGGCTCATATGAACCGGCTACCGAAGGAGCTGACCAATCTCGTTGCCGCCTCCCTTCCCGACCCAGGCGCCTTCAAATACGGAGAGGATAAGGATGCGGCCAGCCAACTCATGAGCGACCTCGGATTCCGCACCCCGAAGCGAGCCCTGATTTGGTCTCGGCAAGACCTTCGGGAATTCGGCGCTGAAGCCGGACTGCCGGTTGTCTTAAAACCGTTGTCGGGAACGGCCGGCCAGGGCGTCCAGATCCTACGAACGGAAGAAGACATTGCCGTCGCCATGATCGGAGCCGAATCGAAGTGGATGGCCCAACAATACATCGTCGGCAAATCGGCGGGGACGGCGTCCGTATGTCTTGACGGTCGATGTTTGGGAGCGATCGCCTTTGAAAAGACCCTGACCTACCCTGGCGAGACTGGGCCAGCTTCGGTGATCACTTGTTTTGACAGCGCGGAAATCGATCGCGCATCCCATACATACGCTAAAGCGACGCACCACAACGGATTCCTCTCGCTAGGCTTCATGGTGGAAGAGGAGACGAACGACCCTTATTTCATCGAGACCAACGCCAGGGCGGTGCCGTTGGTCGGGTTTTCGCATTGGGTGGGGTTCGATCTATGCGGCGCGCTGTACAACAGGCTGGTCGGAGCACCCGCGCCGCAAAAGGACCCGTCGGCTCCCAAGGTGATCGCGTTCTATCCCCAGGAGCTGCATCGCGATCCCAATTCACCCTATCGAAAACTGATCCTCGACGAGCCGACCGACGATCCCGCTGTTCATGCCGCGATGCAAAAGGGCATCGACATGCTGGCTGCCGCGACGTAGGGCCGGTTATCGAACTGCTACGCCGACTCAAGCTGCATTTCGGCCCCGACGAGATAGTTCTCGGAGAGCTTGTTGATCTGGGTCTGCATCTCGACCAGCCGCCTGAAGACGCCATCTTCCTTCTCGAGAAGTTCGTCGTGAGTTCCGACCTCAACGACCTTGCCTTCCTCAATGACCACCAACCTGTTCGCCTCCCGAAGGGTCGATAGCCGGTGAGCGATCGCGAAGGTCGTACGTCCCTCGACCAAGTGCTCCAACGCTTCCTGGATCATGCGTTCGGTCTCGGTGTCGACGCTCGCTGTCGCCTCATCCAGGATGAGTACTTTCGGGTTGTGGAGGATCGCGCGGGCGATCGCGATCCGCTGCCTTTCGCCACCCGAAAGCCGCTGCCCTCGCTCGCCGACGTAGGTGTCGTAGCCGTCCGGGAAGTTGACGATGAAGTGGTGGGCGTTCGCCGCCTTCGCCGCCTCCATCACTTCCTTCAGCGAGCAGTCAGGCCGGCCGTAGGCAATATTGTCCTTGATCGATCCGGGAAAGAGATAGCTCTCCTGGAGCACGACACCGACCTGCTTGCGGAAGTCGTCGATCTTGATCTGGCGCAGATCGACCCCGTCGAGCGAGATCGCGCCTTGGGTCGGGTCATAGAATCGCAGAAGCAGGTTGATGAGGGTCGACTTGCCCGCTCCAGAGGGTCCGACGATTCCAATCATTTCGCCCGGCTTGACGTCGAGATCGATCCCATGCAGCACTTCGCGGGTCTTGTCATAGCTGAAATGGACGTCCCGGAATGTGACCGCTCCACGCACGACCGGCATCGATACGGCATGGGCGGAATCTTCGATGTCGATAGGCGTATCGATAACCTCGAACACCCGCTGAGCCGCCGTCAGCGATCGCGAAGTCCAGTCGACAATGCGCTGAAGCATCATCATCGGCTGCTGCATCATCCCCGCGTACTGCAGGATCCCGAACAATTGGCCAAGTGTCATCGTGCCCGCGATGATGCTTCGCCCTCCCACGATCCAGACCACGAACGACCCGACCCACATCGTAAAGAGGACCATCGGGAAGAAGGTCGACCAGCTCGACTCTGCTTCGTAGCCGATGCCGGCGACATCGGTAAGTCTCCGGCCAAATCTAGTCTTCTCCCGCTCCTCGCCATGGAACGCTTTGACTACGCGCGTACCCTGGAGCACACCGCTGAGCGCGCTGCTTAGCCTCGCGTTCGAGTGGTGGAAGCGGCTCCAAACCCGCATCATCCTACGGCGGAACTTGTACACGCCAAAAAGCACGAGCGGCACCGGAACCAGCGTCCAAATCGCGACTCGCCAGTTCATGATCAGCATTGCGGTTGGAATGAAGATTAATAGCGCGCCCTGCTGGAGGATGATGGGAATACCGTCGATCAGTACATCGTAGAGCGATGACGTGTCGTTCGTCATCCGGCTCATGATCGAGCCGACGTTTCTCCGGTCGTAGAAGCTGAGGCTAAGCTGCTGCAGCTTGTTGAACAGGCTCTGGCGAATAGCGACCGTAATCTTGGCGCTGAGAAACGCGACATTGCGGCCACGAGCGATCGCGGCGCCACCGCTTACAATCCGGGCCACGAAAAATGCTGCGATGATCCATGGAAAGAGCCAAAGCTTGTGCTTCGCGAAAACCTCGTCGATCAGCTTCTGCGAGAGGACGGGAGGTACGAGATCGAGCGAAGCGCCGCCGAGGGTGAGAATGACGCCGAGCACAAGCCGCGCCTTGTAGGGCTTCGTAAAGCCGAAAAGGCGCAGGAGAGTCTTGCCCTTGCTTGCGCAACCCAGACAGACGTCGGAATCCTCGGGAAGCGGCCGGCTGCACTTCGGGCAGAGCCTCACTTCGTCCCCAACCTCGGGCATCTCTTTTCCCTCGAGGAGGGCTTTGAGCCGCTTTTCGGCGCCGGCGAGTTGAAGTCCCTTCTTTGCGCTAACCCTCAGAAGCTCTATCGGCTTGCCCCGGAAGTCCGCTACGAGGGCACTGGCGTCGACGAGAGTCTCGATTCTCGGGTTGGCAAGATCGGCCATCTCGTAGGCCGCCAGAACCTCTTCACCTAAGAGCGTTCTTTCGAATCGGTACGCGCTGCGGTCGGTCACGACGAGCGCAGACGCGCCAAGGCGGCCTGAACTCGTCAGGTCGCCCTGCGTGATAAACCTAGTCTCCTCCGACTCCGGGACGAGCAGGGCTGGCGGGATGGCGAGGGACATTGTGAAGGATTGCTAGATGCTGGATTGCTGGATCGCTGGCCTACAAGATCAGCGGGATTCAAGTGTGCCGGCTGAACCCACTGAGGACGATTGCGATCGATCGAGCAATCCAGCAACCGAGCAATCTAACGGACTCTACGCAACCTTGCGTAGGTTCCTCTCTTATTCTAGACGGAGCGATCCTTGCGAAGAACCTGGCAATAGGCTCTTGTGGATAACCTAAGCTACCATCGGACTGCGGTCAAGTAGGGTGAAATGTGGGAATTAGTGATGATGCCCCTTACCGCCTTTGTACTCCTCTACGGTCAGATTCATGCCGAGGAGTGGAAGACTGCCTTCCTCCCTGGCGGCTACTCAGTTTCGGCGCCTAGCCCTCTGAAGGTGATGGACCTAAGGCTCATTGGCGAGGACGCACCCGAGGGCTGCCGGTACTGGGTGACCCTCTACAAGAGCTGTTCGTTCGTTGTGATGGTGGGGAACTCGAAGCCTCCGAGCCCGCCCATTCCCCCTGATCAGGTTCTAGCGAATATGGTCGCCGGCGCTGTGATCCCGCATGGTGGAAACTTGCGCGCCCAACAGGATCTGGTCAAGAACGGCTGGCCGGGGATCGAATTCGATTACGTCGATTCAAAGGGCATCCATGGCAGATCCCGCTCTTACGTCGTTAAGAACACTTATTTTCAGGCCTGCGTCTGTTCGCTCGGCTCTGACCCGCCCTCAGATTTGACGGCGAAGTTTCTCGATTCCATGAGCACCGCCGATAGTGCCGGGAGGGGCCCCCTAAAGGTCGCGGGACCCACATTCTCTCCTTTCCAATTGCAAGGAGCGAACGCATCTGCCCGCTTTCCGTCGCAACCAGAATTGAGCGACACCACTTTCGGCCCCAAGGATCATCCAATCAAGATGCATCGGTTCTCGTCTGCCTATGGCAACCGCTCGTATGGATTCGTTTATGCTGATCTACCGGACGACGCCGTTGAGCAGCTGCAGGACCATGAGGAGGACATCCTCGACATGCTGAACTCGGAATCCATTGCGGCTTTCGAGGGTAAATCTCGGAAGGACCGCTTCTATAACCTGGGCCAGGTACGGGTATTGAGCAGCACCGCAAAAGCAGGTCCATTTGGCGCGGTCCGGGTGGACACCTTTATCAAGGGCAAGAGAATGTACTCGGCACTGGCCGCGGCTCCGGAGGTGTTGATCAACGGCGACGAAGTAAAGTCGTTCTTCGACTCCATTAAGCTCGAATGAGAGAGAAGGGCCCTAAAACGTTGAGTCCAAGGGCAAAATTGATGGAAGGATGTTGGCGTCTCTGAGTTGGCGTGATTGACTACGCCTGATAGTCAGCCCAAAGGCGCTCGAATTCGCTAACCAGTTTCTCCATCGCCGCGAACCCGCCTTGCCAAAAGCTCTCGGCGTGCAAGTCGACGCCAACCGACTTCATCAGATCGGTTGGCGACTTCGAGCCGCCATCGCGGAGCAAGGCAATGTACCGGTCGGCAAACGCCGGGCCTTCCCGTTTGGCCATCTGGTACAGCGACAGGACCAGTAGCTCGCCAAACGAGTACGCGTACACGTAGAACGGGGCGAAAACGAAGTGCCCGACATAGGACCACCATGTGCGGTGCTGATCCCCTAGGGTGATCGAGCTTCCGAACATCGCTTGCATCTCCTCCTGCCATATCTCGCCGAAGCGCTCCGGAGTCAGCTCGCCGCTAGCCCGTCGCTCCTGGTGCATCCTCTGCTCGAAGGAAAACATCGCCGCCTGCCGAAAGACGGTGGCGAAGACACCCTCGACCTTGTCGGCGTAGAGAGCCAGCTTGTCTTTGGTCGAAGCCTCCCGAACAAGGCTTTCGAAGACGAGCATTTCGCCGAAAGTCGAGGCAAGCTCGGCGAGCGGCAGGGTTCCGTGGAAATTAAAGTACGTTTGGGCTCGGCTCAGGGAGGCGTGAACGCCGTGTCCTAGCTCGTGAGCGAGCGTCATCACGTCGTCCGGCTTGTTCAGATACGTTTGAAACACGACGGGATGAGTGTCCGGCGTGTTGTAGCTGCAGAAAGCGCCGCCCTGTTTGCCCTTTCTAGGCTCTGCGTCGATCCAGTTTTTGTCAAAGAACTCTCGGGCCCGAGACTCCATCTCGTCCGAGAACGAGCCGAACGCATCGAGGACGATCTTCTTGGCAGCTTCCCACTCAACCTGCTCTTCAGTTTCGAACAGTGGCGCATAGCGATCGATATGGGTTAGCTCGGGAAGGCCGAGGATCTCGCGCTTGATCTTGTAAAACCGCTCGACCAGGCGGTAGTTCTTGCGGCAAAGGTTGACGACGAGATCGACGGTTGCCTTGTCCAGCTCGTTACTGAGGTGCCGGCTTTGCTCCGGATACGCGAAGCCGCGCATCTTATCTTCGACCGCCTTGTCCTGGACGAGGTTGTTGAAGGTGAAGACGAGGACGCGCTGGAGCTCGGCAAGACCCTCGCTCAGAGAGTCCGCGGCCGCCTGCCGCAACTCCCGATCCGGGTTGCGAAGGAGGGCGAGGACCTCTTGTTCGGTCAACTCTTCAACCGCACTTCCCTCTGACGAGCTAGACGTTCGCGATCCGGTGGGCCGCTTCAGCTTGAAGACATAGTTGGCGGTGACTTCTTCAAACAGTCGAACCCACGCGCGGGAGCCGGTGTTCGCAACCTGCTCGAGAACGACTTCCTCCTTCTCAGAAAGCCGGTAAGGGCTGTATGCTCGGGCGTGCCGGATGTAATGAACGTAGTTGCTGAGCGCGGGTTCGCCGATGATCCGGTCGATCACCCCTTCGTTCGCGGCCTGGAGCTCCAGTTCGAAGAACATGAGCTCGACACTCAACTCGCTGCCCTTTTCCATCTGCTTCTGCATAAAGGCGCCGACCTCGGCTGATGCCGCGTCGACCGAGAAGAGCAGGTTGGCGTAGTTCATCGGCTTCGACGACTCTTTGGCGATGTCCTCGATCTCCCGAAGCCCTTTTGCCAGGGTCTCGGCGATGAGATCCGGGCTCGCGATCTTCCCGCGATAGGCCTCCGCAAACGCCTTCGCACGCGCCATGCACATGGCCCAGGTCTTCTCGATCTTCGGATCGTCGATTCCGGAGAAGAGAGCGGAGAGATCCCAGCGAACCTGGGGCGGCGAGATTTCGGCGGTAGCAGCCATGGGCTCATTATGGCGGCCCTGAGTCGGAGCACCTCCGGCAAAAGTGGGTCCTTATAGCGGGAGGAAGTTCTCGGAGCCCCGTGCCCGGTGCCTGGTGCCTGGTACCTGGGACCATGCCCTGGGACCCCAACCCTGCTGATCGGCTTGGGCGGTTTGTTCAGGTTCCCATGGCTGAAATCCATGCCAAGCGGCTTGCCGCGCAGCATGGGACGGAAGGACCGCGTCTTGTACGCAGCCAAAGTGCCCGAACACACGTCATACTTTTCGTGATGGCGAAGAGCGCGGAAGGAAGACTTCGGACCAGCAAGATCGTGACGCACACCATTGGAAGCGCGGTCGCATCGCACAAGAGCGGGATGACCTACGAGACTCTGCGCTCAGCATGCAGCGCTCGATTCACCGATCGCGCCAGCTTTGATCGACAAGTTGTAAAGGCGCTTAAGGATGGGGAAATCGACATCCGGTCGGGGCGGTACGTGGTCGCCAAGAAGAGCAAGTAGGAGATAGCCATTCGCGCACGAGGGGAACGCCTCCACACAAGCAACGACGCTGGCGGTGACTCTCGTGACGAGTTCCAGCGGGACCGCGACCGCATCCTGTATTGCGCGCAATTCCGAAGGTTAAGCGGTGTCACGCAAGTCACCTCGCCGACCGAACTCCACACATTCCACAACCGTTTGACGCACACCCTCGAGGTGGCCCAGATTGCGAGGCGGATCTCGGAGAGGTTGCTCGCGTCAAACCGGGCCCTTTCCGAACAGCTTAACTCGGATGTCTGCGAAGCGGCCGCGCTCGCCCACGACCTCGGGCATCCTCCATTTGGGCATAACGGCGAGGTGATTCTTAACGGCTTAGCGTCGAAGAATGAAGTCGGCGGGGGTTATGAGGGCAATGCCCAGTCACTTCGAATCCTAACAAAGCTAGCAGCACGCTCCGCAAGCCATGCCGGTCTGGACCTGACAGTCGCCACTCTCCGCGCATCGGTTAAATACCCCTGGACCATGGACCGGGGCGACGACCACGGTGGCAAGTACGGCTGCTACCCAACTGAGAAGCCGATCCTGGAGGAAATCTTTAGTGGATTGCCCTTCGAACAGCCGACGCTGGAAGCTCAGATCATGGACTGGGCCGACGACATCGCCTATTCGGTTCACGATCTTTATGATTTTGCGCTCGCAGGCGTAATACCGTTGCGGACCCTCAAGGAGGCCGAGGGGACCGACCTTCGGTCGATGCTTCTACCAGGCGGCAAGGTCGGCTCCGTTCCCGCGGCCGCCTTTGAATCAGTCGTCCTAGCGTTGCGCCCCATGCCGGCTCCCGACCTCGGACGCGCGTCAAGGTTCTCGTCGCAGCTTGTTTGCGATCTCAAGGAGTGGGTGAGCGAGCGGATATCCCGGTTCGCTATGCACAAGCTCCGAATCGATGCCGAGGGCTCTCTTGTGAAGGACGATGGGGTTGAGGATGAGGTTAGGATCCTCAAGGCGCTAACCTATCACTTCGCCATCGGTTCTCCCGCCTTGGCTGTCCGGCAACACGGGGAAGCGACAGTCCTTCGTGGCCTGTTCGAAATCCTGCTTTCGGATCTGCTGGGGGGCCAGCGACTAATGAGTGACGAGGCAAAGGCGAGGCACGAAAGCGACCGCCCCGCTCAAGCAGTTTGTGACCTAATCAGCTCGATGACGGACGCGCAAGCCGCCGCGATGTACCATAAACTTATCGGAAATCTGCCCGCCTCCGTTCTGGACATGACAACTCCGTCCGTAATGTAAAGTCCCCGACTTCGACTCCGCGTCACATTCTTTGTGGACGAGAAAAGATGCTGGCAACGGGCGCCCGGCACCTGGCATAATCATCGCACTCGCCTGGTTGGCAGCAACCGCTGGGCCGCCCCCGACCTGGACTCTCACAATGCTGCTAACGATCTCCACGACCCATAGCCCCGCGACCGATCTTGGATTCTTGCTTCACAAGAACCCAACCCGTTGCCATGAGGCCGAGCTGAGCTTCGGTAAGGCCTACACCTTTTATCCCGAGGCCGGCGAGGGACGCTGCACGGCCGCAGTCCTCATCGACGTCGATCCGGTCGGCCTCGTCCGCGGGCGCCGGGGCCCGAGCGGAGAAGGCGGCCAGTTCGATAGCTATGTGAACGATCGACCCTACGCGGCCACTTCGTTCATGAGTTCTGCCTTGATCGAATTCTTCAGCACGGCGATGGGCGGACGGAGCAAGGAGCGGCAGGAGCTTGCCGACAAGGCTATTCCAATCGAGGTCAGGATCGCGGCCTTGCCTTGCCGAGCCGGGGAGGACCTGCTCCGCCGCATCTTTGAGCCGCTCGAATACGAGGTCGACGCGCGACGTCTCCCCCTCGACGAGCGCTTCCCCGAGTGGGGCGAAGGCTTTCACTTCGAAGTCGGACTGAGAGCCACTAAGCGGGTTGCCGAAGTTCTGAGCCATCTTTACGTGCTCATCCCCGTTCTCGACAACGACAAGCACTACTGGATCGACAAGCTGGAAATCGAGAAGCTGCTCAATCGCGGCAAAGACTGGCTCGCCGCCCATCCTGCCAAAGAGGAGATTACGCGCCGCTACCTCCGCCATCAGAAGAATCTGACCCGCGAGGCGTTGGCGCGCCTCACGGAGGCGGAAGGAGACCCAGATCCCGACGAGCGCGAGGAAGAAAACGCCTCCCAAGAGGAAGCCGTGGAGCGGCCAATGTCGCTTCACGATCAGCGCCTCAACGCGGTAATGGCCGCTTTGCGGGCAAGCGAAACACGACGCGTTGTCGACCTGGGATGCGGCGAGGGCCGGCTGTTGGAGCTGCTCATCAAGGATAAGCAGTTCCAGGAAGTGGTCGGCATGGACGTTTCCTACGTCACTCTCGAGCGGGCCCACCGGCGGCTGAAGGTCGACCGGCTTCCTCCGTTAGTCGCCGTCCGCCTTAAGCTAATCCACGGCTCGCTTGTCTATCGGGATAAGCGGATCGAAGGCTTCGATGCGGCCGCGGTGGTCGAGGTGATCGAGCATCTTGATCCTCCGCGCCTCCAGGCTTTCGAGCGCGTCCTATTCGAACACGCCCGTCCGCGGACGATCGTCATGACGACGCCGAACAGCGAATACAATGCGCTGTTCGAGACGCTCAAGGCAGGCGACTTTCGGCATCGCGACCACCGATTCGAATGGACGAGGCCGGAGTTTGAAGCATGGTGCGGCGGAGTGGCCCAGAAGCATGGCTATTCGGTTCGATACCTGCCGATCGGCCCGGTTCATGAGGAGCTGGGTTCTCCCTCTCAGATGGCGGTCTTCTCGCTGGGAGGCACGCCATGACCATCCAAATCCCCACGCTGTCTGTCCTAGCCCTGGTCGGCGCATCGGGCAGCGGCAAGTCCACGTTTGCCCGCAAGCACTTCCTGCCCACCGAGGTCCTGTCCTCAGACCAATGCCGCGGCATCGTCTCGGATGACGAAAACAGCCAGGAAGCGACGGGCGATGCCTTCGACGTTCTCTATTACATCCTCCGGAGGCGGCTCGAACGCGGGTTGCTTACTGTGATCGACGCGACCAACGTTCGCCAGGAAGATCGCAAGAAGCTCCTCAACCTCGCCCATGAGTACCACTCCCTCTCGGTCGCGATCGTTTTCGATCTAAAGCCGGAGGTTTGCTATGAGCGAAACAAGGAGCGCCCGGACCGGCAGTTTGGCGACCATGTGATCCGGAATCAGACTCGCGACCTCCGCCGCTCGATCCGGTTCCTTGAGCGGGAGGGGTTCCGCCACGTTCACGTCCTGCGATCGCCCGAAGAAATCGAATCGGTCCAGTTCGATCGAGTTCCGCCCTGGACGGACCGGCGAGAGGAAACCGGCCCATTCGGCATCATCGGCGACATCCATGGCTGCTACGAGGAGTTGATCGGGCTCCTAGATAAGCTAGGGTTTAGTAGCGTAGGCTCCCAGCCCGCAAACACCGAACCCGACGAAAACGGGCTAGTAGCCCGCGCTACTAGCCGCAAGCTGGTGTTCCTTGGCGACCTGACCGATCGCGGGCCGAATTCGCCTGGTGTCCTTAGGCTCGTGATGGATCTCGTCGAGTCGGGCCAGGCGCTCTGCGTACCGGGCAACCATGACGTCAAGCTGCTCCGGAAGTTGCAGGGTCGCAACGTCCAGATCACCCATGGACTCGCCGAAACGCTCGTCCAACTCGAAAAGGAACCGCCTGAGTTTCTCGAGCGCGTCAAGCGATTTCTCGATAGCCTCATCAGCCACTATGTGCTCGACGGTGGCAAGCTCGTGGTCGCCCACGCGGGAATGAAAACTGAGATGCAGGGGAGGGCATCCTCGCGCGTTCGGGACTTCGCGCTGTACGGAGAGACCACCGGCGAGACCGACGAATTCGGCCTGCCCGTGCGATACAACTGGGCGGCCGAGTATCGCGGCTCGGCAAGGGTGGTCTATGGCCACACACCGGTTCCGGAAGCCGAATGGTTGAACCGGACGATCAATATCGATACCGGCTGCGTGTTCGGAGGAAAGCTCACCGCCCTCCGGTATCCGGAACTGGAGATCGTCGAGGTGCCTGCCAAGGCAACCTACACGGAGCCGGCCCGGCCCTTTTTGTCGCAGCCCGGCTCACCTCTTTCGTCCCAACATCAGCTCGACGATGTGCTGGACTACGAGGACGTGTCCGGGAAGCGCATCGTCCACACCCGGCTGCGCGGCAACGTAACCCTGCGCGAGGAAAACGCCACGGCCGCCCTTGAGGCGATGAGCCGGTTTGCCACGAATCCGAAGTGGCTCGTCTACCTTCCGCCGACGATGTCCCCGTGCGAGACATCGGCTCGCGATGGCTATCTCGAATACCCCTCCGAGGCTTTCGAGTATTACCGGACCAGCGGTGTGCCGAAGGTGATCTGCGAGGAGAAGCACATGGGCTCGCGCGCGGTCGTCTTCTTATGCCGGAACGAGGACGCTGCCCGAAAGCGCTTTGGCGTGGACACGGGCGAAACCGGAGCCATCGTCACGCGTACGGGCCGGCGTTTCTTCGACGATCTCGCGCTCGAGCGCGAGCTTCTCGATCGAATCGTGACCGCGTTTGATCGCGCCGGACTTTGGGACGAGCTCGATTCCGACTGGGCGATTCTGGATTGCGAGCTGATGCCTTGGTCGGCCAAGGGACAGGAGCTTCTTCGAAGGCAGTATGCGCCGGTCGGATCGGCGGGGTTAGCGGCAACGGTTGCCGCGCGCTCCGCGGTTCGCGCGACCTCAGACCGGTTGCCAGAGGACGAAGTCTTGACCACCCTGGCCGACAGGGTGGCCCGCCGCGCCGAGATGGTCGAGGCCTATGTCGACTCGTATCGCCGATACTGCTGGCCGGTGGAGTCGCCCAACGACCTGCGCCTGGCGCCGTTCCATATTCTCGCCTCGCAGGGAAAGGTTCACGTGGACCGGGATCACGCCTGGCACATGGACACGATTGCCTCGATATGCTTCGACGACGATCCGGTTCTGTTCAGGACTCCCTACCGGATCGTCGACACCCTCGACGAAGAAAGCATGAACGCAGGAACCGCTTGGTGGGAAGCGCTGACCGGACGAGGTGGGGAGGGCATGGTTGTCAAACCGCTCGACTTCGTAGCGCGGGGCGCGAAGGGGCTCGTCCAGCCGGCCGTCAAATGCCGGGGACGGGAGTATCTGCGCATCATCTACGGGCCGGAATACACCGAGCCCGAAAACCTGGCGCGTCTGCGCAAGCGCGGTCTCGGGGTCAAGCGCTCACTGGCACTTCGCGAGTTCGCGCTCGGGATCGAGGCCCTGGAGCGATTCGTGCGCCATGAGCCCCTCCGGCGCGTTCACGAGTGCGTGTTCGCGGTGCTCGCGATGGAAACAGAGCCCGTCGATCCGCGACTCTAGTCCGGTTTGTCATCCTGAAATCCATGCGAATCGGCTTGCCGCGCGGCATGGGATGGAAGGACCTACATAGGGTCGCGCTCTGCTTCCAACAAGATTGATGGCCCTGAGTTGAATCCAAGCCCCAAGGCTTCAGAGTTCATTTGGTGTCCATCTCCTGGGCGAGCCGGAGCAGCCAAACCGAGGAATCGGCACGGCGAGGCAGCGAAAAGCGACCACTCTGGCAAGCACCGAGCTTCAGGTGAGCAAAGGTGCCTCGCCCCGTCCATGACTTCGAGCTAACGTTGGAGGGCTGGTAGCCTGGGCCTATGCTTGCCGCGATTCTCGCGTCTCAGCTCGCCTTCAGCGGACCGTGGACGCTCGCGACGGACGACACAGTCGCGCGCGTTGCGATCCGCGAGGACCGCCCGGTGGTCGAGTCGCTGCGGGCAAGGGACGATGACCACGAATGGTGCAGGGGGTCGGAGATTCGGCTGATCGGTCGCGTCTGGACAAAGCAGCGCGAAATCCAGATCGCATGGCACTATACAAGAGGCGACCAAAGGGGGTCCGTGCTCACGTTGCGGTTTCGGTCCGAGCGGCCCGAGATGGAACTGCGCTCGATATGGCGGGCGAGAAAGGGCCGCGGGCCGATCGAGCACTGGGTCGAGATCGAGAACCTGACGAAGGAATCGATCACCGTCCCCCAGCAAGAGAGCCTCGATCTCGACGGCCTCGATGCCGGCGGCGATGCCCAGGTTTGGTGGTCGAGGCGAGGCGCGACGAACGCGCTCACCCAAGGCGGAGTGTTTCGGGACGACGTCAAACCCGGCCTCGACCTCAATCTCGTGAGCGACCACCACGACGGCGCAAGCCCGGTTCCCTGGCTGGCTGTTCAAGCGGGCGAGAAGCGGGGCCTCTACCTTGGTTGGGAGTTCTCTGGCCGTGGAAGGTTGTCGGCACTCGTGAAAGAACCTCCACCCCCTACCCCCTCCTCCCGGCAAAATCATGTGGCAAGAGGAGGGGGATTGTTGCTCGCGGCAGGTTTGATGCCCGATTTCAACACCGACGTCCGGCCCGGCGAAACCCTCAAGATTCCCGCTGCCTTCGCCGGCTGCTACAAAGGCGATATCGACGACGGTTCGTACAGCCTCCATCGTTTCATCATGGAGAAGCTACGCGCCAACCCTCCGGCAACCTTCGCCGACCCAACCATGGTTTGCGGGATCTACCTCGACGCTGGCGCCGATCACGCGACGGAGTCAACCCTCCTTCCCACGGTCGGCTTCGCCAAGGATATCGGATTCGATACCTTCATGCCCGATGCGATGTGGTTCCCGGCTTGCGGAGACTGGCGCTGGGATCCCGCGCGTTTCCCCCACGGCTCCAACCCGATTCACGACGCGGTCGTTCGAGGCAGGATGCATTTCGGCCTTTGGTGCGCGTGGGACAACGGAGGCGTATCCACCGACCCGGGCGCTTTGAGCGTGCGGGGACCGGCCGGTCATCCGGATTGGTTCGGCTCAAATCTTCCCGCCAATTGGCAACCCGGTCCGTTCTATGGAGCGAGCGCCTGCATGGCCTCGCCCGAGGCGAAGGCGTGGGCGATCAAGAAGACCCAGTCGATGGCGAACGAGATCGGCTTCGACTACCTCAAGACCGACGTCCATCCAATGATCTCGGATTGCATCCGGACGGATCACCGGCATAGCCACGGCACCGACGTCAGCTATTGGTCGGCGCTCGGGGTCTACGATGTTTGGGATGCTCTCCGCCGCACCCACCCGAATATGGTGCTCGAGAACTGCTCGGGCGCTTCGCACATCAAGGACTTCGGAGTCATCCAACGCTGCGCCTACACGGCGACGACCGACACGCTCTCCAACCTGCCGGATAGGGCCGGGATCTGGGACTCGACCTTCTATCTGCCACCGGCCGCGCTCATGACCTACACCTACGAGCGAGGCTATGGACTGCCTGGCGACGACCCCGGCTCCTATCTCTTCCGGAGCGCGATGATGACCGGCTGGGACCTCGCGCCGACCAATAGCAAGGGCTGGACCGATGAGGAGAAGGCGGCCGGGCGAGCCGCGACCAAAACCTATCGGGAATGGATTCGGCCGATCCTGCGCGACTGCAGGGTGTACCATGTCCTTCCACGTCCGGATGGCAAGCACTGGGACGGGATGTTCTTATGGAGCGAAAAGCTGCGGAACGGGACGCTGTTCGTCTTTAGACCCGATTCCGATGTGGGTGGAACGTACGTGAAGCTTCGCGGCCTGGTTCCCGAAAGAGAATATGTGGTCTGGTCCGAGGGCGGACACGGCCCCGACCTTGTGAGGGGTGGCATGCTGATGGAGAAGGGGATACGCGTCTCATTGTCGAATCCCTACTCGAGCGATCTCTTTCACATTCAAGAGTCCAGGCTGCCGAAACCAGGTGCATGGAGCATCCCGGGGAAATTCAAGTTATTGGCTCCGGTGATCGAAGGCGACCCGTCTGGCGTCTCCGCAACTCTGAGCTGGACTCGTAGCCCGGGTGCGACAAGTTACCGGGTTGTAGGAGAGGTCGCTGAGCGCTATTTTGAGCGCATCGTTTACGAGCCCCGGTTTAGGTTGGACGACGTCGTCCCGGGGCAACATGTCCATTGGGGCGTCCAGGCCATCGGATGGGGACCCGTGGATTCGCCGAACGCTTCTTTCAGGGTGCCTGAATCGAAGCCTTGGCCCGGCGTCTTCGTCTCCGACCTGCCGTTCGTGAGGGCAGAAGCGGGCAGCGATCGCGTGCACCGGGACGAGAACTATGCTGGCAAGAGGCTGTCGATCGCCGGCAAGGTCTAACGCAAGGGAATCTGGACCCATTCTTTCAAGGACGGCCGCCCGGCGGATATCGAGATCGATCTGGCCGGCAAAGGACTCGCAACGTTCGCATCCGACGTCGGCGTCGACGATGCGGCCGGCGGCGGGAGCGTGCAGTTCCAGGTTCTCGTAGACGGCAAAGTCGCGGCCGAATCCGCGGTGATGCGCCCCGGCCAAGTCCACCGGTTCCGGGTCGATGTGACGGGGGCAAAGACACTCGTTTTGAGAGTTCTCAACGGCGGCGACGGCTACACGAGCGACCATGCGGACTGGGGGCTGGCGAGGTTGTTGAAGCCGGGCGCAGCTGACCCGTTTCCGTTGCCTAACCACCTCACGATGGGTCCTGAGCAAAGAGCCGGATAGCAAAGATGTCGCCAGTCATGTTGAGATGCATCCGAAGAAGCCCGCTTCGAAGGATGATATCGAAACACCTACGCCCAGTTGCAACCTGCTTCCGATGGTGTCACTCCGGGATCGCGTGGCTCCAATAGTAGGTTCTTCGATCCCAAACTCCTGGTGAACCTCGGTGGCCCTCCGCGGTCTGTGTTCCTTACCGACGACAGCGCTTCGCGCTCGGGCAGGGCACGCCCTGCCCCTACAAGAACCGGGAACTTCCTATACTGGTGGCATGAACGCGCCCGGACACTTTCTTAACGTTCGCATCACCCATGACCTCATGAGCTTCTTCGCGAATGCGATGGTCGAGGTCGGTGTCGACATGCAGATGGTGGGTTCGGGCGCCCTGCAGGCAGGCTACTTCGACTTCACCTGGGTGGTTGCATCGATGAACCCGTCTGTGCTGGAGCCTTTCGCCCTGCGGCCGGAAAGGGTCGGAGCAATCGGTAACCGATACGATGTCTATTCGTCGATGGATGGCCAGCTTCTGGCGACGATGCACGACCAGAAGTACGCCCTCTTTCAGACCGGCATCTCGACCGAATTCTCGGGCGGCCATTTTCAGATTACGGAGACTACGAAGAGCAATCTCCTCGGCATCATCAACCTGGGGATGGCACGCGAGTTCGTCCTCGAAGGCTCGGCGCAGGGTTCGATCCAGGTTTCAGACATCTTCGGGAACTACGGCTTCCAACTCGGATACAGTGCCGGCCCTTCGAGTCAGGCTCAGCTCAACTCGATCCTCGCCGCCAACTTGATCCTGCTGACGCGCTCGATCGCGGAGCATCACCAGGAGTGAACACCGTTTGTCGTCATCACTGTTAAGGACCGGGCACTCAGTGATGACGAAAAGCTAGAGCCCGATTTGGCCCATAACACCTGACCCAACATCGCTTTGGATGTCGAACCACTTCGTTGTGTCGTAGCGTTTGCAAACGTCGGCGACGCCCGAGTCGGCGGCGTGGGCCGGCACGTCGATCTTTGCCTTGCTCGTTCCCTGCATCGCCGTGAGCGCCGATAGAGCGCCTTGGGGATCGGTCGAGGCGGACTTGATCTTGGCCACAATCTCCAGGATCATCGTGCCGGTCTGGCCGACGACCTGATCGTAGTTGGCCTTGATGCCGACGCACTCGGCCGGCGCCGGGACGGCGTCGAACGCCGAGAGCAGCGTCTTCCAGGCTTGCTGCATGGTAGCCATGTCTCCGCTGACACGGCCCGCGCGCTGGTTTTCCCGAGCCTTGTCGGCGGCTTGGGAATCGTCGCTTCCGTCGTCCATAGCGTGATTCAAATCGTCTGCCTTGAGGTTGGCGAGCGTTTTGACCGACTCCTTGAGCTGCTCCGCCGCGAGGGCAACTCGAGCTTCCTCAGTCTTGTGGAGATGCTCGAGCCAGTTGCGAACGTTGTCCGGCATGCCCTTTGCAATTTGCATGGTCGGCGCGGTCGAAGCGGGCTCGGATTGCATCGCCGGCGCTTGTCCAGCCTGCGCGGTAGCGGCCATCGTGGAAGGAGCGGGCGGACCACTCGCCTGTAAAGCGGAGAGCGCTTGCTGCGTGTTCCCGCTGTTCAGAGCCGCGATGACTGGATCCCCGGCCTTGGAAGAGAGGCTGGCCGCGCCGTCCTCCTCCGCAGTCCCCAACCCAGCCAGCGAAGACGACCCCGCCTTGCCGGCAAGATTCGACAACTTGCCGACGTTCTTGACGGCGAAGACGGCTGCAAGCCCTACCCCACAAACCGCGATCGCGCAAATGCCGAGGACGATCGCGGTTCGCACCGGGCGTGGCTTTGTGCGGGGCCTCACCGGTTGAGGCGGCGCCATTTTCTGCTGCTGTTGTTGCAGACAGTAACCGCAAATCGCCCCGGCGGGCAAATAACCCCCGCATCCTCCGCAACGCACATAGCCGCTCGCCGTCATGACGTCTTCAATTGTCGGTTCTGGGTCCATGATTCCTACCTGGTAACCGACGTTCCGATTGTCATTCTGAGATGCATCCGGAGAAGCTTGCTTCGGAGGATGATATCGAAGAATCTACTTCCGCAAGCCACCTGTGTCAGTGGCAAGCGGCATGCTATGTTAGATCCTTCGATCCCAGCCTTTGCAAGCGAGCTTGCTCCGGCTGTTTCTCAGGATGACATCTCCCGTCAATTCCCGAAGTCGACCGTCCACGTCAGCGTCTTCTGTTGGCCCGCTTCGATGTGGATGATCCACTGGCGGGTCACCGCGTCGATCTGAACGCCCTTATCCGACTCTGTCACAAGATGCTTCTTGTTGTAGAACGTCTCGACCACGCGTACGTCGACCGGCGACTTCTTTTCGTTATGTAGGACGGTTTCAAAGGACTTCCTGATCGTATGCTTGTCGATCCTTTTGCTGGGAAGCGTTCGCGAATCGGAGTAAACGTCGAAGACTTTGGATAGCGTCAGGTTCACGTGCTGGTTCTTCGGCGTGTCGCCGATACCGGCGGCGCCGACAAATGCGGTCGCATCGCTCGAGGTCGCATCGTAGATGCGGACGGCTCCGGCCGGAAGAGGCACGCCCAGCCCGGCCTTCTCATCGTTCACGAGCGAAATCGAAAGTTGGGCGTTTTGGCGCTGCGGGTTCTGGTCGAAGTAGCCGAAGTCGTAAGAGCCGACATTGTCGATCCGGATGCTATAGTCCTTTTTGATCGGCACCCGCTCGGAGACGAGCATCTTGACCCGGTTCATCTGCTCCTGCCCGACCGTCGCCGTAGAAGGGACTTTGTAGGCGTAGAGTTCGCCCACCGCGATCGGAGGTAGCGCGCCCTCGGCCGTGTACCCGGTAATATCGCTCAACCGCGTCCTGCCGCCGCGAGCCATTTCCATCATGTGCTTGGCTGGAACCTCGACTGTGGCTCGATTCGGCGATCCCGCGACGATCGTAATCTTCGCGTTCGGATAGTCGACGCCGGTGTGATTCTCCAGAGTCGCCCAGCACTCGAGGTTAATCGAATCGCCATCCGGGTTCAGCCTGCCAACATAATCCGCCGACCAGGACATGCCGCGAGTCTGGTACGCGAAACCGAGGTTCGCCGACTGCTTTGCCGGGCTTTCGACGTCGGCGGAAAGCTGGGGCATGGTGACCAAACTCTGCTCGCCCGAGGCGACGATCGTGCCGTTCGGATTGACATACAGCTTGTCACCGGCGCGGATGACGAAGCCGCCGTCCTGGGCGGCTTCGAGCGTTCCGTCGATGCGATCGCCCGGCTTACCCTCCTGGCTGTTCCACAACATCGTGACCGGCTTTCCTTCGAGCCGTTTCAGAAGCGACCCCCCGCTTAGCACTCCGAGATCATAAACCTGTGAGGTCACGTCCGGATGCTTTCCGGTTCCTTGCCAATCGAAGATCACCGAATTGGGATCGAGTGCCTTGCTCACATTCTCCATTCGCACCCGGTTGCGCCCCTCGGTCAAATCGACCGGACGCGACTCGTGGACAAGTGCGAAGTCCTCCTTGTAGATCGTGAGTTGGATATCCCTCGGCAGCTCGGCCTTCCCGGCGTCTTGCGCCTGGGCTCTCCCGCACCCTTCGATCGTCCAAACCGAACCGCACGCGGCTAGGCCGGCCGCTATCCACATAAGCTGTCTCTGCATTTGCATCACCTCTAGTGGGTGAGTGTGCGTGGTTGGAAGGATCGTTCAAAGGGAGTTCCGCCGCCGCCGGACAAGAACGCCGTGACTGATTTCGACGCTAAGTGGGCACGTCGGCCCAATCCCAAAACCCCGCCAAACAATCTGTTTCGTTCTGCCCAAATCTGCCGTAAATTAGAGATAGGAGCCCGCGAGGCTCCATCCTCATAAGCCAAGGAGGTCAGTTGTGATGACACAACGAAGTCGGGCATGGCGGCGACGCCAACAGCGCCGGATCTTGTTCAAGGTCCAGCACTCTCACCTGTGGGTTTGGAACCAGCTTTTCGCGCCTAAGGCGAAGCTTCAACCGCTCGCAAACCACATGGTGAATCCCAAGAAGACGCAGCTGCAGAGGCTGCACGGCCACATTCAAGCCGTGAGGGAGTCGCTCCGTGCCAATGACGACCCTTGGGAGGCCGCCTAGTAACAGCCTCCAAAAAACGGCCGGCCCCGCGGGGCCGGCCGTTTTTGTTTGTGGTTCTGGGATCGCCGCCGGTTGAAACCAGCGACTGCAGGCGCTACGCGCCTTCCGTGGGCTTGGAAGCCCACGGCACAACGGGACGCGTAGAACCGAGCATGACCCTTGCCCTCCGCCAAGCGACTCGTGACGATCGCGAAGCTCTCTCGACTCTGGTCGCCGAGTATTTCCGCTACGACGGGATCGAGTTCAATGCCACCGTGGAGTCGGGAATCGGCGAACTGCTTGCCGACCCTTCGCTGGGCCAAGCTTGGTTTCTCGAGGCAAAAGGGGATGTGGCAGGTTACGCCGTACTGACCGCAGCCTTCGATCACGAAATCGGTGGCCGGCTCGGCGTGATGACCGACTTCTTCCTGTCAGAACCGCTTCGCGGCAAGGGGCTGGGGCCTCGTTTCCTCGAGCTCGTCTTGGGCAAGGCGCGGGAACGCGGGTATCTCGCGGTCGAGCTTGTCGTGATGGACGACAACGTGCGAGCCAGGACGATTTACGAGAGCGCCGGCTTCCGGTCGAATCCCAGGCGAGTCGGGATGATGAAGCTATTGGAGTGATCGAGGATTGCTACCGGCATAATCCTAAAGGCATGAGCAGCGACTTCGATCCCAAGCACCAATCTCGAACGATCTCAGAGGGTGCGGATAAGACCGCAAACCGAGCGATGATGCGAGCCATGGGGCTCGGCGACAAGGAGCTGGCGCAGCCATGGGTCGGAGTCGCCACCGTTTGGAGCGAAGTCACGCCCTGCAATGTGAACCTTCACGAGCAGGGCGCGGTCGTCGCCGAGGCGATCAAAGAGCACGGCGGAACTCCGCGAAGGTTCAATACGATCTCCGTTAGCGACGCGATCGGGATGGGCCACCAGGGGATGAAGGCCTCGCTGATGTCGCGGGAGGTGATCGCGGATTCGGTCGAGCTGATGATGCGCGCCCACTGCTATGACGCACTCGTCGGGGTCGCGGGCTGCGATAAGAGCCTTCCCGGAATGATCATGGTGATGGGCCGGCTGAACGTGCCGAGCGTTTTCGTCTATGGCGGAACGATCATGCCCGGGCGTCTGCGAGGCAAGGACGTCACCGTGCAGGATGCATTCGAAGCGGCCGGAGCTCATGCCGCCGGCAAGATCGACGACGCCGAGCTGTATGCCGTCGAATGCGCGGTCTGCCCGGGCGCCGGCGCATGCGGCGGCCAGTACACCGCGAACACGATGGCCTGCGTGTGTGAGGCCCTAGGTATGGCGATTCCCGGTTCGACCTCGCCTCCCGCCGAATCGACAGAACGCGCAGAGTGGCTGAGGAGGGCGGGCCAAACCGTCATGCACGCGCTGAAGTCGGGCTTGGTTCCGCGGGACATCCTGACGAAGAAAGCCTTCGAGAATGCGATCGCGATTGGAGCCGCAACGGGCGGCAGTACGAACATCGCGCTGCACATCCCGGCTATGGCCCACGAGGTCGGGATCAAGATGACCCTCGACGATGTCCAGCGGGTAAGCGCGAGGACGCCGATCTTGGCCGATCTCCGTCCGGGCGGTCGCTACGTCATGCTCGATCTCCACCGGGTCGGAGGGGTCCCTCAGGTTCTCCGCGCCCTGCTTGACGCAGGCTGCCTCCATGGCGATGCCATGACGGTTACCGGCAAGACCATGGCGGAAAATCTTGCCGACGTCAAGTTGACTCGCGGTCAAGATGTCGTGGTCAGTCATACGAATCCGATCAATCCGCACGGAGGTCTTGCCATCGTCCGCGGCAATCTCGCCCCAAACGGCGGAGTGATCAAGACCGCCGGCGTGACAGATCTCTCCCGAACTGGCCCGGCCCGATTGTTTGATAGCGAAGAAGCCGCCATGACGGCTGTGCAGGCTCGCAAGATCGTGAAAGGCGACGTTGTCGTCATCCGCCACGAGGGTCCTAAGGGAGGACCCGGCATGCGCGAGATGCTCGGCGTCACGGCGGCGATTGTGGGTCAGGGGCTCGGTTACGAAGTTGCGCTGGTGACGGATGGCCGGTTTAGCGGGGCGACGCGGGGGCTGATGGTCGGCCACGTCTGCCCGGAGGCTTTCGAAGGCGGCCCGATTGCACTGCTTCGCGACGGCGATTCGATCACGATCGATGCGGAACGCGGTCATCTGTCGGTCGATCTCACCGACGGCGAGCTGGCCGATCGGCGGAGGCATTGGCGGGAGCCGGAGCGCAAACTAAGCGGCGCCTACGAGAAATACGTCCGCCTTGTCGGGCCCGCGAGCGAGGGCGCAGTCACCCATCGCGGTGGTTAGCCCGATAACCTTGGCGTTCGGATCTCCGACGGATCGGTGACTTCCAGCCGGCGAGGGATCGTTTCGGGAGGTGTCGAGCCGGCCCCAAGGGAATCGACTTTAGCCGATAGCCGGTTCATCTCCGCTCTCATCGATCGAAGCTCCTCGGTGAGCGCATCGCTGTTGGCCTGCCCGAGATACAACTCGGCCATCCGGCGCTGATGTTTGGTCAGGATCACGATCACGATGGCCAGCACAGCCAGGCCGCTGACGACCATCGGGGCAACCATGGTAGGGATCTCGACCGTGCCGGATTGTGCGAGCAACATCCGACTGACATTCTACGACCGGAAGGGGCGCGTGCCGGTCCAAATCCCTATCGAAGCGAAGACCTAGTCTTCGAACCCACCGGCGGCGTGGCGAGGGTGGTCTGTTCCGCGAAAGGCGCCAAACAGGATTTGCAGAGACTCCGCCAGCAGCTTGAATAGGATCATCGCTTTCTTCCACCAATCGCGTTCAACTCTTAGGTCGCGTGAGTGGGCGCGAATCTATCGGCAATTTCTGAATAACTTTTACGATCGGTTTCACAACCAGCCCACTTGTAAGGGCCGAACCACGCCAGGGGTACCCTCAAAGGGATGGAAGAGCGGGGGTTCGATGTTCTCACCAAAGGCGAAGGCGCCTGGCTTCTAGTTGCCTCGACCATCCTGCTTGTGCTGATTATCCTGGCCGGCGGCCTCTTCTTTCGATACAAGGAGATGGAGTGGCGGGCGGCTCACAAGGAGGATCAAAAAAACGACGAACAGACGCATCGCGCGACACCTTCGTGAAGTATGTGGGTGCTCATTTCTGGCCTAATCCTGAGCCCCATTCGCCTCCGAGCCGTATAATAAAGTTGGATGCGGTGACAACAACCCCGTCGGCGAACCCCGACTGTTATCGCAACCGCTGTTTGGATCGAGCCTTTCCAACGTAGGCGAGCGATCCAACCTAGAAGGTAGCGATATGTATCAGGCTCCTCTGCCCCAGGAGTATGCCGATCTCTCACCGCAAGAGACCGATATTCGCATTCGCGCGGCCAAGGCCGCACTTGGCGAGCGCCTCGTGATCCTCGGTCATCACTATCAGCGCGACGAGATTATCTGCCATGCCGACTACCGCGGCGATAGCTACAAGCTCGCCAAGGATGCGGCCGGGCATCCCGATGCCGATTACATCGTCTTTTGCGGGGTCCACTTCATGGCCGAGAGCGCGGACATCCTCACCTCCGACGACCAGGTCGTGATCCTGCCCAACCTCGCCGCCGGCTGCTCGATGGCGGACATGGCGAATCTCTTTCAAGTTCGGAGGGCGTGGGGAGATATTGCCCAAGTGTTGGCCATGGAGGAAAGCGTCCTGTCCGTGACGCCCTCGCGGGCGCAACCGGGCCGTGCCACGGTCCGAACGCCTAAGTCCGAGACCCGAGATCGAGTGATCCCGGTCACCTACATTAACTCGGCAGCCAATCTAAAGGCATTCGTCGGCGAGCATGGAGGCATCGTTTGCACTTCCACCAATGCGCCTTCAGCGGTGCGATGGGCGTTGGAGCACGGCGACAAAGTGCTGTTCTTCCCCGATCAACATCTTGGACGAAACACGGGCGTGAAGCTCGGTTACGATCCGCAATCCGACATGATCGTTTGGGATCCGTTCAAGCCCTTGGGGGGCAACACCGAGGAAGCGATCCGGCGCGCGACGTTCATCCTCTGGAAGGGTCACTGCTCGGTCCATCAGCGCTTCACGGTCGAACAGGTTGAGAGTGCCCGTAGACGGAATCCGGACGTGAAAGTTCTCGTTCACCCGGAGTGTCCGCTCGACGTGGTCAAACTTGCCGACTTCGGCGGATCGACCGAGTACATCATCAAAACGATCGAGTCGGCCGAAGCCGGGACCTCGTGGGCAGTCGGCACCGAGATCAACCTCGTCGGCCGGCTCGCCGCAGAACATCCCGACAAAACCATTTTCTGCCTCGATCCTCAGATCTGCCCTTGTTCGACGATGTACCGCATCCACCCGTCGTTCCTCCTTTGGACTCTCGAGAATTTGGTCGCCGGGGTTGTCGTGAACCAAATCAAGGTGCCGGAGAACATCCGATACTGGGCTCGCCAAGCCTTGGATCGAATGCTCGCCATCTGTGCCTAGACCGGTTCACCGCAAAATCCGACATCTTGTCGACGATAAGGGTCCAATGAAACAAAGGCGGAAAGCCCACCGGGAGGTGGACGCCACGGACAGCACGCCCGAGTGGTACGGTTAGGCGAACCGAAATGATCGCGTTTGTCATGGCCGCTTCCATTCGTCAATCGCCGCACCCGTATGCCGAGCCGCTACGCCCGCAGTTCCACTTCAGCGCGCAATCCGGTTGGATCAACGATCCCAATGGTCTCGTTTACTTCAAAGGCGATTACCACCTGTTCTTCCAGCACAACCCGCTCAGCACAGCCGACGCGAACAAGAACTGGGGGCATGCGGTGAGCAGAGACCTGATCCATTGGCATCAGCTGTCGACGGCGATCGAGCCCGACACCCTCGGCGATATCTGGTCCGGCTCGGCCGTCGTCGATCCCATGGACACGGCCGGGCTGGGAGCGGGTTCGCTGATCTGCATGTACACGGCGGCCGGAGGCGTGAGCGAGGCATCGAAAGGGAAAGAGTTCACGCAGTGCCTTGTCCATTCGCTTGACGGCCGGACCTTTACGAAATTTGCCGGGAATCCCGTTCTCGGCCACATCGAAGGAGGAAACCGGGACCCGAAAGTGCTCTGGTACGAGCCGCAGAAGAAATGGGTGTTGGCCCTGTACCTGGACGGCAACCGCTATGGGCTCTTCGGGTCCTCGAATCTTCGCACGTGGACCCCGCTCTCGAACGTTGAAATGCCGGGAGCAAGCGAGTGTCCTGACTTTTTCGAGTTACCGCTCGATGGGAATTCAAAGCAAAGGAAGTGGGTTTTCTGGGGCGCTAGCGGCAATTACCGAGTGGGCGCCTTCGACGGGACCACCTTCGAACCCGAGACCGAGTCAATCCGATCCAACTTCGGCAATACCTCCTACGCGGCTCAGACCTTCTTCAACGATCCGAAGGGGAGGCGTATCCAGATCGGCTGGCTCAACGGCTCGACATTTCCCGGCTGCGCCTGGAACCAGCAGTTGGGATTTCCGGCCGAGCTGAAGCTGGTCACAACCCCAAATGGCCCTCGCCTCACGTTCCAGCCCGTTGCCGAGATCAAGGGGCTTCGCAAGAGCACGGTGCACCCGATTTCGGTCGGACACTATGCCGTTCCGTCGGGACTCATCGACATCGAGGCGACAATCAAGGCGCCGATGTCCGGAAGGCTGACTCTCACTTGCAACGGCTTCGACATCGTCTACGACGCTTCGAACCACGTTCTCGAGGCGTTCGGCACGAGGAGTCATATCGAACCGATTGCGGGGGAAGTCGAATTGAGGATTCTGGTCGATCGCGCTTCGATCGAGATCTACGCTCAGCATGGGCTCGTGAACATGCCCTTCTTCCACCTGCCGGGCGACGAGCGAGGGCTGAAGGTGACTGCCGGGCACGGATGGACCATCGAGAGGCTCAACGTGTACGAGCTTCGAAGCGCCTGGTGAACCCGAGGCGCGCATGGCCTGTTCGCCTTTCCGTTCGGCGCGGACATCCTTGTTGGGGCACCCTTCGTCCCTTGATAGGGCCCTCCAATGAAATCAGTTCGCACCCGTGCATCGCTACAAACGTGTTTTTTTGCCTTGCTGGCATCTTTGGCCGGGTGCGCGCGGGTGGCGACCACCACCACTCTCAATTCCGACGGCTCCTTCTCGCGGAAGGTCGTATATACGGTTGCGAAGAACACCTTTGGGCCCCCTGCCTCTTCAGCGCCCGGCGTTCAGAAGAGGGAGAAGCCGGAGGATTACTACCGCATTCCGGCCCCCGGCGCTGGCATTAAGGTTGCTCATGCAGACGACGACAAGTCGTACATCACCACGGTCACGCGCGATTCGGCAGCCGGTTCGGCGCCCGTGGAAGATATCGCCCTTCTTGGAGACAAGGGAAAAGTCTCGGCGACCAGTTCCGTGACCGTCAGGAAATTGCCCAATGGCGATCTGGAGTACATCGAGACTCTTCATAATCCATCGCCGAGCAGCACCGCGGAGCGCATGATCGACCCCACGTTGCGCGCCCGAGTCAAGAAGGCCCTTCCCGCCGAATACCAAACGACGGCCCTTATCGACCGGCTAACCAACGAGGTGATGGGTAACGTCCTAAGAGTCGCGTTTGGTCCACCCGAGCCAAATCTACTGAGCTTCATGCTCTCTCCCGAAGCAGCCGCCCGAAAGATCGATTCAATCGCATTTGTTGCGAACAAGAAGAGCTTCTTGGCTGCCATCCCCGCCCTCACCGAGATGCAAGCGACCGCGATCGCCAGGTCTCTCGGAAAAGCATTTCTGCAGGATTCGCTGGACCCAACCTCGCAGGCGACGGCGCAAACCGGGTCGAATTCGAGCAGCTCGTTCGGAGCCGAAATCGCGCCGCTCTTCTTCTCGGTGTCATTCCCGGGCAAGGTTGTAGAAACGGACGGGATCTTCGACCCGGTCGAGGGCGACGTCTATTGGTCGCTGCTTCCCATCGCGCTCGAAATTGGTGACGTGAAGCTCCGACTGGTCGTTCGGCCGTAGGAGTGTTCAAGTCGCTGGTCCATCAGGGGGCGAGCGCCTTTACCAAAGCGACGGTAAGCCGGGCCAGCTCGATCATCGCGTTAGGGTGCATTAGCTCGAAGCCATGGCTGTTTTCCATTGGCAGTCCGAGGGTAATCGGCCGGCCGCATTGTCCGTGCGAGGCCGCGCAGGACGCATCGCTTCCTCCACGCGTCAACGCCTGGAACTGCAGCCGCAACCCAAGCTGCTGGCCCAGGCCGGCAAGGAGGTCGCCATCCTCCGCGGCCATGGTCGAGTAGCTGTCGGTTGCCCAAACCGCCGGTTGATCCGTGATTTCGACCGGGGCGTCGATCGCGTTCGGAGCGAGTTCAAGCGCGATGCAGATGTCGGGCCGATGTTCCTGGAGCACGTAGAGGGCTCCTTCGCCGCCAACTTCCTCTGCGGCGGTCGCCGCAAAGAGGACGCCGTCAACCTCCTTCAGTTCCTTCAAAGCGAGGAGCCAGGACACTAGGTCGGCGCGATCGTCAAGGAAGTAGCTCCCGATGAGCGGGCCGATGCGACTCAGCGTTCGGCGGGACGGATGCACGACGACCCTGGTTCCCGGGCGAACCCCTTTCGCCTTTAGCTCCTGAGGGCCGCGTCCGGTTTGGATCCGTGCCATGTCCCACTCGATCGCCATTCGATCGGCTCGCCGGACGTTCGAGCTTTTGTCGTCAGTGTGGATCGAGCCGAACGAAAGGACGCCGTCCAGAGGCTCCGAAGCGAGAATTTGGACCGGGCCCTCGCCGAGCTTCCATGGATAGATCCCTCCGAGGGGCCCGACTAGCAGCTTTCCTGTAGCATCGATTCCTCGCACGATCATCGCGATCTCGTCCATATGGGCGGTCACGACGATTCGCGGCTTCTTGGCCCCAACCAAAAGGTTGCCCTTAGCATCGGTGCGGTGCTTCAGACCAATCTTCGCAAGGTGCCTGGCCAGAGCCTCTCGAACCAGCTTCTCCTGACCCGGCGGGCCCGGTATCGCAACGAATTCCTGGAGCAGCTCGAGTGGGTTCACATGCCGATTATGGAGCGCGCGACCCGGCCGCCGTGATCAGAACTGTCGAAGCTGCTGCTGCTCGGTATCCAGTTCTTTCTCGGCTTTGCGGATCTCCGCGAGATCGGAAAGGACCTGATCGAGGGAGTTGGTCGAAGCTTGAGCCGGCTCTGCCGCTTGCTTCCCCGCCAGCTCCATTTCGGTTGCGAGCTTTTGGAGCTTGATCGCGATGTCATAAACGGGCCAAAGCTCGGTGGGCAACCGGCGGCGATCAACGATCTCGCCCGGCCGATCTGCTTCGAGCATTGTCTGGAGGCGTACGAGGGCATCGCCGATCTGCCCTTCGGCGAAGTCTTGAGCAAGTTCCTTCCACGCCGCTCCCCGGCCCTGACCCGGTCCAGCGAAGTTAAGGCAGTACTGCATGGCATCCTCCATCGCATCGTTCGCCGCATTAATCGCCTGTTCGCGAACGCTTCGCAAATGGCTGATCTCCCAGCCCGGTTTGTCGACCGCGGCCAGAACTCGGGCCCGATGATAGGCACATCCCTCCAAGAGGCGCGCTGCAAAGGGTTGGATCTGATGGGAGAAGAAAGCGCGACTAAAGAACTTCGCGTTTTCGAAGCCTCGCATCTTCCGCTCCTCGTCCGCGGTCTTCGGCTGTTGCAGGATCGAGCTGAGCCTGACCGCGGTTGCGATGAACGTAACGAGGGCCAGCGGAATGAATAGGATCAGTATCCAGGCGGGCAGTTCCTCAGCCAAAAGAACGGCGGCCCCGCCGATCGCGATCAAGCCTAACGGCCCGATCAAGCCCCAGGGCCAATCGCGATGGGCAAAAGGATGATGCGACTTCTCCCGCAGATAGGCGCGGAAATAGGTCAGATCGCGGGCTCGTGGTGGCGGCATCTCGCTGCTTGAGAGTTTACGCCGTTAAGTTCGGCCGGTAAGGTCAGAAGTGCCACATGTGCTCGTCGGCACGAGGTGCTTCCGGCCGGCTTGCCGCCGGTAAGCCCCACTTGCGCAATCGCGCGCTTTCCGCCTTGCGCGCCTTCTCCTCTGCCATCGTCCTCATTCGGTAGTCGACGAGGTTCGCCAGGCCGATTGTCGTCATGACGCCGAAGACCATTAAGGCCGCCGCGTTCGCTCCGTTGGGGTCCATCATCGCTTCGTCTTCTTATAGTAGGACAGTTTGCCGCCGTTCGTTGGTCACGCGATTACCGAACGCCTTCGGCCGTCAAATGCCCAAGCACCGGTCACATCGCCCTTATTCCATGCTCCTGGGCAACGAGCGCAGCTTCCGTGCGATCGTTAACATGGAGCTTACGCAAGATGCTCCCCACGTGAGTCTTGACCGTCTTCTCGCTGAGGCATAGCTTGTCGGCGATACCGGCGTTCTTCATCCCAGTCGCAAGCAGCTCTAACACTTCGACCTCCCGACGGCTCAATTCGGCGAAAAGCTCGCGATTCTTGGTCGCGACCTGGGTCAGCCGGTTGAATTCGTTCAGCACCTTCGATACGAGTACCGGGCTCAAGACGCCTTCCCCGCTCTTCGCGGCTATCACTGCCCTCCGAATCTCTTCGAGTCCCGCATCCTTGAGGAGGTATCCCAATGCGCCGGCCTTGATCGCCGCGAAAACCTTCTCGTCGTCGCCGAATTTGGTAAGGATGACGACTTGAATCTCAGGCAGCTTTTCCCGTATCCGCCTCGTCGCCTCGATGCCGTTGAGACGCGGCATCTCGATATCCATCAGGATCACATCAGGCTTAAGAATGTGGGCCTCCGCCACGGCTTGCTCGCCGTTTGGCACCGTCGACACAAGAGCAAGCTCCGGATCCAGCTGAAGTAACTCGCCAAGCGTGTTGCGCAGAAGCGAGTCGTCCTCGGCAATCATAACGCGAATCTTAGACACTGGCTTTCATTCTCCTTCCGAGTGGAATCGTAGCATCCACCCGAGTTCCCTGCACGTCGTTCGGCCTCACGACGACAATTCCGCCAAGCTTCTCCGCCCGCTCGGCCATGCTCTCCAAACCGACATGACCATTGCCGGATTCCGTGCCCGACATTCCCCGCCCGTCGTCGGCGATCGTGAGGTGCACCTCGTGGCCACGAAAGCGGACGGAGACCCCCACGGATGTTGCCTCCGCATGCTTGACGATGTTGGTCAGGCTCTCCTGAGCGATCCGGAACAGCGCATTCTCCTGCTCCGCGGTTAGACCAGACGGCTCACCTTCCGCCTGAAAGTCCAGAGCGAGGCCGAACCGCTCGCAGAAATTGTGCGCGTATTGGCGAAGGGCGGGCAGGAAGCCTTCCCCCATTGCCGGCGATCTCAACCGCTGGACGAGGAACCGCAGCTCGTCGGCGGCCTGTCGCAGGGTGCCGCGCGTCTCGTGAGCGATCTCGGCCGCCCGGTCGCCGTCCTTCGAAGCCAGATGCTGCACGAGCTCCATCTGCGATGCCGCCGCAATCAGCTGCGCCTGCACGCCATCGTGCATTTCGAGGGCCAAGCGGTTGCGATCCGAGGCAACTTGGGCCCGGCCCCTAAATTCCGCAGCGCGCCTTGCGAGAAATGTGAACAACGAGGACATCAAGAGGATGAACAGGAACCGGAATGCGATGTTATAGGGCTTCTCCGATCCGATCAATTCGAGAGACGCCACGATGCTTCCGATCACGGACATCATGCCGATTGCCGCGGCATAGACAACGTTGAGCGTTCCGGCCGCCTCGGCGATCGGCAGAAAATACATGATCGTGATATTCCCAAGCGGATCTTTGTCGCCGATGTAGAGCATCACCGTAACGAGAACGACGTCGATCGGCGGATAAACCAATTGCCATTTGAGCCAACGCGGGTTCTTGAAAGCGAGGATCGTCCGGACCCCGAAGTACAGCAAGACGGCGAGAGTAAAAACCCGCATCCTCAGCATGTTCCCGGGCTCGAGTTGCCTCGCGACATGCGGGTTTTGCAGCCAGAGAAATGCGAATGGCGAGATCGCCCAGATGTGAGCGAGAAAGATCAGGTGCCAAGTTCGCTCCCAGCTGCGCATGTGTAGTCAGTGTACGACCTGGCATCCCGGGCGCTGGGCTGACTATTCTCCGACCACGTCTGGGCGGATTCTTTGTCATCCCGAGGAACGAGGGATCTCTCACACCCCAAGCCTAGGCGCGAGGCAAGCGAGATTCCTCGCAAGCTCGGAATGACAAAAGCCGCCCTATTGAGCCATCACTTCGGCAAGGAGGAGCCGATCGGGATCGATGTTGCGCTCGGTGCTGAGGACGTAGCCAAGCGGATGGGAAACAAGCTGGTTGCCGTCGACGCCAACCATTTCGCCCTTGAACCCACTGAGGAGCCGGTTGGCGGCAAACGAGCCGAGCCTCAGAGCAAGTACGCGGTCAAAGGCAGTCGGCGAGCCACCACGCTGCATGTGGCCGAGTACCAATGCGCGGGCGTCGAATTCGGTGTTCCTCTGAATGAAGTTCTTAATATCCTCCGAACGGGCCGCACCCTCCGCCACGATAATGATCGAGCTGACCTTGCCCTTCTGGGCAGCCTTCTGCATTTGAACGCAGACCTCGGCGAGGGAATAAGGCACCTCGGGGATGAGAACAGCTTCGGCGCCGCCCGCGAGGGCGGATTCGATCGCGATGAAGCCATTCCGACGGCCCATGACCTCGATCACGAACACCCGGTCATGCGAGTACGCGGTGTCTCGCACCTTGTCGATCGCTCCCACCGCCGTGTTAACGGCGGTATCGAAACCGATCGAGAAATCGGTCCCGCTGATGTCGTTGTCGATCGAGCCGGGTACCCCCATGACCGGGAAGTTGAACTCCTCGTGCAGCTTCAGCGCGCCGGTAAGAGAGCCATCGCCGCCGATCACGACGAGACCGTCGATCTGATGCCGCTGCAAGGTCTCGACCGCCTTGCACCGGCCCTCGTGGGTCATGAACTCCTTGCTGCGGGCGGTTCGTAGGATCGTTCCGCCGCGAGTAATGATTCCGCCCACCGAGTGAGTACCAAGTTCGATCGACTCGTCCTTGATGATGCCTTCGTAGCCCTGGATGAAGCCGAGAACACTGGCTCCCCGGCCGATCGCGGCCCTGACCACGGCCCGGATCGCGGCGTTCATACCGGGCGAATCCCCTCCGCTCGTGATCACGGCTATGCGGTTCACGCCTGATTGTAGCTTGTGGCTCGGCCGGCTGGCCGGGCGCAACAAGCCGCATCACCGGACCGGTACCCTGCATAGCATGCGAAAGCCGGAATTCGAACAATTCCGCCGGTCTCTGCTTCGATCCGGCAAGGCGATCCCTCAACAGGCTCGCGAACCATATCGCATGGCTGTCGTGAGCCTGCTCGAGGACACCGGCCTCTTCCTCGTGCAGAAGGCACGCAAAGACGGCCACGACGAAGCGCTTATCGAGATCCACGGCTCTTGGGTAGGCACGGATTTCAGCCCGGACGCGGTCATGTCCGCGCTCAGGGAGTCCTGGCCCGGCGCCCTCTTCCCTTCGGGGGAGCAGAGCTCGCTAGTAGAGCACGAGGACGAAGTCGCCACCCTCCAATTCGCGTGGGACGATGGCTCCGGCCAGTTCCTGACTGGTCGCGTTAAGATCACCGTGTGATCCGGTTTACAAAGTCGTTGAGCCAGGCATTTTCGCCACAACGCCACAGGCCGCGTGCTCGTCCGAGTAACTAGTACAAGGATTCGGGAGCAGTATCATTCCTTCCATGCGCCGCCGACCTGGACGCTACGCGTCCGGCACGAACCACGAGAGGCTGCCTTTCATCGAGGGCCTCCGCGGGATCGCGGCGCTGTACGTCGTCCTCACGCACTTCGGCTCGATGATCGACCCTAGCCACCTCGAAGGCAAGAAGAGCGGCGCGCCAGACTGGATGCAATCGATTCTCCATCCGCTGTGGTACGGGCACCTCGCGGTCGCCGCCTTTATCGTTCTCAGCGGCTATTGCCTTCAGGCATCGCTTTTCGGCGGGAAAGACGGCCGGATCCACCAGTTTAAGAAGTTTTATGCGCGGCGGGCCAGACGAATCCTGCCGCCCTACTATGCGGCCCTTGGCCTCTCAGTCCTTGTCGCGATGTATGTAACTTCGAAGCAGAGCGCCATGCCGTTCTCGCAGTACGTGCCGGTCACCCGGGAGAATGTCCTGGCCCATGTCTTCATGGTCCACAACTTCCGTCCGGATTGGATGTACAAGCTGAACGGCGTGCTCTGGAGCATCGGGATCGAGTGGCAGCTCTACATCCTGTTCCCGATCCTCGTTTTCCTGATGTTCAAAGTCGGGCGATTCTTCTATCTCGCCATCACAAGCCTCGCCGCGATCACGCTCCTGATCCTAGTCCCGGAGACGCTAAAGCTCTACGTCTGGTACATCCCGCTATTCGCCCTCGGGATGGCGGCGGCTCACCTGGCCTATCGCCCCAATCTGCGGGTCGGGATTGTTCCGAGGTTGTCCGCCTGGGTGTTCGTACTCGCTTCCGCGGCCTGCGGATATGCCTGTTATCTCGAAGGGGGAATCAAGCCGGGGCTCCTGCCAATCTGCGACGCCTTTGTTGGCCTGGCGGTTGCCGCTCTCGTCTATCTCGGCACGGTTGCGCCGTGGACGCCGTTCACAAAACTGTTCGCTTGGAAGCCGATCGCCGGCCTCGGATTCTTCTCGTACAGCCTCTACCTGATGCATCACCCGATCGAACAGGTTCTGTACGTGTACCGTCCGGCCTGGATTCAGGGGCCGGAGCTAGGCGGCCTCTATCTGATGGTCTTCTGCCTCCCGGTCATCCTCCTGACCTGTTACACCTTCAGCCGGATCTTTGAGATGCCGTTCATGGCGACCAAAAAGAGCCGCCAGCCGACGCCGCGCGAGATCGGGGCGCCAATCTCCCTGCCTTTGGTTAGCGGCATGGCCGTCGTCCAAACCGAGAAGGCGATTCGGGCCGAAGCGCTTGCCCAGGCTACACTCGCTAACGTCGAGCGCGCCGTAAGCTAGCCCAGGCGCTTGGAGCGCTTGCACCAAGCCAAGGCAATTTGCTACCTTGCATAGATGCCTGACCTATCCCCTCTGGAGACGGACGTCGATACGCTCGTCGCCCAGGCTATGCAAGCCTTCGCCGTTCCCGGACTGGCCCTGGCAATCGTGAAGGACGGCAAGGTCGTTCTCGCAAAGGGATATGGAGTTCGCGAACTCGGCAAGTCCGAACCGGTTACCCCCCGGACGGTCTTCGCGATTGCCTCCTGCACCAAGGCGTTCACGTCGACGGCGATCGGGATGCTCGTCGATGAAAAGAAGATGGCCTGGGACGATCCGATCGAGAAGTACATCGACTTCTGGCGCTTCGCGGACCACAAGGTAACGATCTCCGACCTCCTCAGCCACCGGTCTGGGTTGCCGAGAAACGATGCCATTTGGTTTGGTTCGACCTGCTCCCGTGAGGACATCCTCCGGAGGGCCAGCAAACTCGAGATCGCCCATCCCGTCGGCAGCCACTACGAGTACAACAATCTGGCCTATACGGCCGCGGGGCATTCGCTCGGATTGGCGAGTGGGCTCGGCTACGAGGATTTCATCGAGCAACGCATCTTCCGGCCCCTCGGAATGACGCAAGCGGTGATGAGGGCCGCGGAAGCCCAGTCCGCACCGGACCACGCAACCCCCCACATGACGAATCGAGATCGCCGGCCGCAGGTCATCCCATGGCGAGTGATTGACAACGTCTGCCCGACCGGCGGCATCTCCGCCAGCGTCGACGATCTCGCCAAATGGGTGACCTTTCAGCTCGCCGGCGGCGTTTGGGAGGGCGAGCGGCTCGTTTCGGAGGAGAGCTTAGCCAAGACCCGCCTGCCCGCGATCATGTCGATGACGGTTGACGAGCCTCAGGTGCCGTTGATCGCGGCTTATGCGATGGGTTGGGAAACCTTCGATCAGATGGGAGTCAAGGTCTTGGCCCATAGCGGGGGTATCGATGGCTTCTCCTCTCAAACCGTGCTCTTGCCGCGCGAGAACGTTGGATTTGCGATCCTCACGAACTGCGACCGGCCCGGCTCCGCCGCGCTTAGGCGACTTCTGATCGCTTATTTCGGAGGCTTTGAGCCGGTCAGGTCGCCAGTCGATCGCACGCTCGAAGAGGAGAAGAAAGCGCTCGACGAACGGATCAAGGGCATGAACGATCTTAGCGCCACCCGGCTTCCCGACACTGGGCCTTCCCAGCCCCTGGGCTCATACGACGGCCGCTATGTGGAGGCGGCCTATGGGGAAGCCACGTTCGAATTTGCGAGTGGAGACCTGAGCATGACTTTCAACGGCATCCGGTTCGCCTGCGAGCATCTCCACCTCGACACCTTTCTCCTGCACGCCCCTTGGCCTCAGGTCGCCGAACCCGCGGCAACCGTCGCCTTCGTTGTCTCGGACGGTCGTGTTGAATCGGCGCAGTGGGTGAGCGCCGACTGGGGGATCGACCGGACTTTCACGAGAGTTTAGAGGACTCGTGGCACCGCCTTCCAGGCTAAATTCGATCGCCAGTTTCTCATTGCAAATTCCAAATTCAAAATTCCAAATTCCAAACTCCAAATCGCCAAATCCGTCATAATCTCCCCCCGGAGAGGTCGCATAGTGGTCTAGTGCGCCGCACTCGAAATGCGGTGAGGTGCAAGCCTCCGTGGGTTCGAATCCCACCCTCTCCGCCACTTTGCGCAGCAAAGAGGAGAGGAAGGATTCGAACAGTAGGTTCGTATACGCCGAATCCCGCTTGCGGGATGAGAAGCGGATCTCCGTAGGAGTCATCCCACCCTCTCCGCCACGCTTCGAATGGCCCTTCTTGGAACTCGGTTTTCGGCGGAATTGGGCCGTCCGACGCACTTAATGTGAGGAGTTCCTTGGGTTCACTTGAAGATCCTCCATATCCCGACCGCTCCTAGAATCACGCCTGCTCCAACGCAGAGGAAGCTCAGGGGAAGTGTGCCACCTGCTGGAGCACCGTTTGCCTCGAGAAGTTTCTGTGTTCGACCGACGCCGAATCCAAGGAGGAAAACGCTGGTACAGACGAGCGCGAAGCCGAGGAACCTGTTGGCCCACTTCATTCAGGTCGAATTGTAATCAATCGCGGCTCTACAATTCCGCCTGCTAGCCGCGGCGCCTCCGAGCCGATTCGGACTCGACACGGTCTCACCGGTTGTCCCAATTTTCGCTCGGGTTCTCGGGCTCGGTCCGAGGGTACGAGATCGCACGGCTGACGCCCTGTAATCCTTTGCTCGCCCAAACGAGCGCTACAACCGCGAGCACGATCATGATCAAATCTCGATAGAACCCCGCCATGTACGAGGCTTCCCAACTTCCCCCCAAATACGCTGTCGCCAAGGTAACGACCTTCTCCACGTAAGCGAACAACCAGTAGACGGCTATTCCCGCAATCAGAGCCCGAACCAAACCAACCTGGTCGATTGGCGGCCCACTTGGCGACTCCGGCAAATCGCTCGTGAACCCGCCGGCGCCTCTCCAAAGAAAGCCGGCAAAGAGCACACCAAGCGCAGCCTGGGAAAAATAAGCGAGGGGAGTCAGCCAGCCGCGATTACCCCACCCCCCTGGCAGGTTCTCGACCGCTTGGACGACGAAGCCCAGGCCCTGCCCAAGGAATA
>CAZNUL010000017.1:0-21640 GCA_964576205.1 uncultured Fimbriimonadaceae bacterium | reverse complement strand
TCGCGGAGTGTCATGCGCCCAGTATAGGTCCTATCAGAATGGGCGGCCGTGAATCCGACCCTCTCCGCCAGGTTCAGAACGTTGCCCAGCTTGTCTTTGGACGACGCTCTTGCTATTATCGTCTGCCTGCTGTCGCACGATTTCCAGTGACCCTTCTGAGCCGCTCCGCAAAGTAGTAATCCTTCCGACCGGACCCATCCTTGAATCTGGTGAAGCACTCCATGACGAGCCCAGGGCCCTCTCGCTGAAAGATAACCGTCATGTCAGCGAAGTCGTCTGGCCACTCGCCGGTGGCTCGTATCGGTGCCTTCGCGTCAACGCTGTTTGAGTATTGGTGCAATGCTCGCTTACCCCAGTCGATCTCTTCGAACGTCGCGAACGCCCAGACTTGCGCTTCATAGCCACGACGCGAGGCGGTTATGACAACGCGCTTTATTTGATTCCCGTCGCGTGTGCCGCCCCACGTTCCTACAAATGAACTTCCAACCGTGGAGGCGGGTTTGCGGGCTGAGCCGGACACAATTGCGATCAACGTGAGCAAGGCGACCGCAAGCACTTTCGAACAACGCCCGGCAAGCATCCAATTAGTATAGGGCCCCGACTAGCTGCTGGGACAGATGCTACTTGGGAGCCCGGCGGTCATCGATGCATCAAAGGATTTGCACGTCCTGCGAACCGCTCTGAACCTCGCCGATAATCGCCGCGGTTTCCCCGGCCTGATTCAATCGCTGCACCACAGCCGGCGCCGCCATGCGATCGACGAAGAGCACCATACCGATCCCCATATTGAAAGCCCGATACATCTCCTGGTCCGGGATGTCTCCGGTTGCCTGGATGAGCTGGAAGATCGGAAGAGGCGTCCAGGAGCGCTTTTCGATCACCGCTTTTACATCCGACGGCATCACCCGAGGCAGGTTGTCGTAAAGCCCGCCACCGGTAATGTGGGCGATCGCGTAGAGCCCTTCGACATCTTGAACCAAGGGATAAACGGAGTTCAGGTAGCAGCGGTGCGGCCGGATTAACTCCTCGCCGATCGTCGTGTTCAGGCCAGGAATGGTGTCGCGGACCGATCGGCCTGCCTTCTCCAACAGAGCCGTGCGCGCCAGCGAGAAACCGTTGGTGTGAAGCCCATCGCTCGCGAGCCCGATGATCGAATCTCCCGGTTGCATCTTGCCGCGCGGCAGCTTGCGCTCGAAGTCGACGATGCCGATCACGGCTCCGACGATATCGATTTCGTCGTCATGGTAAATCCCCGGCATTTCCGCCGTCTCGCCCCCGATCAGGGCGCATCCCGAGTCTCGGCAGGCTTCGGACATGCCATGCAAAATCTCTTCGAAGATGAGCCCGGACAACTTCGAGCAGCCGTAGTAGTCGAGGAAGAACAGAGGCTTTGCGCCCTGGCAAAGAATATCGTTCACGCAGTGGTTGACAATGTCCTTGCCAAGTCCGGTGAAGTCTCCAACCATGGCGGCGATCTTCGTTTTTGTACCGACTCCGTCGATGCTGCTGACGAGGGTAGGATTCGCCATCTCGCCGAACTTCGCCCGGAAGAGCCCGCCGAAACCCCCGATCCCGCCGACGACCTCGGCGTTGTGAGTCGCCTGGACCGCCTTCGTAACCGCCCTCAGGGCGCGCTGAGCCTCGTCGATGTCGACTCCAGCGGCCCGGTAGGTCAACGGCTCGTTCACCATGCGGGAGAGGGTACCTGGGATGAATGTTGCCCGGCAGCGCGATGAATCGCGCAGGAGAAAGCGCGGACAAGTCCACGCACGGCAAATAATGATCGGATGGCCTCCACGGGCTGCTTTACGCCGAGCGTTTCTCGCTGACAACCGCTCGATCGCGCAGTTTCTTCTTAGGAAGCCGGCGGAATGCTTCGACCAGGGTGGGGTCGAAATGGCGGCCACTTTCGCTCAAGATGACTTCGCGGGCGAGGTCCTGCGGCATCGCTTCCTTATAGGGCCTCTTCGTAATCAAAGCATCGTACACGTCGGCGACGGCGACGATGCGGCCTTCTAGCGGGATGCCCGCTCCGGCGAGACCATCGGGATATCCGGACCCGTCCCAGCGCTCGTGGTGAGAGCGTGCGATGACCTGAGCGGTGCGGATCAATTCTGCGGAGCCGTTCGACAGGATCTGATCGCCGATGATCGTGTGCTTCTGCATGACTTGCCGCTCTTCGACGGTGAGGGCGCCCGGTTTGTATAGGATCGTATCCGGGATACCTATCTTTCCGATGTCATGCAGCTTCGCACCTCGCCGGATAAGCTCGGTTTCCTTCCGGTCGAGCCCGAGCGCCATCGCGAGATCGGCGGCCAAGTTTCCGACCCGCTCGACATGCTGGCCCGAGGTGTCATCTCTGTATTCCGCAGCGGCGGCCAGGCGCTGGACGACCTCTTCTTGAGCCGCCACGGCCTCTCGAGTTCGCGCATAGACCTGCGCTTCGAGCTCGCGGTTTTGCTGCTTTAGCGCTAAGTGAAGCTGCCGCGTGCGAAGGCAATTCTTGAGCCGGAGCATGACCTCGAAGTCCTCGGCGAACTTGTCGACGAAGTCGTTACAGCCGGCTTCGAGCGCCTGGCGTTTGGCGGTCGGGCCCATATCGCCCGTCATCATGACCACGGGAACGTAGTCGCCCTCGGGGTCGAGGCGGCGGATCGCCCGCATCACGTCGATGCCGCTGAAAGCCGGGATGTGGAGGTCCACGATGACAAGATCGGGAGGGGCCTGGATATACCGTGCTATGCCCTCTTTGGGGTCGGTGCAGTAGGCGACGTTGTCGAAACCGCTCTTGCGCAGGAGCCTTGCCACGAGCATAGCGCTGTCGATATCGTCATCGATGATGAGGATCGCGCTGTCCTCCATCGTTGGCGTCGAACAATTCGCTCGCTCCCCTACCATTACCTGGATTATAAGATGAGCTTTTGAAAGCTGTACGTAATTATTGTTAATTAATGCGAATGTTCTGCTGGCCGAACCTGCCGGATCGCCAATTCAGGCTCCGTGGTCGCCCCGGTTTGATTCCAACCCTTAAGGCTTGCCGAACGTGATGAGCAGCTTTCCGGCTCGCACGTAAGGGCATAGGCACACGACCTGCCAGCCTTGCTTCGCCATGCTGTTCATGGTTTCATCGGCGACAACCTCAACGTCGACTCCAAGTTCAGGCTCGACAACGATGTTCTTGTATTGCGTGAACGTCATGCCGCCATTCTTACAGCTTTGCTAGCCCCCGTCAAGCGTGAGTGCGGCCCTGCCCCAATACCCGAATACCCCAACACCTGAATACCTTCATCTCGCCAGCCCTCGCTCAGGATCACGATCGACGGACCGATATTTTCGTGTATCATATCGTGAACGTGAAATCGCGGGTTGCAAAGGTCAAAGTCGTTTCAAGCGCAAACGCGCTGGGCTTTGGGCTGCTTCTTGGGCTGATTGGTCTCCTTATTATTGGGCCGATAGGTTAGCCGGGAAGCAAGCAACAACACAAAGAGAGAGCCTTCCCGGAAAACCGGGAAGGCTCTCAGTGTTTTAGGGGCCAGAGAAGGCGCCAAGGACACTGCTGTGGCGATCTCGCGAACGTGCACCGACACCGTCGTCGGACCGAGCTCCCATCGCTGGGCGCGCCTGAGGAATAAACGATGGAACGAACTGGTGCGCAAATTGTCATGGAGTCCCTTGTAAGGCAAGGGGTGGACGTTGTCTTTGGCTACCCCGGGGGCGTCGTGCTCCCGCTTTACGACGAAATGTTGAGGTGGCCGCAGGTGAGGCATATCCTCGTCCGCCACGAGCAGTGCGCGGCCCACATGGCCGACGGCTACGCGCGGGCGACGGGACGGGTGGGCGTCTGCCTCGCAACGAGCGGCCCCGGGGCCACGAATCTGGTCACCGGCATTGCAACGGCGATCATGGACAGCGTCCCGATGGTTGCGATCACCGGCCAAGTCACCACTTCCGCGATCGGGAAGGATGCTTTCCAGGAAACCGATATTCAGGGAATCACGATCCCGATCACGAAACACAACTATCTCGTAACGAAAGTGGACGACCTGCCGGCCGTGCTCACGGAAGCCTTCCATCTCGCCACTTCCGGCCGGATGGGTCCAGTGCTGGTGGATATTCCCAAGGACGTCTTCCTTGCGAAGACCTGGGCCGGCTTTCCGGACCGGGTTTCGAGGCGGGGATGTCAGCCCGTGTCGATCCCCGATCCAATTGCCATCGAGCATGCCGCTCAGTTGCTTGAGCGGTCCAAGCGACCCGTCGTCATCGCCGGCGCGGGCGTGGTGTGGTCTGCCACCTCGGACCTACTCATGGCTCTTGCGGAGAAGTCCGATCTACCGGTTGCCAATTCGCTGCTCGGGCTGGGTTCAATTCCCAGGTCGGACCCGCGCTCCCTCGGCATGATGGGAATGCATGGCGAAGCGACCCCTACGATAGCCGTTCAGCACGCCGATCTTCTGATCGCGATCGGCGCCCGTTTGGACGATCGGCTAACGGGCAAGGCGAGCGGCTTCGCACCGTTGGCAAAGGTCATCCACTTCGATGTCGATCCAACCGAATTTGGCAAGGCGGTTCCGACCGCGTGCCCGGTTGCAGGCGATCTTCGGCACAGCCTCAAGGCATTCCTTGAGGCTGCGCCGGTCATGAGCCACGAGGATTGGTGGGAGCAGATCCGGAGCTGGCAGGAGGAGTTTCCGATCGTTGTCCCGGACGAGCCGCGGTTCCTTTCCCGGCACGTCATCCACGAACTCGGCCAAGCGACGAAAGGCAAGGCGATTGTGTCGACCGATGTAGGCCAGCACCAGATGTGGACCGCGCAGATCTACCCATTCCAAGGGCCGAAACAGATGGTATCGAGCGGTGGACTGGGAACGATGGGCTATGGCTTGCCCTCCGCGGCCGGCGCCAAGTTCGGTTGCCCCGACGAGGAGGTATGGGCCGTGGTTGGCGACGGCGGGTTCCAAATGACCTTGCAGGAGTTGCAGACCATCGCTGAGAACAATCTCGGCGTAAAGGTTTGTTTGCTGAACAACGGCTACCTGGGCATGGTTCGGCAGTGGCAGGAGATGTTTTACGAGAACCGGCACAGCCACGTGGCCATGGGCAATCCCGACTACGCCAAGCTCGCCGATGCTTACGGCGTGCGATTTATCCGCTGCACCCGCCGCGAGGATCTTGGCGAAAGCTTCCGGGCAGCGCGTCAGCATGCGGGGCCGGTGCTCTGCGAATTCGTTGTCGAAATGGAGGAGAACGTGTTCCCGATGGTGGCGGCGGGATCGAGCAACGACAACCTTCTGATGGACCCCGCGCTTGAGTTGGCGCGAAAAGGAGTTGAGGTGGCAGCCAGATGAAAGACGTGGCGCGAGAAAACGTGGAACGCGAGTCGGAGCGGGGGGTGATGTCGATGATCGTGCTTTCGTTCAACGAGTGTTGCGCCGAGGTGCCAGACAGCTCGACGCACGCGAATCGGGAGGCATCGCGAATCCGAAGGCGAAATGACAAGCTGACAACTGGGCCAGCCAAGCTCTCGCTGGCGAAGGCTGAGCCGGCAAACTGGTCTTCTTGGTTTTCGCACTACTTCGGGCCGGAAGGCAAGGGCGAGGTGGTCGAATGACTGCGTCCGCGCGCGGCATGCATACGATCAGCGCGCTCGTCCAGAACGAAGTCGGAACGCTGAACCGCCTCGTTAGCTTGTTTCGCAGGCGTGGATTCTCGCTTGCAAGCCTTAATGCGGGGGATTGCGAGCAAGAGGGCTATTCGCGCCTAACTCTGGTGGTCAATGGCGACGATAACGAATTGAGCCAGTGCCTGCGTCAGCTAGAAAAGCTGATCGACGTCGTCGAGGTTGAGGATCTGGGCCCCAGCGAGTCGGTTCGCCGGGAGCTGGCTTTGGTCCAGGTCAACGCAAAACCGGAGGAACGAGGAGCAATCGTTGAAATCGTCCGGATCCTGGGAGGCAAGGTGGCCTGGCTCGCGCCGGAACGCATGGCGGTTGAGATGACGGACGAACCTCGGAAGATCCAGCGCCTAATCGAGATGCTCGACCCGTTCGGAATCCACGAGGTCGTCCGTACCGGGCTCGTCGCGATGAAAGTCGCCTAGTTCAATTTTAGAATCTGGAGCTTGGAATTTGGAATGTGAGCTTTGCCACCTTCCCAGCGCCGGATTCTAGATTCCAAATTCTGAATTCCAAATTCTAAATTCCAAACCACCATGGCAACCATCTATCACGAAAAGGACATCGATCCCAGCGTCATCAAAGGCTTGACAGTAGCTATCATCGGCTACGGCAGCCAAGGCCACGCCCACGCCCAGAATCTTAGAGATTCGGGTGTCGAGGTCAAAGTAGCCCTTCACGAAGGCAGCAAGAGTCGGGAGAAGGCACGAGCCGACGGCCTGGTAGTCCTCGACGTGCCCGGTGCAACCCAATGGGCGGACGTGCTCATGTTCTGCACGCCCGACGTCCCCATGAAATCCATCTATTGCGAAGGAGTCGCCGATCACCTAAGGTCCACCCAAACTCTTCTCTTCGCCCACGGATTCAACATCCACTACGGCCTGATCCAGCCGCCTCCGTTCGTCGGAGTCGCGATGGTCGCTCCGAAGGGTCCCGGGCACCGGCTCAGGCACGAGTTCGTGCACGGAGCCGGAATGCCCGCGCTGATCGCAGTTCAACAAGATCCGGCAGGGACCGCCAAACAAATCGCCCTGAGCTACGCGTGGGGAATCGGATCGGGGAAAGCCGGTGTGCTCGAAACGACTTTCAAAGAAGAGACCGAGACCGATCTGTTTGGCGAACAAGCCGTACTCTGCGGAGGGCTCTCGGCGTTGATCAAGGCCGGGTTCGAGACTCTCGTGGAAGCCGGGTACCAGCCGGAGGCCGCCTATTTCGAATGCCTCCATGAGACTAAGCTGATCGTCGACCTTCTTTATCGGGGCGGGCTCAACTACATGCGGTATTCGGTCAGCGAAACTGCGGAGTGGGGTGATTACACAGCCGGCCCGAAAGTCATCAACGACGAAAGCCGCCGCGCCATGAAGAGACTGCTCGAGGAGATTCAAGACGGAACATTCGCGAAGAACTGGGTCGCGGAAAATGAAAACGGCCTTCCCAATATGCGGCGGTACCGGGAGGAAGACGCAAACCACCCGATCGAGCTGGTTGGTCGAGGATTACGGGAGATGATGCCTTTTCTCGAGGGCGCTTAGCCCGAATCGGCAAGATGAAAGCCGACGTGGCCTGGGCCCTTAGGTCTCGGCCCATCACACCTTGACGACCTTGTAGTCTCCCTTCCTCTCGCCTGAAACGACCTTCCATCCCGGCTTCAGCGTCAAGGTCCAGTTGGCGTTATCCAGTGCTTTCGCCTCTGCTGGTGCGGCGACGAAAGCGGTGTCCTTGTTGGCATTGAGCCGAACCCCATTCTTTACCTGGAGCACGCCCCAATCGTCGGCTATGTGGCTAATTGGGAATACGCTTCCGCCCGAGCCTAACGGAAAGACGGTGTTCGGATCGAAGCTGTAACTGCGGCTCGGAATTGGCAGTTCGAGAACTGGGCCATCGACGAGGAGCTTGCGCCACTTGATCTCGTCCGCCTTTCTCGTTTCCTCACGCTGCGTTTCCTCCTCCGTGAGTTGCCGTCCATCATAGGCGTTCGACCGGTCTTTCGCGGCGCGTTCGATGTCGGCTGGAAGGGCGACAGCGCTCAGCCCGCGTAGCGTATCGGAGAGGCTCGAGCTAGGTGTCAGCTTGGAGCGCCAGTCTTTGCCTGTGTTGTCGAGCAAAATGCCATAGCAAGGACCGGTCTCATACGCGAACGAGAGAGGATAGGACGGCCGGTTAACCGCGTCGATCTTGACCCGGCCCGCCATGTAAGCTCCCCGGCTCCAGTCGCCGAGTCCCATGAGCCGCACTCCCGTGTATTCGGCGAGCCCTTCGTGAACCTCCATCCGATCCTCCTGGGCCGCCGCGTCAGGGATGAGTTTCCGGCGGTACGCGCGAAAGATCAAGGCGTCCCTTATCGCGTCCGCCCGCTCCGGTCCGATCCCTACCAACGCCGCTGCCAAGGCCCGCCATTCCAGGCGAAGCCAGATTCTGCCGGTGATCGTGTCGAGATGGGAGTTTGGCTCTTGTTTGGCAGGCAGGCCGATATCGGATTGGATACGGTGCCAACACTCGTGCATCATTAGCAGGACCCGGATGCTTTGAGGACCGCTCAGGGCGTTCCACATGACCATCGTCCACTTCACTCCCGACCAATCGATGGCCGTGTTCGCAATTCCGACTTCCGGCGGAAGGGTACCGATCCAAACTCCATCCTGCTCCTTGAGCCGGCCCTCTTGGTCGGCCTGATTCGCAACGATCTGCCGGGTTCGCGGATCGGCGAACATCATCGGCCCGTAGAGAGGCCTTCCCCAGAGCTTGCCGCCGTCGTCGTCAGATGCCCATTTGGCTTCCTTAAAGTAGCGAGACGCCAAAACCGGGTCGATTCCAGACTGGCCCAGCGCAACACCCGTCAATCCGACCAGAACGAGCGCGAAGAGAGTTCGCATTGCATTAGCGTGATCGATCGATCCGCGAAATGGCTTGTACGAGGCTGATTCTTGTACCCATCGCCTTCGCACCGACCTTCCGCAATACTGCCCCCAGCTTGAGACGCGCCGCCATTTCTAAGGGGTTACCGGCGCACGTGGCGATTTGGTTACTGCGGGCGCCCAATCGGCGCGTCAGTTACAAGACTTCCTGCCCTCGCAAAAGCGTCGCCACCCCTAACACGGAAGGAGGGGTACCCTTTTCCTTGGCGTATGGCATCCCTGCATTACCTCACGGTTCAAGACGTTCTCTGGATCAACCTTCAGGTGACGAAGAAGGTTCAGCGTTTCAGCTACGCGCGTCTCGAGGAGGCAGTCTTCTATCAATACGCATACGGCGAAAGCAATACGCTGCTCCCGCAGGCTGCTCGGTTCGTCAATGGCTTCGTCAAGATGCATCCCTTCGATGCCGGAAATGAGGCGACGGCGCTCGTGGCCCTTCTAGCATTTCTAGGGATCAACGGGCGCCCGTCGTCGGTTACCGGAGAAGTGCTCAAATCTTGGTTTGGACGAGCGGTCGTGACCGTAAATGCCGAACTCGTCGCCGAGATCGCTTCCGCCGAGTCCCATGATCACCATGGGATTCCCGACATACAGGCCACGGTTCTCGAAATCCTGGATCGGTTCGCCGAGGTTTTCAACTCGCTGCCAGCCAACGCAGCTGCCTAACTCCGCTTGCGAAGTAGCTCCCAGGCGTCATGCCGGCGAAGGAGCAAGCCTAAACGGCGCTCCGCGATGGGCGAGCGTCCTGAGCCCCGAACAAATCTTCTGGAGCACCCTTCGCATGCTCAGGCTGCAGTCGGATCGCCTCATAAATCAGAGCCGCGAGACCCGCTCCAACGCAGGGCCCGAGGGCATAAACCCAGTAATGGGCTAAGGCTCCGTGAACGAATAGAGCCGGGCCGAAGGAGCGCGCCGGGTTCATCGAGCCGCCGGTCACCGGACCGCCAATGAGAACGCCTGTGACCACCGTCAGCCCAATCGCGATCGGAGGCGCTGCACTCGAAACTCGGCGGTCGGTAGCGAGCGCCGCGATCACGAACATGAGGATAAAGCCGAGCACGGCTTCCATGCCGATGTTTCGAACGACCGCCGACGGATCGGCGGGAACGTGGGCGCCGGCAACCGTTCCAAATAGTACGAAAGCGACGACTGCGGCCAAAGTCGCTCCCATGAACTGCGCTGCCCAGTACAGCGCCACAAACCGCCATGGAAATCGCTTTGCGATCGCGAAACCGAGGGTTACCGCGGGATTGAAATGGGCTGCCGAAATCGGGCCGAGTGCGTAGATCATTGCCAGCACCGGCAGACCCGAGGCGAGAGCGGCGACCAGCAGCCCCGATCCGCCCCCCGCCGAAGATCCGGAGCTGGCTGCCGCAACCGGGGCGAAAACAATGACGAACGTGCCGATCAACTCCGCCGAGTATCGCTTGATCACAGTTTCACCGTCTGCCGCATGAGCTCCCGAACCCGAGTCTCGATCTGATCGCGTATTGAACGGACCTGTTCGATCGGCTGCCCGGCGGGATCGTCGAGACCCCAATCCTCGGCAAGAATGAACTTAGCCGGACAGGCCGCCGCATCGACCCCGCATCCCATCGAGATCACCTTGTCCGCACGGACCGCCATCTCCTGAGTCAATAGCTTTGGAGACTGTCCGTCCATGGACACTCCCCTTTCGCCCATCACCTGCACGACCGTCGGGTTCAGGACTTTGCCGCCAACCGTTCCCGCTGATTCTGCGATCAGGTCTAATCCAGCGGCCCGTGCAAGGTGGTTGACGAAAGCCTCCGCCATCTGAGATCGACCCGCGTTATGGACGCAGACGAATAGGATTCTCACTTGGGCTTAACCGCCCGGATGAACGCGCCCATGATCTTCCCATCGAGGGCTTGCTTCTCCATTTCATTCATCGACTCGACGCCGTTAGGCGCCCAACTTCCCTCGATCGCGGAGAACCGATATCGGCGAGTCGGCTCGATTTCGGCTTGGACGAATCCGGCCAAAGAAAGCCTCCCGAGATAGTCCTCTCGCTCAAGCGCGCCCGCCACGCAACCGATGAACAGCTCCATGTCTTTGCGGATGGGATCAGGGAGTTCGCCATCGACAACCACGTCGGAAACTGCCAATCGCCCGCCAGGTTGAAGAACTCTGAATGCCTCCCGCAGAACCTGATCCTTGTCGGCAGACAGGTTGATCACGCAGTTGCTGATGATCACGTCCACCGAGTTGTCGGGGAGAGGGATGTGCTCGATGTCCCCCTTGAGAAACTTCACGTTCTCCGCTCCTGCGTCCGCCTTGTTCATCTCGGCGAGAGCCAGCATCTCGTCAGTCATGTCGAGCCCATAAGCAAAACCGGTGGGCCCAACCCGACGCGCCGACAAGAGTACGTCGATGCCTCCGCCGCTTCCCAAATCTAGTACGACCTCTCCCTCGCGTAACTGAGCGAGAGCGGTTGGGTTTCCGCATCCGAGCGAAGCCAAGATCGCGGCTTCCGGGATCTCCGCAGCCTCTGCCTCGCTGTAGAGACTGCTCGTGACCGGGTCCTCGACGCTTGTGCAGCAGGGCTCATCCCCCTTGTCATTGCCGCAGCAGGAATCGCCTGCAGTGGCGCCGCAACAGCCCGACCCTTGTGCTCCATTTAGGATCCGCAGGGCGGCTTCTCCGTATCTCTGCCGAACGATTTCTCGCACATCGTCCCGATCTGACACATTGGTTGTATCCATTTCTGTTATTCGCTATCCGTCGTTCGGGGCAAGTCCCCCTTATCACAAGTTGTCACCACCGATCCCGTGCCCGGCGGCTGGCCGCAACCCACGAAATCAATAGGTCCTAGTTAACGGCGGCCTTTCAACAACATTCGTCGGTCCCGCCGTTCGCGGCAAAATAGGCTCCCAACTCCCTCAGCGCGTCCTCGTTGACAGCGCAGACCATGTTCTTCCCGCGCCGCTCCATCGTGATCAGGCCCGCGTTGCGCAGCTCTTTCAAATGGAAACTGATCGTCGAAGTGATCCTTTCGGTACCCGTAACTTGGCAGCAGACCTCACCGACCGTCGGGCCGCAAACCGGCCTGACCTCGCCCGCGTCTCCAACAGCGACAGGACCACAGCACGATCGCAGGAAATCGAAGATACGCAGACGCGTTGGATCGCCGAGGGCTTTGAATCGATCGGCAGCGCTCCTTACGTCCACATGCCAAGTATATCCTATATTTCGAGAAATATCGAAATGACTTCCTAGCAGGCACTTTGCCGGTGGAAATGCGTGCGAGGTAGCATCGTTTGATGCCACTTCGAGCCCGCCGTGGACTCGACACTGGGGACTTCGAGAATGCCCGGGCGTTGGAAGCGTCCGACGCCCTTCGACTGGCAGGCGATGCCACATGCAAATGACTCCGTCGCGTGAAGAATTCCTCCATATCGGCGCCGGTAAGTACGTCTTCTATGTGCTCATTTATCTCGCCCTCGCGATCATGTGCTGGCAGATCGCGGTGCGCGTTCGTCTGTGGATGCAGGGCCGTGCGGTCGAGGCTCGGGCACCTGGCTGGCGGTATTGGATTCCCTCAATCGCGGACTCACGTCGCTGGCTCGCGAACATTTGGGTGTACGTTCTCGAACAACGGAAGGTGCGCTCATCCCGGCGAAAATCGGGCGCGCCCATGCACCTGCTTATCTTCTACGGCTTCCTTTCGCTTTTCCTGGCCACAACGATCCTGGCGATTAACACCTACGGCCCCTGGAAGTTCCAGCAGGGGGCCTTTTACGAGGCTTACGAGACAACCTTCGATGTGCTCGGGCTGCTCTTCGTGGTCGGGATCGGTTGGGCACTGGTCCGGCGGTTCCTGGCTTCACGGCATTGGCGGCGAGGTGGTCTCACGGATGGCCCTCTAGGGAATCACCCTCAACCGCAGAGGGCTCAGCAGACCGACTGGAGCGACCTTGGTTCGTTGGCGCTTCTACTCATCATCGGAGTTACCGGCTATTGGCTCGAAGCGGCGCGGATATCGAACGATCCCAAGCCTTGGGATACAGTCTCGCCGGTCGGCTACGCTTTGGCCCGCCTCGAAGGATCTTACTCCGACGGTATGTACGTGTTCGTATGGTGGTTCCACGTCACCTGGATCCTGATCCTGTTCGTCACTCTTCCCCGAATGCGGATTCGGCACCTCGTCATGGCAGTTCTGACGACCGCCGGTCGCGGCGACAAGCCAATGGGTCAACTCAAGCCGATCTCCATGGAGGAAGTCGAGCAGTCGGGACTGATCGGAGTCGCCTCCGCGAAGGATTACTCGCGCTGGCATCTCATGTCCCTTGACGCTTGCATGGAGTGCGGGCGCTGCACGGAAGTGTGTCCCGCCTGGAACGTCGGCAAGGTGCTAAACCCTAGGCGGGTGGTTCAGAACCTCCGCTCGGCAATGGTGGACGGCTCGAATGTGGCCGAAAAGGTTAGCGATGAGGCCCTCTGGGCCTGCACGACCTGCAATGCATGCGTCGAGGCCTGCCCCGTTCTCATCGGACACGTCGACATGATCGTCGATGCCCGGCGATGGCTGGTGGCCGAAGGAAGGCTGAGCGGTACCGGCGCCACGATGCTGAGGCAAGTCGCCAGCACCGACCACGCGTGGGGGCAGCCGCGCGCCAGTCGCGAAGATTGGATGAAGGGTCTCGACGTCCCCCTCTGTCGGGACGGAGTCGAATTTGAGTGGTTGTTATGGGTGGGCTGTGCCGGCGCGACCGATCCCGGCGCCGTGAAGACGACGAAGGCGGTGGCTCAGCTCCTGAAGAAGGCCGGAGTTAGCTTTGCCTGCCTTGGCCAAGAAGAAGCATGCACGGGCGATCCGGCCAGACGGATCGGCGATGAGTTTCTGTACCAGGAGAAGGCGATGGGGAACGCATCCACGTTCCAGCGGTACGGCGTCAAGAAGGTCGTCACCCCATGTCCGCACTGCTTCAACACACTGAAGAATGAGTACGGGTTCGTACTCGACCAGCTTGACGGACCCAAGAATTCTCTCGAAGTAGTTCACCACTCCCAGCTCCTCGCCGAACTCGTTGCCAAAGGCAAGCTAAAGGCGGCGAGCGGAACCGACACCGTCTTCCACGACCCCTGCTATCTTGCCCGGATCAACAACGAGAGCGACGCACCGCGGGCGATCTTCGGGGAGGCGACGAACCTTAACGAGTCACTGTCTCCGGAGCCCTCGTTGTTCGGTCAAAGCCCGAGGAGTTCGGGGCTGAGGGAACCGACACACCGGGGTCGTAAGACCCTTTGCTGCGGTGCGGGCGGGGGCCGTATGTGGATGGAGGAGCCGCCCGCCCAACGTCCCTCGAATCGGCGTGCGGAAGAGTTGGCCGCAACCGGCGCCACGAACGTTGCCGTCGGCTGTCCGTTCTGCCGGATCATGCTGGGAGACAGTTTGAAGCAGGTGACCTCCAGGGAGATCAATCTGCTGGACTTGGCCGAGGCCCTTCAAAGCGTAAACGAGGCCTAGCTCGTCAACCGGTCGCCGGGAAACCCAGCCGCTAGTGGCGACTGCGCCTGTTCCAGACCAGCTTGACCGGGTCCTTAGGCGCGTTCAGAATCAGATTGTCGACGAAGAACTCCCACATGCGGTTGGAATTGACGCCGGAGTGACCCTGATCGGGACCGACCATGATATCGAAACTCTTGCCTTGGCGGCCAAACTCGCGGATCAGTTGGAGCGAATTCGAAGGGTGGACGTTGTTGTCGGAAGTTCCCCAATAAAGAAGCAAGCGGCCCTTCAGGTCCTTAGCGTAGGTCATCGCCGATCCGGCGTCGTAACCATCCTTGTTCTCTTGGGGAATCCACATGTACCTTTCGGTGTAGATCGAGTCATAGTTGCGCCAGTCCGTCACGGGACTGATCGCGCTGGCGGCGGCGAAGACGTCCGGGTAGCGAAGGAGGCACATAACCGACGAGTAGCCGCCGTACGAGGTCCCGTAGATCCCGACGCGGGCCGCGTCGACATAGGGACGCTTCGCCAGTTCCCTAACGCCCGCGGCCTGATCGTCCATCTCCAGGATGCCTAGCTTCATATATCCGCCTTCGCGGAAGGCTCTGCCCCGGCCGGAGGTATTGCGCCCGTCGATCCAGCAATGAAGGAAGCCCATCTCCGTGATCGTAGCCGGCATCTGAAAGCGCTCTTGGCCCATTCCCGATTCCGGTCCGCCGTACACGCTCACGAGCAACGGATACTTTTTCAAGGGATCGAAATCGCTTGGAAACTGCAGGTACCCGTAGCACTTCGTCTTGCCGTCGCCGGCCGTGAACGTGAACTGCTCCGCCTTCTTGAGCCCCAGATTCTCGAACCTGGTGAGATCGCTCTGGGCGAGAACCTTGACTTCCTTGCCTTCGCCGTCGCGAAGCACACTCGTTGGAGCCGCGGACAGGCTTTCGGCAACGTCGACAAAGGATTTGCCGTCCGGCGCAAGTTCGATGCGGTGGTTGAGCGAGGGATCGGTCAGGCGTTTGTCGCCTTTGCCGTCCATTCCGATCCGGTGAAGCTGGAGCTTATAGGGCGTGTCTCCGTCCCTGGCCATGTACCAGATATGGTTGTCGTCGAACCGTAGGATGCTGGCGACCTCGAAGTCGTGGCTCGTGATCTGCCGAACCAGCGACCCATCAGGATTGTGAAGGTAGATGTTTCGGAAACCGCTCTTCTCGGAGATCATGAGGAAGCGGCTGTTCGCGGATGGCGATTTGTTGCTAGTCAGCCATGTGATATCAAAGTGGTTATCCAGCCAGCCGCTCGGATTTTCTTCCCGATAGACTGTGTGGCACTTTCCGGTCTCCGGATCGCAACCGCACCACTCCAGGATGTTTTGGCGACGGTTTGTCCGGTTGAACCAGAGCTCCTTGCCATCGTTCGACCAGCGGATCTCGTAAATGTATTCGCCAATCGTGGCGTCGCCAAAGCGGACGTCCACTTTCGTGGTTTTCTTGGACGCCAGGTCGTAGATGTAAACGTCGACGATGGGGTTCGGCGCGCCGGCCTTCGGATAGGCCTCGGTGTCCAATTGATCTTGGATGTCGACCTGCCGCATCTGCAGGAAGTAGTCCGGCACCTTCCCTTCGTCGAATCGGTAGTAAGCGAGCTTTTTGGCATCGGGCGACCACCACATCGCTTCTCGCTGGTCCAGCTCTTCCCCGTAAACCCAACAAGCGGTGCCGTTCTTGATTCGATTCGCTACACCGCCATCCGCCGTTAGTTGGACTTCGTTCTTGCCGTCCGCATCCGAGATGAAGATGTTTCGGTCCCGGCACTCAGCCTTGGCCTTGCCATCGGCGCTGAACGCGGTTGTAAACTGGCGACCTCGATCCGGCCCCCGTCGACCGCCATTTCGGCCGCGTCCAGTCTGGGCAGGCGCGGTATCCTGGACGCCAGCTTTCTCCTCGGTCTCAAGCCCTGACTTCAAATCGTAACGGACTTGCTTGCCGGCCTTGATGTACGTGAAGCTCCTCGAGTCTGCGGCCCAATGGATATTCACATCGCCTCGGGTGACCGATCCCGCGATTTCGCCTCGAAGTTTGTCGTAGCGGTCGTATCGGGGCATATGGGGCAGTCGATCCTGGGCAAATGTAGCTGCGGCAAGCAGCAGGGTGAGAGCGAGCACGCCTCTTCGCATAGCATTCTAGCTTAACATGTGAGGATCGTGGAACGAGTTACGAGTCACGAACCACCAATCACGCCTTCTTCCCCTCGAGAGCGAGAAGCTTGGGTCCATGCTCGCGGAGAACGCCGACGTAGCGCTCGGCTTCAGATGCCAACTGACCTTGGCGGTCGGCGAGGCGAGCCGCCAACTCCTCGAGGTGGGACGGAGCTAGTTCGAGCTCTTGCCGCATGCGATCGTTGTCCTTTCGCATCTCGACGATGAGCTTTCGTTCCTGATGGATCGTCAGCTTGTAGTTGTGGCTTTTCCAAAACTGGACTTCGAGGGACTTCCGCCAGCTCATAAGGTCCTGCTTCTCCTGATTTGGAAGCACTCTCGGGAGGCTCCTGATCTTCTCGTGCGAAAGATCGGAAGCCGTCCTGATTCCGTTATCGTGAAGATACGAAAGCTTTTCGCTTCCGATCGGCCCGGCGTCGGCGATAAGGATCGAATACTTCGCGAGATACGCTTCGAGCTCGTGCACGTGGATGTCCTCGATATATCGTTGACGCCTCCGCTCGTAGGTCGCCTTGACGTCCTTGAGCGAATTGGCGATCTCCTCGTACTTGACGAGCACCTCCATGTAGAGCATCGGATCGGCTTCTTGCCTCCATTTCTCGGCGATCCCGCCAAGTTTTCGGGTTGCTCGCTTAACGAGCATCTCGGAACGGCTGTAGACGGCCCCGAATAGGATCAGAACCAAAACGGCGAACGCATAGACCGCCGTGAAGATAACCCTTGAGTTCTGCGTACTCAGCATGCCCAAGATCTGGAAGAAGCAGAAGATGAACCAGCCCCAGTTCTTCGCTGCCCGCCCAAAGAACGACTCCCAAGCTCCGAGCTTGGCCGGTGGCAACGCCTTGTAATCGAAGTCGACAACGTCCCTACCGAGGCCGACGGGGAAGGGGACGGAAGACATCTTGGCGACGATCTCGCCCACTTCATATTCCTGCTCCGGATCGGACAACGCCGGGCGGAACAAAGCGATCTTCCAAAGGTCCTCGAGGTCGCACCATGGACACCGCCTTACTCCATTCCAATAGAGATGGCTCGGGTTCTCCGCGCACGTCCTTAAGGAAGTTTCGAGATCCTTGAGCGCGAAGTACCAAGCTTTTGCCGTGGGGCGTTCGGTGGTTGCGGGATCGAATGCCTCTTCAAACAATTCCCGGACATTGTCTGGTAGCCATGCCAGATCCAGGTTGGGCGGTGGGCTCACCGGAATTCGACGCCTTTGGGTGTAGGCGTAGTATCCGTGCTCGATGCAGGATTCCAGGGTGAAGTCGTGATGGTGTTGGGTGGTCCCAGCGAACGGGTGCCTACCAAAGACCAGCGTCTGGAACAGGAGGACGGCAAGCGAAAATCGGTCGTGCTCGGGAGTCCGGAGGAGACCCTCGAAGGACACCCCTTGCAACTCCGGCGGCATGAGTTCAGACTTCCCGACCTTGCATGAATAGAGGGCGGTCGGTCCCTGAATCTGGAAGCTGTCGGCGTCGATGATCTTAACCATCGCCTTGCCGTTCACGAATACATTGGACTCGTTGAGGTCGCCGACGACGATGCCCTCCTCATGGAGGTGATGGACGCATGTTGCGAGATTCCTGGCGGCGCGAGCTAAGAACGAATAGGTGTGATGGGGAAACAGCTTGAGCCGAGACCGGATCTGATACGCGTGGTGGAGCGGCTCCCAGCCGGTCAGGTTCTCCATCACGAAGCCAACGACTTCGTCGCCGGAATCGCTGAGCGCGCTCAACGGCCAAGCACTCACTTTCCGGAGACCGCGCGTGCTGCGGTCCACCATGAGCTGCAGCTTTTCCCTTCGGCCGAGGTCCTGCTCCTTGTAGATCTTGGCGACCAACTCGTCCCGACCCTTGATCTCAAAGACCCGGCCCTCTCCTCCTTCTGCGATGAGCCCGTCGAGCCGATATTCGGTGCTTCCTCCGGCCAGCAGAGCACCACTATCCGGGATGTAGCTGAACGCCTGGCTGTGCCGCCGGGCCGACTCGGAAACACCCCTTAGCATCGGAGAACTCCGGGTATTGAGGTATCCAAGTGTTGGGATATTTGTTGCCGGGCGCCAGGCGCCGGGCCCCGGGGATCTCGTGCCAATACCTGAATACCCCAACACCTGAATACCCTCATCTTGCGAGCCTCCGTGCGATCACGATGCTCGTGTCGTCGTCCGTTCGCTTGGTGACTTGATCGGAACCCAGTTGGCGCTCGAGCCACCAGCTCGCCTTGACGTCGTGCTCGGGAGCGTTCGAAAGCGGCTTGAAGATGGTTTGAAAGAACGGCTGGTGCGGCGCCTTTGTTTTGGGATCGAGGATCAAGTGTTGAAGCCCGTCGGTGAACAGCGCAAGCTCCTCGATGGGCTCGCCTAAGCGATGGACTTGAAGATGCTCTTCCGCGTCCAAAGCGGTCGCGAAGAACGTGTGGTTGAGGAACTCGGTCTCTTCAGGCCAGAGAGCTACTTTGTAATCTGATGAAGGTGATGCGATTGATGCGCGTGAGTTAGAGCCTGCTCCCGGCGCCCTGACAACGGCTGCCCCGTCCCCTACCTGCATCACCAGAGCCCCGTGGGGCCCGGCGACCGCTCCCACGAGGGTGCAGGCGTGCGCGTCGCATTGTCCCCCCGGGATACGCATTCGGATAGCCTCGATCAGGCAGGTCGGCTCGATCGTTCCTGAGAAGATCTGGATGGCAAGCTCCACAAATGTGAGGCAGGCGATGGACGCACCGGCGTGCGACTTATCGGCCGAGCCGGCGCCGTCCGCCACCGCCGCGATGATTGTATCGCCGAGCGTTTCGCACACGCAGACGTCATCGCATCGCTGCTTTCCGTCGCCCGCCCGGTAGGCGTAGGCGTAGGACCATCTCACGTATGGACCTCACCCCACTCCGTTGGCGGAGGCAGGTCGAGCATGGCATGCGGGTTGGCGCGGGAAACCGGCTTAAGCGACTGCGACAGCCAAACGAACATCTCCCAATACTTCGCCTCCCGCAGCATCACGGTGTGCACCGGATGGCTGACCCGCCGTAGCACGTCCAGATCGGGTTTGTCGGTGGCCACCGGAGCCGTGCTGTTGGGCCCAACCGTGATTTCAGCCTGAACATCGTCAAGGGAATCATGCCAGCGATCGGTTGGGGCGCCGTCGGTGACAAGCCAAATCCATGGACGGTAATACGCGATTCCGGCCTCTCGGTAGGCACGCTTTCGCATCCGCAACTGCTGAATGGCGAACCGCATTGCCTCGCCCATCGGAGTGCCGCCCGAGGCGTGCAGTCGGGGAGGCAGCCATTGGTCCACGGTAACGAAATCTTGAACCAGGCGCACCGGCCCGAACGTGATCACCGCGATCTCCACGCGCTGGCTTGCGAGGTCGTCGAGGAGGAGGTCGGCGTGCAGGCTCTGGAGTCCTTCGTTCACTTTCGCGATGTTGGGCTCCATCGACGAAGACGTGTCCTGGAGCAGCACGACGGGGCACCGCCGCTCCGTGTTGAGGAACATGTCTTCGCCCAGCGGCTCTAGCTCGGGGTAGTCCAACCTTACAAACTCCTCATAGCAGGATATAGGAGAAATCCTGACGCCTCATGAAATGGAACCCTAATTGGGATGAAAAGGTTGCGAGCCTCCAGGTGCTCCGGCCTGGATCCGCTAGAGCCCCGTTCACCGTATCGTAAAATGGGGATGTGGACAGCCAGCCTATAGCAGAGCGGGTGTACAAGGACATCCTGTGGCAAGATCGCGACAGGCACAGCGGAGATGTCTGCTTCTACGGCACGCGCATCCCGATTCAAGAGCTCTTCGATTGGCTTAGCACCGGTTCAACCATAACCGACTTTCTGGAGTCGTTCCCACAGGTTGGAGAGGCTCGCGTCCACGCCGTACTCGCTTTGGCGGGTGCCCGGTTCGACGATCTCCTGGAAGCGGCTGCTTGAGGAAAGTGTTCCTCGACGAGGACGTAGAGCCCGACATAGAGTTCGCCCTACGCGACTTTCAAGTAGAGAGTATCGCGAAGCTGAAAATGCAGAGCCTGCAGAATGGCGCCTTGCTGCGCTGGCTCGCGGCCCACGGCTATGACGTGCTAGTGACAAAGGACAAAAACATCCCGTTCCAGAACCCGTTGAGGAAGATCGGCATTGCGGTCCTGACACTTCGTGGATAAGGCCAGTTGGCTCCATTCTTCATTGCTGCGCCGGATGAATTGAGAGCTGCCGTCGGCAACATCCCGAAAGGGGCTTGGATCGAGGTCTTCGCGCCTAAATGAGCTTCCTAAACTGATGCTTGCCGACGCGGAGCGTCCTACCAACCAGTTCAGATCGCGAAAACCGAACCGTCGGATCGCTTACCTTCTCGCCGTCCACTGAGACTGCGCCAGCCTTGATCAGGTCGCGGGCGGCGCCATTGCTTTTCGCCATCCCAAGAGCTGCGATCAATGCGGCTAGGGGAACCGGATCGCCCAACTCCGACCGAATCGCCGCCTCCGCTGCCTCCACTGGCTGCTGTCGCATCGTGAACGTCTCGACGAAATAGCGCTCGGCTTCATCTGCGGCTTCACCCGAGTGGTAAAGGGCCACGATTTCCTTGGCCAGCCGCACTTTTGCGTCCCGAGGATTTTTGCCCTGCCTGAGCATCTCGGCCACCTCAGACATCGGTACGTCGGTGCAGAGCTCGAACCAATTCGAGATCAGCTCATCGGGGATCGACATTGTCTTGCCGAACATCTCGTTCGGGGAATCGACGATCGAGACGTAGTTTCCGAGCGACTGGCTCATCTTCTCTTTGCCGTCCGTTCCGACGAGGAGTGGGGAAAGAACCACGACTTGCGGCGGCTGACCGCTGGCCTCCTGGAGCTGCCGGCCCATGAGGTTGTTGAACTTCTGATCGTTGCCACCGAGCTCGACGTCGGCGTTCAGGGCCACCGAATCCGTGCCCTGCAGCAATGGATACATCAGCTCGTGCATCGCGATCGGCTGGTGCGCGTCCCACCGCTTTGAGAAGTCGTCCCGCTCCATGATCCTCGCCACTGTGGTCTTCGCGCAGAGCCGGAGCACGTCCTCGAAGTTCATCTTGGCAAGCCATTCGCTGTTTGGCCGGATCTCGGTCTTGCCGATATCCAGGATCTTTCCAAACTGCTTCTTGACCGCCTCGACGTTCGTGGCAACCTCGTCGGCGGACAGCTGCTTGCGGGTTTTGCTCTTGCCGCTCGGATCTCCGATCATCGCAGTGAAATCGCCGACGACCAACACCGCCTGATGTCCAAGCCGTTGAAAGTCGCGAAGCTTGCGAAGGACCACCGCCCAACCCAGGGTCACGTCTCGGGCGGTGGGATCGACGCCGAGCTTGACGCGAAGCGGCCGTCCCGACTTTAGCTTCTCGGCGAGTTCAG
>CAZNUL010000016.1:0-65352 GCA_964576205.1 uncultured Fimbriimonadaceae bacterium | reverse complement strand
GATGTTTCAGGCACGCCCTATATCTTTACCGATTACCTTGCGACCGGCTCGCCCGCCTGGACGCCGGGCAAGGGTAAGGAAATCAAGTGGCCAGGCGGCGTCGGCGGTGCGAAAACGGCGGGAGTCGCGGGAACGATCAAACAGACGGCCGGCGCCGTTGGCTACGTCGAGCTGGCGTACGCGATTCAAACTCACATGACGTACGCCCAGCTCAAGAACAAGAGCGGCAAATACGTCGATGCCACCGTTGAGAGCACCTCGGCCGCTGCGAATGCCGCGCTTGATGCGCTTCAAAAGGACCTCCGAACCTCGATCGTCGATACTTCGGCGCCGGACGGCTATCCGATTGCCGGATTCACCTACGCCCTACTCGACAAGACTCCCAAGGATGCCGCGAAGGGCAAGGCGGTGGTCGACTTTCTGAAGTGGGTGCTCGACAAGGGGCAGGACATGGCCAAGGAACTGCAGTACGCCCCGTTGCCGAAATCGATCACCGATCTCGACTCGACAAAGTTAGCCGACGTCCAAACAAAGTAAACGTGCGTCTTGGCACTCGCTAACCCAGTCCAATCCACAAGACCAGGTGGCAACGCACCTAGGACGCGCGCCATCATCCGGCGCGCGTCCGATCGCATCTTCTCGACGGGGAGCATGCTCTTCGGGCTTGGAATCGTCCTGCTCATCGGGTGGATCGCCTTCGCTCTCTTCAAGGACAGCGCGCCTACCCGGCAGCGCTATGGGCTGTCCATCTTAACGGAGACGAGTTGGGACGTTCAGCAGGAGGTTTTCGGGGCAGCCACCTACATTTTCGGAACTCTTGTCTCATCCTTCGTCGCCCTTTTGATCGCCGTTCCGATCGGCCTTGGGGGAGCCCTGTTTCTAACCGAGGTCGCTCCGAGGTGGCTGGCTACCCCGATCTCCTTCGTGATTGAGCTGCTCGCCGCGGTTCCGAGCATCGTCTACGGCCTGTGGGGATTCACGATCCTTTGCCCGTTTCTTCAAGACCACGTGACTCCCTGGCTTAATGACAAGCTGGGCGCGAATCCGCTTTTCGGCGGCGTTCCCGTCATGGTCAACGTATTCGCCGCGGGGTTGATCCTCGCGATCATGGTAACGCCGTTTATTACCGCGATTTCGCGCGAGGTCATTCGAACGGTGCCGGTGAGCATGCGAGAGGCATCGATCGGGTTGGGAAGCACTCGCTGGGAGACGATCAAGAATGTCGTCCTACCGGCTTCCAAGACCGGAATCAGCGGAGCATGCATTCTTGGGCTCGGCCGGGCCATAGGCGAAACCATGGCCGTGGTCATGGTAATCGGCAATTTTCAGCAGATCAAGGCGTCCCTTTTTCAGCCTGCCTATACGATGTCCGGGATTCTCGCGAACGAGTTCAACGAGGCTCAAAACGTTCCATTGCATCGCTCCGCTCTGCTCGAGATTGCGCTCATCCTGTTCGTCATCACGTTTATCGTCAATGTCTTTGCCCGGCTTCTGATCGTCGCGACAAAGAGCGAGCTAAGCGGCTCGAAGCCTGGAACAAAGTCAGTCGAGCGGCTCCGGCAATGGGCGACGGCTGCCGGCGATTTCGCCGCCAGGTTTGGGCCCGTAGGTTTTGTGGCTGGATTCGTCGGACTCCAGGTCTTTTCCGACATTCGCAAATTCGGTGTCGGTGGCCTGATCCGCGGCTTTGAGCTTTGTGTCGCGATTTTGCTATCGCTATGGATCATCTTTCGATCAGTCCGCATCGGTCAGGTTCGGGCCCGCCATTTGCTCGACTGGGCGATGAGATGGGTGTTCACGGCCTGTGGCCTTCTCGCCTGCTTCGCCCTCGGGGCAGTCTTGTACCACGTTACCAGTCACGGCGTTCCGGGTCTCAACCTGCAGCTGTTCACTGAGCTCCCCAAGCCCGCCGGCGAGGAGGGTGGCGGATTGAAACACGCCATTTTGGGGACGGTCGAATTGGTCGCCATCGCAGGCATGTTCGGCATTCCGGCCGGCCTCATGGCCGGCATTTATGTAGCAGAGTTTTCTCGCGGCAGGCTCGGCGGAATCGTGAGATTTGCCGCGGACGTCCTTAACGGCGTCCCTTCCGTTGTGATCGGGCTCTTTGCCTACGCGGCATTTGTCCTTCCCTTCCGGCACTTCTCGGCATGGGCCGGTGGCATGGCGCTTGCCGTCATCATGATCCCGACAGTCGCGAGAACCACCGAAGACATGCTCCGACTCGTTCCCGACAGTTATCGTGAAGCCGCGCTGGGGCTCGGGGCAAGCAAGGCCCAGATGATCCGCACCGTCGTCTTCCCCGCTGCCAAGGCGGGAATAGTGACCGGCGTCATGCTGGGGATCGCACGAATCGCGGGCGAAACTGCTCCTCTTATCTTTACCGCGTTCGGAAGCAACCAATGGAAGCTCGCGCCATCGGAGCCGGTTTCATCGCTAACGATGAAGATCTACGACTATGCGACTTCGTCTTACGACAACTGGATCAACCAAGCCTGGTCAGGCGCCCTTGTACTCCTGATTTTCGTCCTGGTGCTGAGCCTGATTGCTCGGCTAACCATCTCGCGCAGTCAAGTTCGTCCGGCCCACTAGAGCTTAGCTTTCCGGGTCCGGGTAGATGACATGGAGGTCCTTGGGGTCCAACTCCCGCGGCTCGCCAGGCCTCGCCACCGACGCCCTACCTTCTCGATCGAACCAAACGTAGAGGGTTGGCAGGAGGAACCACGCGATCGGCCGCGACAGGGCGATACCCCCGATAACCACCGCGGCCAAGGGCCTCTCGACGGTGGCCCCGATGCCAGAGGTGAGGAGGAAAGGAATCAGGGCAAGCACCCCGATCAAGGCGCTCAGGATCTCCGGGCGGAGCCGCTCCGTCGCACCGAACACCGCTGCCTCCCGAGCCGAAAAGCCGCGGCTTCGCCAACGATTGATGAAGGACACCATGATCGTTCCGTTCTGGACTTCGGTTCCAAAGTTGGCGATGTAGCCGATGATTGCCGGGACAGAGATCGGCAGCCCCATAACCAGCAACAGGAACGTTCCGCCAATGATTGCGAGCGGGATCGTGGTTAGAACCACGAACGAGTCACGGAATGAACCAAAACAGGCATAAACGAGGACGAAGATCAGCAAAAGTGAACCGGGGATCGCCCAATAGAGAGTCTCCAGCGCGTGCTGCAGCTCCTCGACGGCGCCGCCCCATTCGACCGTGTAACCCGCCGGGAGCTTAACGTTTCTGGCGATCAGTTGCTTCGCGTCGTTCACGACGCTGCCAACTGAGCGGCCCTGGACGTCGGCGAGTACCGCCACGCGCCGCTTCGCGTCCATCCGTCCGATCTCCGACAAGCCCTGTTTCACCTCGATCGTCGCAAGCTGGCTGAGGGGGATTCTTTGGCCTGACGATGCGGTGACGAGCAAGTTTCCGATCGCTTTCACGTTGTTTCGATAACGCGGCATCATCCGCGTCTGAATATCGAACTGCTTTTCACCCTCGTAAAAGGTGCTTGCAGTCGAGCCTCCTACCGCGGACTGTACGACGTCCATGACGTCGGCGACATTGATGCCGTACCTAGCGATCGCCTCCCGATTGGGCACGATATCTAGGTCGTCTATCCCCGCAACTTCCTCGACGTTGACGTCCGTCGCGCCTCCGACTTTCTTGAGCTGATTTGCAATTTCGTCCGCCTCGTGGAGAAGCACTGAAGTGTCGTCGCCTTTGACGAAGATTGCGATCGGTGTGTTGAATCCGGAGATCAACTCATCGTTCCGCATCTCGAGTTCCTGAGAGAACTGCAGCTCTACGCCGGGAAATTTGCTCAGTTCCGCGCGAAGCTGCTCTTCCAACTCCGACTTTGAACGGGCCCCGACCCACTGACTAGGATTCTTTAGCGGTATGGATATCTCGCAGTTGCTGACTTGTTCGGGATCGCCTCCAAGCGAGGCGCGCCCGACGTACGAGATCGCATGCTCGACGTTTGGGTTGCGGATGATGACCGACTCCATCCGTTCCGCCAGGCGCGTCGCTTCTTCAAGCGAGATGCTTGTGGGAAGGGTCGCGCGGATCCGAAAGTTGTTCTCATCCAAGCTGGGCAGAAACTCCGAGCCGCTGAACGAAAACAGAAGAACGCTGAGAAGGGTCACCGCGGCCCAAATGATCGTGATGCGGCTGGGTTTCGTGATCGATCTTCCTAGATTCCTCTCGTAGTGGGCTCTCAACCATTGCACGATTCGGTTCGCCGGTTTCGGATGCCCGCCCTGGAGCAAAACAAGGCAGAGCGACGGCGCGATCACGAAGGCCATGACCACCGATCCCACCATAGAGAAGATGATCGAGAGGGCCAGCGGCACGAAAAGCCTTCCCTCGATCCCGCGCAGGGCGAGCAGCGGAATGAAAGCTGCGATCACGATGAATATCGCGAAGAGCACGGGCCGCCCGATCTGCGTCCCACCGCGGAGTACGACCTCTTCAAGAGGTTCCCCCTCCTGCCACGTCTCGCTAACGTTTCGATAGATGTTCTCGGTGATGACGATCCCGGCGTCGATCATCATCCCGATGCTGATCGCCAAGCCGCCCAGCGAAAGCAAGTTGGCCGATATGCCGGCTCGCCACATCAGAATGAAAGCGATCAGCATACAAACGGGCACGCCCAGGGCGGCGACAGTTGCCGCGCGAAGATTGCTCAATAGGGCGAAGAGGATCAGGATAACCAGGATCTCGCCCGCGATCAAAGCGTCCTTGACGGTGTCGATGCTGTGCTTGATGAGGAGTGACTGATCGTAAAGGGGAACGATGTCGACGTCCCTGGGCAGGCCCTTTTTGAGCTGAGCGAACTTCTCCTTGACGCGGTTGATCACATCGCTGGTGTTCGATCCGAGCCGCAGGATAACGATCCCAGAAACAACTTCGCCCTTGCCGTCCTCGCTGACCGAGCCCTGACGATCCTCCGCTCCGATCTGGACGGTCGCGACGTTCTTGACATAGACAGGCGTCCCGTTCTTCGCGGTGACGACGATATTGCCGATGTCGTCGGCCGTTTGCAAGAGCCCGATTCCGCGAACGATGTACTGGGTACCGCCGTGCTGGACGTAGTTTCCGCCCGCGTTCTGGTTGTTCTTGCTGACAGCCGTCGTGATATCGTCGATGCCCAATCCGTGGGCCTTCAGTCGATCGGGATCGATGTAAATCTGGTACTGCTTGACCTGGCCACCGAAGGAAAGGCAATCGGCAACGCCGGGCACTGCCTTTAGAGCCGGCGTGACTGTCCAATCCTGGATCGTGCGCAGCTCCATGTCGGTCCGGTTCGGACTCTTCACGGCGTAAATGAATATCTGGCCGGTGCCCGTGTCGTTCGGGCCCATCGCGGGGGTGATGCCTGTAGGCATCGTAATCCCGACAAGTTGTTGTGACACCTGGTCGCGCGCCCAGTAGACGTCGGCATCGTCTTCGAAGTAGACCGTCACGACCGAAATGCCGAACTTCGACTCCGAGTTGATCTTCGTTGCTTTCGGAATCCCTTGAAGGGCCACCTCTAAGGGGTGAGTGACGAGCTTCTCGACTTCCTCCGCTGCGAGACCGGGCGCGGCGGTATCGACTTCAACCCGGACCGGAGTAATGTCGGGGAACGCGTCGATGTTCAAGTTCCGAAGGGCGATGAGTCCGGCCGCGACAAACAGGAGCCCGCAACCGAGCGAAACCAGTCGATTCCGGATCACGCTCTGGAGAAAGCGGTCGATCATTTCGAGCCTGCTTTTTCCGTTTCGAGCTGCTCTTGCTCCTTTTGAAGGAAGACGTTCCCCCCTACTACTACCCGGTCGCCTGGCGATAAGCCGCTTTGCACCGGGATTTTGCCGCCGACCGCTTCTCCAACCTTGACTGTCCGCCTCACGAACTGATCGGCGCCTACCTGGACGTAGACGATCTGCTTGTCTCCCTCCTGCATCACGGCATCAGCGGGTACGGCGATCGTCTTCACGGAGTTCTTGCTGCCGATGACAACGCTTGCGAACATTCCCGGTCGCAGGAGCCATCCCGGATTGGCAAGCACCGTTCGAACGGTCGCCGTCCGCGTGTCCGGGCTGATGTCACTCGATACCCACTGGACCTTGCCCGAAAAGGAGCGATTGGGAATGGCTGTGACATGAACTTGGACTGAATCTCCCACGCCGACGCCCTGAACATCCTTTTCGTAAACCTGGGCCTCGATGTTCACTCGGTCGAGGTTGACGAGGCGAACCAAATTCACGGTCGTGTCGATGTTCTGGCCGACCACCATGTTTCTGGCGGCGACGATGCCCTCGAGAGGAGCCGTAACCGGAATCACGACCCTCCCATTTCGAATTTCGCCAAAAGGCGCTCCAGGAGTGACTCCGTAGAGCCTGAGCGTGTTGGCAGAACCCTGAACGGCGATTTGAGCCTCGTCGAAAGTGTCCTGAGCTTGTTGCAAGGCCTGCGAAATCGGGATCCCGGATTTATGCACGACAAGCGCTCGTTGATATTGCTTGTGGGCAAGTTCTTGTGCGATCAAGTCGTTCTGGTAGGTGTGTTCGTCCTGTTGGAGCTTCGACTGTGCGCCTTGAAGGGAGGAGGCACCATTTAAGTTCTGCTTGAAGATCGACTCCTGTCGAGTCAGCTCCTCTTTGGCAAGGGCCTCGGCCGTCGTCGCCTGTTGAGAAGCCGCAACCGCATTGTTGAACGCTGCCTCCGCATCCTCCAGTTGCTGCCTCGAGTAGATGCCCCCGTTAAATAGAATCCTCGTCCGGTCGAGATTCTTCCGGGCCGAATCGAGAGCGACCTTGGCCTGGGCAGCCGCCGCCTGCGACTGGGCGTAAGCATTCTGCGCGTCCTCGACCGGTTTTCTTGTGATTTCACCCATCTCGAGGAGGCGTTGCGTGCTTCGGAGGGCCAGCTTGTCGACCTTGATCTGAGCTTCGTCGCTCGAGACGGCGGCATCCGCGGCGGCCGCGGCCTTCTTGGCATCCTCGACGGGCTGCTCGCTCAGGCTGCCATATCCAGCGAGCTTCTTCTGTTGCTCGAGCTGATTCCGCGCGAGGTTGGCGTGGGACACCGCGGTCTGATATGCCGCTTCGGCGTTCGCGAGATCGACGCTGTCGACGTAAGCGACGACTTGGCCACGGTGAACGTGATCGCCGACCGAAACCAAGGTGTCGGCGATTTTGCCCGGCAATCGGGAGGTGACCTGGATGGTTCCATTGTCGGTCGGCTGCACTTCGCCGCTCGGCTGCATAGACGCGCTCAGCTTGTCGTTTCCTGCAGTTTCGATGGTAATCCCGGCGAGCTTGATGCTTTCCGGATCGACCTGCAAGGCTTGCTGACCGGCGACTTGAACGAGCTTGGGCTCCGAGTTATTCTTCTTGGCCGAAGACTCGCCGGATTGGGGCCCGCATCCTGAGAGCAGCAGGGCGATCACAGAAGCGGCCATCGGCACCGGGCTTTGCCTCTGACCAATGGCAGGAACAACCCCTGCGATCGAACCCGGAACGGGTTCCCTACGCCTGTTAACGAGCATCCGATACTTCATTGGCTTCCCTTCATTCGCGGCGACAGACTCCCGGGCGTCGAATCCAGCCCCACTTGGCCTCCCGCCAGGCCTGAGGCATGGGTTCCGGTCGCGGCTAGGACTTCGTCCTGGGCCTTGTAAACGGACAGCAAGGCGTTGATGTATCCCACGCGCGCGTTGCGGATCGTCGACTCCGCATCGATTACGGGCAGGATGCCGGTCGCGCCTTGCTCGTACCCTAGGCGTGCCATTGCGAGCAAGGTGACCGAAGGATCGAGGATCTCCTTTTTGTAGCCAGCCGCCGCTTGGAGGGCCACATCGAGGTCGGTGCGGGCCTGGGCAACTTGCTGCGCCACCTGCTGCTTGGTCTGAAGCTGCTGCGCATCGACTTGCTTCCTCGATTCCTTTGCCGACCGGATCGACTGGCTGACACTCCCGAAGTCGAGGAGAGGAAAGCTCAGCCCGAAGAGAAACGTATCAATTGGGACCCGCAGCGATCTCTGATAATCGACCGTAAAGTCTGGCCAGCGAGACGCCTCGGCCTGGCGAACCGCATAAGTCGAAGCCTTAGACTGTTCGGCCGCCGACTTCAGCAGCGGGCGATTCCGCTTGGCCTGGGAATCCAGGTCGTCTAGAGACGCCAACTGAGCAACCGGTGGAGCGGCCCCATCGCTGGCCAGATTGTCGGCGAGGGACTCCACGGCTTCGGGCGGCCGGGCCAGAAGTACGTTGAAGGAATGAAGAGCAGTCTTCTCAGCCCCCTGGGCAGAAATCAGGGTTTGCCTTGCGTTAGCAACGTCGATCGAGGATCGAATGACGTCTCCTCGAGGCGCCGCCCCGGCCTGCTCCTGCTTGATCGTGAGATCGTAAACCCGTTGCGACTCCTTAAGACTGACATCCGCGATCTGAGATTGCGCCTGGGCGGCCGCAAGCGACCAGTAGGCGTCCCTGATTTGTTGTTCCAGTCCAAGCAGAGTTTCTTGGAACTGGTACAAGGTGGATCGAAATGTCGCGTCAGCGCCGGCTGCCTGGTACCGGCGTTGACCGCTTAGATCGATGGTTTCACCCAAGTCGATAAAGGTGTCGTTGTTCGTCCCGTTGATCGTGGGCGCCGTGCTCGTGCCTTGAACCTGGGTCACGCCAAGCGTGATCGGGGACAGTGTCGCAAGAGAGCGATAGTTGGCGAGGGCTGCCGCGACGCCGGCGCGTCCGGATGCGACCTGAGGGTTCTTCTCGAGGCCGAGTTTGACGGCATCTTCCACGTTGATCGTCCCCTGAGCAATGCAGTACCTCCCAGTCACGAGAGCTGCAAGACAGCACCATCCGCGTGGACACGTGAACAACGGCGTCGGCCTCAAGATTCAAACACTATACCCCTGTAGGGTAATTTCCGCAAGAGCGGAACTTGACTTCGCCCGCTTGTGGCGTATGCATTAAATACAATCTCACTACGCGGCCGACGGACCGAATCCATACCGTCGTCAATTCCGACGGCACCCACATGGTGTACTCAAGGCTGGTCGAATTCCTGGATTATTTATTACGCGCATATTAGCGCCGACGCCTGGCCGGATTCTTGCCGAATGACCGGGTGCCATGTTCTATTCAAAGCTCGTTCGTGCGGCTGCCATCTTGGCCACCGCTGTCTCCCTCATCTCTTTCGCCGGCGCCAAAGGCGCAAAACCGGACCCCGGAACTCCGGTTGTATTCTCGTGCGGATCGGCGGTGCTGATTCCCGGTCAGACTGTCACGATCGAGATTGATCTGAGTCAAGTCGCCACTCAAGATCAGGTCGTATCCATTTCGAGTCTAACCCCCGGGAATTGGAGCAGCCTCCCGAGTCAGGTCGTGATTCCCGCCGGCCAATCTAGCGTGAAGGTTTCGGCACAGGTGTCACTCCTCGCCGTTGGCTTGCTCGACGGCTGCGCGACTTGTAACGGAGGAAGCGCGGCTATGGATGTGTTACTTCTTGGAGGACAGTAGCCACTACTGCCTGGATTGAATTGGAAAGCTGCCGGTGTCAATAGTCGTCGGCAGCTGACTGGAGCGGCATGCTACGCATTGTAGATACTCGTAGAGAGTATGTCAGTCAGGTCAAGCTTCTCGCCGTAGGCCATGAGTCGGTCCGCTCTAGGCTTATCGACCTGCCCGTAAAGCTCAGACAAGAGGGATCCATAACGTGCCAGCTCCCTGTCGCTTCGAACCCTTGCGTTTTCCCGGCGAATCTGTCGTGACAACCCAAGAAGCTTTGCCGCGGTAGGTCCCAAACCGCGAATCAGGCTAATTCCCGCTAGCTCCTCGGTGGCATGTCCCGACTCGTGCCGAAGGCCATGAAGCTGGCATACCGACACTGCTCGATTTAGGTAAGTCTCAGCCTCGGTTAGATTCCCGGACTCCCGTGCTAGCCAACCCAGAATACTCCAGTAAGCCTGTTCAGCTACGGGTCCCACTGAAGAAGCGATCTGCCCCGCCTCCTCGGCGTATGATTTCGCTCGCCGCAAGCACTCCTCCTTTTCCGAGTCGTTGATCTCTGCGATTAGGAGCTCTGCTTCACTGGCATTGCAGAGGGCTTGACAAAGTTGCATCGGAGAGCCGAACTGTCTGGCGATGGGAAGGACCTCGTTGAAGTACTCTCTTGCTTCTCGAGGCTTCCCCATCCCAACCATAACCAGACCCAGGTTGGTTAGGGCTGCAACCTCTCCCCGTGTAATGTTCTTATCCCGGCAAAGAGCAAGGCCGCGACCGAGCGATTCACTCGATTCCACAAATCTGCCACGGCGAAATCTCGCAACGCCGAGCATCACCCAAGCTCGTGCTGCGTCGGTTCCACCAATGTTCGTGGCGAGGTAGCTGGTCGCAACCCGTTCGGCATCGTCCACCAGGTTCCTGGCCAGCCAGGCGTGAACCATGCTCTCCATCAGTAACGAGGCGCAGTCCGAGGTCCCGTGAGAGCGAATCGCCACTTCCAGCGCATGCAAGAAGTCCGGATAGTGGCGCGTAAGTACGGTCTCGGCCTCGAGAGCGTCGGCTCCTTGTAAGCCAGCGCACACTTTCGACGCTAACCCCGCCATCTGGTCGCAATAGTGATTGAGTGCCGGGTCGGCTTCTGAAAGTGGAATCACTTCGTTATCGCCGGCTTCGGTGATGACCACTGCGCTGCCATAGTCAGAAGAGCTGGCGGCGGCTAGGGCACTGCTCTCGCAATAGGAGCGCATGGTGTTCAGCATCCGATAGGTGTCGCGATCGGGCTGATACGCGAGCCAAGAGCTGTCCGTCAAATGCCGGTGAAGCCGCTCGAGCTCCGACTCTGTAAGCTGGTCACCCCAAACCTGTAACGCTATCTCTAGCTTCCACTCGCCCCGAAACATCGCAAGTCGGTGGAGCAACGAGCGCAACTCGGCGGAAAGGCTTTGGTAGCTGAGGGCCAGCACCCGATCCAGACGCTCAAGGCGGCTGCGGAATCCGTCCGGTCGATCCGCTTCGAGCTCGGTGAGAACCGCTTGAAGGGACGAATTCCTTAGAGATGCCGCGACCAGCTCGATCGCAAGAGGTAAGCCATCGACACGCTGGCAGATCTGAGCAGCGAGCTCAAAGCTGCGGTCGTCGCGCCCAAGGCTGGCGCCAGCCTGAGTCGCTCGCTCGTAAAGAAGTGCAAGCGCCTCACTGACGATGACCGCGTCCTCCCCGGAGTCTTCCGGCTTCACCAACGTCATGGGGTCTAAGCGGTACACGTGCTCATCCTCGAATCCGAGAGGCCCGGTACTCGTTAATATCACCGAGACCTTCTTAGAGCGCCCGCGTATCGCGTTGCAGAATCGCGCGATCTCCGACGACATCGACTCGCAGCCATCGAGAATCAAGATCGCGTCTTTTCCGGCAAGAGCGTCGGCAATGCGCTCAACGTCGACGGGCCCCTTTAGCGCAAGGAGTCCTTTCGTGGTCCCGATCTCCTGGAGCAGCTCTTCCAGCGAGGCGCGGCCCTCGACGGCGAACCACCAAAGCCCGTCCGGTGCTTCTTCATCCAAGGTTCGAGCCGCGTTTACCGCGGTCATCGTCTTGCCCACACCCGGAAATCCCGTGACCGTTACAAACTGCCGGTGAAGGAACAGATCCTGAAGCTCGTCGCGTTCGCGGTGACGCCTAACGAAGGACTTGTTCGGCGCCGGGCAGTTTCCAGCCACCCTCCTATGCGGTTTGGCCGGTTCGGGAAGATCGGGATGGAATACCGCGAATAGGCGCTCGGGCCGCCCGGCTTCCTCGATGTCGAAGACGCCGAAGTCCTCGAACCACGCCTCGTCGCGGATCCGATCGCGGACGATGTCTTGGGCCGCCAATGTAATAAAGAGTCCGGCCTGGCCAACAGCCCCTGCGAGGCTGGCGGACCGGCGCTTAAGCTCATAGTCGAGCTCGAGAGCCGTCCCTTCCTCTCCGACTACGACAACCGCAGTTCCCTCCGACCGTCGTGAAAGGTCCGCAATAGCGTATTCCACCGCTTGGTGAACAGATACGCAGAGAATCGTCTCGATCTCGCGGTCCATCTCCCGGATGGAAACGCATGCGGCAAGAAGGCCCTTACGGTCGGTCTCAATTGCCACCCAATAATTCTATAGTGGAAAGCACCCGATGTGCGAGCAAACTTCGGGGTTTTTTCCGAAAAATACAAGAAAAGGCTAGCTCTTTCGTCGTATTTCCGTCATCCTATAGACGTGCGTGTAGCGATCACATCTTCAGAAAGGCTGTTTCTCGACGGCCTCGTTTGCCTTTTTTCGGGGAGTCGGTTCCATGTAGTTTCAGCGGGTACAGAGCACCGCGATTGCATTCGAGCCGCCCGTCAGGAGCAGGCAGACCTATTCATTTTTGACGTACGTGGAGCGTCGGATAGCGACATCCAGTTCTTGTTGGGAGCGCAAACATTCGGCGAGTTTCGCACGATCTTGATCACAGAAGGCGAGACTCTCCCTCCCGGATTCGAGAACAGCGTCAGCCGCTCTGAAAGCGGTCATTCCCTCGTTGATAAGGCAATGACGCTAGGTTCGGACATTGCTCGACCGATGCCTCGAGGTCGCGGCCGCCCTCGGATGATCACCCATGGATTCGAGCTTTCGAACCGCGAGTACGAAGTAGCGTGCCTGATCTCCAAGGGCTTCACCAATCAGAAGATTGCTGAAACCATGGCCCTTAAGGAGCAAAGCGTCAAGAACCTGGTCAGCACAGTTATTCGGAAACTTCACTGCGAGAATCGCGTCCAAGTCGCGCTTCGCCTTTCGAGAGCCGCTTCGGAGTCGTAGGGCCGTTTCAACAAGAGATCGTCGGGACGGCTGCTGAAGCGCCGTCCTATGACGCCGCTTGGAGTCGTGCCGGAAACGATCAACGTCCGCGATTCCCATCTGGATATCGTTGAAGCCTTCCCGCCGACTTAGGATTGAGACTTTTTTTCCTGGCGTATCTTGTACCGCCTTTAGGACATGATATACTGGTGATGTGAGAGAGCCCTGGCAAGCTCAGTTCCCCGTGATAGGCAGATTGGTTCAAGGCGGATCCGACGGCGTGCCTCCCCACCGAGCGGCTTCGGCCGCGGAGCGGATGCGGCTGGTCGAGCGGTCTGTCGACGTCCTCAGCGCCCTCGATCAGTTCGAGGTAGTCGGATCTGAATCGAGCGAAGACGAGCAAGAGATGATTCGCGTTCACCTAGCGGCTCGCGGGCACTTAACGGCCTATTCCGCCCGGGCCAAAATCAAAACTGCTTGGAAGATGGAGATCGCCGGAAGCAGAACCTCGCTTCACGTATTCCGCGACACGCCCGCCGGCTTCGAGCTACGATTCGTGATTCTCGATCAGGGAACATTCCTCTCCGGAGTGTATGAAGTGGAACTCCCGGGCACGGCGCCCACCGTAACCTAATTCTGAGACCAAGACTGAATCAGGGTTCGGCTGGCTGTATCCAAATCAACCGGATATCATGTCCTCATGTCCGACTTCGCCGCGTCATGGTCTCTATCTCGCAAACGCCTCCTCGACGAGATCACACCCCTAAGTCAGGAACAACTCAATTGGCGCCTCCATCCAACATCCCTTTCGATCGGTGAAATGGCGCTACACGTCGCGGGAGTTGAAGTTTCCTTTAGCTCGCAGCTCAGTGGAAAATCTCTCGACAACGAGGGCTTGCGGCTCAGGAGCGCGGCGACCGAGGGTGTCGTGAACGATGCACTCTTCCCCTTCCCTCCTGCGGAGATCACTCCGGAGTTCGTAGCGGCCAGTCTCGACTACGCACGCGCAATCTGCGAACCAATCATTACGGCCGCTGAGCCGGACGTTCGCCAACGCGTCATCAAGAGCGCTCTCGGGCCCATGATCGATGGCGAAGGGGCCTTTGCCCGACTTGGTTTCCATGCTGGCTATCATCAGGGCCAGGCTTATCTGATCAAGACGTCGCCAGGTTTCCCGGGTTAAGCGCCAACAGCGACCGAACACTACTCGAAGATAGTCTCCAATCTATTAAGTTCTGACTACTTTCCAGATAATCTTGCTAGATTCCGTTGTACTGTATTAACAGTGGGGCAAGTGCTTAGCCCGACGTGGGCTCAGCCGCCCATAGGGAGGGCATTAAGCCATGTCTGGAACTTGGCATCCGCTGGTCAACCAGCCGAAATTCAACGCTAGCACCATGCTGCTTTTGACCGATGGAACGGTCATGTGTCAAGAGAACGGAGGCATCCATTGGTGGCATCTCAAACCGAGCCTCAGTGGTAAATACATCGACGGAACTTGGACGCCCCTCGCGCCCATGCATCACACGAGGCTCTACTACGCCTCCGCCGTTCTGCGAGACGGCCGAGTCTTCGTGGCCGGCGGCGAATATAGCGACGCCGGCGCCGACACGAACACGGCCGAGATCTATAACCCGGTCCTGGACGTTTGGACCGTCATCGCCGGCCCGCCGGGTTGGACCCACATCGGAGACGCCGTCTGCTGCGTCCTCCCGAACGGCGACGTGATCATCGGCAACCTCGGCGATACCCGAACCGCCGTCTACCACCCGGTCACCAACACTTGGTCGGCTGGGCCGATCAAGTCAGACCGGAGCTCCGAGGAAACATGGACCCTGCTCCCCGATGGCACAATCCTGTCGCCGGAGTGCACGGGCCATCCGAAAGCCGAAAAGTACAACCCGGTCACCAACACTTGGGTCAGCGCGGGAACAGTCCCAGTCGACCTCGTCGAGGCCTCCTCGATCGAGATCGGGCCAGCCCTTCTCATGTATGACGGGCGCGTCTTCTGCATCGGCGCCACCGGCAAGACGGCTCTGTACACGAGACCTCCCGTACCAGGAGATCCCGGAACCTGGACGGTCGGGCCAGATTTCCCCGCCGTCGCAGGCAAGAAGATCGGAGCAAAGGATGCGCCGGGCTGCGTGCTTATCAACGGCAAGGTGCTTTGCGTCGGCGGACCAGTCGATGGGATCTCCGGAGACTATCTGTCGCCAACCTACTTTTATGAGTTCAATGGAACAAGCCTAAGCCTGATTACCGCGCCAGCAAACTCAACCGGAGTTCCTTACAATGGCCGGATGCTGCTTCTGCCGACGGGCGAAGTGCTGTTTGCGGCGGCGACCCAGGCGATCTATCTCTACGATCCAGGTGGCAGACCCTTGGAATCCTGGCGACCGGAAATCACGGCGTATCCGGTATTCATCAGGCCGGGACACAGCTACACGATCTACGGCAGGCAATTCAACGGTCTGTCTCAGGCGTGCAGCTATGGAGACGATGCCTCGATGGCCACCAACTACCCGATCGTTCGGCTGCGCCACATCGCGACCGGCGAAACGCACTACGCTCGCTCCTTCGACCATAACACGATGGCCGTCGCAACCGGGCCGGCAATAAACCACACGAACTTCACGGTCCCGTTCGGATTTCCGATCGGGCTGACAGAGATCGTCGTCATCGCAAACGGCATCGCCTCGCATCCGGTCGAGGCCGACTGTTTCACGTTCATCCTGCCGATTCCGATCGACGAGGAAATGTGGAACCGGCTCATCGGCAGTCTCGCCGACGGCCCGTTATGGGTGCTCGGCCCAAACGGCCCCGTGCCGGTGGACCCTTGGGGACCCCTGGTTGCCAAGGAGGCGGACGTTGCCCGAAAGCAGGTCTTCGACGGAATTCGGGCTCTGCTGAAACTGGGCGCCGATCTCCAACAAAACAGGGAGAAGATCACGGGCCAGGTGGCTCCGGCCGTCGATCCGCTCGCGGCGGCGACGAAGTCCGAGGCATTCGTCTCCTAAGGAGCTGCGATGTGGCACGTGTTCCTGGACACGTGCCACTTTCTCGCCTACTTTTTGATCTGAATGTCGCCGCTGCCTGCGATAACCCTCGTCGTTGAGAACGAGGAGATATCGAAAAGGTCGGGCTGACCACGAAGATTATCGTAGTCATAAACCGGGCTGCCACTTACCAAGTGATAGACCTGGATCCGGAAGTAGTCTGGATTGGATCCAACGGGTGTGCCGCCGTCGTGCCCCGTGATCAGGAACGAGTAGCTGCCCGCGCCGTTGATCGTCGCGGTCCCCCTAACCTGACTGTTTTTCACATCATTTCCTGTGTGAAGCCAAAGAAAGGTGGTGCCCGCGACCGATATCCCGTTCTTGATCGTGAACGACATGTTCGCCTGGAGGCTACCGTTGCCTAAATACTTTGCACTGTAGTTGAACGTGCCCGTGCCCGTCACGTTGGAATTCAAAATCGCCCCGGCCGGCGAATTGATATTCCCAGAACCGGTTGTACTCCCGCTGACGACGAAGGTTGTGTTGGTTACGGTCACATTGACTGGAGCGGTCCGCGTTCTCGTGCCTCCCTGCTGGGCAAGGGCCGAATTGCCCATCATGAATCCAGTTAGGATCGCCGCTGAGCCAAGGCGCAGTCCAAGGGCCTTCACTTTCGCATTCATCATTCGATCACGTCGTGCAATTCTCCCATTCTATGGGAACCCACTATCATTATAGTATGCTTCTTACTTAAAGCAAGCAAACAACGCTCCAATCCATTATAGGATTCGAGGGATTCGATGCAATCCTGATACAAATACCTGCCCTCATCGACTCCCCTTCGATGCCTCGTAGCCGACTGCCACGAGGGAGACGGCTCGTGGTCTAGTGTGGACAGCTATCCGATTCTTGCTCCCTATAGTCAATGCGTAACTTAACCGTGCCTGAGCTAAATATTCTAGAGCGAGCCGGATCGTCGAACAGACTTAGAGTTTTAACCGATCACGGACGGCGTCCAGAATGAAGGAATTGAGTCCGGGCACATTGAGGATGTCGTCCAAACTCTTAAACGGCCCTCGCGTTCCGCGATAGTCGATGATGCGTGAGGCGTAGAGCCTTCCAAGTCCCGACACAGCCGCCAGCTCTTCTAGTCTAGCGTGATTGATAGAAACTAGATGCGGCTCATGCGTCGCGGTTACCGGCTTACATTTTACAGCGTCACGCGCTGGTTTAGTCGCCGTTTCCGATTTCTTGGATTCTCCGATGGTAGTTGAATTAGTCACCCCAGTGGCAATATCTTCCGCGTGTTCTTCGCCATCGCGGATTATGCGAGGCGTCACCATGATGATGACGTCTTGCTTATCGCTCTCGTCGAAGATAAATCGGAATAGGCTCCCGATAAGGGGTAGATCGCCAAGGATTGGTATTTTGCTGTGTCGCTTTCGGATGCTCTGGAAGGTCATTCCGCCAATGACGATCGTTTCTCCGTTTTTCACTCGCACCATCGTGCTTGCCCGACGAACGGTGTTGATAGGGAGTCCGCCGGGGCCTGAGCCAGTCGCGTCGCTCACCTCCGGAGCCAGTTGAACCGTGATCTGACCATCGTCGGAAACGTAGGGCGTCATCTTGAGCGAGATACCGGTCTTGATCTGCTGCAAGGTCGTGTAGGGGAAATTGACGGGACCGCTAACTACCTCGAAGTAGTTTTCCTGGCCGACTTCAATTGACGCCTCCTTTCCTTCAATTGTCATTACTCGTGGGTTGGCTTTGATCGACGCTTGTCCATTGGCGATCAAGGCCTTCATCGTTGCCACATCGCTCTGGCTGACTTTGGTGTATTGAAATTGCATCGATGGCAGCGTCGCGTCGCTCGAAAGGCCGAACGTTTTCCATACGAACGAAAGGTCGTATTGGTTCAGAGTGCTTGTCTTCGCTTCCGTAACCATGGCCTCGAGGAGGACGCGGATCGGAGGAACGTCGAGCATCTTGACGTCCTTCATGATGCGATCCATCATGATCGGCGCCGCGGTGATCGTGATCGTGCGCTCGCCCGCGTTCGACTTCACATAGGCCGACATAGCGGTAGGAAGGAGTGAGCATAGACGGTCTGCCGTCGTGAAATTCGGCTTGTAGATCCTGCTCGAGGCGAACCGAAGGAAGTTGGGACTCGTCGGATCAGCCTTTCCAACGAGATAAGCGTCCCCGATCTTTGTCCAGCTGTAGCCGCCGGGAAGGAGGAGTACATTTAACGCTTCCTCGATCGTCACGTTCTTGACTTGAGCGGTAACGTTGCCTTGCACGGTTTCATCGGGGACAATCACGACTCCTGCGGCCGTGCCAAGATCGGACAGCGCCTGCTTCAGATCGGTGTCCTGGAAAACGTTCGAAACACGCTTACCCTGGACCTCTTGAGTGGGCTGGTTTGTTTGGCCGAAGGCGAGTGAACAGAGGAGCAGCGACGCGAGCACGATTCGGCCTAGGTTGAAGGTGGCACCTCTGGACCGGTCCGCCTGGGATCCTTGCTTCGACCGACAGGTCTGACAGTCCACAGTCAACCTTTCTCCGACCTCGGAACGGACACCAGACTCAGCTTCTTGACTCCATTTTCAGTAGTCACCCTAATGCCGGCCGTCCTTGTTTCCTTGAGATCGCCGGATTTAGCCGTGATCTCGACAATGTACACGCCGTTCTTGATCGAGGCCAGATCGATCTTGCCGCTGGGTCTGACGATCTCGAACGGTAGGATGCGCTTCGGTAGGTCACCCGTATCGAGGTTTTGAACCGTATTGATTCGAGCCGTATCCGTGATGCGCGCCTCAAACTGAACCTCAAGATCCCCGTCGCCGGTGTTCTCGAAGACACTTGTGAACCCGAAGACGTTCGTCTTGACCGACGATAGAATGATCTCTCCTCGAGATGAGATCTTCAGGGTGGGTTTGAGTCCCTTGGTCTTGCCGACCATCAGCAGCGTCCCACTGCCGACTGTGACGCCCTCCTGGGTTTTCGCCACAACATGAAGTTCTCCGTAGTAAAGGGGATTCACGAGCAGTCCCTCGGGGACGGTAGAAAGAATTCTCAGCGTGCGCTCTTGGCCTGCCCCGATTACAGAGCCGGTAAGGGGTTGCGTGAACCATGGAGCGACTGAAAACGATTCTCCGGTTCCACGCGAGCTGGCCGTGCCTTCCATCGCCTTGGGCGTCGTGACGAATGCATCGACGATCACCGGATCGGAGCCCGAGTTCGAAACTTTAAACGCGATCCCGCGGGTTGCTCCTGGAGTCGCGTCGAACTCCAACGGGTCGGGCGACAGGCCAAGCTCGATATCAGCAACGGCATTCTTAATGCTCGGGTCGCCCTTGACATCGACATCTTTGCCAAACGGCGGCATTTTCTGACCCTCCATCGACATCGTGGTCTCAATGCGATAGTTCCCGCTGGGTAGCCGATTCGGTGACATGAAAGTCAGAGCCACCGTTGCATTGGGGATGACCCTCCGTTCCTCGAAGGTCCCCGCGATCACGCGCCTCTTTCGGCCGTTTACGATCTGAAAGACATTCGCCGTCCCGGTGTAACGGCAAAGGGCGTCGCCCGTGTTCTTTACCATGCAGGCGACGAGAGTTCCGGCCGTCCTTGTTTTGTCCGCGGGCACGAAGAACGCAGCAGCATCGTCGATTTGGCCGCCCTTCCTCGAAACTCCGCTGTCGACGTGGATCATGATCGGTACGAGGAATCTCAACACCAGCTTTAGGCCCGGTCCCGGCTGGGGCCGTTGTGACGTGACGACGATAACCGCGCCGTAGAACCCGCGCGCGCTTCCAGGCACGGTAAGCCTCACGTTCAGCGCCTGTTGACCAAGTGGCTGCAGCGGGAACTTCGTTTGGGTAGGAAGCTTGAGCCAGGACAAGCAGGATGGAAAGCCTTTCAGGAATTCGGCGGTGACCTTCTCCTGCTCGACGCTGTCGAATCCCTGGAGGGTCTGGGTGAGATAAAGGCCGGAAACCTCAACATTGTCCGGTAAGTCGCTCTGGTTGTTGCGGATCGTGATCGGCAGATCGTATGAACCACCCGCTTTCACGGACATTTCGTAGCTGGCCGGCTGAACATAGAGGCCCTGCGCCGACGATAGAACAGCCGCGAAAATGCCGGCAATTGTCAGAAGAATCCTGCGTTTCATACGTTTGTGCCCGGTTAATGTATCGGCTGTTCGCAATAAACTATCTAGAGAATCCGATCAAGCGCGCCTGGCAAACTAAGCCCGGAACGCTCGCCGAGCATCCCTCTTCAGGTCTGGAGGGCCCGCAGCTTTCAGCCGCGGGGCCCTTCCAATTCCCCGATGGCGGCGTTACCGTCCATGCGGGGTCTGAGTTCGCCCTTAGTGGGGGGCGACGCTGACGGTAAGGGTTCCATTGACCTGCGAAGCGGTCGGCGGGAGGCCCGTGCTCGTGTTGCCCTGGAGCTGAACGTCGACGGAGTGAGTGTGACCCGGGGTGATTGGGTTGTTGTTCTCGGTTGCCGACGCGACGAACGAACCTCCGTCCAGCTTGCTGAACACGGAGTACACACCCGTGCCGGTCACGGCCGCAGTGAGGTCGTAGGCGACGTTAGAAATCGCCTGGAACGTCTGCGCGCCAGCGCTTGCGTAGGTGGCGGCGAACCCGCCGTCGGTGACGTGGAACGCAAAGCCGCCACTGATCGCGCCGAGGTTGATGTACCTGTCGACGTTGATATTGACGGCCGCGGTCTGCGAACGCGTACCGCTATCCGTCTGGGCCAGAGCGCCGGTGACGAGAATGCCGGCCAGACCGGCGATGAGTGCGAGTTTCTTCATAAGATCTCCTCATAATTTGGTCGGTAGCCGACCACTCGATTCGAGCGGATTCGAATGGGACCGCGCGCGTCCGCTCGGAGCCGCGTCGCGGTATCACATTTGCCAACTAGGCGGAGCCCGCCGGCAAAATCGCTATTAGGTTTCATCAGCCCCCTACCACGATGGTCACCGTCAAGGTGCCTGAGTGCGTGCCGGGGGTGTGGCTCGTCGTCGTCTTCACCCTCCCCGAGAGGAAGTAGTTCACGTTATTGGCCGGGCCAACCGTCGTTCCGTTCGTAAGCGGGTAACGGATGCTCGCAAGGCCATTCGAGTTGTTGTTCACAAGGCTCGTGAAATTGATGTTAGTGAACGCCGAGTTGTTGTCGATCGCGAGCCAGATCGGAATGTCGAGGCCCGTGACGGCCGCCGTAAGGTGGAAAGCAACGTTGCCCGACGTATTGATCGTGCAATAGCTATTTGTCGGGTTGGCTTGCGGCGAGGTTACGACGCCGGGAGTCGTGACATGGAAGGACAAACCCTGGTCGAGAGTGACGTTGAGGTACCGCGGGATGCTGTAGCTGTACGTCAGCGTCGCAAGCGTCTGGCTTACGCCATTGACCGTCAGCTGGAGGTTGATCGTGCCCGTGTTGTTCGATGTTGTCGGAGTCGAGTTCGCCGGCAGTGTCAGGGTGATCGCAACCGAACACAGGCGAGCGCTACTAAAGGCGCTCCCCGTGGCGATGACTGGATTCCCTGTGAAGATGTTGATCGGGTTCGACGTGGGGAAAGTTGCGGACCCCGACTTGTTGGTCAAGGTGATGAACGCCGCCGTCTCTGGGCCTGTGTGCGTCGATAGGCTGGCCGTGATGCTCCACGTATCGTTAGCGGCGAGGGTGAGATCGGTTGGTGAGGCCGGCGCTGTGACGTAGGAGGTGAACGTCGTGTCAGTGTTGGTCAAGGTCTGGCTGCTCGGCGGACCAACGGTGATGGAGCCGTGCTTGGGGACCGTATAACTGTAGGTCAGGGTCTTTGTGTCGTTCGCGCCGCCGCTTAGAACGAAGGTAATCGTGCCGGAGAAGGATCCAGGCGCCGTATTCGCGGGCACCGTCACCGTGATTCCCACGCTGCAAACGGTTCCTCCCGGCGGTTTCGTGCTGTCGCTGGCGATCGTCGGGGTCGCGGCAAGGATGCTTGCGGGCGTGTTCAGCGTGACGCCAGTGCCTCCGTTCGTGAGTGTCAGTGACACGGCAGTTTCGGGCCCGTTGTGACTGCTGACATTCGCGGTAATGTTCCAAGCCTTGCCGTTTCCGGTCCATGCCAAACTGATCGTGCTCGGCGAAGACGTTACGAAGGATGTGTCCGTGCTGTCGGTGGCGCCTAATGCTTGACTGCTTGGGCTGATGGTCATCGTGGCGCTATCACTCAACGCCGAAGCGGCGAAGGCAAGCCCTAAGACACCGCAAATCGCAAAGCGCGCCAGCGGAATTCTGCGAAAAGCTTGCCGCCGGACAGTTGCCCGTCGGCAGGCTAGCGATATCGCTACACCGATCATTCTCAAATTCGACTTGGCGGATGCAAACATAGTCAAGGATGTCCGGAGCGAGCGGAGCCGGCGCCAATTCCCGAATGAACCAGTGCACATTGTAAGCCAGTTGATAGGGCACCGTGCCTGTTAACAGACACAGGGTTGCAACAGCCGACCCCTCGCACTATTGCGGGGCTTTAGTCACTGATATGACTAATCTTCACACTGTTTCTTATATGTTTCCGATGGGTGATGGTAGTCTTTCTATCACCCTATTAGGTGATAGTTCTTGCGCAAGAAACGGCAAGTTCGCTTAGATGTGTGTACACTATCTACGGTGTCTTCCGGAAAAGCACGCGACGGGGAGTCCTAGCGAATGGCCGCAGTGCCCTACTAAAAAAGGTGCGCGATCCAGCGAAGGATCGCGCACCTGTGGAGCGTATGGAGACCGGCGTTTAGCTCTTCTTCGCTCGCCTGCGAACGAAGAGAGCGAGCCCAGCAACGCCGAGCGACATGGTAAACGGTTCCGGCGTTACAAATCGGCCCTGATTTGACCCGACCAGCGTGAAGGCCAAGTCGTGGTTTTGCGGCGAGAGACCAACCACGCCCTGCTGGAACTGGAAGGACTGTCCGTCGCCACCCGTTCCCGTCGCCCACCCCCACTCTGTCGGCAGGGCGAGATCGGGAACGATCGAAATCCAGTAGGTCGTATTGGCGGACGCCGCAAACGACAGGCTGGCCGAATAGCTGTACATCGGATGTCCGCCTACCGTGCCCAGGGAAGTCTCTCCGTCCGAAGCGGCTGCCACCGAGTCAGACGTAATGAAGGACCCAGGAAGCCCCGCTCCGTCGTCATTGTAGAAACCAATCGTGAAAGCGGTAATCGGACCGTGACCCGGGAAGAAGCCGCCGGTCCAGTCGATCTCAGTGATGGACCAGCCCGATGACGGCGTGAAGTTATCGAACGCCGAGTCGAAATTCCCCAGTCCTCCGGAAGATGTGTCGTTTTGCGAAATCGTGAGCTGGCCGCTAGAGTTCCAGGGTTGGTTCCAAAGAACGTCTGCCTGGGCCGCTCCGAAAACCGCGACAGACCCCAAAACAGGCGCGATGCGAATCATAAAGGAATTCATAGTCAAGTCTCGCCTCACAAAAACAAGCGCCGGTTTCCGCCGGCAACGATGCTGAACGGCGGGATCGCCGCCCTGGAGCCTCTCCATCTCTCCGATGCCAAGTGTAAGGCGATATTTAGAATCCACACACTGCTATAAGTAGCAGGCATGCGTGTAGTCGTACCTGCTAAATTGGCCGGGACGGCGGCCCTTCAGATGCTTTTTCGGATTCAAATTCGGGGGGCATACCGGCAGATTGCTAGTTCGGAGCCGGTCCGCTCCATATCGCGAAATACGGTAACTGCAATAGGTGTGAGTACACTACATAGCTCGATTCGGAGACGGTTTACGCTTCGAGACTACGCAGAGAAACCGTGCGCCATCTGGATGACATTCCTCTCTTCAGCAATCCGCGATGACACTCCAGCCTTAAACCCGCACATCGTCGCGACCATCCCTCGTTGAACTTGCGGGATTCTGCAGAGCGGTCCGAGCAGCAGATCGCGGGTGACCCCAAGGTAGCCGTGATCCGATTGGAAGAACGGAGTCATCCACTTCGAAGCCGCCTGGTAGAAAAGAAGATGCTTGCGTCGGCCTTCGGCATAGGACCGGATGGCGGTGCAGACATCGACCTCACCTTCGAGGGAGTCGGCAAGGATCATGGCGTCGAAAAGGGCGAGACTCGCGCCTTGACCAAGCTGCGGGCTGGTCCCATGAGCGGCATCCCCGATCAGGACGCAATTTTCGCGGTAGCACCGTCGTGTCCGGACATCGACATACGAGGCCACAGTGAGCTGGTCCACAGATTGAATCTGCGATAGGAGCTCTTCGGTTCCCGGCATGACTTCCAGGACCTCTTCCTTCCAGCGGTCAAGGCCATTGATTCGCCAAAGGGGCAGTTGCCGTAGGGGAATGCTCCAAAACAGGCTGATCTGGCGGCTCATTGCGCCTTCCAGCCGACCCGACGGCAGAAGCCCGGCCATTCGTTTGGTTCCGCGGTAGCCCTGTTGGAGGATGTTGTCGGCGTATTCGCCCCAGTTCGCGACCGAAGCCCATATCGCTCCATAGGGATAAACCCTCGCTGACGACTCCAATCCCAACGAAGCCCTGATTGACGAGCGTGCGCCGTCGGCCACCACGACGAGGTCGAACGAATCCCAAACCTGGACTGCGGTGTCTGGCGTGAGTTCGCCACCAAATCCTGATGGTCCAAGCTCTACGGTTTGGCCGGTTTGGATCTCAATGCGCTCAGCCATCATTGCATCGTATAGGATCGAGAAGAGAGCGCCGCGATGGATGCCAATGCCGAAGAGCTTGGGATCCAGAGAACGATAGCGAATGTCCATGACCTCGCGGCCGGAAGAGCTGTGGCCACAAAGACGGTCGATCCGAGAGCCTCGAGCTAGGACTGGTCCTAACAGGCCGAGCCGGTCCAGCACGTACTGTCCGGTCGGCGCGATGAGGATTCCCGCCCCTTTGGGTCCGAGATGGTCCGACCTTTCAAAGACGGTGACATCGTGGCCGGCCCGAGCAAGGAAGATCCCGGCTGCGGGACCGCCGATCCCGCAACCGATGATGGCGACTCGGAGACGTGGCTTCAAACGCCTCAAGGGGGCGCTCATACCTGGTGAAGCTGCAAGAGTTGGACCATTGGGATCGACGACATGCTCACCCTTTCCCGAGCTGACCCATCGAGAGCCCGATGATGACGAGGACTACGACAACCAGCATCGCGATACCGGCGCAGATCATCCCGGCAATGGCCATGCCTCGGTTGCGGCCACGGAGACCCATGGCCCCGAAAATGAAGGCGAGTATGGCCAGAGGCAGACCGCCATAACAGACGCACATGCCGGGGATCGCCAAGATGCCCAGAATGAGGCTGGCGATCGCCATGCCGTCACTTGAGCCTTGTCCGGGTTGGTAGTAACCATAGCGCGGATAATTGGCTGGTTGGTTGGGGTCTTGGACACCGTAACCTTGCGGGCCGTAAGGGGGCGGGCTTGCTTGGGGCGGCTGCGAGTATGGTCCGACGTTGAAGCTGTGCCCGCAGGTCGGACAGACTTTGGAATCCGCCGGACAGCTCAAGCCGCAGCTAGGGCAAGGCTTCGAAAGCGGATTCGGTCCAGCCATTTCCATCTACGGGACGGCAGAGCCGCCCGCCTTGATGCGCTCCCACTATAGGCACTATAGCCGGGCGGTCAGTCCCCACAGATGAGCATTGGTGGCGCGGACTTCAACGGTTTGGCCGCGTAGCTCGTGAGGTCCTGGAAAGTGGACCATTTTGAACTCTCGGCTAAAGCCTTGCAACAGGCTCGGGTTCTTGGGAGACGATCCCTCGACAAGCACCTGCAAAGTGCGACCAACAAACTGCCCGTTGATCTCGCAAGAAATCCTGTTTTGTAGTTCGGCCAGTCTCATCAGGCGGCCCTGCTTGACGGCGTAAGGAATCTGTTCCAGGTCAGCTGCCGGTGTTCCCGGGCGCGGCGAATAGATGAACATGAATGCTCCATCGAAGCGAAGCTCCTCAACGGCTTCCAGCGTCCCTTCAAACTCCTCGTCGGTTTCACCGGGAAACCCGACGATGATGTCGGTCGTGATCGAGATTCCGGCCACATTCCTTCTTAGATCGCTGACGATTCGGCAGAAGCTGTCCACCGTGTACAGCCGCTTCATCCGTTTTAAGAGGTTATCGTTGCCGGCTTGAAGAGGCATGTGGCAGTGCTCCATGACCTTGGGGTTGTCGCGGATGCATGCGATCAGATCCTCTTTGAAGTCGCGCGGGTAAGGCGATGTGTACCGAATCCTTTGCAATTGCGGAACGTCCGCGAGCAGCCAGAGAAGCCGGCTAAACGGTACGCGCCCTTCTGCGAGGTTCTTTCCGTAGGAATTGACGGTCTGACCAAGAAGAGTGACCTCACGCGTTCCCTGTCGCGCAAGGGCGGCAACCTCCTCGACAATTTCTTCGGTTGGCCTCGACCGCTCTCGGCCGCGCGTAGTTGGGACGATGCAGAAGCTGCAGAACTTGTCGCAGCCGTATTGGATCGGGACGAACGCCTTCAGCTTCCCTTCCCTTCCGACTGCTCGCTTCGGCACATCCTCCACGATCGCACCCTTCCGTTCGGGAAGATCGAGCCGCTTCTGGAACCGTCGCTTCGTAAGAGCCTCCTCGACCAATGAAGGGATTTGCGCAACTTGGCCGGTTCCAACTACAAAATCAACATGAGGCGCGCGACGCCTGATCTCGTCCGCACGGAGCTGAGCCATACATCCACACACTCCGAGAACCATGGAAGGTTTGGCCCTCTTCATCGGCACTAGCTCGCCTAAAAACGAGAACGCTTTGTCCTCGGGTTTTTGTCTGACCGAGCAAGTATTGAGGAGCACGACCTCGGCCTCGCTCGCGCTCGATGCAGGCGAAAACCCGATGCTCTGGAGCCCGAGGGCCATCTGCTCCGAGTCCTCCTCGTTCATTTGGCAGCCCCAGGTCTGGACGAAGTAAGTCCCGCGTCGCGGCTTCGGGCGCTCGAGCAGTGAGCTTCGCGGATGAGGGAGATGAGGTATCGGGTGTTGCATCATAACCCCAACGGTGCAATCGATCCCTAGTTTGGCATAGCTCCAAACTCCTCAACCCTCCACGCACCGATGCCGCAATATCGGGAACCGATTCCCGCCACCGCTTGTATAATCCGTCCGTGAAAGCCCTCGCGCTGAATCGAGCTGCCCTGGTCTTGGCTCTTGCCGGCGTCTTCGTGTCCGGCGTGCTTTCCATAGGTGCGTTCTTCGTCCTACAGATCCCTTGCGGATCGAGCCACGGCTGCGATATCGTCGCGAGACACTCTTCGTCACACGCTCTCGGTATCCCGAATGCCTACCTTGGATTACTGGCCTATCTCGTTCTGGCCGGCTTAGCTTATTGGCGTTTGATCTCGCCCCCGGGGAAGAGGCTTCTCGTCATCGGTTATGCGATCGCCGCCCTTGGGTCGTTGGCGAGTTTGGTATTGACGTTCGTCTCGATCACCGTTATTGGCGCAACCTGCCTGTGGTGCCTCTCGTCGGCTGCCCTGATGATCCTCTCACTGATCGTCCACGCGCTCCTGATGCAAGTAGCCTCGCCGAGCGACATCGACGCTCCCAAGCCGGCCATGACCAACGGCGTGTTCCTTGCTATCTCGGGACTTGCGACGCTCGTGGCGCTCGGGATCGTTGGTGGTCGGATCGTCGCGGAAGGCACGCGAGCGGGTTACACGGGAGACTTCACAGCCGAACGACCTGAGTCCATGTACTTGCCGGCGGACGCGCATACCATGGGCGATCCTAACGCTCCGATAGTCCTGATTGAATTCGGCGATCTACTGTGCCCGACTTGTCAGGGTGATTACGGCAAAGTTAAGCAGTTTCTAGGCCTTCATCCCGGCAAGATCAAGTACGTCTTCCGGGAGTTCCCGATGTTCGGGCTGAAGGGTCACGAACAGGCCGCACCGGCTGCGATCGCGGCGGAAATCGCCGGGGAAAAGGGCCGGTTCTGGCAATTCTTGGACGGCATGTATTCGCAGTTGAGGGAGAACGTCAAGGACACTCAACCGATCCTGGACTGTGCGGCAAGCGTCGGCCTCGATCCCAAAACAACCTTGGAGCGAATGCAGGACGAAAAGGATCCTGCCTTCCAGCGCATGATGAAGGACATCAAGGACGCCTCGTCCCTTGGAGTCGAAGGAACGCCGACGTTTTTCATCATTGCCAAGGGGGTGCCTGGCGTACGAACTTGTACGCCGGCTTCGGTCTTTGACGATCTCGTCTTGCCAGATTACGCGAAGCTATACGGAAGTGGCTAAGAGTAAGGGATCGGTCCTCGTCGCGATGAGCGGCGGGGTGGATAGCAGCGTAGCCGCGGCCCTTATGAAGCGCCGCGGCTACGAGGTTATCGGCCTGACGATGCAAATCTGGCAGGAGAGTCAAACCGATCCCAGGCACGCGGGCTGCTGTTCCTTAGGCGCGGTCGAAGATGCGAGGCGGGTAGCCCGAATCCTCGCCATCCCGCACTATGTGATGAACTTCAAAGAGGAGTTCCGCGCATCTGTGATCGATAACTTTGTCGACGAATATGCGGCCGGGCGAACGCCGAACCCGTGCGTCCAATGCAATCGCTTTCTGAAGTTCGAGATTCTGATGCAAAAGATGCGCGAACTGGGCTGCGACAAGCTCGTCACCGGGCATTACGCGCGGATCAGACGTGAGCCATTCGGCCAATATCCGAATGCCTCAACACCCCGATACTCCCTTCTCAGGGCGAGGGGCTCCGAGAAGGACCAGAGTTATGTTCTCTATATGCTCTCCCAAGAGCAATTGGCGTCGACGCTTTTTCCAATGGGCGAGCTGCGCTCGAAGAACCAAGGTCGGGCGCTTGCGCGGGATCTAGGTCTGTCGGTTGCCGATAAGCCCGACTCCCAAGAGATCTGCTTCGTCAGCGAGGCCGGCGGTTATCGTGAGTTCCTGAGAGATCGGCGTCCCGAGATCTTTGCTCCGGGCGAGATCGTCGACTCCCGCGGCGTCGCCGTCGGAGTGCACCAGGGAGTCGCGGACTTCACAGTCGGCCAGCGCAAGGGGATTCGACTGTCCCCGAAAAACGGACGTCCGCTCTTCGTTCTCGAATTGAAGCCGGCTGAGAACAAGGTCGTTGTCGGCGAAGCCAACGAACTTCTGACTCGAGAAGTGCATCTGCGCGAACTCTTTTGGTCCCGGCCGGCAGCGGCCGATTTGAGGGTATCGGCGAAGATCCGCTACAACATGGAACCTCAACCCGCGACGTTACTCCGGAACGGGTCCAAATTGGTGTTCGATGAGCCAGTTCGCGCCGTTACGCCCGGCCAGATTGCCGTCGCTTACCGAGGGATGACGGTCATCGCAGGCGGCACGATCCGATAGAAACCGCAAGTGCTCAAACTAAAAGACCAGAGACAACTCGTCTCTGGTCTTTCCAGTTATCGCCTTGCTTTTAGAAGCCGCGCCGGGATCCGCCCTTGCCGCCCCGTCCGCCACGGTCGCCGCCACGACCACCGCCGCCTCCTCCGCCGTAGCCGCCCCGATCACCGCCGCCGCCATAGCCGCCGCGGTCGCCACCGTAGCCACCTCCGCCGCCATAACCGCCGCCACCGCCGCCTCCACTGTAGCCACGGCTTGCACCGCCGCCGCTGAAGGATCGGCCGCCTCCCTCGCCGCGTGGGCGAGCTTCGTTGACGGTCAGCCTGCGGCCACCCATCTCAGAGTTGTGCTTGTCGGCGATCGCCGCGTCGAGCTGATCTTCGGCGATGTCGACGAATGCGAATCCGCGGCCCTCGATGATGCGAGGATTCTGACTGCCGTAAGCTGAAAAGTGCTGGAGGATCTCGTCCTCGGTCGCTGAATAGGGGATGTTCCCCACATAGAGAGTCTTAATTGCCATTCATTCCTTGCCCGTACCCTTCGCACGAGCCGTACCGTGACCGAATCTGCGTATCCTAAGGCTCGTTGCTGTCTCTAGGCGGGGGTCCGCCGGCAAGGCAAGAATCTCTGTCGCGAATCTGTCCGATGCATATTCAGTATACCGTCGGCTTTTAAAGGTTCCCGCAACAGGCCAGCCCCGCGATGGGCCTCCGGCTAACGGTCTGAGCCTAACGGCCCAGCGCTGCGCTGCCGTACACTGAACAAATCCAACTGCTGGGCGTCTTCGCCTGGGCAGATGGAACTGTGCATCGGAGCAACCAGATTGGGATCCAGAGAGCACCTTGACCATGCGGCGGAAGCGGCGCTCATCGATCGTTGCCGTCGACAGGACATGGACGCCTTCGGGAAACTCGTCGACGCCTACCAGAACCGCGTCTTTGGCTTCGTAAAGCGAATGGTCCCCAATGCCGAGGAAGCCGCGGATGTCACGCAGGAAGTGTTCATCCGAGCATTTCAGAGCTTTGGGCGCTTCGACGCGCGATCGTCGGTACGGACGTGGCTTTTCAGGATCGCCTATAACCTTTGCGTCGATCGGGCTCGCAAGGCCGACCGGTCAGTGTCGGAAGTTGGAATGACGATATCGCCGGAAACCGAGGAACAGATCGATGTGGCCGACAACCGTTGGCAGCCGGAAATGATTGCCATGGACGCAGAGCTGCAGGAAGCAGTGGAAGAAGGTATACGGACGATGAGCGAAAAGCTTCGCACGGTGTTATTCCTCCACGATCGGGAGGACACCGCCTACGAGGATATCGCCAGAATTGTGGGAGTGCCGGTTGGAACGGTGAAGAGCCGTCTTTTTCTTGCCCGGGCCCACTTACAGAACGTTTTGCGCAACTACCTCCAGTCGGAGGTGTCATAGATGAAGAGAGGAATTGCCTTGGAAGGAAATGAACTGGATCGGAAGCTAAACTCCGCGGGTCAAACGCAGATTCGCGAGATGGTAAGGGCTTTGCCGGAAGAGACGCTTAGCATGACTTGGCGCAGCGAACTCAACACAAAGCTTCGTGCGGCCGCTCTGCGAAAACGTAAGCTCGATCTCTTTGGATGGGTGTGGAAGCCGACCGCCGGTTTGGCCCTTGCCGCCGCGTTGGCAGTGGCGATCTTCATCCGGCCGGCGATGACCGGCGTTACTCCTGACACCAGCATCGAGAAGGCTCTCGTTTCTCATTACATCGACAGCTCGGCGGCCCGGGATGTGGCTGTCGACGGTATGACCCCTAACGAGGCAAAGGATAGTGGCGCCTCGAGCGTCGTGCCGCCAGATTGGGAACAGGAGGACGTCGGAGCGACGTTATGAAGTTCTCTTCACTCTTAACTGCGGCCGTGATGATTGTCGCCGTAACGACCGCATTCGGACAAGCGCGTCCCAGGCGCATCTTCCAGGGACGGCCGATTCGACAGGTTCCAGCCGCTCAGGCCCGGGAGCATGCGTACCGGGTTGCGCCCCAGTTGCCGCCTGCCCTAAGGCTTGCCCTGAATGCGGCTGGAAATATCGACTACGCGGGAACTCGCGTGATTGAATCGCGCAACGGACTCAACCGGCAGAGCCACACCGAGTTCGTCCTGACTAACCGGATGCGGAGCAGGATCGAGTTTCCCAAGGATTCTCCGAATTACGGACAGATTATCGTCGAGCTGATGGATCGCCGGCTGCACTATCTTCCCCGGCAGAACGAGATCGAGGTTCTTCCACCCCAGCGTGAGGAAGCCTTTAAACGGATCGCCGAACGTGTCGCGAACGGCGGTGTTCTTGTGAGCGAAACGGCGGGCGGCAATGTCGCCGGGTTTCCCACCGAGCTTGTAACGATCTCCAACAAGCAGGGCGAGGTGCTCCAAAGACTCTGGATCGAGCATCAGAGCGGAATGATCCTAAAGCGGGAACTCCACGCAAAGGGCGGGGTTCTGCAAGGTTCCTTCGATGTTACGGAGGGGAACCTGAGTCCGAAGATTTACGAGACCGATTTCAATATGCCCAAAGGCGCAAAGCTCATCCCGCCCGAGATCAGACTGGATCAAATCGTGAGGCGACAGGGTTTTCAAAATGTCAGACTCCCGGCCGACATCCCATTCAAGTTGGAAGCGGCTCGCGTCCAAAGAATCGGCGAGCAACAGGTTCTCGTCCAGCAATACGCGGGCAACGGAAAGCGGATCGCGCTGTATCAACTCAAGTCTGCCGTCGATCCCAATCGCCTCGGAAACGTCGCCCCCGCCGGAGTCAGGACCTATGCCTGGCAAGCAGGCGGCTCCAGCTTCGTTTTGGTGGGAGACCTACCGGACGCGGAACTGCGGGAGCTAGCGCGTCGTTTAGGAGGCTAGGAGGCTGGCAGAGAGCATCGAGCACTGAACACACCGCGCTGGGAGCTGAACGCGAGCTTCCAGCTCGGAAGGAGCGGCCAAGATGGCTGCAACTGGGCTCGGCGCTACTCCCCGGATATAATTCAGAACCGTGGCGGCTAAAGCTGCATCTCTAACGACCCGCGTAGCCAAGCCGCGCCCAAGATGGGTGCGACGGGTCAAGCGAATCTTCGCCACCCTGTTCCTCCTTTTTCTGATCGCCTTCGTCGTGGTGGGAGTCGTCTTCGTGAGGGAGCTTCGGCATGCCTCCGAATTGATGGGAGCGTTGCCCGATAAGCTTCGGCAGCTCTCAACCAAGCCGACGACGATCGTAAGTGCCGATGGCAAGATCCTCTATCAAGAGCAAGAGGAGTTTAGGCAACCGATTAGGATCGCGGACGTTCCCAAGCGCGTCACCGATGCCATCCTCGCAGCCGAAGACCGCCGCTTTTATACCCATAGCGGAGTCGACTATTGGGCGATGGGCCGGATCGTCGTGGTTGGAGCTGAGAAAGGCAGATTGTCTCAGGGGGGAAGCACCCTCACCATGCAACTCGCCAAGAGGTTCTATTCCGAAGGCGAAAAGACAATGAACCGCAAGCTCCAAGACGTTGCGCTCGCAATCACGATGGAGCATAAGATGACCAAGGATCAGATTCTCGAGCTCTATCTGAACACCATGTATTTTGGGGAGAAGGCTTATGGAATCGGCGCCGCCGCCCAGGTCTACTTCGGAAAGCAGCTCAACGACTTGAGTGTCGCCGAATGCGCAATGCTTGCGCGCTGCGTTCGCCGTCCAAGCGACGAGAACCCGGTCAAGAACCTAGAGAAGGCCATCACCAACCGCAACGTCGTGCTCGGAATCATGCGCGACGAGAAGATGATCAACGAGGACGAGTATCAGAAGGCGATCGACGAAGAAGTCCACCTAACTCCGCATCGGGAGCGGATCTCGACGCGAATGAACGCGGCGCCGTACTTCGTTTCCCACGTGCTCCAGTTCCTTGCTCAAGATATGCCCGACCTCGATCTCAAGCAGGGCGGCTACACGATCTATACGACTTTGGACTCAGGCATGGAGAAATATGCCGAGCAACAAATTCGCGACTTCGTACACGAGCACCGCGGCGATAGGGTCAACGACGCCGCATTTGTGCTCATGGACAAGGAGGGCAAAATCCTCGCCGAAGCAGGCGGGCTGGACTTCAACAAGGATCAGTACAACATCATCACCCAGGGCAGGTTACAGCCGGGTTCTTCGTTCAAGCCATTTATGTACGCGACTGCCCTCAACGAGCGTGTCCTATCGATGAACGACACTTTGGGAAATCGCCCGTTCGTCTACCCCGGAACCGAGAGTTACCCCGTGCCCTGGAGACCGCAGAATTCCGATCCTAAGAGGGAGGACCGAGATTCGGTCTCGGTGGATACGGCAATGGCGTTATCGATGAACGTGGCCGCCGCCCATGTCATGGAGAGGGTCGGGCCGAGCAAGGTGGCCGATTACTGTACCGGCGTTTTTGGCTTCACTTCGAAGATCAACCGTTTCCCTTCGCTCGCACTGGGAGCAACCGAAGTTCACCCCCTCGAGATGGCGCAGGGCTATAGCGTCTTCATGCTCAGAGGCAGCCGGGCGACTCCTTACGTCGTGACCAAGATCGTTGGCGCCGATGGCGACGTCCTCAAGAATTACTCGCCAAACGTCGTGCCCAACCAGCTTGATTCTTGGGTATGCGACGACATCGATCAGCTGCTCGAATCGGTCGTCACTCACGGCACGGCATACCGAGCGCATCTTTTCGATATTCCGAACGCCCGCGGAAAGACGGGCACGACTTCGGACCACAAAGACGCCTGGTTCTGTGGCTACACCGATGGTCTGGTCGGAGTCGGCTGGGTCGGCAACAACGTGGTCGACAAGAAGGGGCGGGCCACTCAGCTGCCCATGGCGCGCTCGATGTGGGGCGCAACCACGGCAGCGGGAATCTGGAAGAACATCATGGCAAGAGCCCATGAGAAGTTTGCTTCGCCGATCATACGCCCTGAAGAAAATGGCGCAAATCGAGGTCCGAAGACCGAAGAGGGCGCCGACGACACGACCGTCAAAGCAATTCCGCCGGATGACACGACCGCAGGGACAACCGGCGGCGATACCGTACCTCCGGGTGGGCCCCCAACCCAGGCTACGACAGGCGGGGATGTCGGCGGCGGTGGCACGGGCGGGGCCAACACCGCTGGAGGTCCGCCTCCCACCACAACGGGCGCGACACCCCCGGACCAGCCGCCCGTCGAGAAACCGCCGGCCAAACGTGATCCTCCCAAGCGGCACGATGAAAGCGACACGGTCCAGGTCGAGGTGTGCGCGGAGTCGGGAATGCGGGCGACGATTTATTGCCCGGAAACAATCACCAGGACGTTCAAGCGCGGCCAGGAGCCAAGACGTCACTGCCCGATCCATGGGGGATGATGGGGTGATAGGCTGATGACCTGACGATTGATCATGTTCAAACATCTCTCGTCAGGCCACGAATTGTCATCTCTATGTCCGTCATCCACACACCACGCAGACCGACCCTTGGCCTGAGAACACTGATCTTTCCGGTCTGCATCGCCGGGTCCCTTCTTGTTCTACTTCTGCGGTTGTGGTACATCCAGGTCGTACTCGGCCCCCGGCTTGCCGAACGAGCCGATGTGCTTGAGAAAAGCTATACGCCGATTCTTGCCCCGCGCGGCTTGATCTACGATCGAAACCTGAAGCTGATCGCCGGGATCCAGTCCGAGCTCGTGATTACGGCAGAGCCGGCGGTTGTGCTGAAAAACACCTGGGTCCTCGACGAAGTCGCGGCCCAGCTGCAGGCCGGCGGCGCGAAGTCCGCCGATGCCGAGAGACTGCTGCGCAAGACGAGAGATGCAAGCGGCCGGCCCTACGTCTTCACGCCCATTTTTAGCGGTGTCCCTGTTGAGGTCGCGGCCAAGATAACGGAGGCCGCCGAACCACTGCCCGGAATCGGAGTCGAAAACCGCCCCGTCCGTTACTACCCGGACTCGACCTCGTTTTCTCACCTGTTGGGATACGTCTGGCTGCCAAGCGAAGAAGATCTCAAACGGGCTGCGAGGGATCACCGCAAGCCAGGCGCCTTGGTTGGCAAAGGAGGAATCGAATGGGTTTACGAGGATCGGCTGACCGGCACGGACGGATACGAAGCCGTACTGCTGGATAAGAGGCGACGGCCGGTTCGTATCGGGGAAAAGCAAAACCCGATGCCAGGGGCTCAATTGGTGTCGAGCATCGACGCCGATCTCCAGTCGACGGCTTATCAGGCTCTCGGCAATTATCGAGGCGCCGTCGTAGCCCTCGATCCGGGCACCGGTGAGGTGCTCTGCATGGCAAGCACTCCCACTTTCGATCTCGCCCTGTTCAGAAATGGGATCGGTCAGGACGATTTCGACCGGCTCAACGGCAGTCCCGACCATCCGTTCGTCAACCGAGCCGTTGGATCGGCGTTCTCGCCGGGCTCGGCGTTCAAGATCGTAACGACGGTTGCGGCAATGCGGGCCGGCGCGTTCGACCCTAGCCGACTCGTGTCCTGCACCGGTGGTTACCACCTTGGCCGGCAATACTTTAGGTGCCTCGGCAAGCATGGCGCGATCCCCTTCAAGGAAGCCCTTGAGAAATCGTGCAACACCTATTTTTCAGACCTGGCGATGCGAACCGGCAAGGAGACCCTGCGCAAGACTGCCCTCGATATGGGGTTCTTCGCGAAGACCGGGCTCGACGTGCCTTTCGAAAGGTCCGGATTGATTCCTACCGACGACTGGCTAGCTCGGGTCAAGCGGCCATGGGTTCCCGGGTACACGGTCCTTACGGGCATTGGACAAGGCGACGTGCTCACCACGCCGCTCCAGATGGCCGATCTCGCCGCGATGGTCGCCAACTCGGGGGTCACCTATCGACCTCACCTAGTGCACGGTTTCCGGCAGCGACCGGACTCTCCCATCGAAGCCGCCGCGCCCTTGGAGTTGCATCGCGTCGACCTTCCCCAGTCCGATTGGGACTTGATCCGCGATGCGATGGTCGGAGTCATCCAGGAGGGCACCGCTGCCGGCTGCAAGATCACAGGGGTTGAATGGGCTGGAAAAACCGGAAGTGCGGAAGTAAGGGGTCAAGACAGAACGAACAGCTGGTTTATTGGCTATGCTCCGGCCGACCATCCGCGGATCGCGATCTGCGTGATGGTCGAGGCAGTCGGCCACGGCGCCGAGTTTGCAGCGCCGATCGCTAAACAAGTGGTCCAGCGCTATTTGAAATAGTCACGGTGGTCTGACGCATGCCGGGCAGGGCTGATGACCTGATGACCTAAGGAGATGAGAGCGGAGATCGGGATGGAACTCGACCTTAGGGGCTAGCTGTCGCGCGCCACCCACCCTCAATTGTCCGGGGCGGGCGGTTGCCCAGAATCCAAGGCCGACTGGAACTCGCTCATCGCCTTTGCAGCCCAAGCCTCTCCCAAGGTATCGCCATTCGAGCGATACACGTCGCCAAGCTGGGTCGCAGCGTCGAGGCCGATCCTCACCTTCTGGACGGCCTCTTCGGCGCCCATTCCAGGAGCACCGCCCGACTTTTCCATTTCACGATCGTACGGGAGAGTTTCTCTCGTAAACCTCAGGAAACCCTCGACCGCGCTGCGAAGCAGCAGTGACTTGTCCTTGGCCGCCTTCGCAAGGTAGATCCGGGCTTCAAACGTCTCCGTCGGAATCTGTTCAGGGATGGCCCGGATCTGAAAATACGGCGACCGTTCAAGATCCACAAGCTTTTGGGCTGTCGTCCTCGCGTCTTCGGGCCGCCCGAGCGTATCTTGGATATCGATAAGCTGCCTCAGGGCAAAAAAGTTATTTGGATCCAGGTCAAGCGCGCGCCGCAGGCTTTCTTCGGCCTCTTGAAGCTTTCCCGCACTTGTCTGAGAGGCTGCCAGCCTGCGATAGTACTTCGCCTGGGGCGCTACCTCGGCTGCTCTCGTGAAATCCTGAAGCTGCTCGGTCGGGCTCGAAGCCAAAAAGCCGCTTCGATACCAGGTTTCGCCATCGAACGGCGCGATGCTTTGCAGCGTCGATTCGGTTTCCATCGCATCTGCGGTCGCTCTATTCGAAGCCTGCCAACGAACGTTAGACTGTAATTTCGCGACGCAACCGGCGAACACGATCTGGGCTAGGCAGAGACCCGCGACCGCAACCGAGGTCAGTCGAACCGGGAGTACGACGAACTCAGGGGCGCCGGCGTCGGCGCTAAGTTGTATCCCGACCCCAACGAGGAGAAAGACGGCGAGCCCGATGCCAAAGTAGTAGAAGTTCGATTCTATGAAACCGTGGGCGCACGTTGCCGCGACAGCGGCCACCACCGCCGCCTTCAAGGCGTTCTGGTCTCTTGGCAAGGATCGGGCGCTCCGAAACGTGAGTACAAGCCAGCCAAGCAAAGCACAGATCAAGGCGAGCGGAGCGAGAAATCCGGCCTCGGCCGCAAGCTGCAGCCAAGTCGAGTGGGCAAGCTCGGTTCGAGTATTTGTGCCCGGCTTTGCACTGTAGTAGGCATAGGTGCCGAGGCCACGCCCGATCGGGTTCTCCTTGACCAGGGCGATGGTTCCCTTCCATAGCTGCATCCTAAAGCCGGCAGATTGATCCTGCGTGCTGCCCGCGTTCGCGAGTCGCGATGCGGCGTGGCCGGATGATTTCTGGATCGCAAACGCTAGAAGGGCGACAAGCGCGAGGCAACCAAGGATTGGGACGATCGCCACCGCCTTCTTCCAGCCGGCCAGGAGGACGATCAGAATAGCCACACCGAGCAAGCCCGACAGGGCGCCGCCCTTTGAGCCGGTCAGAAACAAGGCGAGCCCGCACAGGAGAGCACAAGCAATGCCAAGCATCGCTAGGCGACTGGTCGCCACGCTCTTCCCTTCTTGGCGGAACGCAAATGCGAACAGGCCGAAGCTGACCAGCATCCCCAGGACCATCATCCCAGCCAGTGCATTCGGGTTGTTCCAGCCCCCGAAGATCCTCCACGAGGGATCGACGGCCTTCATCTGGCCGTACTCGACGATCCCCAGCAATGCGGCGAGGCCCGATCCCGCGGAGAGACCAACCGTGACGCTGATCGGCCCTGTCTTTCGCCCCAGTCCGCTAACGGACGCAATCAATGCCGTGCCGAGAATGAACCATTCGGTGACTGCCGTCGTGCTGACCCAGCGGTAATTCGACATGAACACCGACCCGAGCAACAGCAGGAAAAATGCGCCCATCGGCGCGGTCACGTAGGCGTGGGGTACCTGAAGGACCTTGCGCTTGAGCGCGACAGCGCCGAACGCCAATACGATCAAAAACGCAAGGAGCGCGTGCTGCAGGGTTGCTAGCTCATAGCCGTGGAAGATCGATTGAACCGTCGCCGAGAATCCGGGCTCCAGGGACTGAGAATCGTTCGCGAGCTGCCCTCCGATCAGCGGGATGAGGAACGCCGTCAGAGCCAGCGCCATAGCCGGAAACCCAAACCGCTTCAAGACGCTCCCCTATTGAGTCGCCGTAGGGCATTGGGCTCGCGAATACTCACCTCCGAAGCCTCCTTCGCACATTGTCGATCTTGTTCTTGACGATAAAGATCGATGCCCTGAGGGCCAAGGCGAGTCCTGCTCCAAACCAAGCGAACGGGCGCAGAAGCACAAAAGTTTGGGGAAGCATGTTCTTGGTGTAGAACCTGAACATGCTTCGGTGAAAGCGCCCGATCATCCGATTGGGCGCCTTGTCCGTGCTTCGGCCAATTGCGTGCGTGATCACCGCTTCCGGGTAGTACACCACTTTGAAGCCGGCTTTCCGCGCCCTGAAGCACCAGTCGACATCTTCGCAAAACATAAAGTAAGCCTCGTCGAAGAGGCCGACCTCTTCGATAACCTGCTTTCGCACGAAAAATGCGGCCCCTGAGACCCAGTCGACTTCACGAGGCTTCGTATGATCCCAGTCCTGCATTAGATATTCGCGGGTAAAGCGATTGTTGGGAAACAGCTTGCCGACGGGAGTGTTTCGAAACAGGGCCGCGATTGGGTTCGGGAACCGGCGGCAGGAGTATTGAAGCGAGCTGTCCGGGTTGAGAAGCTTCGGGCCGATGATCCCGTAATCCTGGTGCTGGTTCGCGAATTCGAGCACCTTCCGCAATGCTCCGGGATGCACCACCGTATCGGAATTAAGGGGAAAAGCATGCGGCGCCGACCGAAGCGAAATCGCGCGATTGTGACCGCCGGCGAAGCCTAGATTGCGCATCATCTTCTCGAGCCTGACCCACCCGAACTCCTCCTCGACCATCTCGGCCGACTGATCGGCGGAGTTGTTATCGACGACGATCACCTCGAAATCCGCCTCGTCGCGCACACGCTCCAAGCTGGTAAGACACGCACGCAGCTCGTCGCGAGTGTTCCAGGAACAGATAGTGACGGTGAGATCTGGCAAGTGGTTAAGACCTGGATGACCTATCAGTCATAGGCACCTGTTGGCACGGGCGCGAAGCCCTTCGAATAGCCGCGTGCGCGGATGAACGCCGCAACATAGATGATGCCTGTAACCAGCTTCACAAGCGGGAGGTTCCATTGCGTGAGGGTGTGCTTGTGCAAGAAGCGAACCAGGCTGCGGTGGGACTCCCATATCATGCTCTTGCGAACGAGCTTGGTGCTCTCGCCGCCGTGATGCAGAATCCGCACCTCTGGAGAGTAAAGACACGGCCAACCACGACTTCTCAGCCGGTACAGGAGGTCGACTTCGTTGAAAAAGATAGGAAATTCCTCATCGAAGGGATTTTTGGGATCGCCGACCTGTTCGAGTCCCTTGCGCCGAAACATCAAAAACGTTCCCATTGGCTGTGGCGCATCCTGCAATTCGGTGTAGTCGAAAGCTGTCAAGCGGTAGGATCCAAGGCTCGACCTAGGAAACAGCCTGCCCAGGCCGGTCACGTCGCCAAAGATCCCTGGCAACGAGGGAAAGCCCCGTACCGAGCGCTGCACTTCTCCCTTGAGCCCAATCTGCTTAGCGCCCAGTACGCCGTAGGCTGGATTCTCTTCGAGGGTTCGAATCGCCCTGTCCAGGCTATCGTCGATGAATTCGGTGTCGGGATTCAGGGTGAGAATGTATTCTCCCCGCGCCTGTTCGAACCCATGGTTGTTACCTCGAGCGTAGCCGGTGTTTGCCGGCAAGTCCACGAGGGTCACTCTGGGGAACTCATTGCGTACCACGGCGGCGCTCTCGTCGGACGAGGCATTGTCGACCACGATCACTTCGTAGCGGACTGATGGGGGATGCTTCTGGATCGAAGCGAGGCACGCACGCAGCAAGTCCTTCGTGTTCCAATTCACGATCAGAATGCTCAGCACGGGCGAAGTGGGTCTCATGAGCCTACAAAGACGAAATGCGCCGTATCTCAGATCCCGCTTCCGCCGAGTCGCCGCTATCCGGCTCGATAGCTTTGCAATCCTCGCCTCACGGCCACGGTAAGGTGTTCGCGAGATGCCGCCCGGGACATAATCACCCGCAGTCTCTCACTCATGCCGTGAGCATACTATGACCGCAGCGAGTCCAAAGGGCTCGATCTCAGCGCTCCGCTGCTTGCGATTGCCCGACCTGAAGCATGTGGAAAACTCGCGCGAAAAAGATTCCCGACGCCAGGTTATTGCTGAAATTCTGCCAACAGTTCAGCCTACGGAGCGACAAGCTAGGTTGCCCACAACCTAGCTTTAGATAGTGTACTTGCACCTAGTAAAAGTTGACGCATCGTATCGATTGCCGGTAGAGTCTCTCTGTTTGTCCAGGGTCTCGTCAGGAGAGGGCACCCCGAACGCGGCACAGATCGCGCCGGGGAAGGAGAGAAAGGCTTGCCAATCAAGAACTTAACCCCCAGACTGATTTTGGGGGGAGCGGTCGCGCTACTAGCCGGCAACGCTCTCGCAACGAAGCACAACAAGACTCCCGCACCGGTAAAGCATATCGTTCACAAGGGCGAAACGCTCGACAAGATCGCCAAGTGGACGGGCGTTTCCAAGAAGCAGATCATCCTCGCGAACAATCTTAGTTCAAAGAAATTCAGGCCGGGCCTCGCACTTTATATTCCCGTTTCCAATACTCCCAGCCCGAAGCACTATAACCTGAACGTTCGTGGATTCGCACCTTACACCATCCGCCCTCACGACAGCGACCGCAGGATCGCGAACATGTTTCACATGTCTCCCGCCGACGTCCGCTCTACCAATCCTTCGCTTGCGTGGAATCATCCGAAAGCGGGCATCGTAATCCAGATTCCCCTGAGAAACGCGGTCGCATTCAAACTCGACCACGTTGCGACACTTCATTCGACGTTCGCCACGATCACCCGGCCCGACACAGTTGTACGCAAAGCACCGGGGAGCAACGCGGGCCGCATTGCCAAGGTCGATGCCGGGCGACACGTTCGCATTCTCGAGCGCGACGACCATTGGTATCGAGTTCGGTTCGAATACGGGACCGTCGGCTGGGTTCGCGGCGATCTCCTGGCTTCGTACTCGCCTCCCCGCGAACTAACCCATGCTGTCCACCACGAGCGTTCTGTCCGAATGGCTTCCTACCACCCCATGGAGCGGCGGTCTTCGCGTGACAGCCGCGGCCTCCCTCTTCCGCCGGTGAGCGGAGACATGCTCACCTATGCCCAGTCGATGCTGAACACGCCGTATAGCTATGGCCACGCCTCCCGGTCCAGCACGGACTGCAGCGGCTACACGCTTCAGGTTCTCCAGCACTCTGGGATCAAGATGCCTCGGACAGCCGCAGAGCAGTCGCACAAGGGCCAGCACGTCGATGGCGGAAGCCTCAAACCCGGCGATCTCGTTTTCTTTCACGGCTCTCGGAGCGGGCGAATCAGCCACGTCGGGATCTATGTCGGAGAGGGCAAGTTCATTCACGCGAGCTCCGGCGGCGGTAAGGTGCAGGTCAACTCACTTGGCGAGAAGTATTACCGGCAAAGATTCGCGACCGCTCGGCGCGTCGGCAACGTCAAGCATCACTCCAATCAGGCCGAGCGAATCGCAGAAGCCAAACACGAGGATGCTGACGCAATGCGAAAAGCTGAGAAGGATATTAAAAGCACCGCAAAGCACACGGACTCGACGGGCGACTAACAAGCAGCACTCTCCGCTACCGGTAAGGATTATCGATAGCAAGGGAGCGTAGGGGTATTTCCGGCAACCCGTCACGGACGTTCTTTGAGCGCACGAACCCTCGCCCAACAGTAGATCAACACGGCCAGCGGGAAGCCGAACGTGGACCGGGCTAGCTTATCTCCATGCACGACGCCCATATAACCGAACGCGCACAGAATTCGAAGGACGAAGATCCAGAAAGCGGCACGCATCAGTCCGAGCCTCGAACGCGTGATCAGGACCGAGCCGACGACTTCCAACAGGAACATTCCCGCCAAAGCAACGTCGGCAGGCTTTACTTCGGCCTTCATTCGTGAAATAACGATGCCGAAGGAAGCCGCCGCCAAGAGAAACTCCACGAATCCGCCCAGGCGATCTACAAAGTAGTCTCCGCGAACTTGCTGGCCGTCCTGCATTCCCTAAGTCTATCGTTTCAGCCGCTGACAGCTAACCGTGGTTAGCTCAGAGACTTACAATGATTCCAATGCCTGCCGTCAGGATCGTCGTAAGGGGGAGAGTTCAAGGCGTGGGCTTTCGAAACTTCGTCGTCGTGACGGCGCGATCACTTAGTGTTTCGGGAGAGGTATGGAATCGAGCCGATGGGGCAGTCGAAATCGCCGCCGAACATGCGGATAAAAGCGTGCTCGAACGATTCTCGCTAGTAGTCGAACATGGGCCCGGCTATGTCCGAGACGTGCAGATCGAACCCGCGTCTGAGCTCGGCCTCACGGAGTTCTCCGTTGGACCGACCCGCTAGAAGCGCTTTGCAGCCTCCGGCAGTGGTCGAAAAGGCTCATCGGCCTCAATCCTCAATCCTCAATCCTCAATCCTCAATCCTCAATCCTCAATCCTCAATCCTCTATCCTCTATCCTCAATCCTTGTAAGGATCGTATTCGTCGAGCCCAGCCATTGCAACTCCGATCGGCCGCAGGCGTTCGAGAACGCGAATCGTGCCGCCTTGGTGCTTGAGGACCTTGTCGAGCTTCTTGTAAACTTCAGGCGCCTCGTCGGCGCCGCCGCCTCGCAGCTCAATACCCTCCTTCATAATTCGTTCCTGGACCGCTTCCCAATCGACGACGCCAGTCCCCACTCGCTGAGGACGGCCCCGAATCCACCTCACCTTCCCCGCGGCCTGGGTTCGGCTCATGACCCTGCCGGCCCCATGCACGGTCGAGTAAAGGCCTTCTCTCGAAGCCTCCGAGTCGACGCCCTCCAAAATCACTGACTCGTCGCCCATCGTTGCCCCGACAAACCCCTTCTGACCGGGAAAAGCAGGAGTGCATCCCTTACGGATCACCCAGAGCTTCTTGCCGAAGTGCTCCTCATGCCAGGCGAAGTTGTGATGATTGTGGATTTCTTGCACCGACATCGCTCCAAGGATCTCCAAGACCTTTTTGACGACGGTGTCCCGCCCCGCGTAGGCATACTCGCCGGCAAGATGCATGGCTTCGACATAGTCCTGTCCGAGCTGCTCGCGGGTGTCGAGCAATGTCGGCGCCGAGTCCATTCCGCCTTCGCTGCCGTGGTCGCCGAACTTCTTGCCTCGTGCCAGGTTCAGGAAGCCGGTGGCTGTCTTATGCCCGAACCCGCGCGATCCGAAGTGAACGCCCACCCAAAGCCTGCCCTTCTCGTCGCAAAACAGATCGACGTAGTGGTTACCCGATCCGACCGTACCGAGCTGCGAGCCGGCGAGCTGAAACAAGTCTCGCTGGGGCCGAAACTCCGCGCCGGCTATCTTGTCAAGAACCGGGTGATCGATCGGCTCGGGATTGGGCCGGCCCACTCCAAAGCCGATCTGCCTGGCAATATCGTCCATGACCATCGCGACGTCGACCTCAGAAGCCATCGCATCGGTCAAAACCGCTTTGTTCCCGCACGCGATGTCGTAGCCGACGCCGCTTGGTGAGATGTAGTGCTCGTAGGCGACGGCCCCGCCGATGGGCTGGCTGTAGCCCGGATGGTGATCGGCGCACAGCACGGCTGCCTCTGCCTCGGCGGCACAGGTTTCAAGCTGCTTCAACGCCCGCTCGTCCACGGGCCCGAACGTCTTTAATCTCATTCCGGCTCTCTACTTTGACATGTGGAGGGACAGTTCCAGCACGAGTACGCCTAACCGGAAGTTGGGGCTTCTGGCAGAACCGGCACCACGATTCTTCGACGGTCCAGCAAATGCCTCCGGACCACCGTGGCCTTAACTACCAAGTCTCCAGGGCCCGCTTTTAGCGGATTCGGAGTGGTTTGAATCGTGTGATCGGCGGGGTTGATCCACGAAATGATCGAAACGACGGAAACGCCGAGTTCGCCGGCCCTTGGACTGAGGATCTGGAGCTTGACGATCGGGTTGCCAGAAAGCCGATCGACGGACGAGGGTAGGAAGGATTCCGATATCGAACACTCGAGCGTCTCGAGCTTCACCGCCGTCGATCTCATCAAACGGGCTACCGACAGGCTACGGAGGGCCAATTCGACCCCGAATGGGGCGGAATGCTTCTCCGGAAGATCGAATTGTTTCGGGGTCTCAACGGTTGTTGGGTCAATGTGGGCCGAGGAAAACACAATCACCTTGTCAGCCCGGCTTTCCCCGAATTCATAGATTTCCAACTCGACCGCATCTGCGGCCGAACCGCCAAGAACAGGGGGCTCACCGATGAAAGATGACTTGGTGGTTCCTTGTCGCAGCTCAAGCAATGGATGCTCCCTAGGGACCAAATACGTTGTCTTCCAGAGCCGTACCAGAACGGACCTGGCATCGGCATGGCGGGACCTGACCTCGACCGCAAATCGGCCGCGCGGTTCGTGCCGGACGGTCACGTTCGGATCTGGTGGCGGGGCCGGCAATTGGCGGCGTGTCGGAGCCGTCAGAGCGGAAACAGGCAACTCGAAATCGCGCCTGATCCCACGGCGGCGAGCGTACAAATGTAGGGTCAGGCGCCTTGGGCGCTCAGCGTAACCCCTAGAAATCGCAAATGACTCGTATCGAGTCGTTTGATACTTTGGGTGGATCTCGAGATTTGCGCCATTCTCATTGGTGAGTGACACCATTTCCCGGTGGCGCTCGGGCGCTTCATCGGGAAGACGCAGCCAGATGATCGCCGCATCCTCGGGACCGCAAACGACGGCTGCCCCGGCGGCCAGACCCGGAGTGGGCATGCTCCTCTTGCCCTCGATAGCCGGATCGACGCTGTCCAGCTCAGGCATGGCGAAGCCGGTCGGCTGCGCAAGAAAGTAGCTAGCCAGGCGAAACAGGCAAAAAGCCCCAAGAACCAGCAACGGCCCAACGATAGCCCAGCGAGGGCCCTGTCCCTGTTCCAAGGCCCCGCCTTCAAATTGACGCCATCCCGATTGCGACTTCACCTTACCGGCACTCGATCGCCACCAAGGGCTTCCTCCCTGGGTTAGCTCGTGCTCGGCCGGCCCACTTGTCCGGCGGGCGGGGTCGTCGTCCCACCCTGAACGGTGGGATTGACCGGTAAGACGATTCGCTTCGAAGCAATGACCTTAGGGCGAACGATCGTGATCTTCAACGTCAGCGGCCCGACCGGTCCGGTCTTCACGGTTCCAGCTGGAGCGTTCATGGCCGGCACGGGAACGCCAGGAAATACGTTGGCGCCCCGAATTTGCCCGTCCGAGCCAAAGCTGAGTTTGATACCGGTCAGGCCGAGCGCCTGAGGAGTCGGTTGAACGATCTCCGCCGACACTCTCGGGACGATCCCTTTGACGGAACCAAGGGCGAGGGTGTCCGCTTCGAATTTCGCATCAAGGGCAACGTACATGTGCACTTTCTTTGGCGCTCTCTTCGGAGCTGTGCCTTGCTTGGCAATCGTCACCTTGAGTCCTGAAGCCGAGGTTGCGGTCTCGTCCGCGTCGACCACGAGGTAGGGCTGATCGAACGCGCTTTCGATGTGAGCCGACTTAAAGGAGACGGTTTCGGTCGTCGTCTCGGCTTGGTAAGTCTCCATATCGAATGACACCCGCTTCGCCATCTTCGGGTTCGGCATGTTGAATCTTCCGTCGAATGGGCTCTCACCGGCCTTGGAGATGATCCCGTTCGGCGTCCGAGACGTATCGATCGGCGTGAAGCTCGCGGCGACCGGATGGAGGATGACGCCTTCGTCGTTGGGCAAGGACATCGTAAGATGGGCGCTTGCGCTGAGACGGCCCCCTCGGCCAGGCACGATTTGAACTTCGCCTGGGGCTTGCCCTTGGAGAGCGCTCTCCGGCAAAACTTGCGTCGGCGCGGGCAGGCTGTCGATCTTCCACGAGCCGTAGGTAACGCCTCCGGCCGCTTCGGTCAACGTGAGTGATTCAGGCTTCTTCGCATATCCCTTCTTGACATGGACCGCGATGATGCCGCCGTCTAAAGCTTCTGGAAAATAAGAGTAATCCTCACCGGCCGAGTCCTTTAGCGTCAGCGGCAATCGGGCCGGCCGCGGACCGCCGCCTTGGCCACCTGCGCCACCCGCGCCAACGCTCGCAGATCTCGCACGCACCGCGCTTGGCCGCGGGTCCGGAAGGGACATCGAGGCTGACGGCGCGGACCTGCCGCCTCCACCGCCACCACCACCTCCCGAATCGGCGGCGAGAGAAGGCGCACGCAGGAAAACGATCGTCGCGTCGTCCATACCCAGTTTGGCCGACGCCTTGACGCCGTCCTTGTCGACTTTCGCCTCGTCGCCGGTGACGGTGGCGGCCGCGAAGAAATCGACCTTCGGGGGCGGGGTGGCGGCGGCAGGAGCGGCCGGAGCGGCCTTCGGCATCTCCGGCTTGGCTTCGCTAGCGAACATAGCCATCCCATACGGAATCCCCACGCCGAGGATCACGGCGATAACCAAAACAAACGAAAACTGGACGACGTTAAATCGGCGTGGCGCGGATTGAGTGGCCATGGTGCCTCCATCATATAACAAAACGGTGTCGATTGGGTTGAGCGACGCCAAAGAGTCGGTCGCCGCTCGGCGACCGATTGGTTGGCTCGTGAAACCGCTCGGTGCCTTCTGGGAGTTGCCCGGCTCTATGGCCGCTCGCGATGGACGGGCACGGTGACCGTGTACTGTTCCTGAGATATGACGCGCTCTCCCGCAATTCGAAGCCGGATGGGAATGTCGGCGACTGGGTGCGGTGGACCGTGCGGCCCTTTTGCCTCCATGACGAGGCCACCGAATTGCATGCGGCTCAGGCCAAGCTCCTCCGGACTTGGGCCGAGCCAGGTTGCCTCTCGGGGGCCCGGGAAGAAGCCGGCGACCGAGATCGAGGGGTGAACCGCCCGCGGCGGCATCTGCAAGGGTCTGCCCTGCACCATGATCCGCACTCCGCCGACATCTGACGAGACTTGAATTGCTTTCCTAACGATCGCGACCGGCTGTCCATAAAACACTTCGATCGCTACACCGTGAATCGCGATTTCGCGAGTCGCCGGCTGGAGTTTCCGGATTGTCACCCTGACTTGCGCTTCCGTGATATCCTCCGGGTAATAGCCCACCCGAAAGTAGGCAGGATTGGAGCCCAGCCCAAATCCCCTCGCTGCCCGAAAAGTAGTGGCAAGCACTTCGGTTACAATCGTCTCACCCGGGCCTGCTTGGCGATTCAGTTGAACCTTAAGGTGGGGGCTCGGTGTGGTACCCACAATTGCCTGGTCTCTCTGGATCTGAAACGAGTCCGAGTGTTGGACCATCGAGACCGACAAACGAGGGTCGTCTTTGGCCGGCATTAGCAGGCGCCTCGGCTCTGGCAGGGGTTGCAATGGGGTGCGCCATTTCTCGACCCCATGCTCCAGCACCCTCAATACCGGCATGTCTGGGGCGCGTCCATATCCCCCGGGAACGTCGAGCCGAACCTGGCCCTCTGGTGTGATAAACCGGCTTCCAAATGGACCGACGGCCTGAAACACCTGATATTTACGGTCATGTGAGTCGACGATTTCAAATTCGGTCGGATCCGTTGGACCCACGTCCGGCCCTTCGATCCAGATCGAAGCGACTGCCCCGGGCGTTCGCCTTTCGAACCTTGTCAGATCGGCTTCGGCAACCTGCCGCATTATCCGGTAATGCCGATAGGGGCTGATCTCGTGAACCGGCTGCCTCAGCAAGTTGTCGTACCGCAGGAAGGCATAGTAAATCCCTGCGGCGGCCACAGCGACGACTGCGCCCTTCGCCAGCGGGGATTCGAACCGGGCGCGCTCCATGCAATCAGTGTACGATTGCAACGCCCGACAAGTTGGGATGTGGGGGCCAATCGTTGGCCCCCACGAGAGTTCAGGCGATGAACTCGGCCATCACCTGGGGCACGGTCGTGTCGAAACCGACAACGTCGAGCATTCCGCCGTCCTGCGGGTCAGCGATGCTGAACCCGTTGGATGCGATGCCGACAACCACCAGCTTCGCCGCGATTCCAGACTTGTGGCGATACTGCTGCAGCGCCTGCGCCGGATGGATCTTGCCAAACCAGGTCTCGTTGTCCGTGTAAACCACGAACGCATCGACCTCGAGATTGTGCTCGATCGCATAGAGCATCGGCACCGCGCAGTCCGTCGCACCGAAGTTCTGGTTCCTCGTGTAGCGCAGAGCATCGTCGAGCCTCATCCGCCTGCTTAGGGGCAGCGGCTTGAACACATGCGCGAACGCCATCGGGAAAACCGTCTTCTCCGATGCAACCGTAACCATCGCCATCGCCGTCGCAGCCTCGCACGCGGTGAGCGGCGAGCCCGCGACGCCCGTCCAGCCCATCGAGCCGGAGACGTCAACGCCAAGCAGGTACCTTTTCCCCGTCGGCTCAACGTTCTCGAACGCCGTGTAGAACGCGGCGTCGAGCGCATCGATGACCCCCGGAACGGGCGCCCAGGTCCCTTCACCCTTCAGACCGTGCCCAGACGCATAAGTCCGCAAGGCGATGAGCAACGCCATCGGGTGGACGCGGGCGTTCCTAAGCCTATCGGCATCCGCAAGCCTGAACGCCACCTTCTGCGCAGCCTCGCTGCCCGGCCCGATGAGTCCGATTTTGGTCATCGTTGCCAGGTTGCGGATCATGGCCGTCATCGGCATGTCCTCGAGCAGCGCTTCCCACACCAGCGGCTCCTTGAGCAACTCGGTGGGTACCGCCTCGCGAGGGACACGGTCGTTGCGGATGATATCCGCGGCCGCCTTCGCGACCGCCGTCTTCAACCGCTCGACCGCCTCGATAAGCTTGAACGTGGCAGCGCCTTCCAGGCGATGGGTGCCAGCGGCATCCTGCCGCTGTTCCGGCTGGAAGCCGGAGTCACTCACCTGCTGGAAGCAGGTGCCACGGGTAGCCCACTGGTACAGTGCACGGTGCTCGCCGGTCACGGGGACGGGGTGAGCCAGCCGCAGCATGTCGCGGTGGCTCCAGCCTCCGCGCTGCACGTACTTGACTAACTGATACTGGAGCTCGGCAGCCGACTTCCCGTTGTACCAGCGACCGACGGCCCGGCGAAGACCCCTTCCCCATCCACGCAACCCGTCGATGGCCTCCGCGAATTGGAACAGGTGCGTTCCAGTCCTGCAGACGATCGGCAGTGCCGCCAAGGCAGCCGCGCGCGACTCGTCGTCTCCATATGAGGCGGCGAGAGCCAGCGCGAAGATCGCGGGATCGTTCTTGGGAGCCTGCCCCTTGCGGCTGACTTCAGCGATCCTTTTAACCACGCGCTTGCCGTCGATCACAAGGCATGCGATCACGTTCTTGGCGTTCTCGGCGGTGAGCTTGCGCGCACCCGTGTAGTAGGTTCCGTCCTCGCTTCCGAGGATCAAGAACCTTTCAAGCTGTGCCCAGGCGTCCACCGGCCAGGCGTAGCCGCCGGCCGAGTTCTGGGTTTGGCCAGAGCCCGGGATCGGTTGCGACTGGTAGGTCGACTTCCTGTTAAAGAGCTTTCCGTACTTCATGTTCTTTTCACCTCTCGGGTGTGGGTCGCGGCCCGGTCGGGATGAGAGGGTGATGGGGTGGGTGGGTGAGAAGGTGAAACGGAGTCGTGACACTCCGTCCTTTCACCGGCTCAACGTTTCACCGACTCACCGACTCATTCCAAGCCGGGCGATTGGCGAATCCAGGGAGAGTGCTCTCGTTTCGAGGTGAAAGCGCCCGCCCTGTTCGAAGGGCGGGCTTGAAGCTACTGCTCTAGGCCGGCCCTTCTAAGGCTGTTGCGGCTGCGGGATAGGAAACGAACGCGCACGCCCGCGAGATACTCAGATCCCGCGATTTCTCTTCTATGCGCATGTTCATGTTTGTTTCCTTCCCATCTTTCCGCGGACGAGGCGTCGGTCAAGGATCGTTGCCTTCAACCACTCGGCCACTGAATGCCCCGAAAAACATCCAGGCGGGATTCGAACCCGCGTCTCCTTTGGATAGGTAACCTTAACCTTCCGGCCCGCGAAATCTTCCTATTCTGCTTTGCTTAAGCGTCCTTTCGGACACTTGCCGGCAAGATGCCGGCGCTCCCAGCTAATGTGCGGACAAGGCGTGCACCTGGGCGTTAGGCGCTCTAACCACTGAGCTACGCTTCACTTTCGATCAGCGACCGGACTCGAACCGGCGACTTCCCCGTCTTGAGCGGTAACCCAAGCACTTCGGCCCGCACATATCGTTTCCGGACCGCGAGCATCTTGCTCGCAAAGCGACCTGGAAGGTCGCGATCCAGATCGCGGGCGAGTTGATGATCCTGGGGCTTGTCGGTATAAACGATAACCCAGGGCCTCCGGCCCGCGAAAAACTCAGTCCCATTTGCGTGCAGGCAAATAGCAGCCAAAGGAAATGGCGGTGCTCCAAACACGCGGCCTCACGACCGCCCGGCCTTTCCGCCGGCGCCACCGCTATTAGGGGTTCGGTAACCCTTAGCCAACGGCCCACACGCAAAATCGTCGTCGTCCCAGACCATTTTGCGACCTGGAAAGGTCGCGGTCCAGTACAACACGGGCAAGGAGCCGGATTGGGAGTGAGCCAAGAAGGGATTTGAACCCTTTACGGCTTTCGCCGACGCTCTAACCAGATAACCCAAGCCAATCGGCCCGTGCAAATTTCTCGCCTTTCCGGAAGAACCGGTCAGGCAGGAAGAGCATTATTCCCACGCAACCGAATCGTTTGTCAACTAGGACGGAAACTTTCAGAAAGTTTTAACAATATCGGGTCGGACCGCATAATGCGAAATGGCACAAGCCCCATGAAGCTATTTGCGCTTCCTGCGAACAAGGCCACCGATCGCGACTCCAACCAGGAATCCACCTGCCACAAGCACCATGAATAATGGCCAGACCTTTGGCTCATAGGATTTGTAAAGGGCGTAGTCGTCCGAAACTCCGACAACAAAGCCAATCAGACTCCAGGCGACGAAACCCACCCCAGCGAGGCCAATCCCGCACCCCAGTCGCACCGCGAATCTGTTCACTTGGTCGAAGTTGATTCCTCCACAGTTCGTCTAGGCTCCGCCAATCCTCCGTAGGCCCTCTCTGGCGCGCACTCGCACGGAAGGCGGTTCGGTAGACAAAGCGCGCTCGATCATCTCGAGCACCTTGGGTCTAATCGACTTGTCCGTGCAAGCAAAGGAAGCCAAGGCATCGAGCGCCCAGGCCCGAACAAAGGTGTTATCATCCTCGGCTTGCCGGAATACAAACTCGCGGATTTCCGCGTACTCTTCACCTGTCCACGTCAGCTTCGGCAGCATGCGGCACAAATGCATCCGAACACTCCAGGCGTCGTCCGCAACCATAAGGGCCAATAGTTCCTGTTTGTCGAGCACCGAAGGGTCGGACCTTGACGCCCTCTCCAAGTCGCGAGCCCGAAGTTCGAACTCAATCATCTGAACGTCTGTTCGCGGATCGCGGATAAGGCTTCGCGCCCTTTGCCGCGGCCCACTGGAGCCGGTTCAAGAGATCCTCGTCAGCAGCGTCAGGTTTTGAGAAGTCGAGGTGCCTGCTCTGGGCCATCAGCTTCCTTTGCCTGGCGGTCGCCAGCTTCGGAACGTTAAGCATGTCCAAGGCGATCGCAGCCGGCTTCGCCGTAAACGGCGCTAGGTCCGGCGTCTGACTAAAGCAATCGCTCATGAGTGGTGAGGCGGCGTCCATTTGGTTTAGCGGCGGCACCCCGAGAATCTGGAGCATCGTGTGAACCACGGAAGTTTGGTTATAGAAGTTGGACACCACTAAGCCTCGCCGCGCGTAGGGGCTTACGACAAAGCATGGCGAGCGGTGCCCGTCCACGTGATCGAAGCCATCTTGGGCGTCGTCTTCGACGACAAAGATCGCAGTCGAGGACCAGAACTTCGAATGGGAGATTCCTTCGATAATTCGGCCCAGAGCCAGGTCGTTGTCCGCGACCATCGCCTTCGGGGTCGGCATGCCCGCGTTGAGCCCGGCAGTATGATCTTGCTCCAGATATACGATCGAAAAATCCGGCATCGAGGATTTCTTCTCAAACTCCTTGAGCTCCCTAAGGAATACGTTTGCCCGATATTGGTCAGGAATGCCGAGATTCCAGCCCGGGTATTCCGGGCAACTATATCGCCGCAGCCGCTCGTTAGCGATGTTTTGCTTGAGGCCTAATGACCGGCCGGCGATCGTCGCGTCATAGGCCTGCTTCCAACCCATCTTCGTGGTCAGGCCAGCGTAATCGCCCTCTCCGTAATTCCTGAACGAATGGCCGGCGCCGAGGACAGCATCCCAAATGAACCCCGACGAGGCAGAATTCAGGGCATCGTCGCCACCAAATGGGTATGAACGAGTCCAGCCACCGAACGATCGTTCTAGGTAGGAACTCGCGATCCCCTCGGTGACCCAAGAGTGCCCATCGGCCGAATTCACGCCGCTGCAATAAAAGTTGTCCAGAAGCACAAATTCCTTGGCCAACGCGTGCTCGTTGGGAGTCGTATCGGCGCCATAGATCGTTAAGCTGGAGTCGCTGTTTCCTTCCCCGATATCGCCGAGAATCTGATCGTAGGTCCGGTTCTCCTTGACCACGTAGACGACGTGCCGAATGCTGCTGGGCTCGCCGAGCTGGGCCGGAACCGGAGTCCGGGTTCCGCTGACCAGGCTGATCCGATTCATGTTCTGAAGCACCTTGGGAGCCATCGACAACTCGGTCACTCTGGAAGTCATTGGAGCCAGAGCGCTGGGAGCCGGCAAGTCGAGCTGGGCGATTGAACCGGAATAGTCGTAGACCCGGTGCCTGCCTGAGTCGCCGCTTCGAGAACCGATGCCTTTGATGCTTCCAACGTAAAGCTTGCTGCCGGCGACCGCGAGCGATCCCGGGTACCAGCACGTTGGGATGAATCCCTTGACGATCGGGACATCGGCGAGGGTCAGGACCGCAACTGCGTTGTTTCCACCACACGCGACCAACAGCTCGTTGGTCGCTTCCGACACAGCAAGCGCGTTTGGTTCGCTGCCAAATGGGAGTTTCAAATCGGGTTTGACGACTACTTCGCCGATTTGTCGCCTGCGCGCAAGGTCGTAGACGCCAACCGTATCGCTGTTCGCGTTGGCCACATAGGCTCGACGACCGCCGATGACGATTTGGGATGGTTGGAGGCCAGCGTCGAGCGATACCACAACCCGTTTGGATTCCAGATCCACCACGTCCACCTTGCCACCCGTCGCGACGCCGCGTTCGTCGACTTCGACATCGGTACCGGAGGATTTCGCGGACTTCCGGCCGGGCCTGCGACCCCAGCAGCTGACCCAGGCGGTCTTGCCATCCGCTGTCACCGCGACCCCGTAGGGACATGGGTCGATGTTTACGCTCGAAGCTGATCCGTCTGCGCCGAGTACCACGAGAGCATTTGAACGAGAGGCGCAGACGGCGATCCGGTCGCCGGGCAGTGCCGCGATCCCGCAGGGATAAGCATCACCCCCGATCTTAGGTTTGGGAATCGCGATATCTGGCTTCCATTCGATCGTTCCGTCCGCCCCCAGCCGACCGACATGCACGCTCGACTTAGCATCACTGTCGTAGACCACGCCGGACGGCAAGCAAACGAGCCCATGCATCGAAGCTCCCGTCGCAAAGCTCTTCTCATAAGCAACGGTCCAATCGCTTGCGCGGAGGACGGTGATACCTTTGTTGTGCTTCACAATCACGAACTGGCCATCGCTGGACATCACAAGATCGACTGGGCGCGCGCCAATAATTGCTTGCTTGCCGACGGGATCGAGAAAGTGCCCACTCGGCATCAAACTCTCGTTAACATGGTCCTGAAGAGTGAGAACTGCGGCAAGAACTAGCATTCGACATCAACTCGGGCTTGGGGCCCATACACAAGTATCACACGTGCTGCAGCTTCACCTCGTGAAGCTTCTCGTAGGTCCCATCCGGCCTGCTGTGAAAGAGCGTGAACGAATCGACGCGGAGAGCTGCGCCGGCGGGCTCGAGCGATAGTTGATGGATCACTCTTCCTACCTCTTTCGATCCTGGATTGATCCTTGCTAGAGTTACATGGGGCTTGAACGGCTCATCGCCGAGCTCAGGCGACAAAGGCTTCGCTGTGGAGGCGATCTCGGCCGCGAGGGTGGCGAGCCGATCGATGTCTCCTCCAAGGCCAATCCAGATGACTCTCGGCCTGCGCATGTCGGGGAAGCAGCCAATCGGTCCGGTGACCAGGGCCATCCCCGGCGTCCCGGCGAACTGGTCGAGTGCAGCCACGAGTCCGGCGACTTTGGATTCGTCGACGCTGCCCAAGAAGGCTAAAGTCACGTGGAGCTTCTCCGGCCGGACAAATCGAACGCCCTGCCGGTCGATCGCGGCCATCAGCCTCTCTCTCACGCTTAGAATCAATTCCTTCGCGTCACCCAACAGCTCGACCCCGATGAAAAGTCGCATGCTCATGCCTCCCAAAGTAAACTCGATCCTACATGGCAGACCGATACGAGCCTTCCGCCTTTGAATCCAAGTGGCAAAAGCGATGGGATGAGGCGGAGCTGTTTCTAACGCGAGAAGACGAAGGGCGGCCCAAATTCTACGGGATGGACTTCTTCCCTTACCCGTCGGGCGCGGGGCTGTCGGTTGGGCATTGCCGCAACTACGTGCCCACCGATGTCATCTGCCGGATGAAGTACATGCAGGGCTATAACGTTTTGCATCCAATGGGTTTCGACGCCTTTGGTCTCCCCGCAGAGAACGAGGCGATCAAGCGCAAGACGCAGCCCGCGCTCATGATCGAGCAGTACGCCGCCAATTACAAGCGCCAGATGGACTTGGTCGGGATCTCCTACGATTGGTCGCGCTCGTTCAAATCCAGCGATCCCAGCTACTACAAATGGACGCAATGGATCTTCGAACTGCTTTTCAAGCGCGGGCTTGCCTACCGAAAGCTCGCGGCCGTGAACTGGGACCCGGTTGACAAGACGGTCCTCGCCGACGAGGAGGTTGTTGCCGGTCGCGCGGAACGTTCCGGGGCCATCGTCGAGAAGAAGTGGATACCACAGTGGTTCTTTAAGATCACCGACTACGCTCAGCGTCTAATCGACGACCTTGATACGGTCGACTGGCCGGACGGAATCAAGGCCCAGCAGCGAAACTGGATCGGACGAAGCGAAGGCGTCGAGTTTTCGATGAAAGTGGTCTTCTCTCCGAAGTCGGAGCCTTCCGATCGTGCCGCTCGCTACGATCTAGACACCCACGAGCGAGGTTTTGAGCGCGACCTCCACTTCGATGTTTTCACCACTCGGATCGACACGATCTTTGGGATGACCTTCTGCGTTCTCTCGCCCGAGCACGCGACCGTCGATCAAATCTCGGCTCGAGTCGACAAGAAGCATCGGGAAGCCATCGAGGAATATCAGCGACAGGCTAAGCAACTCAGCGATACCGACAGGACGTCGACCAATCGCGACAAAACGGGAGTCTTCACGGGCGCCTACGCGATCAATCCGGCCAACGGCAACCGGGTGCCGATCTGGATTGCGGATTACGTTTTGGCGACCTACGGAACGGGCGCAATCATGGCCGTGCCCGCGCATGACGAGCGCGACTTTGGATTCGCGACGAAGTTCGGTCTCGAAGTCGTCGGTGTCATTTCCCCAGTTCAACCTTCCTCCTCCGGATCAGATGAAGGCGCTTTCCCATTCGAGTGCAAGGATGGCGTGATGGTCAACTCGGGCGAGTACACGGGCTGCACGGTTCAGGAGGGCCAGAGCAAGCTTGGGGAGTGGATCGAGGCCCTAGGAATTGGACACCGCAAGATACAGTACAAGCTCCGTGACTGGCTGATCTCGCGACAACGCTATTGGGGCTGCCCGATACCGGTCATCCATAGCGCCCACGGAGACCTTCAGCTCGTACCTGACCACGATCTGCCGGTCTATTTGCCGCCGGTCGACAATTACGAACCGGCCGGCGATGGATCTTCTCCGCTCGCCCAGATCACCGAATTCGTCAACGTTTGCGATCGAGACGGCCGGCTTGGCAAGCGAGAGACCGACACAATGGGAGGCTTCGCCTGCTCGTCCTGGTATTTCCTGCGTTTCTGCGATCCGCATAACGACGACCAGCCATGGTCCGAGAAAGAGGCCGACTACTGGATGCCCGTCGACTGCTACGTCGGCGGCGCCGAGCACGCAGTCATGCATCTGCTTTACGCGCGCTTCTGGACCAAGGTGCTCTTCGATCAGGGCCTCGTGAAAGTCATCGAGCCATTCCAGCGGCTGCAAAACCAGGGGCAAGTCCTTGCCTTGACGCCGTATCGAAAGGCACAGGAGGGTGAACAGCTCGATCTTGGAGAAGAGGGCATTTTGATCTCGTTTGAGGAGGCTAAGGCACTGCCGAAGCACCAGGTCCTGTGGCGATGGTCGCGGATGAGCAAATCCAAGGGCAATGTGGTGACACCTGACGAGATGAAGGACCAGTTTGGAGCCGATGCGCTCAGAATGTTCCTCCTATTTGTCGCCCCCTTCAACGCCGACGTCAACTGGTCGAACGAAGGTGTCCAGGGCTCTGTGAGGTTCCTAAGTCGCGTATTCAAGTTGGTGACCGAGCTGCAACCCCACTACGACGAAAGTTGGATCAACCGCATCCCGTTCGAGGAGATGGACGAGCCCGCCAAGAGCCTGCGAAGAGCGACTCACCAGACGATCCAGCGATGTACGGAAGACATCGACCGGTTCCAGTTCAACACGTACGTTTCGTGGCTGATGAAGTACGCAAATTCGATTGCCGAGATCAAGGCGGAAGTCGGGGAGGCTTCCCTCGCTTACCGCCTTGCCGCGAGCGAGGCACTCGAGTCGCTGATTCTGTTGATAGCGCCTGGCGCGCCCCACTCCGCGGACGAGTTATGGGAGCAAATTGGTAAAACGGGGTTCACCTATCAGCAGGCATGGCCATCCTTCGACGCGAAGCTAGCCGAAGCCGAGTTCATGACGATCGCCGTTCAGGTAAATGGCAAGCTGCGGGATACCTTGGACATGCCAAAGTCCGCCAGTCAGGAGGAGGTCGTCGCCGAGGTCAAGTCATCCGCGAAGGTCCAGGCTCAGTTGGACGGCAAGACGATCCGAAAGGTGATCTACATTCCCGGCAGGCTGGTGAACGTCGTTGCCAACTAATCGCAGCGGCAGGTCGTCGGCCGCGGTACGTAGGGTGCCGGCCAAGAAGATGGCCAATCCATGGCTGGTTCCGGTTGCGATTGTGGTGTTGCTGAGCTTGATCGTCTGGACGATCGTCGGGCGATCATCGGATCCAAGTGTCGGGCCTGTGATCACAAGCTCCTCTCAGGCCAACGAGGTCGCGCAAGAGGCGGAGAGCCTCTCCCTGCCCCGGTTGCGCGATCTACAGGATGGCGAGGAGCTCACTGACAGCGACAAGAAGAACTTTCGCCGATCGGCCGCACTTTTCGATTCACTCAGCGACTACCGCCCTGGCGACATCCGACCATACGTTGGCGCCGCCAAGCTCTACCAAGCTCTGCACAACGACGACGCCGCGATCAAGCGGCTCCAGCGGGGTCTCGCGAGTATGGCGCCCGTCACCGCTCCGGAGCTGACCGATACTGCGATCGAGGCCCACTATCTGTTATCCGAATCTCTCTTTAACAAGCGTGACTATCCGCGCGCTCTCAAGGAGATCGACATTGCAGTCAAGCTCTATCCTAACAGCCCGATCTATCTGTCGCAGCGCGCCTCGACCTACATCCAGATGACGCCACACCGATATCCAGAGGCCACGCACGACCTTCTCCAAGCGCTAACGATCGACCCGAAACATCAGCGGAGCCTCGGTTTGCTCAAGCTCATCGGCATGAGCGCGGGCGAGGCGTTCAAGAATTCGGCCGCAGAGAAACTCAATGCCAGCGACTTTGCCGGTGTCGTAGCCGATTGCACCAAAGGATTGGAGGTCGACGCCGCATATTCGAAGCTGAGGGCGTTACGAGCGGCTGCCAATATCAAACTCGGCAAGAGGGATCAGGCAAGAGCCGACGTTGATTTCCTGCTTGCCCAGAACCCTCAAAGCGAGGACGCCAAAACGCTTCTAACTTTGATGAAATAGGCCGGACGACTCCTACTTGCGAACGAGTTCCAGCTTGATGGGAGCCTTGATCTGCTGCATCGTTGCGGTCATCGAGGCAGACTCTCTTAGAAGACTGCAATCCGCCGCGCTAATCCAGACCGTCCCCGATCCCGTCATTTCAGCTGTTCCCCTCCCCTTCAATGTCACGGCGAGCTTCGCGGCTCGCTGTCCGGCCAGGGTGGTAAGTCCTAAGAACTTGTACGTGGTCTGCACCTCTTGTTGCTGACCGGGGCCGAAGATTGCGCCACCGACGCTCGTCCACGAATCTCCAACCTTCACGCTTTGTTTGGGAAGCGTCAAGTGGGTTTGCACGGCCAGTCCCGACTCGCCGACGCTCCGACCCGTGTTGTCCAGCTTGATCACCCGGCGCTTGTTGTCGATTGCGACCGGCTGCCCGAACGGCTTTCCATTGATCGTCGTCGTCGACTTTCCCGTAGAGATCTCGATCTCCCCAACTCCATCCTTCACGCTCAAGACTTTTTCGCCTAGCATCAGGGTGATGACCGCCGAAATGCCTTGCATCTTTGTGTCCGACTTCATTTCGTACTTGGCACTTGTGCCTTTGACGTATCTAGCCCGAAACAGGAATCCGGGGCCTGAGGGCGTGACCTGAGCCAGCGAAATGCCGGCAAGCAAGCCGATTGCGACGACGAGAAAGAATCTGACCATTACTGCCTTTGATACGAACCTGCGGCTAGAAAGCTCCGCGGAAGTCTGGAATTAGGCCCATAGCACCCCTATGCCGAACAAGCAGACTTTGCCCCTGATAACTCTTATCGGCCCACCGACGCAAGAGCCGGATATGACTGCAGTGCAGCGGCGAGCACCCTCATGGCCGCCTTAAGCCTGACTCGATCCAGCACGTAGGCGATTCTGACTTCGTTCTTGCCGAGGCCGGCCGTGACATAGAACCCGGAGGCGGGAGCAAGCAGGACGGTTTGCCTCTCGAAGGAAAACTCGCGCACAAGCCACTCGCAGAATCGGTCGCTATCGTCCACCGGCAAGCGGACGATCGCGTAGAACGCGCCGTTGATAGTCGGACAAAGGACACCCGGAGTCTTTGCCAGTTCGGAGACGACAATGTCCCTCCGAGCCATGTACTCAGCCCGCACCTCGTCGAAATAGCTCTGCGGAGTTTGACCGAAGCATGCGGCTACGCCTATTTGGTCGAGCGTCGGAGAGGCGAGCCTCGCTTGCCCATACTTCAGAGCCGATCCGAGGACGTCCTGATTTCGGGTCACTAGAAACCCCACGCGGGCGCCGCACAGCGAGAACTTCTTTGAGGCGCTATCGAGCATGATCGCGTTCGAGTCGAGGCCATCGATCTGGAGGACCGAAAGAAGATCGTCGCCACCATAAAAGAAGTCGCGGTAGACCTCGTCGACAATCAAAAACAAGTTGCGAACCTTCGCCAGGGTGGCTATCTCCCGCAGCTGCTGAGCGGAAAAGACGGTCCCAGTCGGATTGCTCGGGTTGCAAAGAAGGATCCCTTTCGTTCGAGGACCGATTTTCTCGGCGATTGCAGAGGTCGGCGGTAGCGCGAAGTCGTCCTCGATCCGGGTCGTGATCGGAACCAGGGAAACCCCGGCGACAACGGCAAACCCGGCATAGTTTGCGTAGAAGGGCTCCACGACGATGACTTCGTCTCCAGGATCGAAGCAGGCGAGGAAAGTCATCAAGGTGGCTTCCGAGCCGCCGGTGGTCACCAAGACCTGACTGCTGTCGACGTCAATCCCGATCTTTCGGTAATAAGCTGCAACCGATTCGCGCAGGGCTGCGATTCCGGCGCTATGGCTGTATGCGAGCGTCCTGATACCGGAGGTGCCGACCGCGTTCCAGAAGGCTTCCGGGGAGAGCACATCCGGTTGGCCAATGTTCAGGTAGTGCACTTGGATTCCACGGCCCTCGGCTTCGACCGCGTAGTCGACGAGCTTGCGGATCGGGGAGCTTGGAAGGTCGGCGGCTCGAACTGAAATGCTTGGCATGCTTTCAAACTCTAGTTTAGACCGAGCTAGCGACGTGGTCTACGAATCCCTCCGGCTTCGATTGAACGCATCGAGAATCGAGGAAACGCAAAAGATTACAATCATCGTTAAACCGCGTAGACACGGCGCAAGGCAGATGACCGCAGAAAGACAATCGTATATCTCCCCGACTCTCACGGCCAGCCGTGTGCCCTCGAGCGAGAAAAAGACCGGAGTTGGCGATTAGGCGTGAAAACCTTATGGGGAATCGATCTCGGCGGAACGAAGATCGAGGGCGTCATTATTCCGGAAGGGAAAGGCGATCCGATCTGCCGGATCAGGATCGATACGGAGCAGGAGCAAGGCTACGAACACATCCTCGAGCGAATCGCATATCTCGTCGACTCCATGGCACGCCAGACCGCGATCGCGAGGCCCGAGCGGATCGGTCTTGGGATGCCGGGGACGATCGAGCCGTCGACGGGCCTTGCCAAGAACGCGAACACCACGTGCCTGATCGGCAAGCCCCTGGATACTGATCTGCAGCAGATTCTTGGCATGGAGGTCCGGGCTCAGAACGACGCGAACTGTTTCGCTCTCGCCGAAGCGACTCTTGGTGCAGCCCGAGGATGTGAAGTCGTATTCGGCGTCATCATGGGAACAGGCGTTGGCGGCGGAATCGCCATCGACGGCAAGGTCATTCGGGGGCACCATGGGATTGCAGGCGAGTGGGGACACAACCCGTTAATCCCGGACGGCGAGCCCTGCTATTGCGGTTTGCGCGGATGCGTGGAAACCGTCATCTCGGGGCCGGCCCTGGAGCGATGGCAAGAGTCCCAATCGGGAGAACGCTTGAGTCTGGAACAAATCGCAGGGCGCGACACGCCGGCGGCTAGGGCGACGATCGACCGTCTTTGCAGCTACTTCGGCAAGGCAATTGCGCCGGTCGTCAACGTGCTCGATCCCGACGCGATCGTCCTTGGAGGCGGGGTCGGGAACGTAGATGCCCTGTATTCACGCGGCCGGAAATCTCTCGACAGGTGGATGTTCAATTCGCGATTCGAGGGCAAGCTGCTTCGGCCCGAACTCGGGGACAGCGCCGGTGTGTTCGGCGCAGCGTTCTTAAGCCGGTGAGCGGACAGAATCGGGGCCTGACGTTACTTCATCGCTTCCCGAGCTGCCCTGAGCTCCCTTACGAGCTCCTGCTGACTGACAGTTTGGGTTAGGTCGCTTCTCGTTCGCTCGATGACGGCTCGCAGCGCATCGCAGGTCCTGCGGAGCCCTCCCGTCATCGAGTCGGCAAAATCGAAAGTGATCAAATCGTCGTAGATCGTCTCCATATGGGCGAGGATCGATTCGGCTTTACCCAGGTCGCCGTGTCGCATTTCGTCGAGGCAATAGCGGCGAACCTCGCTCGCCGCTTCTCCCATGCCGTTGAGGTAGGCCATGATGCCAACCCCAAGCTCTTCCATCGATGGATATGGCTCGTCGTAGACGATCGCGAGTACGGCAGCCGCTTCGACCATCTCCTTCTCCGCGTCGTGCAGGTATCCAGCATGGTAAAGCGCGCCATGGGGCTTCAACGCGTCGCGGGCTTCCTTACTGATCGCCTTTGCCTGGTCGAGCAGTTTCGCGGCTTCTTCGAACTGGTGACGGTGAACGTGGCGAATGCATTTCGCCGAAGTCTGGATCAGGAGCCGGCATTTGGTCAATCCGGCCTCTCTTGCGTCGTGCATGGCCTGGGCTTGGACCTTCAGCTCTGAAACGATCGATTCCCAGTTGCGACTCATAGGAGACCTCTACGACTGAAGCTTACCGATGCAGGATCGCCGATAATCACGTGATCCATCACGGGAATGTCCATCAGCTTGCCCACTTCGACCAATCGTTTCGTGACCTCCAAATCCTCAGGGCTCGGCGTCGGATCTCCGCTCGGGTGATTGTGGGCCACGATCAGGCTGCTCGCGCCCTCACGAATCGCGATCCGGAATACTTCGCGCGGTCCAACGATGCTCATGCTCAAAGTTCCGATATGGACGGTCTGGCGGCAAATCACCTTGCTTTTCGCGTCGAGGAGCAGCACCACGAAATGCTCCTGCTTTTCGTGCTTGAGGTCCTGCAACAGGTCGTAGACGTCTTCGGGCACGTCGATCTGCGGATGGAGACCCTTTTCCGCGCGTCCGGCGCGGCGTCCGAGTTCGAGAAGCGCGAGCAACCTCAAAGACTCGTATTCCTCGAGGCCGGCGGCCTGATGGATATCCTCAAAACTCGCATCGGCGACCTTCGCAATGCTTCCAAACCGTTTGAGCACTTCCCGAGCCATGGGCTCGGCCCGGTCGGCATCTTCGGGACGCCGTGAGAACGCGACTGCGACGAGGTCTACCGGCGACGCCGCTTGGACGCCAGCCGACCGAACGCGATCCACCAGGTTGTCTCCTCCATTGGGCACGGGGGATTTTAGCCGGATTAATCCGCACTTATCGTCGGTCGGCCGCAGGCCCGGTAGTCCGCTCAGTCCGGGATTCGACCACAAGCGCCCGCTAGAATCCTAGTCAAGCCTAAGGCTTGCTGCTTGGTAGCGCCGTGTGACTTTGAACCCATGGCGGCCATAGAACTCATCGAGCCCGGTCCAATCGATGATGCACCCATGAACCCCACGGTTCTTTAGGTTCGCGAGAGCAGAACCAAGAAGCGAGTGACCGATACCACGTCCACGATCATCTCTTGCGACCCCGATTGGGCCGAGGGCGCCCCATTTGTCTCCCAACGAGACGTGCCAGACTGCGCCTCCAATCGGCCGCTTGTGCCTCCAGTTCTGCGTCACGGCAAACCCGAGCATCCGTCCGCCTTCAAAGGCTCCGTAGACCGTATTCGAGATTCCCTCGGCCTTAACTTTCGCGAGAGTGTCGTGCTTCCATCGGCCTGGAAACTCCCGTTCGAGAAACGACTTTAGCGCCGATGTATCCGCCTCCGTGGCCTCCCGAAACGCGATCCCCGGGGTCGGCTTCACGGGCATTTCGTAGTCGGACAGGTCTCGCTCCAAATCAAAATGTCCGCCCGATTTCTCGAAGCCTTCCACCATCAGAAAGCTGCAAAGGTTTGGACAGTCTTCGGGGCACCCCGGAAAGAAATGTTGCGAGTCCATGCCGAAGAGTAATCGCGAGGCTCCCCGATTACCAACGATTCGCTTCGCCTGAGCCATGAGGTCGATCCCGGTCTCCGGTTCATGGTAGGCAATCGAGCTGATGTGGTACGTGTCCTGATTGGGTCCAGCCCATAGCTCTGGGTTGCTTGGCTTCTTGACCATGACGAACCCCAGGGTTTCGTTATCCATGACCTCGATCGATGAGGCTCCCCAATCGAAAACTGGACACTCCACTGTGTTTAGCTTCAGGAGGTCTGCGTCTACGTGATACCGAGGCGGATAGAACTTGGCCCACAAACGGGCCAGAGCCTCCCAATCTGCCTCGCGGAACGTGATTCGCATGCGTTACTCATTCGACGCAGGCAAAAGCGCTAAGTGCCCGAACATCGCCAAATGGTGTTACCCGATTCGATGGGCTCACGAATCCTGCGACTTCTGAACGTAGTTCAACCTTAAGTCTCGAATAAGCGAATGAATGCGCTGCTTGTCGGCTTCGTCAAGCGAAGGCTCGATAAAGGTCGAAAGGTGAGTCGTGATGTCGATCGCAACCTTGGCCTGGGCTAGGTCCCTTTCAATGTGACCCGTTCCCCAGTCGGGCTGCAGCCCAAGCTTTTGCCAAGCGATCGCGGCCATCTGATCGACCATTATCGTGATCACGGCATAAACGTCGATCGGACCCTGCACTTCCGTATTCGAATCTGACATGTTCGCCCAAAAGACGAAGCGAGGGGCGCATAGGTTCTCTACGATTGCAGATTTGTGGACTCGGAATAGAAAAGGGGGCGCGCGATACGCGCGCCCCCTCAGGAGCATGTCTTTTCGATCTACTTCTTCGAGCGTCTCCGGATCAGGGCAAGGACTCCGACCCCAAGGACCGCCATCGAGGCCGGTTCCGGAACCGAAGACCGGTTGTATCCGACCACATCGAGAAGGCGGAACTCGGACTCGCCAGGATTAATTGTCACGCTCGGCGTACCGGCAAAGTCCTGAACCTGGGGAGGCGAGTTCACAATCCAGTCGCCCCAGTCGCCGCCGGTGCGGCCAAACTGGTTGTACTCAACGATGTGCGTCGATCCATTGATCGAGAAGAAGGTGTGGGTCGATGTGCTCGTGCTGAAGCTGCGAGCTCCCGTCGAATCGTACCGGTATAGGTCTGCTGCGAAAGGCGTCGAACCGCCGACCCCCGAAACCGTGCCGAGACATTCATCCATCTCATGAGATGCGACCGCAAACAGGTCGTATTTCCCCGAGATCGGGGAGTTATGGCTGAAGAAGCATAGCGATGTGTTTAGCGTGATCTCGCTATCGTAGTCCGTGACCGCACCGACCGTCACGATGCCCGGAGTGTTGTATCCAAGAGCCCTTCCGTTCGCGCTCGAGAAAACGATGTTCGTGGCTGTGTAGGGATTCGAAACCAACTGGGCAAGTGCAGCCGTGTCATCGGCGGACGTTGCATCCGCGATGAGTTGGTTATGGAAATTCCCTGTCACAGCGTAGGCGACGGAATAAAAGCCCGT
>CAZNUL010000015.1:0-68108 GCA_964576205.1 uncultured Fimbriimonadaceae bacterium | reverse complement strand
CTTGGACCCTACGTCTTACCGCGGCTGCTGGCACGTAGTTAGCCGGTCCTTATTCTCAGGGTACCGTCCTAAGTCTTTCCCTGAAAAAGGAGTTTACAGACCTAGATCCTTCATCCTCCACGCGGCGTCGCTGCATCAGGGTTTCCCCCATTGTGCAAGATTCCCAACTGCTGCCACCCGTAGGTGTGTGGGCCGTGTCTCAGTCCCACTCGAGCGGATCATCCTCTCAGACCCGCTACCCGTCGTCGGCTTGGTGGGCCTTTACCCCGCCAACTACCTGATAGGCCATAAGCCGCTCCCAAAGCGAAAAACCATTTAATGAACTCTTGATGCCAAAAGTTTGCCACATCCGGTATTACCCAGCGTTTCCACTGACTATCCCGGTCTTTGGGGCACGTTGCTTATGTATTACTCCGCCGTTCGCCACTGTGTATTGCTACACCGTTCGACTTGCATGTTTTAGGCACGCCGCCAGCGTTCGTCCTGAGCCATGATCAAACTCTCCGAAGAAAGTGTTGACCTTCTCCCGCTTCGCCCACCAGAAGATGGACGCCACGGGTTTGGTTGCTTTTTAGATTGGCGTTTCCATTGCTGGATCCTTCAGCCACCGAGTCAAGCTCGCAGGCTTCGGGCCGCCGTTTTGAAACGGGATGTGATTTCCGGCCCAAGGGCCGGCTTCATTCCGTCAGAACTACTTATCTGAACGTGATTCCTCTATTGAGCTTTCAAAGGGCTGCGACCGGTAAGCCGGGCGCAAGGGATATTGTAGGCACATTTCAGTTTGGAAGTCAAGGCCTGGGGACAACTTTCGGCTCAAACCGCCTTACTTCGCGGCCCAAACGTTGAAAGCGTAGTTGTAGAGGCTGCCCTTGATCGCATCCCGGGCCTTGGTTCCGAGGTCGTCGACCGAACTCTTTTCTGCCTGCGCATCGTCCGGAAGGACCTCGAAGAGCGTGGTCCGATTCCCGAGGATCGACTTGCCGTCGAAGGAAACGTCATACAGATTGGGCTCGCGATCAAAGAAGTGATTCAGCCGCGTCGCCGAGTCGTCGGCACGGCGCAGTGCGTCCGCACCGCCGAACGTGTAGAGCTTGCGCTTGTTGAACCAGATTTCTACGCCGTTATCCTGGCCCGGTTTGACCTCGACTCTAAAGCGGGTCGTGACCGTGCTGCGCTCAACCGTAACTCCGTAGGTTTGCAGGTCCTTGAGAACGGCAACCGCCCGCTCTCTCCCCGGCGGGTGGGTCTGGTAGATTCCCCAAGCTGCCGGCTGCATCGCGGGATCGCTGTGCTCGTCCAGCGATAGCCGCTCCATGAAGGTCAGCATCGCCGTCGGGTTGTACTTGCTGTGGGTGAGATACTGGACGCCGCCGTGGTCTGCTGCCTGCTCGGCCCGAACGGACCAGCCGCTCGTGAATGAAGCGACCGTCAACTGGCCGCCAAGAATCACCCCGCTGATCGCATCCGGCCGGCCGGTGGCGATCGCCGCCAGTATCGCGATGAGAGCTGCGTTTTCGACCTTCTGCTGGTCATGCGCCAAAGTCGCGATGTGCCGCTCTTCCGAGTGAGATATCTCGTGAGCGAGTACGGCTGCAATCTCGTCGTCGCTTTCGGCGTACTTCACGAGTCCCTCGTACACGTAGATGAAGCCACCGGGGAGGGAGAAGGCATTGACCTGCTTCGGTCCTTGCAGCACCTTGAAGGTGTAATTGAACTTGTTGAGCCGGTGGTCGCCCCAGAAGACGTCGACCTGGGTCACCTGCGCGATCGCCGCGATCTCCTGGCCGATTCGGTTGACCCGCTCCTGATATTCCTTGTTCGTGCTGAGCTTCTCTTGCTTCTCGACCTCGGCGGAAAACTTCTTGCCGAGGTCCGTGTCATAGGCAAGGTCCTTTTGATGCTGGATCTCGGCCTTGCTCAGCTGAGCATCGGACCCCTGAGACTTTTGGCCCGATTGGGCGAGCGGGACTACCTGGCTTTGCCAGATGAGCACGCCAGCGAGAAGAGAGTTCAGCATTCTTTTAGTCAGACGTTTTGGGATTACCAGCGGGGTCTAAAAGTGTCGGGCGGTCTCGTTCGCGCTCGACCACGCAAAGAATCCCGAAAGGTTCTACGCCGGTGTTTTCGAACTGGTGCGGGACGCTCGGTCCAACATAGACTGTATCGTGGAGAGATATTGCGCTCCACTCGGCGCCGAGTTTGACCCTCCCCGCGCCTCGGATCACGACGACGCAATGCTCGTGCTCGTGCTCTTCGAAACTCGTGTGGCCGCCGGCGCCAACTTCGAAGTAGCGCACTTCGAAGCGGGTCGAATTCGGCTCGAGGAGCGTCCGCCGGGATACGTCTTGGGAGTGACCCGGCTTGTACTCCTTGATCTCGACACCCGGCCACTCATAGTTGCCGGCCCGCTGGACGAAGGCTCGCTCAGTTTGAAGTTTGGAATTTGGAATTTGGAACGCCCTCAGTTTTGGAGTTTGGAGTTTGGAGTGGTGGGAGCTTGAGTCCGAAATCTGAAATCAAAACACGACCATCGCTTTCAGGATATCTCCTCGTTTCATCTTCTGATACGCTGCCGGCAGCTCGTCGATCGAGATGAAGTCGCTCACGACTTGTTCGGCTTTAATTCGGCCTTGGCCGATCAGCTTTGCCGCGAGATTGGTGTCGTGTGGTCCGCACGAGTAGCTGCTGACCAATCTTAGGTCGCTGAAGTAAACCTTGTTCAGGTCCACCGGCGTTTCGGCTCCCGGTGGCATCGGCGCGAACAGCACGATCGTCGCTCCCGGATTCGAGAGTTCGATAGCGAGATCCAATGCGGTCTTGTTTCCTGGGCAAACGAATACGAGGTCGGCCCTTTCTAAACGCGAAGGATGCCTCGCGTCCAGTCCAATGGCCCGCGCATGTTCTAGACGGCTTTCGCTCAGGTCGTAACCCACCGCGTGGGGCAAGACGAGCATATGCATCAGGCCCATCGAGCCAAGGCCGATCACGGCCGTCGGCGGATTTTCCCGCCCGCGTTGGAGACCAGACGTGCCGATAGCCCTTGCCAATGCCCCGCAACCCGTGACCGATTTCATGACGCACGCTAGAGGCTCGATCAGCGCTGCATCAACCGGACGGAGTTCGTCAACCGAGAACGCGTCGTCGAGATTGTCTGCGGACACGGCGAAGTATTCCGCCATTCCGCCAGGCAGCAATCTGGTGCGCTTCCATTGAGCGCAGTGAACGTGTAGACCCTTGCGGCACATTTCACACTCGCCACAGGCCGCGTGGTGATGTGCGAAGACACGTGTGCCAACCGGAAAACCGGGCTCCTCGGATTCCACCACGATTCCCGCGACTTCGTGCCCGAGGACGTGCGGGATCTTGCGATCCATATACCAGTCCATCAGCTCGCCTGAGCACAGACCGGACGCTTCCGTCCTGACGAGCAGACCGCCGGGTGGGCATTCGGGAACCGGCTCGTCCACGACGGCTATCTCGCCGCCGCCGATATACCGGGCGACTTTCATTTCATCCACGCGACCGGAATCATGCTTGCGGCCATCGCTGGATCTCGGCGCTCCTCACTGCATGGCTTATCAGCCGCGGGGCCAATCCTTACGCAGCACGAAATCGGAAATCCGAACTCGAAGTCACGGCTTGAACACATATTTGATGCCGCGCCCCGCCTTGAGGTCTTCAAAAGTTTGCACTCCTTCTTCTAACGTGCGGTGTCCGGAGATCAGCGGCTCCAAATTCATCGTTGGACTTAGGAGCCACTGGCGAGCGGTTTGGACGGCTTCGGTGCCGAAATGAAACGGGCTGAGCAGGGTGATTTGGTCGTAATGCAGCCGCCGGGTGTCGAAGCTGACGCTCGTCCCCGACGCGCAGCCGCCGAAGAGCACGACCGTTCCGCCACGCCGGGCGTGATCGATGCTTTGCTCCCAAACTTCGATCGTTCCCGTGCACTCGATCACCGTATCGAAATCGGTCTTCGCGACGTGATGAACGAGCACCGGCTTCGCGCCAAGCTTTTCGCCCACGTCGAGGCGCTCCCGGTTGCGTCCAGCGATCGTCACGTCGTGAACGCCCAACTGGTGCAAGGCTGCAACGAACATGAGGCCGATGGCGCCGGGTCCGATGATCAAAACTCGATCCTCCGGCCGGGGTTGGAGAAGTTGGACGGCTTGGGCAACGCAGGCGAGCGGCTCCAAAAGCGAAGCGACGGGAAACGATAGGTCGGCCGGCTTGCGGAACAGGTTAAGACGAGCGATTCGCTCTGGGATGAGAAGGTATTCGGCATAAGAGCCGAGCACCTTCGTCGACATGATGCTCTCGCACAGATTCTCCTGACCTCTCAGGCACCAATGGCAGTGTTGACAGGGAGCGGAGTGGACTCCCATAACGGCATCGCCGATCGACCAGGGGGCGCCGGGGCCGGCCGCCGCGACGGTCCCACTGTATTCGTGGCCAAAGACTCCGGGCATCGGAATCTGCGGATGGCCGCGAAGGTACGCCTTTAGATCGGTGCCGCACGTCGTCGCGGCCACGACTCTTACGAGAACTTCGCCTGGACCGGGTTCGGGGATTCTCAGGCTCTTCAGTGCCAGACAGCCGGGCTCTTCGAGAACGAGAGCGTTCATCAGAGATGGAATGGCGGGCTGCTCAATCTTGGTGGTGGGGGCTGGCTTAATCAAAACGGAGATCTACCAAGGTGGACAAGGCAAGACGTTCACCTGGGTATACGACCCAGCAAGCGCATCGGCTCGTCGTGCATGATTGATTGTAATAGATTGAACCCTCCCGAGCCTTCGATCCGCAAGCCGGATGCGTATGCCGCTTGCCTTGGTCGAGCAGGCAAAACCTGAATTCCAAACTCCAAACTCCAAAGATGCCTACCGTCGAAACAACCGCCTGGATCAACGCACCTCTAGAAAAGGTTTACGCGATCGCGCGCAACAGTAAGGCCTATCCCGATTACATGAAGGATGTGAGGTCGGTGACTCCAGTTGAAGAAGACGGAAGCCGATTCATAGCCGACTGGGTCGGCATCATCCCTACGTTCGGGCTTAAGATTCGATGGCGGCAGGAAGAAAACTGGGACGATGCGAATCACCGCTCCGAGTTCCACCAGGTCACAGGCGACTACGACAGGCTCGAAGGCGCTTGGAGCTTCAAGGAAGAGAATGGAGGCACCCGGTTCGACCAACGGGTCGACTATGAATACAACGTGCCAACCCTCGGACCTCTCGTGAAGAAGGTGATCCACAACATCGTCATCAAGAATCTCGAGAACATCAACGAGGCATTCAAGAAGCAGGCGGAAGCGGCATCGAATTCATGAATATCTTCTGAAACCCAGGCTCAGTTCGCCAGACCGATGATAGGATGGGCATTGGCCCAGCTAACCCGAGGAGCCCATTTTCCCATGCGTCTCACCTTCACCCTCCGACTCGTTGTCGCCTTCGCCGCAATCATTGTTGCCACCGTTTGCCTGGCTCAAGTTCCGAGCGCGGCCAAGGCGAACTGGAAGCTCGCAGACCGATACACGGCGGATTCGTTGCGGCCGTTCACCTACAGCACAGCCTTAACTCCCGGTTGGATCAATAAGAGCGACACGTTTTGGTATTTGTGGCGCGCTCAGGACGGCGTCCATTTCTGGAAAGTCGATTGCAAATCGAAAAAGAAGACGCAACTCTTCGATACCGCGCACATGGCGGCTCTCCTCTCGGTTGCCCTGAAAAAACCGTACGACAACACGAATCTCCCGATCTCTACCGTCACGTTCGACGAAAAGAACGACAGTCTCATGCGCTTCAACGTGGACACCGTTCGTTTTGAGTACGACTTGTCTAAGAACACGTTGAAGGAAACCGGTCGCGGCCGGCAACCCGCTCCGGCAACGCCACCCGCCGCCGGCCAGGGGCGAGGCGGCGGCCAAGGCTTCGGCCAGGGCCGGCTTAATGCCGACTTTCACAATTACTCGCCCGACAAGAAGGCCTATGTCTACGCCAAGGACCACAACCTCTTCTATGTCGAAGTGAAGGACGGGAAGGATCAGGATCCCATCCAGCTGACCAAAGACGGCGAGAAGTATTACAGCTTTGGCAGCCGGGCCGACATCGAGGAGCAGCGCCGGCAGTTTCAGCAGCAACAGCAGCAACAACAGCAGCAGCAGCAGCAACAACAACAACAACAACAACAGCAGGATCAGACCCAGAATCAGTTCGGCAACCCGAATGAGCCTCGCGTCCGAGTCAACGCGACTTGGTCCAAGGATTCGCGACGCTTTTATGTCACTCGATCAGACTCGCGCAAGGTCGCCGATCTCTTTCTCGTCAACTCGCTCGCCGAGCCTCGGCCGGCGCTTGTGACCTATCGATACGCGATGCCCGGCGAGGTTGAGGTGCCGCAGGAAGAGCTGAATGTCTTCGATCCCGCGACCAAGACGCTCAAGAAGCTCGACCTTACGAAATGGAAGGACCAGCTTTACATGGACATCCACTTCCAAGACGATCCAAAGGCAGAGGCCGCAAAGCCGGAGACAGACGCTGCCAAGGCCAAAGACAAGAAGACGGCGCCACCACCTCCCCAAAAGGGCCCCTTTGTCTCCGACAAGATCAGGCTGATCCGCCGCGACCGGCTTCAACGCAACTTGGAGCTCGTCGAGGTCGACTTGCTGACGGGAAAGGCCACATCGCTCCTAAGCGAGTCGATCGAAAATGCCTTTCTCGAGACCCAGCCGGTGAAGTATCTCAAGCCCGGCGGCGACTTCATCTGGTGGTCCGAGCGCGACGGCTGGGGTCACTACTACCTGTACTCGAACGACGGCAAACTCAAAAATCAAATCGACTCCGGGCCGTTCCGCTCCGAACGGATCCTCGACGTCGACGCCGATAAGGGCTATCTTTGGGTCGCCGCCGTGGGCCATGAGGATGGCGAGAACCCTTACTATCACCACGCGTACCGTATCCGGCTCGACGGCAAAGGGATGACGCTTCTCGATCCCGGCAACGCTGATCACAACACCGCTCTCTCGACCGACCGCAAGTACCTCGTCGACATCTGCTCACGCACGGACATGGCTCCGAGCGCCACCCTTCGCGACGAAGACGGAAGGCCGCTGGCCGATCTCGAGAAAACAGACCTTTCCAAGCTCTACGAAGCCGGTTGGAAGATGCCGGAGACCTTCAAAGTTAAGGCGGCCGACGGCGTCACCGACATCTACGGCAACATGTGGAAGCCGTTCGATTTCGATCCGAGCAAGAAGTATCCGATCATCGCGAACGTCTATCCAGGCCCGCAGACGGAAAGCGTCACATCGACGTTTTCCGCGAACAGCACGAATCAACGCTTGGCCCAGCTCGGTTTCATCGTGATCCAGATCGGTAACCGCGGCGGCAACCCCTCACGCTCGAAGGCCTATCACAGCTACGGCTACTACAACCTCAGGGATTACGGACTCGCGGACAAGAAAGCCGGCATCGAACAGCTCGCTGCGCGCTTTCCCTGGATCGATATCGATAAGGTCGGGATTTATGGCCATTCCGGGGGCGGATTCATGACGGCCGCGGCTCTCCTCTTGCCGCCCTACAACGACTTTTTTAAGGTCGGCGTTTCCAGTTCAGGAAACCACGACAACAACGTTTACAACCAGAATTGGTCGGAGCAGCACCACGGCCTTCGCGAAGTAACGCCACCTACGACCGCCGGTGGCTCGGGCGGCTCCGGAACCGGCGTGGACGGCCCGTCCCAGGACCCAGACGATCCGGCTGCACTCGAGGAGATGGGCTGGGATGACAACCCGATTTACTGGGAGACCCCCGAGCTGCTGTTCGGATTTCCCGACGACGATCCGCAGGGCCGCCAGCGAAGAGGCGGGGGCCAGGGCCAGCAAAACCAGCAGCAGGGACAGACCGGACAAACGACCACGAACGCCAATCAGGGTCAGTTCCAAATCCATGTCCCGACGAACGCCGAACTCGCCCCCAACCTCAAAGGGGCCCTCCTGTTAGTTCACGGGGACATGGACAACAACGTCCATTACGCGGGAACGGTCCGGCTCATGAACGCGCTGATCAAAGCCAACAAGCGATTCGAGTTCATGCTGATGCCGGGCAAGCCGCACGGGTACGGCGACATGCAGCCGTACTTCACCGAGCGCCTGATGGAGTATTTCTCCGAGCACTTGCTAGGCGACTACCAGCGCAACTCGGCGGACATGGTGATTAAGCCGTAGGGAGGGCCTTGGGGCGTTGCGGCGTCGCGGCGTTGAGCCTTTGCGACCAAGCTAACGGATGTCCGCTGGCGGGCCCCTCCCCATTGTGGCGATGTTTGTGCGGCAGAGGAGGGAGGTGTAGGGAGGGCGGTTCCGGGCCCGTGGCCGGATTATCTATTGTCCCTGTTCTATTTCTCAGGTGGTGATGGCGGATTCTAGGAGTTCGAGCAGTAGTGGTCTGCTTTCAGCAATGGTCCGCTTAAGGTACGGTGGCCTAGTCGAGATGTACGCTCTTGTTTCCTGTTCAAGTCGCAAGCAGGCGTTTAAGTGTCCGGCGATCCAGTTGTACAGTGCGTCCGCGTTATTCCGGCTTTCTATGTCTTATTGTAAGGCGACCTCATTGTGTCCGCTAATTCTCTCGGCAAAGCATGGCGTCGTGCTTCCGGAACAAACTCTCGAACCCTACGACGAGAGCCTAGAGCGCATGTCAATGGTTGAGCGCCGCGCTTGGGCACGGACGGTTTCCAGGAATTTGCATGCGCTCATCCCTATAGGCTCCGCGCTGCAACTCCACTGCGGGGCCATGTATTGTGATTACCTCGATCTGTCACGTTTCGGGGTTGAGCGTCCCCTTCAGGGATTGGCGATCGGCCAGAGGTTAGCTTGGTACAAGGCAAAGCTGAAGAACGCCTAGCCATGAGCCTTCTGGAGTATGGTTCCCTCCTGCGCGAAGGTCAGGGGCAGGGAATTGTCGTCGAATTGACCCCCGATGACACCGCTAACACGCTCGTATGTAGTGATCCGAACGCGTTTCTCTTCGCAGTGTTGTTTGACCAGGGCATTCGGGCGGAACGGGCGTGGGCGGCACCCTACTGGCTCCGTGAACGCCTCGGACATCTGAACGTATTTGAGATCGCTTCAATGGACGTCGGTGACCTGAGGGACGCAATCTCGAAGCCGCCAGCCCTCCATCGGTACGTAGACAAGATGTCCAAGTGGGTGAAGTCTGCGGCCGCAAGGGTCGTGGAACGCTATGGCGGTGATGCTTCGAGGTTGTGGGATGATAACCCTATCGTCGAGGATGTAATCAATCGGCTCATCGCCTTCGACGGTGTGGGGCAAAAGAAAGCGAGTATGGCTGCGAATTTGCTTCGGCGGGAGCTGAGAGTGCCCATGCGAGGCAGCCAAACGAGCCAGGTCTCGTTCGACGTTCACATTAACCGGGTCTTTCGACGCTGCGGACTCGTAGCAGAAGACACAGAATCAGCTGTGCAGGCGACGGCGCGGCGTCTGTCGCCCAGCGATCCGGGAGAGTTGGACCTACCCGCGTGGTGGATCGGTCGGAACTGGTGCCACCCCGCCGTGCCGGATTGTAATAACTGTCCGGTTGGGATTGTTTGCCCCAAAGAACTGCGCCGGTAGGTTATGCAGGTGGGGCAATGCGGGCCCTGCTCGCTGGAAGCCACCTTGGGTTCGGACGGTCAAGGATACGCCAATAGTCGAGGGCGAGCCGGGCAGATGCGGTCGGGACCAGAAAGCGCTCACAGATTGCCGTAACTGAAGCGTCGCTATAGCTGTGGGCAGCTTTGAGTTCTACGTCGGGGCACCAACTGGAATACCGCGTCCAATCGTCGCTGAAGTAGGCAGCAACATTTGCTCCGATCGTAATAGCCATTTCATCTGCTGGAATGAGCAATAGCGCGCCTAACACGTTCGCTTCGTTTTCGAGCCGGATGCGCTCTCGGCTGTAGGCGAACTGCCCCCCGTCCAACTTCCGGAATAACGCTTCCCCAAACGGCAGCCGTGGCTGAGCCCCGACGTTGCTGTGATGCATGTCGTGAGCCACCTCATGTGCAATTACTTGGCGATAGACATCTTCCCTCGACGGGTCATCAAACAGGCGATTGCTAACAACTACAATTCGACGCCGGATGTCGAGCATAGCCAACGTCCTCGGGGGTAGTCCGAGGCCCAAGGAACGGCTCGACCCAACGACCCGAAGTCCCCGGTACTCGGCGAGTCGGTCGATATCGACCAACCCGGTCCTCATCCGACCCCAGCCATCCGTGATTCCCAATGCCCGATGGCAATGAGCCGCTATGCCGTCGAGAGCCCTCATTCAGCCTGCGCCTTCACCCTTTGAGGTGGAGACCAAGATTGCGCCTCGGAGGTGAGTCTGTCGAGGTCTCCCTCGCTCATGGCGAACACGAGGTTGAACAGGCCCCGCAGCTTTGGCCTTTCGGTCAGAACCTGGGCAGCATTCTCAGACCATCGCCCTGCTCGTTCCAGCGCTTCCATATCGTCAAGTCCGAGTATCTCTGCGAGCTTCCGTATCTTTGGCGGCGATGGCGGAGGGACTCGGTCAAGTTCAACGTGGCTCAGGTAGGTTGGGCTGATCCCAACGCGCCTTGCCAGGTCACGAAGTGAGATCTGCCGCGAAATTCGGGCTTCGCGGACGTAATCGCCGAATCCAATAGAGTCCATTGCCTTCTCCCTCAGTCCTGTTTAGTGTCAACTGTCAGTGGACAAGACGCGCTGCACCCCCTTGAAGCACCGACTTTTGCGTACTGGCGCGACATCATCCGAAATGTGGAGTCCTGGCATCAGGCCGAAAACACTGGTAGCCGGTATCTCTTTAATCCTGATATTATTGTGCCTGGTGAGGTAGCTGTTTTTGCCTAAATACTCAAGGGTGCGGGACCCAAGCGTCCCTACTTTATGGTCTTGCGGTGGCAGTGTTCGGTTAGGAACCAAAGGATAGGGCGCGTTGCCATATATTGCGAAGGACAAATCGGCAATGAGGAGGCTGTTGGGGGACTATCCCCGTGCCGTCGCTCACCTATGGCAACAGCGTCAGCGTAAGCAGCTGGGTCTAATTGTGGGTAGTGGCCTTAGCAAGGATTTCGGCTTTCCAAACTGGACAGAACTGTTGCTCCGGATTGCGCTCGACACGGGGGAGTCGCTGAAAGAGTTCGTCAACGTGGATGACGACAAAGAGTACATACGATCTCCGGCAGCCGCAGCCAGCCACCTTCGGATGCGGTTGCGATCCACCTGCGTGACGTATCCGCCTGCCAATAAGGACCATCGGATTGCCCTTCTCCAATTTGAGCCGCAGTGGCGGTCTAAGGTTCAAAAGGCGCTTTACGCTGACCACTCACAGGATGAATTGTACAAGCGCCTGACCAGCGCCGATCACTACTTGAGCGGGCTCCTGCAACTGATTCGGCCGAGTGACTTTCCGGCGCTGCCGATGGTTGTAAATTACAACTTTGACGATCTGCTAGAAAGGGCTCTTCACTTTACTGACCCAGAAAGGGGAAAGCGTCGCGGATCGACCACCGTGTGGACGCCTGATCTGGAACTGCTGCCTGAGGCGCCCGTCATCTACCATCCGAATGGGTTTCTACCAATGTCACCCACTGACCGACAGAGTGAACACTTGGTCTTCGAGGACTCATCGTTCGACGATCAAGTGCTGGAAAGCATGACTGGCCACTATCAGACCTTGATTAACTACCTCTCGCAGCAGACCAGCCTCTTGCTTGGCTTGTCATTGCATGACCCGAACCTAAAACTACTTCTTCGGCAAGGAGCGAGGAACTATCCTGGCCACTATCACTACGTAATAGACTTCCTTGAGGACGACGGCGTCCCAGCTGACCCATGCGAGACCGACAAAGCTCATTTCTTGGCCTACAACCTTGTGACGATGCACCTTAACCGCGTTGAGATCCGCGAGTTGTTGCACCTCTTGAATCAGAACGATCAGGGCTTCAAAAGTGCGTGCCGACAGTGCGGTGCGAATGATAAGCACGTCTTCTATTTAACCGGTGCAGTTGGGTCAGGAAAGACCAGCTGTCTTGATCGCTTACGGAGCTTGTCCCAACATGAAGAATGGATTGCTCCCCGTGTCGCCGGAATGGAGTCCGACCAAAGGCTTCTACCGGAGCAGGATCGCGACGGAATCGTTAAGAAGATTGACGACTGGGTGGCGCAGCAGTTTGAGGTGAGGAACGATGTGCTCACTGACAGCCGGCCAGGCATTCACATACTTGATCGTTCACCGCTTGATCCACTCGCGTTTACGATTGGGAAGAGCTGGCGGGAGCGCGCCAAAGAACTTCTGGGTGTCTATTCCCCAAGCGGTTCGTCTAGCCGCCTGGTTTCGGGACATGTCTTTCTGCTCTTGGATCAGCCGGAAGAGATGTATTTTAGGGCGATTACGAAGGGCAAGAACTTCACTGCGGGATTCCTTGAAGAGCAACAAGAAAACTTCAAACAGATCTTTGGAGCGAACGCCGAAGCGCCCTTGAAGGGGGTTACCTTCATTTATGAGGCCGGAATGCGGGTTCAGGACGTCGTCAGGTCCCTGTCCTGGGTCATTTTCTTTCCGGAATCAGTCAGCGAACTTCAGCTACAAAAGCGATTGGATAAGATCGCCTTGGAACGCGAGCCCAGAATAGACCCAAGGCTCGGAAAGGAGGCCTGAGGTGCGCGTCTACATAGCATCACCGATGTTTTCTTCGGGGGAGCTTGCGTTTAACGCAGAGTTGGCAACCGCCTTGGAAGTCCGGCACACAGTGTTTTTGCCGCAGCGCGATGGCCTTCGCATGAGCGAGCTTATCGCTACACACTCAGCTGACGCTGCTTCTGTTCTCGTCTTCGCGGAGGACCGCGGAGCGATTGAGGCATGCGACGTAGTGGTCGCTGTTTTGGATGGCGCTTCGGTTGACCCTGGAGTAGCTTGGGAGATGGGCTATGCATTTGCGCTTGGGAAGCCGATTATCGGGCTTAACACCGATCTTCGCAGCTTTGCCTCGTTCGGCATGAATCCCATGATTTCGCAGCCGCTTGTTTGCTGCTGCAGGTCTACTACCGAAGTGCTACATCTTCTCGACGGGCTCGTCCCCACACTCAAAAGGGGCTAGATTGCACTCTCTAACGTCTCCAACAGCTCCCTGGTCTCCTCGATGCCAATGCAGCCGTCCGTGATACTCTGGCCGAAGACGACCGGCTCGTCTTGGCGTCCCTCGACGAGATTGCTTTCGATCATGACGCCCAGGATCCCCCGTGACCCGTTAGCTATCTGGCGTCCGACCTCACGGAGCACTTCCCCCTGCACGCGGTAGTCTTTCTTGCTATTCCCGTGGCTGCAATCGACCATCACCTTTGCGGGTAGCCCTCGCTTCTCCAGAAGGCCGACCGCCCGCGCGACGCTCTCCTCGTCGTAATTCGGTCCGGTTCGGCTTCCCCCGCGCAGGATAATGTGGCAATCCGGATTCCCGGTCGTCTGGAAAATCGCACTGACTGCCTGCTTCGTGACCGACGGAAACCAGTGCTGGATTCGTGCGGCCTGCACGCCTTCGACGGCTGACATCAGGCTGCCTTCGGTCGAGTTCTTGAATCCGACGGGCATCGACAAGCCCGAAACCAGTTCGCGATGCACCTGGCTCTCGCTCGTTCTCGCCCCGATCGCCGCCCAAGAGACGACGTCGGCGATGTGCTGAGGTATCTGCAGGTCGAGGAACTCACAGCCCGCCGGCAAACCGAGTGATCCGACGTCGAGGAGAAGCTTTCGAGCCAACCGAAGTCCCTTGTTCACCTGGAAGGTTTCATCGACATCCGGATCGTTGATGAATCCCTTCCAACCCACTGTAGTCCGCGGCTTTTCGAAGTAGGCTCGCATGACCACGAGAACCTTGTCCTGAACGTCCCGCGCGATCTTCCTAAGCTCCTGAGCGTAAGCTAAGGCGCCCTCGGCATCGTGGATCGAACATGGACCTACGATCGCGACGAGCCGTTTGTCCCGGCCGTGAATGATGTTGGCGATCGCCGAGCGCGCCTGGTAGACGACTTCCGAAACCTGCTCGACCAGCGGCAGCTCCTCGTGCAGAATCGCCGGCGGGATCAACGGACGCGTCTGCAGGATGCGCAGATCTTCGGTTGCATGTCGCATGGGGACGCATCAGGGTACCCGCGAGGCTTGATGACCAGATGACTTGATGACTTGATGGCTTGATGGCTGAGGGGCTCATTAAGCGTGGCAGGAAGCCGCCCACGTGAAGGTGGACGCCACGGATTCCAAACAACTTCCAAATGACCGGCCGTCTTAATGGTCGCATCATGCTTGCGACGTTCGCTTTCTCGCTTTTGCTTGCCGATCGCAACCTGATCACGAATCCGACCCTCGACAAAAGCGCTGACGGCTACGAGCTCAAGGGTTCCGTTCGATGGGAATATAACGGCTATCAGGACGAGATCGCGACGAATGGGATTTCGCTCGACTCCCACGGAGCAGAAGGCTCCGCCTCCCAGCTCGTGCCGCTGGACCCCAGAAACGGGAAATGGATCACATTTCGATTCCGGGCCAAGGCCGAAGAAGCCTTCGCCGTCAAGGACGACCAGCTATACATGCGGCTCGACTTCTACTCGAATCAAGGCACGAACTATCTGGACTCCGCCAAGCGGCTGATCTATCGCCAAGTCCTCAGCGACCGCAAGAACTTTACGATCAACGGCGACTACGGCAAGGCTGGGGCCGCCGTATGGCGGACCTACGATTTCGAAGAACTCCTGCCGTTCAAGGAAGTCGATGCCGTGAAAGTCAGCGTCGGTTTCAAGAGTGGCGCGGGTATTGACAAGAATTACTCCCGCTTCCTCGTCGACGACTTCCGCCTGGAGCAACGGACCGCATCTCAGACCGGAAAAGTCGATCCCGCAAATCGGGCAGGTTCGAGCTCAGCGATAGGTCCGGGGCGTTCCGAGCCCTCCCAACTCGTCCAGCTCGGCGGCCGTTGGTACTACGAGCCCGTAGCCGGGGAGCAAGTCCAAGGCGGCAAAGTCGTCGTGACTGAAGCCAACGCCAGCCGGCTCTACTATGAAGATGGACACTGGACCAACCCTTTCGCCGGCAACATGTCGGCCTGGCTGCGCAAGGGGTATCTCGACTCGAGCCGGCAGCTGGTCAAAGAAGACCGCGAAGTCAAGGACAATCTAACCATTGTCTTCGACGGCTCCGGCTATCTCACCGTGACGACTCACAACCTACCGAACCATCCGACCGCCCGCTTCCCGGACACCTACGGCACCCAAGGTTACAACCCGAGCTACATCATGGAGCGCGTCAGTTCCTATCGCCTTCCCGTCAACCCGCAGAGGAATCCGGGAGCCTACGCGATGACGCCTAACAACTCGAACATGGGTCTGAACATGGGGCCCATCGGCTTCGCCGTCAATGGGGTTGTTTTCTTTAACCCCTTCGACGCCAACATGCAGGACGCTTCGAGCATCATGGATCGCTGCTGCGGTCACCCCGCGCCAGACTACAGCTACCACTATCACAAGTATCCGATCTGCGTAAACACTCCGTTTGTCGACAAGGGCGAGGATCACTCGCCGCTGATCGGATTCGCATTCGACGGCTTCCCAGTTTACGGCCCGTACGAGTCAAGCGGCGTCCTGGCTCGGGACTTGACATCGAACAAGCTGGACTCCTTCAATGCCCACTATGATCCCGTTCGCGGGTGGCATTACCACGTCACACCCGGCAAATTCCCTTACATCATCGGAGGGTACATGGGATACGTCGGTCGCTAGGTGTCGAACCTGTCCGGATTCAGGCGCGACAAGTCGATCTCCGGCTCCTTGCCGGCGACGATTTGCGCAACAAGCCGGCCGGTGATTGGGCCGAGACTCATCCCCATCATCGCATGGCCGGTCGCGATTACAAAGTTATTCGCTTTTGCGGCTCGCCCGATGTATGGCAGGCCGTCTGGCGAACAGGGCCGCAAGCCGAGGCCAACCGGCTGACTAGACAGATCGAATCCCGCGAAAGCCGGATAGTAGCGAGGAATCGTTTCCCGGATTCCCTGAACGCGGCGTCGATCGATCCGGTCGTCGGGGGGCCCGATCTCCATGGTGCCTCCGAACCGGGCGCCATCAGGCATCGGCGTCACCGCGACCCGGCCCTCCATCAGGATCGCGCATATCGACGGCCGCTCCGGCGGGTTTTCGACGTTGAAGCTGTAGCCCTTTCCGGCTTGCAAAGGAAGGTAAATGCCCAGCTTTCGGGCTAGCCGGCCGGTCCAGGCCCCAGACGCCAGCACATAGTGATCGGCAACAAGCGTCCGCGCCCCGGTCCGAATCCCGCTCTTCGATACCTCGATTGCCCTCCCTTGCTCGAAACCGACGCCCAATATCGCGAGCCTGGCCCGCAGTGCCGAGATGAAGACGGGAGACGAGAAATGGCAGTCCGCCTCATAGTGGACTCCGCCCGCCGCTTTGATCCGAATGCCGGGATCAAGGCAAGCAACCTCCTTGGAATCCAAAGCCCGGGCGGGCAAACCCAGCTCCCGAACCTGAGCCGCCACGTGCGACTCCTCACGGAGGGTCGATTCCTGCGCCGCGATCATCAAGAGTCCTTTCTGCTCGACATGGAAGCCATCGAGCTCCCGCTCGAACTCGAGATAAGCCTGTTTGCTTGCCCCGTTTAGCTGGATAAGCAACTCCTTGGACCGCTCGACGTTCGCTTTGGTGCAGGACCTTGCAAAGCGCCAGCACCAGCGCACAAGGTCGCGGTCGAGTCGCGGCCTGATCCAAAACGGACTCTTGGGCCTCAACAGCATCCGTAGGCCCATTCCGACCATGCCGGGCGCGGCTAAGGGAATGATGTGGGAGGGCACGATCATCCCCGCGTTAACAGTGCTGGTTCCCGGCCCATCTTCGGGATCGACGACCGTGACGTCGAAGCCGTATTGGACGAGCGAGTAGGCGCTGCAGAGGCCGATCACGCCGCCTCCGATCACGATCACCCGGCCCGCCATGGGCAAAGTCTACTGCGGGCAGGCAGGCGGCAGCACGCGGCGAAGCCTGACGTCTTTTGGGCGTTACCGCATCGAAGCCGCAGTCCGTTTCTGCAGCTTGTGCTGGTACATCGACCGATCGGCGACCTCGAGGGCGGCTCGCAGCTCGTTGTTGCCGTGCCCGTTCGTCGCATAGCCGATCGACAAGCCTGTGGGATATCCCTTGGAGATCGTCGAGGCGACAAACGAATCGTCCACGCGCCGCATGATCCGGCTGGCCTCGTCGACGGTCGTGTCTTGGAGAACGACTGCGAATTCGTCGCCACCGATCCGAGCTACGATGTCGGTTTGACGCGTATGCTCCTCTAGCTCCTTGGCAAGCATCGTCAATACCTGGTCGCCGGCGCTATGGCCGAACGTATCGTTGAGCTGCTTGAATCCATCGCAGTCGATAACAACCACCGTCATCGGCAATTGGCGGAGCAGGGCGCGGTCGAACGCGCTTTCGGCGAACTGTTTGAGGGCGTGACGATTCAGTAGGCCGGTAAGGGGATCGCGCAGAGCCAGCCGCTGGTGTTTTGCCACGGCCTGCTCGATCTGGGCGATGAGAAGCATCAAAAAGGTGAGGGCCGCGAAGCGGATCACGAGATTGGAGAGCATGGTCTCGCCTTCCGCGTGCCCCATCTGCCACTCTGACGCGGTTCCGATGAACGTGCTGAGAAGCACGAGGCCGAGGCCGCTTAGCCGGCCACCCATCCTCGTTGCCAGCCAGATCGGGAGCAAGAAAAGGGGGCGAAAGGCTGACGTGTGCCCGAGAAGCGCGTCGATGCCGGTCAGCAACCCGAGAAGGGCGGTGCCTGCGAGAGTGGCAACCCATTGAGGTTCTCGGTCATAGAAGCTCGTCAGCTTCGTCCAGTATCGTCCCATGATCCACCTTTCAGACGCCGAACGACCGGAAACGCGACAGGCGTCTCATCGTCGTTCGGAGGGGTCTTACTCCAGATACTAGAGGGCGCTCGCCGCCCGATTAGTTCCGTCCCGGGACTCATTTCTAGAGCGGTGCCAGCCGAGTCGATCCTAAGAGTCGTGAGTTAGGGCTTTGCTCGGCGTGGCAACGGCCGCCGGTCTCTCGACAGGTCCGCGGTTAGAGTCGGTTCTCTCGCGGTCGCCGGCAAGCACCAAACTGGCGTCCCACACTTCTCTTGCCTTGGCCAAGTCCCTAGACTCCTTCGACGAGGGGCGCTCGTCGAACGCCTCGAAGTACCGGCCGCTGATGCCTTCGTATTTAGCGTCGAGGACGTGTGCCGCGAGGGCTTCACCGGCCTCCCTCGGAGTCAGGCGGATCGACCCGAGAAACTTGACGAACCAGCTCTGCGAGATCAGCCACTTGAGGAGCGCCGGCATATCCTTGCTGCCCTCGGTATCCGGTACCGCCCCCGGAGTCCACGAGTTCACGGTGATCGGACGCGCCGGCGTACTCAGCCCGAAGGAGTGAAGGCGCCTGTCCAGTTCGTACGCGGCGAGGAGGGAGAGCAGTTTCGCCGTGCTATATCGCGCCATCGGCGACATTTTCTTCGCCCGTCCTTCGGCGCAGGCAATATCCCTTATCGGACCATAGCGTGGGCCAATGAATTTGCCGACTCGGTTGGCGTCGGGATCATGCGAACTGGCGCTCACGAAGACAATCCGGGCGGGCGTTGCCAGATGAGGCGCAAGCAGGTTGGCGAGGAGGAAGTGCCCGAGGTGGTTGGCCTGAAACACCGATTCGAACCCATCCTCCGTAAACTGCAAAGCCCTCAGATTGACGCCACCCGCGTTGCAGACCAAGGCCCGGATCGGAGGAAGGTCAGCGGCCGAAATCGCCTCCGCAAACGTGCGAACCGATGCCAGTGAGGAGAGATCCAAGTGCCGGAACTCCAGGGAGGCGGACGGATTGATGTGCCGGATCTTGTCGATCGCGACGAGAGCCTTTTCCCGGTTGCGGCAAGCCAGAACCACATGCCAGCCCGCGCGTTTCGCGACAACCATTGCCGCCTCAAAACCGATTCCGCTGTTCGCGCCCGTAATGATGGCGGTTTGCTTCATTGCGTCCCTCCTTGTTTCGCCATCGTCTGAGATGGCGGCCTAGTCGCGCCGGCCAAACCGGACAAGCGCGAGCGCTCGGGGGGTGGGCAATAGTAGTGGGAGGGGAAGCCCAAAGCGAGCAGCACCATCGGAGCGGCCGCTGCCTTGGCCTGCCCCGACATGGCGTGCGAGTACGCGGCGCCGAGAAGATCGAATGTGAGTCCCGCGTAAGCCCACTCCTTCAATCGTGGATAGCGGCCATAGAGGATGGCGGCTACCGCAAGTAGCTTGGCGAGGCCAAGGAAACCCAGTAGGTAAGCCGGATAGTGGATCTCGCTCATCTTCTCGACCGCCTGGGGTCCTCCGATGAGCTCGACAATCCCTCCGAGCGCTACCGCCGTTACGAAGACGTAAGTCAGGACTCGGCCCGCAGTTCGGCCGTATTTGCGTTCGGGGGACATCAATTCACCCCCAAGATCAATAGCGAAACCCTCCGGGCCGTCCCAGAATTCGATTTCATCTCGGCCCGGGTCTGGGATTGATCCGTCAGAATCAGGAAACTACGATGCATCTTCCATGCCTCCTTTCTCGTCGCAGCCGGCTCGCCTCTTGGCGTAGAACAGACTGGACATCTCTAATACGCTACGGTAGCGTAGCGAATTGCTAAGAATCATCCCTTTATGAAGAAAAAGGAAGCATTGGGCTCGGGTCCGGTCGACGCGCGGGTGACGCGTTCGAAAGACGCCGTCCTGGCAACGACCGCAGAGTTGCTGACCGAGTCAGGCCTCGGCGGAGTCAGCGTGGAAGAGGTTTCAAAGCGCTCCGGCGTAGCGAAAACGACGATTTATCGTCACTGGCCGAGCCGGACAGCGTTGCTATTGGACGCATGCTCCAAGCTCGGAGCGAGAGCTCCCAGTCCGGATACGGGAACATTCAGAGGCGATCTCGAAGTCCTCGCTGGATTTGTCGCTGAGCAGCTCACGCAGGCCCGTTGGCCGTCCGTTCTTCCGTCCGTCGTCGACGCGGCGGAACGGGACGCCGACACCGCTTGCATCCATTCGAACCTGCATTCGGCGATGATCAGTCCTTTCAAGGGTGTCGTGGAGGTGGCGCAGGCTCGGGGGGATATACGATCGGACCTCGAGCCAACCGAGGTCGTGGCAATGATCCTCGGGCCACTGTTCTATCGCCGCTGGTTCTCCCGCGAGCCGATCAACGGCCAATTCGTCGAGAACCTGGTCGAGTCGGTGGTTAGGGCGGTTGGTGCATAGCTTTCCACACCGCGTCGGCCCCCGGAACCGCCCGTTTGAAGGCGGACACCACGGAGCGGCGGCGGTCTGGCGTCGTAGTAACCTGTAGACAAATGGCCATCGTTAAGTACAACGAGCCGATCAGGCTTTCTGGCGACTTCTCACCGAAGGGCGACCAAGCAACCGCCATCGCCGGGCTGTCTGAAGGGCTCGAGGCCGGCTACCGGTTCCAAACGCTGCTCGGCGCGACGGGAACCGGCAAGACCTACACGATGGCCAGCGTGATCGCCGAGACCCAGCGTCCGGCTCTGGTGATGGCTCACAACAAGACGCTCGCCGCCCAGCTTTGTCAGGAGTTCAGGGCGTTCTTCCCCGAGAACTCCGTGCAGTATTTCATCAGCTACTACGACTACTACCAGCCGGAAGCCTACGTGCCTGGCTCCGATCTCTATATCGAAAAGGACTCCAGCGTGAACGAGGAGATCGAGCGGCTCCGCCACGCCGCAACGCATGCACTTCTCGAACGACGTGATGTGATCGTCGTCGCATCGGTGTCCTGCATCTACGGTCTCGGATCACCGAGCGAATACGCGGAAGCCGTCGTAACCTTCCGCACCGGCGAAGTTTTCGACATGGAGGAGGTCCTGGAGAAACTCGTGCAGATGCAGTTCACGCGGAACGAGATGGTACTGCAACGCGGCACCTTCCGGGTTCGCGGCGACACTCTCGAGATTCAGCCCAAGGACGAGGAGGTCGTCACTCGGATCGAGTTTTTCGGGGACACCGTCGAACGGATTCGCCTTTTTGATCCGCTCACCGGCGAAGTGCTCGACGAGCCGTCCCAGGTCTCCGTGTTTCCAGCAACCCATTACGTAACCCCATGGGCGCGAATGGACGATGTCATCGATGAAATCAAGGCCGAGCTCGAAACTCAAGAGAAGATCTTCACCTCGCAAGGCAAACTTCTCGAAGCCCAACGCCTGAGGCAGCGCACCGATTTCGATCTGGAGATGATGAAGGAGGTCGGCTATTGCAGCGGAATCGAAAACTACTCCCGCTACTTCGACGGCCGAGAGGCCGGAACCGCGCCCTACACGCTCCTCGACTTCCTCCCCTCGGATGCGATCGTCTTCATCGACGAAAGCCACCAGACGATCCCCCAGATCAGAGCCATGTATAACGGCGACAAGCAGCGCAAATCGGTGCTCGTCGACTACGGCTTCAGGCTGCCCTCGGCCCTCGACAACCGGCCGTTGAAGTTCGACGAATTCCTCACGCGCGTGCCGCAGGTCGTCTATGTGAGCGCGACGCCCGGTCCTTTCGAGCAGGAGACCCAGGCGCAGGTGGTCGAGCAGATCATTCGGCCAACGTACGTGGTCGATCCCGAGGTCGACGTGCGGCCGACGAAGGGCCAGATCGACAACCTGATCAACGAGATCGCGAAGCGAGTCGATCGGAAGGAGCGCAGCCTCGTCACGACCCTGACGAAGAAAATGGCGGAAGACCTGACGGGATACCTCCAGGACCTCGACATCAAGGTCCAGTACATCCACTCAAACGTCCATTCCCTCGAGCGGCCGGAGATTCTGCGCGATCTGCGGCTCGGAGTCTACGATGTGATCGTCGGCGTCAACCTCCTCCGGGAGGGCCTCGATCTTCCCGAGGTCACACTTGTCGCGATTCTCGACGCGGACAAGGAAGGATTCCTCAGGTCTGAAACCTCGCTGATCCAGACCATCGGCCGGGCTGCTCGAAACATCAACGGCACGGTTATCATGTATGCCGACAACATGACGGGATCGATGCAGCGCGCCATTGAGGAGACGAACCGGCGCCGGCAGATCCAGGCAAGCTACAACGAGGAGCAGGGGGTTGCGCCGTCGACCGTCGCCAAAGAGGTCCGCGAGACCGTTCGGTCTTATGACGCCGTCGCGGAGGTCATCGCCCAGTACGACGAGCAGACGGCCGAGAAGATCAAGACCGGCGAGACCCCGATGCGCATCGAAGATCTGCCAATCCTCATCGCTTCTCTAGAGAAGGACATGAAGGATCTTGCGAAGATGATGGAGTTCGAGAAAGCCGCTCAAGTCCGCGACGAGATCCAGGCGTTGCGAGGGCTCATGGGGACCAGCGATGGGCGACTCGGAGCTGGGAAGCGAAAGCTGAAGCGCCCCGCGATGTCCTCGCGGCGATAGCTGCTGCGAGGTTCTTTGTTGTTGCCTCCTCGGCATTCGTATCCTGGCTGGTCGCGCAGTCGTGAAAGGCGGCTAGATGGTGCAAATGGCTCCTAGCGGCATCCCGGAGGGATGCGACAACCGTAGCCCCGGGTCTGCGACCCGGGGCTACAGTTGTGTCACGCCTCCAGCGTGGGGAGCCTCGCGGAACGGCTTGCGAGGCATCCCAGAAGGGCGCCAGAACGTTTTCCCCGGGTGCTTTCACCCGGGACCGAATCGCGTCCGTCAAACTCACACCATGCATGGCCGAGACCCGTTCCCCGAAATCGAACCTCATGCCTCGGGCTGGCTCGCTGTCGGCGGTGGTCACGAAATCTACTGGGAAGAGTGCGGCAATCCGGCAGGCAAACCCGTGCTCATAGTCCATGGCGGGCCGGGATCCGGGTGCTCACCGGGCAACCGGCGCTATTACGATCCCGCGATCTGGCGGATCATCCTCTTCGATCAACGCAACTGCGGCCGGAGCCGGCCGCATGCCTCCGATCCGGACATAGATCTCTCAGCCAATACGACGTGGCACTTGGTCGAGGACATGGAAGCGCTGCGCTGCCACCTCGGAGTCGAGAAATGGCTTCTGCAGGGCGCGTCCTGGGGCGCTACGTTGGCCCTCGCCTATGCCGAGACGCACCCGGCTCGCGTTAGCGCGATGATCCTCCTTTCCGCGACTTCGGGAAGACGGTCCGAAACCGACCTGCTCACTTACGGAATTGGCCGCATCTTCCCTGATGCGTGGGAGCGCCTCTCTTCCTTTGCAAACTGGGCCGGCGCAAATCTTCCCATCACCGACGCCTACGCCCGCCTGCTGTTTGATCCCGACCCGTCTGTGCGCGAGGAGGCCGCACGCCGCTGGTGTGACTGGGAAGCGGCCATCCTCCCCACCGCGTCTGCCCCGAGCCCCCGTTTCGACTCAGCTGAATTCCGTCTCGCCTTCGCCCGCCTGGTGACTCACTACTGGAGCCACGGCTCTTGGCTCGAAGAGGGTCAACTGCTCCGCGGGGCCGGAAAGCTTGGCGGCATCCCCGGCGCGATCCTCCAGGGCCGGCTGGACCTCGGCAACCTCACCGGAACTCCTTGGGAACTCGCTGCGGCTTGGAGCGGCTGTCAACTGGAGTTCGTGGAAGAATGCGGCCACGAGGGCGGCAAGTCGTTCAACGAAGCTCTCCTGGGGTGGACTTCAAGGCTCGGAAGCTGAGTCCGCCTCCATGACTGGTGTGCCTCACAAGCTGCATCTCAGAGGTTGACCGTACCTCAGCCGTCGAGTACCCGTTTGACGGCGTCCAGATGGCCAATCCCATCCAACTTGTCCGGCTCGAGTGGCTAGGCGCCGGACCTGCTCAGGTTCCACCGGCGGCAGTCGAACATCGAAAGATCGAATTCCAAGACTCCGTTGGATTCCACCTTGTACCGACTCGCCGCTTCCCGAGTCGAGTCCCCGTCCGAGAAGACGATCGTCAATGAACCGTCCTTGGTATGCCAGTGGAACGGTTCGCTGTTGCCGGTCGAATTGATCTTGCCGTCGCCGCCGGAATGAAACGTAAGCGAGCTCGCCTTGTTGCGCGGACATTTCCAGGTTCCCACGAGCTTCCAATCGCGCTCCTCGCTAGAGCAGCCGCCGAGGAAAAACGCGAGAAGGATGGTTCCCAGGACCCGCATGACTTTGTTTCCGCATCGCCTTTGCATTTCCGATTTTCGCGAGGTCTAGCTCAGGGCCCGCGTGCAGCTACCCTGCATGGCTCGCGAAGAGGTCAAGAAGGGTCCCCGCAATGCCGATATGGTAGTGTACGCAACTTCCATTGAGCCGCGTCGTCGAGAACCCATGCGTCCCGTCATCGCCCGTATTGCGAATCCCATCAGGCTTCCCAGCGCTCTCCTGCTTGGCATGTTCTTGATGTCGGTTGCCGCCTTAATCGGATGGGAGATCGATTCTCCGCTGTTGAAAGCCATCGTCCCCGGCTTTCCGGCGATGAACCCCGTCGTGGCGATTTGTTTCGTCGGCCTGACGGCAGCGTTCGCGATTCTGAATTGGGGTCCGAAAGTGCCCGGATGGGTATTGGTCGCGCTTTCGGTCTGCATCGCGGGCATCGCAGGCGAGCGGATATTGCTCACGCTTTGCCATGTCGACAAGGCTTGGGACACGTTACTGTTCTCGACCAAGCTCGAGGGGGAGATCCACCCAAACCGGATGACGTGGCCGGTCGCCTGGTGCGTGCTAGGGATGGGCCTCGAAGTCTTTAGTATCGCTAAATTCGGCCGCTACGGCCGCTGTGCCGCCCAGTTCATCGCCCTTGCGATTACCGGCGTTGGCCTGATGGTCGCCAATACGTTCGCTTTCGCGGTCCTCACCGGACAGCGTGCAGGATCTGATGCTCCTACGTCGCTTCAAACCGCTTTGGTTTTCGTCTTGCACGGGATCTGCGTGCTGGCCCTAACCGCGAACGATGGTGTCGGTCGCGTCATCATGGCGAACACCTTTGGAGCGAAGTTATCCAGACGATTGCTCGCGGCGCTGTTGGTCATTCCCCCCTTCTTCGGCTGGTTGACCCACACCGGGATGGCCTTCGACCTCTATGGGACCCACGATGAACAAGCACTCCTCGCCACCATCCTAACCGGTGCTTTCGCCGTGACCGTGTGGTTTGGCACTCGGGAAATAAATAAGTCGGAAGAATTGGCCAGCCATGCCGAAGGCTCGCTTCACAAGAGCAGGAGGCTGCTGAGCCAGGTCATCGACAGCGTGCCCAATCTCATTTATGTCAAGGACCGCGAGGGAAGGTTCAGGCTCGCCAATGCCGCGGGAGCGTCTGTGTACGGCACGTCCCCTGAACTGCTTTTGGGAAGGCGCGAGCAGGAATTCCACAGGGATGGCGCGGAAAGCAACGAGGCGGATCGCGCGACGATCAAGACCGGCAAAGAAGCCTTCGTTCCGGAGGAATGCGTGACCGACGCGGCCGGAGTCGAGCACTGGCTCCAAACGGTGAAGCGGCCGATCACAAACGAGGATGGCGAAGTCGTCCTGTTGCGAATCAGCACCGATATCACCGACCTGAAGATCGCCGCCGAGCGCCTTGAAGCCGCGAAGGCCGAGGCCGAGCGCGCTAACAATGCAAAGAGCCACTTCCTTTCGCGCATGAGCCATGAGCTCCGCACGCCTCTCAATGCCGTTATCGGCTTCTCCCAGCTTCTGCAAATGGAGTCACCAAGGCCTGAACAGGCCACCTGCATCGAACTGATCAACAAAGCCGGCAAACACCTCCTTGGACTGATCAACGAGATCCTCGACATCTCGCGGATCGAGGCTGGGAAGATGGTCGTCCTTTGCGAAAGCGTCGATCTAAAGTGCGTCGCCGATCAGGTTCTCGAGTTTGCCGGCCCTTTGGCCGCCGAACGCGGCATCGCTCTTAGTTGCACGGAGTCTCCGAATACCTGGGTCCATGCGGACCGGAAGCGGCTGCTGCAGATTCTCTTGAATCTCGTTTCGAACGCCATCAAATACAACCGCGAAGGCGGTTCGGCTCAGCTGTCTTGGAACGTCGAAGGCAATCGCGTGATCATCGAGGTTAGAGACAGCGGGCCGGGCATCCCGGTTTTGCTTCAGGCAAAGCTGTTCACACCGTTTGAACGGCTCGCCGCCGACCAAGGCGCCGCCGACGGGACCGGGCTCGGATTGGCCCTGTCCCTGGGATTTGCCGAACTGATGGGCGGGCGGCTTACGCTGGCATCCAGCTCGGATTCGGGAAGCGTGTTCCACCTGAATCTTCCCATCGGGGAAGCTGCCGAGGAACCCTACTCCGCGTCGAGCGACGCCGGCTCGCCCCCGATCCTCAACATAGATCGACCGCTTACCGTGCTTGCCTTCGAAGACAACGAGGCGAACATCCAGCTTCTCGAAAAGATATTCTCGCTCAGGCCGAATGTGGAACTCCTACTCGCCGGCCGTGCCGACGAGGGGCTCGACCTCGCGAGACGGCGCCGGCCGGACCTGATCGTCCTCGATATCCATTTGCCCGATCAGACCGGCACGTGGGTCCTCGAACAGTTACGCAAGGTTGATGGTTCGGCCGTTCCGGTATTGGTGGTCACTGCGGACGCCGTCGGCGCTGAAAAGCAGAGCCTCGAGGGCCTCGGCATCTCGGGCTACCTGACGAAGCCCCTTGATGTCATCGAATTTCTATCCGCATTCGACGAATGCCTGAACTTGCGGGAGGCGGCGTAAGCCGGAAGGATCGAACAGATGGAAGTCTTTGCCGAAAAGGTCTTCACGGAAAGCCGGATTCTGATCGTCGACGACAATCGCGCCAACGTGATGCTCGTCGAGAGACTTCTGGAGTGGGCGGGCTATACCAGTTTCCGAAGTACGACCGATCCGGAGACAACCCTCGACCTGTACGAGTCCTACAAGCCCGATCTCATCATCCTCGATCTCCACATGCCGAAACTCGACGGCTACCAGGTGATGCGAAGGCTCGCCAGCCGCAGCGATCCCGCTTCATACCTTCCCATTCTCGTTCTGACCGCCGATGCGACGCCGGAGGCGAGACAGAAGGCGCTGTCGATGGGCGCAAGCGACTTCCTTACCAAGCCCGGGGACGCGATGGAAATCCGCGTTCGAGTCAGAAACTTTCTCCAGACTCGGCACCTCATTCTCCAGCTTCATCAAAAGAACCAGGATCTGGAAGAAAAGGTCGCGGCCCGCACAAAGTCCCTCTGGACGAGCCAGCTCGAGCTGCTTGAAAGACTGAGAAGGACGGCTCAACTGCGGGACGATAATCCACCCGACCACCCGGCCAGGGTCGGCGAGATCTCGGCTCGGATTGCCGAAGCGATGGGCCTGGATCGCGTCACGATCGAGCTGCTTCGGCTTGCCGCACCCTTGCACGATATCGGAAAGGTGGGATTGTCCGACCAGATCCTGGCTCGACCCGAGGATTCGGAAGAGAGTCGCGCCCACACCAAGATTGGCGCCGAAGTCTTTGTCGGCGGCACCACCCCGTTCCTAGCCATGGCCGAGAAGATCGCCCGGCACCACCATGAGCGTTGGGATGGAACCGGCTACCCGGACCAGCTTTCCGGAGACCATATACCTATCGAGGCACGGATCGTGGCGGTGGCCGATGGCTTCGACACACTCCTCCGAGATCGGTCCTCACAGCCGGGACTCAGCGTCGACCAAGCATTCTCGGCGGTTCTGCTCAAGAGCAAGGAAGACTACGACCCCGGCGTCGTCGCTGCGCTCTTCAAGGCGTTCCGCGCTCCCGCCGACCGCCAAACCCTTTTTCTTGCGGAACCGCCAGAACCCGAATCGTCGCAAGACGCCGCGTAGCCCCGATACCGCACCGTATACTCGGATGAGTCGGGTTCGGTTCGATGCCAGGCATTCAACGGCTAAGGGAACTTAGAGAGGGCGGCTTTGCCGTCGTCGTTCTTGCTGCCGGAACGTCATCCGGGAAGACCCGGCCGAAGCAGTTGCAGCCTTACTTGGGGCGCCCTCTCATCGAGCATGCCGCGCGAACGGCTCTAGGGTCGGGCGCTTGCGAAGTTGTCGTCGTTGTCGGCGACCGCGCCGACGACCTTCGAAAGGCCCTCCGAAATCTTCCCGTTCGGGTCGTTGACAATCTCGAGTGGGCGGAAGGAATTTCGAGTTCGATCCGAGCCGGCGTGTCCCGGCTAAGGGTTCAAACGCGAGCGGTCGTTATTTCCCTTTGCGATCAGCCGAGGATCACATCCGGCCACCTTCGTGCCCTCGGTGAGAGAGCCTTGGCGGGCGCGGCGATCGTCGCGTCCTCCTACCAGGGGGTTTACGGGGCACCCTGCGCCTTTTCCAGCGACCAGTTCCCTCTCCTTCTCGAATTGCAAGGAGGAGCCGGGGCTAGGAATCTAATCCGCCGATCCGACGCTCATGTCGTCGCGATCCAATTCGCGGACGCGAACGAAGAAGTTGATCAGCCGGACTCCTACTACCGGCTGCTTGCGTTGGCCAATTTCCAATGGGCCGCTTCCGATCCCTGCAAAGGATCGCGTGACGCAAGAGCTCCTCCCTACGTGCGAAGAGATCGGATCGCCGTCTAGCGAGACCGACTGGTCTCGTGATCTCTACGTTTGTTTAGGAGATTCCCATGTTTGCTGTCACCCACATTTGGCCGTGGAAGCGGAGAGCCGCATTCACGCTGATCGAATTGCTCGTCGTTATTGCGATCATCGCCATCCTCGCCGCGATCCTGTTCCCGGTTTTCGCTCGCGCGAAAGAAGCCGCAAAGAAGACTTCGTGCACGAGCAATATGCGCCAAATCGGTCTCGCCATCGCGATGTACCGGATCGACTACGATGGCGTGAACCCAAGACACCGCATGTGCCCAGACCTAATCGGCGATCCGCTATGCACCAACCTCACGGTTCCCACGACTTGGACGGGCCCCAACGAAGTTTGGTGGGCGCCATTCGACAACTCGGTCGCTCCGGACTCCCCTGGCCCTTACCCTCATTGGCAGCCCGGCTTCTTGCAGCCCTACTTTAAGAACTTCCAAATCTTCAAGTGTCCAACGGAGACTCAATGGCAGGTCGGATATGCGATGAGCTACATCTCAGCTGGGCCGATGGGTAAGCCCGAATCTCAGGTCGAGAATCCCGAAGTGTGCCAAGTGTGGGATCACGCGAAAACGCCGGGCTGCGCCGATACTCGGACCGGACACACGGGACCCCCGTGGAATCCGTTCCCGCCAAACGCGGATACCGCGCACACCCATTACCCGGTAAGGCACAACGGCGGTTTTGTTACGCTACGCCACGACGGAAGTGCGAAATGGCGTGCCCCGACATCGATGTCCGACGCCGACTTCTTGTCCGACGCGACGCCCTAGGGCTGGGCTAAACTCAGCGCTGTGCCAGCAAGTCTTGCCTGGGTCGGAACGGCCCACATCCATACGCCTGGGTTTTCGAACGAAGTCCTCAAACGGGGCCTCTCGTGCGCGGGAGTCTGGGACCATGATGCCGATCGAGCGACCAAGAACGCCGACAAACTCGGCGGACCCATTCGCTCGATCGGGGAACTAGCCCAAGACCAGTCCGTGAGCGGCTACATCGTCTGCAGCGAGACCGTGCACCATCTCGATCTTGTCGGTCAGCTCGCCCGCTCAGGAAAACCGATGTTTATCGAGAAGCCGATGGGCTTCGACGCCGCCCAGTCGCGGGCCATTCAAAAGTTGCTCGATGACCACAAGATCGTCTTTCAAACCGGTTACTTCAGCCGGGGAGGGGCTAACTTCAGAGCCCTCAAGCAGAGGGTCGACGACGGCTTCTTCGGAACGGTTACCAGAGTGAGGGCAAGCAACTGCCACAGCGGGGCCCTCGGCGGCTGGTTCGACAATGAATGGAGATGGATGGCGGACCGATCTCAAGCAGGTGTCGGAGCGTTTGGAGACCTCGGCACCCATGTCCTCGACCTCATGCTCTGGATTTTCGGCGGAATCTCGGCCGCGACCGGCGTCCTATCGACGGGAACCAACCGGTATGAGGGTTGCGACGAATTCGGCGAGGCCTTGCTCAGGTTCTCGAGCGGCGCCGTCGGGACCCTCGCCGCCTCTTGGGACGATGTCGCAGATCCCATCCGGATCCAAGTCGCGGGGACGAAGGGTCACGCTACCCTTGGTTCCGAGGTTCTCATCGCCGGCCAAGGCGGGAAGTTTGAAAAGATCGAACTCGGCGAGAATGTCCCGGCTGGGTTCGGCGCCTTCCTGGACTATCTCGACGGTAAAACGGTCGATCTGGTGACGCCCCGCGAAGCTGCGAACCGCGACATTGTCATGGACGCGATCTATCGTGGCGCGGTAAGCCAGAGCTGGATCGAGATTCCCGCGGAATGGCACTGATCCAGCGGTTGGATGGCCTCGCCGTTCCGGCGATTCCACAGATCCGGCGGGACGCCAGAACCGCACCCTGGACGGCCTTGACACCCTTCGCGCACCAAGATCAGCCGGTCACTTCACGATGCTAAACGGCGGATCTTTCAGCAACCAGGTCTCCAGGCCGGCCCCGATCTTCTTGAGCGAATCCGCGGAGCATTTGTCGACCGTGTCCTGCACCGTATGCCAGGGCTGATAGTTGAAGTCGATCAAATCGATTGTTGGGATGCCGCCGTGGATCAACACCAGATGGTCGTCCTCGATCTCGTCGCCAATTTCGTTCGTAAACGTCGATGACAGGCCGGCTTCGGCTGCGTTCCTGTAGAAAGCGCGTTCCACGATCCCGGTATCGCCACGAAGGCTCCCCGGCTCCATAGGAACTCTCACGCCTTTGTTTCCGATCATGTCTAGCAGGATCCCGTAATCAGGTTTCGGTTTCGGAAGCTCTCGCATGAACTGCTTGACTCCAAGGTACATCTCATTCGATTCGGGGCCGACGTCTTCGCCGTCGGTCATGAAGTACATGATGCCGAGATCCTTCGGAACGCGACCCTTCATGACCCGTGCGAGTTCGAGGAGGACGGCGACGCCAGAAGCGCCGTCGTCAGCGCCCATGATCGGTTTGTTTCGATTCGCCGGATCCGGGTCTCTATCGGCCTCGGGCCGGCAGTCCCAGTGGGCGAGGAGAACGACGCGCGTCTTCGCGTCTTTCCAGTTCTGAGTGCCGATCAAGTTCGCCAGCTTCAGATTCTTGCGGCCAAATCTCCAGTAGTAGGAGAAGTCTTGCGTGTGCGCCTCGTCGCACGTCTTCTTCATCTCGGCAAGAATGTAGTCCTGACACTCTTTGTGCGCCCCGGAGTTGTCGCTGTTGGGCACCCGGGGGCCGGAGTCGCACTGCTTTACTAGATGCGCCCACGCTTTGTCCGCATCGAATTGGACTGCCGGGCGCTGAGGCGCCGGCGGACTTGAGCTTTGGGATTGGCCGAAGGCGCGCGAAGCTAGCCAACAGCCGACCAGCGTGGCGAGGAGTCCGAGGCATGTTTGCCTTTGAGCACGCTTTCGAGAGTTGCCTTTGGCAGAGTCTTGGCGATCCTGGAGGTGTTCCATATCTTGAAATAACCCAACCCGCCTCGACCGAGCAAAGCCGGCATTGCGACCGTGTAGGTCTTCTTGTCGTCCAGCTTCGATCCGTTGACGGTAGCACTCAAGATTCGCTGACCGGGTGCCGCACTCTTACTGAAGGTCGCCTCGATGCCCGAAAGCTGCAGAAAATCCTGGCTAGGCTGAGGATACAGCGAAACCGAATGCTCCAATGCCTGTTTGATCTCGTATCCGGTCAAATTGACAACCACGATCTCGTCGGTCGGAAACTGTACGAGCGATGCCAAGTTATCTTTGGCGAAGGTGGGGTTGACCAAGCCGGCCGCAAAAAACGCGCAGTCGGAGCCCGTGGCCTCTCGAAGTAAGTCAGCAGCGACTTGCGACGCCGAATGCGCCCCGACGTCAGGCTTCTCCTGGCCGAAAGCCAAGACAGCCAAGACAAGTAACAAGCCCACAGTGCCGCGCCTCATATTCTGCATATCGGTGCGAATCCGAAAAATTAGACTCCTTCTAAACGACTTCGTTACGGAGTCCTGGGGCGGTTCCTAAGAGTACAACCGTTGCTACTCCATGACGCGCATACATGGGCCGAAAGTTGCCCCGTTGAAAAGAAACTCGCCCTGCCCTATCTTCTATCCTTCCCGAACCATCACAACCCTTGTGGTTTGCGGTCCCAAAGATGGATACGGCGCATTTGTCCACTTGCCCTTCAGCTGGATCAGCGCTCCGTCGGCAACGTTGACCCAATAGGTCGCGTCGACGCTGACCGGATCCTTATCGATCGATTCCTTGATCATTCCGTGAATGCGATAAGTGTCGTAGGTATCGAGAAGTTTCTCCCTTCCTTCCAGTTTGAACGTGCCCTTGGCTTCGTTCACGCCTCGATCATCTTTCTTAATCTGAACTTCCCACGTGCCGCCCACCTTAAGAGGAGCGGGTGGCAACTGCAGCGACTGCAGGTTGGCCCTACGGTAGAGATTGGGGTCGTCCTGGTCCGAGATGATGGTGACGATTTGGCCGTTGCTGCGGAACGTCGTCACCGTGTCTCCCTCCCCGTGACTCCCGGATTCCATTTGCGCGCCCGCAAAGGTGACCTTTCCTTCGCTGGTCTTGGACTCGACCGTATACTGCCCATCGTCGGCGACCTTGGTGATCTTCTCCGTAATCAAGCCGGTGAACGACAGGGTCGAATTCTTGTAATCCAGGTCGGCCTTCATCCGATACTTCGTGACATCCCCGGCTTTGGCCACTCGCTTCAAGACGATTTCGTCTTGCACCGCGGGCGAGGCCAGCGCAAGCGCGCAAGCGATCATAACAGTGGTGAGCTTCTTGAGGTTTTGCATGCCGGTTGTAGGGCGATTCCCTTCCCAGTTTGTCTTATACGACCATTCTGATTCGCGGAATCCCAATTAGCTTCGTTTCGTATCTTTGGCGGTTTATGATCCGAGTGCTTCGGATGCCGTCATCGCCTTCGGCGGAAGCAGCTCGAAAACCGGAATTCCCTCCCACAAGCCTCGGTCGAATCCGCCTTCCTTGACCTCGAACTTGCCAAGTCGCTGACCGGAGCGCACCACCTTGCCTTCGAGCTCGCTCTGGCAGGCCGCGAGCAAGAACCGCTCCGCCGCCACCTCCGATCCCGGGCTTAGAGTTTGGATTTCCAGCTCAGGCAGCCCGAGCTTTTGCAAGCCCTTGGTGTACGCGTGGACTCCCGCCGGCGTCCCCCTCAGCTGCACTGACACATGCTCGCGAGCGTCGACTAGGGCGTTCAATCGTGGCTTTGCAAACACTTGATTGGGCAGGAGGTAGCGCTGGCTAATCGGGTCGGCCACCGCGCCATCGGTCAGCGTGCCGAGCCGGGATGCAACGGCCAGCAGGAAGTCCAGCGCGGGATAGACCGAGGGGTCGTGCGATTCGAAGCGCAGTTGCAAGATCGTCCAGGCCGCCCGGATGCGGTTGAGGAGTTCTCCTTCAACTCCAAGTCGCTCGGAGTGCCTCGCGACCGCCTCCGGGTCGAATCCCGCTTCCTCCTTGCTGATGACCAGCATTTTCAGAACCGTCTTCCGATCCTTTGAGGCGAGTCCGTAAGCGCCCCTCTCCATCGGGCGGGCGAGCATTTCCTTCGTCGAATCCGACGCAAGAGGCACGCCGAATCCGGTCACGGCTCCTCCCTCGCCCTTGGGGTTGAGGACCATCAGGATCGCCGGCAAAGCCGCGTGGGAAGAAAGGACCGACAGATAAAAGCCGCCGCTGATACCGAATCCGGGCCCCTTGGGTTTGCTGAATCGGAGCATTAACGATCTTGATGTTACTTGCAGGCGGCACTTGCCGCCGCGGCCTCAGCTAAGACCCGAGTCATCGGCGGCACCAGCCGCTCGTCACGAGCCGATGCCTATCGACCCTTGGTCGCGGCGACGCCCCTGGGCCGGCTGGGTTGAGATTCCGGTGTACTCTCCAGCGAACGCATCAGCATTCGCTTCCATAGCGCTGGAATCAAACCGATCGGCCAGGCGCCAATGCTACGAACCCACGAGGCGCGGAACGGGTTTGCGGGCTTGCGCCCTACACTTGCCTCCCAAGTTGGCGTCTTGCCCACAACATAGTCGACCAGTCCAAGCGGGTCGACGGCGTCCAAGGTTGCTGCCGAAGCGGTGGTCAAAGCCATTCTTTGGGGGACGTGCACCGTTGCCCGGGAGCGGCCGAACCATCGGCTGCCGAACCGCTTGGACCATGCCTCGATCTCGGTGCCGTCGTAAAAGCTGATGTAAAGGCAAACCATCAGATACGAAAACAGCGGAATGTTCATGCTGTAGTCGATGTAGGCATGCATTCCAACTCCGCCGAGGAGAACCCACTTACGAAGCGGCCGGTAGAACACGAGAGTTCCGAGCGCCAGTTCAATAGCGAGGGTCCCGAACGTCGTCAAATACACCACTGGGAATTGGTTGACGAATCCTGGCACCGGAAACCGGTCGAACTCATGGAGCCGGGCCGGGTACCAGGTCGCGGTCAAATCCCGCCAGTGGCTGCCGAAGCCGAACTTGTGCCAAAAGGTTGTGAGGTAAATCAGCGCCGTGTTGTAGGCGATCACCCTCTGAACCCAGACCGAAACCCGCACGGGCCCCGGCTGGATACGCCCCTTCCACAGCCCGATCAGACGGTCCAGCGAACAGGCCGCGCCCGAGGGAGCCATCGCGATGTAAAGCGCGCCAATCCGCATAACGGTATCGCCCCCGTGGAGGATGAGGCCGTTCCGATGTTGAAGGGTAACGACTCCCAACGCCATCAAGATCGAAGTCACGCGAGTCCACAGCCCGAACGCACACAGGAGGGTGGCGGCCATTAGAACGAGATAGAAGGCCAGCGTCACCCGGTCGTCAGTCACGCCCGAAAGGAAGTTGATCCTGGGCAGAGAGTCGCCGAGGAATGGCACGTGAAAGTGAAAGCGGCCGTTCCAAAGGGAGACTTCCGGATTCGGCAGGTAGGTCTTGCCGGCCGATTCCGGTATGAACCCTTTCTCCGAGAACCAGGCGCCAAAGTCGGTCAGGATCATCGCGAGATTCACGAAGATGAGCGACGACATGGCCATTCGGAACAGCCCCAAGGCCGTCGGCGACTCGTGCCCGAACCAGTACTCGTCGAGGTTCTTGAGCCAGCGACTCATCGGTGGCCAATCCCCTTTGGCCTATGCAATGAGTTATGGGATGGCGTCTCGGCTAGGCCGATCTTCCGCCGTTCAAAGACCCAAAATCCAAAATCCAAAGTCATCGGTCCTTCCGCAGCTTTTCGAGGTCCACGTGATAGGTGAAGTAGAGCTCGTCCTTGTATTCCTGGGTCTCGGGCTTGCCCGGCGGATTGACCGTCATCGAGTGCTTATGGAGCTCAACCGTCACAGGCGGATTGTTCGGATCGTCAAAGCACATCAGCGCGATCCGTTGGCCAAAGAGCGGCCACAAGTACTGATAGTTGCGGTCCCCCGCTCGCTCGAAGAATTTCCTCCAGCGTTCGCGCAGGAACTTCTGTTGGAGGGGCAGATCGTAGATTCTAGGATAGCGATAGAGCTTTCTGCCGCCATTCGCGTAGGTGACCATCGCGTCGGAATAGATGTCGATGCTCGAAGGGTTTGGAGAGAACATGTCCCAGTACTGCCAGAACCCGCTCGACAGCAGATAAAACTTCAGGGGCGAGTCCTTCAGATACACCTGGTTCCCGATCAAAAACTCGGTTCGCAGGTATTCGGCCGAGCTCGATGCGAAGGCAACCGGATTCTCCGTCCGCACCTTGAGCGGAGTCCTAGGCGGCGAGCCGACATATTGGGCCGGCGGATTCGGAAGGGACCACGATGTGATTGCCACGATGTGCAGAAACACAAAGAGCTTGATCCACCGGGGGGCATTGCGCTTCTTGGCCGGCTGGTCAGGGGCGTTATCGAGCTTGGGCATCGAGATCAAAAGTTTACGCGACAAAGCAGATTAACGCCTGCAATTCAGAGTTCTCGCAACCCGACTTAGCGATTGCCGATCAGACATCCGAGGCATTTGATGCCGGCCTGCAGTCCTTGGGTGGATTCCCATATCGGACACGCATGAGGCAGAGGCCCTTGGCGGGTAGAACGACCGGCCAGTGCATTTCGGATCGCTTATCGCTCAACAATTCGGGGATTGTGCCAGGAGCGCGCTTGCCGGTACCTACCTCGAGTAAGCCTCCGGCCATCCTCCGCATCATCCCTCTTAAGAAAGCAGTGCCGCCAATCTCGATCCATACCTCTTCGCGTACTTGCTTCACGCTCACCCGACGCATGGTGCGAATCGTGTTTTCGATGTGAGGCTGGAGTTCCTCGGTGAAGGCCCGAAAGTCCTGCCGCCCCTCCAGCGTCAGGCCGGCTCTTTGCATGGCTTCGACATCAAGCGGCTTGCCATGATCGTGCGCGTAGCGGCTCGCGAACGGATCACGGGCGCCGGTTCGGATTCGGTATCGGTACCACCTGTCCTCGGCGCAGAATCGCGAATGGAAGTCGTCTGAGACCCGCGCCGCCCACACCACGGCCACATCGGCCGGCAACACTCGATTGATCGCCGTCGGCCAAACCGCAGGCTCGATCGGAACCGTCGTGTCGAAATGGCAAACTTGGCCCTTGGCGTGCGCCCCGCTGTCCGTCCGGCTAGCGCCGACTACTTCGACTTCCTCCCGAGAGACGCGTCCGATCGCGTCCGCGACGACCTGTTGGACGGTCCGATGGCCGGCTTGAGCGGCCCAGCCGCAGAATTCGGTTCCATCGTAGGCGACAGTTAGCTTTATGCGCATGGCGCACTAGGGTTAGGGACGAGAGACCGGCAATGCGGATCCCACGAGTTCGACCTTCCCCTACCCTCCGACGATCCTAATCTACAAGCTCTAGCACAGCTTGAGGGGCAGCGTCTCCGCGGCGGGGGCCGATCTTGGTCAGCCTCGTGTAGCCGCCGTTTCGCTCCTTGTAGCGCGGGCCGATATTGTCGAAGAGATGCTTGACAAGGTCCTCGCCATTGAGCAGGCTCATATCGATCAGAATCTGAGTGCGCTCCATCGCGGTTTTTCCCACAAGGGCTTTCGCCGGCTTGCGACTCGCGGACGAATGTCCCACTAGGACCTTGCGAGCCTGGCGGCGCGCGTCGAGAGAATCCTCTTTGGCGAGCGTGATGAGGCGCTCGACCAGCCGCTGCAGCTCCTTGGCCCGGCCAAACGTCGTGCGGACATAGCCATGCCGCACAAATTGCCGCTGAAGGTTGGTCAGCAGTGCGCGCCGCTGATCGCTCGGCAGTCCCAGCTTCCTTCTATCTACAAGGTGTCTCATGTTCTTTGCTTCGAGCTAGTCGTTCCGGTTCGAACAGCGAACCGCCATCGCTCCCTAAAAGTCGTCGTCCTCATCGTCAAAGGCATCGAGCGCCCGGTAGCCACCCTTCGGCGGCTTCAGCTCAAGTCCGTGCTCTTGGAGCTTATCGCGAACTTCGAGTAGCGACTTCTTGCCAAATCCGCGGATGCTCGTCAGATCGCTTTCCGTCGCCAGCGCGAGCGCCCTAAGCGTGAGGAGGCCGGCTCGGCGGAGGCAGTTGAACGTCCGTTGCGAGAAGTCAAGCTCTTCGATCCGCAGATCGGGGATGTTGAGAATCTCCGGCGACATTTCGTCAGCCTCGAGGGTGTCGTCGGAAAAGCCGGCGGCGCCAAGGTCGAAGAACATCCGGAAATACTTGTCGAGAATATGAGCCGACTGGCTGAGCGCGTCGTTGGGTTTGACGGCGCCATTCGTCCAGATGTCGAGCACCAGCCGCTCGTAGTCGGTTCGCATTCCGACGCGGGTTGCCTCGACCGTGTAGTTCACTTTTTTGACCGGCGTGTACTGGCTCCCGGTTGGGATCACCCCGATGATGCCCTTGTACCGCTCCTGCTTTTCGGGCAAAACGTATCCGGTGCCCCATCCGACATAGAGTTCCATGTTCAGTGAAGCCTTGTCGTCGCTGATCGTCGCGATATAGACCTCGGGGTTAACCACGGTAACACCTTCGGGGCAGACGATGTCGGCCCCAGTCACACGTCCCGGGCCCTGCACGTCGAGCCGGATCACCTTATCCTCTTGCGGCGGGCCGTCTTCGGTTTCGATGTCGAGGGCCAAGTCCTTGAGATTCAGAAGGAGCTCGGTCGTGTCTTCCTTGACTCCGGGAATGGGTGCAAACTCGTGGAAGACCTTGTCGATCCTGACGGCGGCGACGGCCGCTCCTTGGATCGAACTGAGCAGGACGCGGCGAAGGGCGTTGCCGATCGTCTGCCCATAGCCGCGCTCAAGCGGCTCGAGAACGAACTTGCCGTATTCGATATTGAGATCTAGCGTTGATATGTGGGGCATTTCTTGATTTCAGATTTCGGATCGTGGATTTCGGATTGGCCTAAATCCATCGTCTGGTTTCAGATCGTTTCTATTTCTAGCTTCCCGGCCTCCGGCGTCCGGCTCCGGAAAATCCGAAATCCGAATCCGAATCCGAAATCGCTTAGACTCTTCGTCTCTTCGGGGGCCGGCAGCCATTGTGGGGGACCGGCGTGACATCGCTAATGCTTGTGACCTCCAGGCCGGAAGCTTGCAGCGACCGGATGGCCGTTTCACGGCCCGAGCCTGGGCCACGAACCAAGACTTCGACCCGTCTAAGGCCGTGCTCTTGGGCGATACGGCTGGCCTTCTCGGCCGCAACCTGCGCGGCAAACGGGGTGCCCTTGCGGCTCCCTTTGAAGTTCACGTTGCCTGAGCTCGCCCAACTCAACGTGTTGCCTTGGGGGTCCGTGATCGTGATAATCGTGTTGTTGAACGAGGCATGGACGTGGGCCACGCCAACCGGCACGTTCTTCCGTTCTTTCTGCTTGCCCTTCTGTACCTGTTTTCTTGCCATATTCCTGGTTGGCTGTCAGCTGCCTCGCTCCGGCCGGGCCTGACTCGCAAAATGCTACTTCTTCGCTTTCTTCTTGCCTGCGACCGTCTTCGGCTTGCCCTTCCTCGTTCTCGCATTATGCCGAGTGTTCTGGCCCCGGGTCGGCAGGCCGCGACGATGACGCAGTCCGCGGTATGAGCCGATCTCGATCAGACGTCTAATATTCCCTTGGACTTCCCTGCGCAGGTCTCCCTCGACCTGATAGTCGCGGTCCAAAATCTCGCGGAGACGGCCCACTTCGGCTTCGCTCAAGTCGCGCACTCTCTTGCGCGGATCGACGCCCGCTTTGTCGCACAGTTGAACGACGTTGTGCTTGCCGATGCCGTAGATGAGCGGAAGCGCGTATTGCGCCGTCTTGTCCCGCGGAAGGTCGATACCTGCGATACGTGCCATAGAATTCTTGGTGTTAGGTGTTGGGTATTGGGTGTTGAGTGTTCGGTGCTATCAAATCTTCAATCATCAGCCCATCATCTGCTAGCCCTGCCGCTGTTTGTGCTTGGGGTTGGAGCAGATCACACGCACCACGCCTTCGCGCTTGATGATCTTGCACTTGTCGCAAATCTTTTTGACACTGGCCCTGACTTTCATCTTAGAAACCGTCACTCACCCAGACATGCCAAACCATGCGCATGGGTGACGCAAGAGGTGATTATACCTATGCGAGCCAAGTCTCGCTACCTTTACGGGTAGCAGAACGTCTTAATTTATTCGCCGCTGACCGCAGGCTCTTGGTGGGATAAGCAGAGAATTTCCTCCACGTTGCGGTAAAGCTGTTGCCTCCACGGCTCCTCCGAACTCGGATTGAAGTGACGGTATCCGATGTGCTGGACCCGCAGTGCGATACGCTCTGCCGCCCGATCTCTTGAGACGGAGGTCGAATAGGGGAAGTCCTCGCCAACGTTGTAGGCAACTTCGGTTTCCGGGAAAGTACGCTCGATGTCGCCTTTGAACTGGGCCCTCACCTCGACAAGCCGTTCGTCGCGCTCGTGCGCCACGATCGACAGAAATGCGTTATCGGTAAAGACATACATGGGCGCTTCCACATTACCTTCTACGGAGCGCCGCTTCCACCCCAATCGAGGCTGGGTCTTTGGGTATCGCCGAGCCATGTAAGATCCTAGCCAGTGAAGAAGATCCCGATCCTTCTCGACACCGATCCCGGCAGCGACATCGACGACGCGCTCGCGATCAGCTATCTCCTCAAGAAGCCCGAATGCGATCTCCTCGGGATCACCACAGTCACGGGTCCGGTCAACGAGCGCGCCGCGATCTCTGAAGTTCTATGCCATGCAGCCGGCCGCAAAGACCTCCCGATCCATTGCGGGCGCTCCGAGGTCCTCGCCTATGGTCCGGGGCAGCCCAACTGCCCACATTTCGCCGCCATCGCCGATCTGCCGCACCGGAGAGACCGTAGGGCGAACGAAGCCGTCGATTTCCTCCGCCACACGATCCGCTCGAGGCCAGGCGAGATTACGCTCCTCAGCATTGGACCGATGCAGAACATCGCCCTCCTGTTCGCCATCGATCCCGAAATCCCCATGCTCCTTAACGAGTTCGTCTCAATGGCCGGCGTCTTCAAGATGAACATTGAGAGCGAGTGGAACTGCGCGAGCGACCCCGTCGCCACCGCCATAGTTGGCCACTCTAAGCGAAATCGACACTACTGGATCGGTCTCGACGTCACCACCCAGTGCACGCTGGGCAAAGAGGAGTGTCAAGCTCGATTCAAGGGACCACTCCTGGAGCTAGTACTCAAGATGGCGCACGACTGGTTCGACCACAGCTCGAAGATCACCTTTCACGACCCCCTTGCCGCCACGACGATCTTTCGGCCGGACATCTGCACCTTTGAGCAGGGCAGCGTCACGGTCAATCATGAGAAAGGGCAGACTTCCTTCGAAATCGGAAATGGCCGGGATCTCGTCGCCATGAAGGTCGACGTAGCCAGCTTCTTCGAGGAGTTTTTCGCGGTTTCGGCGTGAAGGTCGTCCCGTCGCGGAACCAGGCTCGTCAGCGCGGCTGGATGATGTTGCTGAGCAGGGCACCCGCTTCGAGGTAGCCCAACAGCACGAAGTTCATGTCGATAACTGGGATGACGCTAACTGGCTTTCCCAAGGGATTGCTTCCCGCAAACACTCTCGTCGCGTCCCCTACCGAGTTGTTGGCATAAAGGGTTACAAGGCGGCGGTTGGCCACGTCCAGGATCGGCGCGTCTGGCCGAATCCCTCGCCTCTTGGCGTCTTCGATTTCGGTTGATGTAAGCATCCCCCGGAGCTTGTTGTCCGGGCTCGTAACGAAAAGAACGGTAATCAACCGGGCGCTCGCTTCGCCGAAGGTCGCGGCGTCGCCGATTAGCACGTCCGACCGCGGCAGCGTCATATGATCGGCCACGGTCTCATCCAAGTATTTCTGTGCGTTCTTGACGTCGGCAGAACTAACCATCTCTATTCGAATTGTTCCATCTATCCTTCGTCAGAAGCTAGGCCGTTTACGGCAAGGCGGGCACATTGCCGGCCGTTCCCGCTGGCGCGATTTCTTTGAAATCTCTTGCGTGCCCGTCTGGCTTTGACCCGAGATATTGACTGATCACGGACGGCCAAGTGACTCCAATTACAAGGGCCTGGACGGGAGCAAACGCGGAGGCTTCCGCCAACTGGAAGACGCCGGCGATGATTCCCCCCAAGAAGATGTAAAGCGCGGTCCGGTCCGACGTCGAAGTCACATTCTTGAGGATGTTGTCGCGCGAAGGATGTTCGACGATTGCCGTAGCCACAATCATCAGGAAAGCGGCAGATCCGAGAGCCCCGATGAGGAATGCTCCGGCAACATTCCATAGGGCCGGCCCGCCAAAGTTCTTCACACCCGACGCGAATTCGAACGAGGAGCCTTTGGGCTCGGCGGCGATACGCACAAAATAAATCGTCAACGCAAATACGAGAAGCGTTCCCGCCCATATTGCGGCGGCTATCCAGTTCTTGGCGTTCATGTCCGCGATTTCTCAGTAATGAATAGTATTTATGATAGCATGGTGGCAATATGGCGGAAAGTGAAGAATATGTCCGGTGCGTGCTCGAATGTATCGAGGCGCACGGCGGAGTTGGGAGCGGCGAATCAAGCATCGATCTGGCCTCCGCTCGACTCCGATCCGGGTCGTCACCGTCAGAAGACGATCAAGCGATTCTGATCTCGACGCACTTAAGTTATTTCTTCCCAACCCAGGAGCTCAATGACGTTGCACCCGGTTTGTTGGAATGCATTCGCGGCTGCGCGGGGCACGGAGCGACGAGCGGCCATGAAATGCCGCAGCACCTAACCGGCGAAACGACCGTCGGCGAACTACTCGAACTCTACACCTTGAGTCGATCCCCCGAATCCGTCGACGCGTGAGCGATCGATACATGGCGGCGTTGGAGGCCAGCGACGTCGGTTATCTCAGGCCGTATACTTCGCCTTACCTCCATGGCGAACCGGTGGCAAAGACTTCGTTGGTGGCTTAGGACGGGCGACGGAAAGCTTGTGTTGGTCACGCTTTTTCTCGCCGTCGTTGCCATCGCGGTCTACCTGATCTCCGCCTCGAAGTCGCCGCCAGCCGCTGACCAACCCGCCCCGGTCATCGATCAGCGCCGCCAGAACCTTCAATCCTCGATGCTGGACGACTTGCGCGGAGGTATGAAACACAACGAGTTCGTCCGCAAATATGGCAAAGCCCAGAGCCTCGAGAGGAGGCCGGACGGATTGCTGAAGCTCCACTATGAGCCGATCACCGTCACGTTCGACCAGACGGGCAAAGCGATCGAGATGGGGCCGAATCCGACTCAATGACGGCCTAGCCTCTGCGCGCCTGGAGTCCGACCCGTTTTAGCGCCCACAGCGGGCCGTGGAAGTTAGCAATGAGGGCCGGCGGTGGCCATTTGCCCTGCCCGTGCAAGCATGTCGATCAGCGAGGCTCACACGTTTTGAGCCGTTTTGAAGTGCATCTTCGCGACTTTGGACAGTTCGTCGCGCCCATGGCGAGCTACGAATCGCTTGCCGGCATCGACAACCGCCGGAGAGGCGCCTTTCGGCAGTTCGATTCCAAACTCATCGCCCAGCCGTTTTAGTCGCCTCAGGAACTCCGCCCGGGCAAGAATCGAGGCCGCTGCCACGGCCACATCGGACTCGGCCCGAACCATCGACTGCAGCGTCACCTTCCTTCCGTGCTCGAACAGCTGGCGTTTTAGGCCGGCCGGATCGGCGAACTGATCGGAGATCACCAGCTCCGTCGGCTGCTGCTCGAGTACGTTCTCGATCGCCCGCGCGTGTCCCCAGGCCAGCAGCTTATTCAGATTCTGGAATTTGGCGTAAAGCTCGTTGTACTTTGCCGGCCCGATCGCGACCACCGAGTGCGGGCACGTGCGCATGATAATGGTGGAAAGACGAAGAGACACGGGATCGGTGAGCTTCTTCGAGTCCTTGACCCCGTCGAGTTCGGCGAGATGTTCGGGACCGACATAGCAGGCAGCGACGACGAGTGGGCCGAAGAAGTCTCCCTTCCCGCTCTCGTCGACGCCGATGTGGCCATCCATGACGAGATCATGGCCGATGATTGGATGAGTTGGTCATCGGGTGAAGATTGATCGGGAAACCAGCCGTCATCGGCCGCCTATCAGCGGCGCAATAAGACAAAGGGCCGAGAGCGGCTGCACTCGACCCTTTGCTCGGTTAATCTGGAAGGAATCAGGCTCTCCGGCGGCGCCGAAGCAAAGCCAGTGCGCCGATGCCGAGGGCGGCGATCGACGTCGGTTCGGGCACCGCGTCGAATTCCCAACCGTAGTTGGCCCTCGGATTGGCGGCGAACGGCGAGTTCCGGATTGAACCTGCCGGATTGGCGGCCGGCGCACCGGCTGCGGTCGTCACGAAGTCTTCGTCCAAGCTCGTCCCCAGAGTGGGCGGATCGAAAAGTCCCTGGCCGAGCTCGTTGAGCTGGGTCAGCGTGGCCGTCGACGGGCTGGCGGCGTCAAAGAACTCGGCCGCCCAGAAGTGCGCCGGTATCGCAAATGCGAACGAACTGAAGTCCGACGTAAAGACGCTCACCTGGCCGTGCGTGAATGAGATTGGATTGAAGGTCACAGCCAGGAGCAGGGCGCCTGGCCCTCCGCCCGCTCCCGTCGTGTCGAAGAACCGAACCCGAGCTCGTGCCGTGAAGTCGGTTGTCGCATCGGAGTTGTAGACCGAGAAGTAGAGGCTGCCGAGCGTTCCTCCGATGGCTCCCGACGCCGCATCCGGATTGATGTCGTCCATCACCGCGACGGTTCCAACCGTCGTGCTCGCGGCTCCGCCGTTGACGGCGCCGAATCCCGTAAAGTTAGTCCGGTTGGCGTATCCGGGGAAGCCGAATCGAGGACTCGGCCCATGCTGCGGAACTCCGATCTGGTAGCTCCGCACGAACGTTGCCGTGGCGTCAAGGTCTTGGGCGACAGCGGAACCAACCGCGGCCAGCAATGCCAATACGAGGGCTCTCTTCATTTTCAACTCTCCAACAAACAAGCAAAACGCCAACTCTCGGTTAGCGCCAATGGAGTGAATTCTACAAGCGAAATGGTTGGAAACCTGATTAAATCGGGCACACGAACGGAAAGTCCGGCACTGTTGCCTGGGGCTCCTGAAACTCTCATTCTCGGGCAATCAATGATTCGTGGAACGGTTTCCCGCCAGTCGTCAGCAGTGCAGGCCTTCAGCATGGGAGGACGGGAGGACCTCCCTGCCATAATCCATGAGCGATGGAGATCGTCGTCCCCGACGAATTCAAATACCTGTATGTGCGCAACGCCGAGAGGCCGGTCGTCAAGATCCCCGACCCGGTTCTGTATCAGGCTGCCGGCGAGGTTACGAAGATCGGGAAGAAGCAACTTCTCCTGATCGACGACATGATCCGAATCATGAAGAAGGCAAATGGCGTGGGACTCGCCGCCCCGCAGGTCGGCATTCTCCAACGGATTATCGTGATCGCTCCGGACGGGATGCGGCCGACCGCCCTCATCAACCCGAGGGTTGTGAAGTCAGATGGCGAGTTCATCGGACAGGAAGGTTGCCTCTCGATTCCCGGGCTCTATGGCGATGTCACTCGCCCAGCCTATGTCGAGGTCGAAGCGCTCGATCGAAAAGGGCGAGAAGTGGTCTTTGAGATGGAGGACATGCCGGCCAAGGTCGTGCAACATGAGATAGATCACCTCGACGGGATCCTGTTTACGACCAAAGTGGACGTCGCTACCCTCCACTGGGCGCACCCAAACACGGTTGACCAAGACGCCAACGAATGAAGATCGTTTGTATGCGCGCTACATCGGGTTCCTCGTGAAGCTCATCTATTTCGGAACGGCGGCGTTCGCTATCCCCACGCTCAGGTCACTTGCCGACAGCATCTGCCTTGTCGTCTCACAGCCGGATCGACCGGGTAGGCGGGGTATGAACTTGCAACCGTCTCCGGTCAAGCTGGAAGCGCTCAAGTTGGGGCTGCGCGTGGAGACACCGGAGAAGAGTCGCGCGCCCGAGTTTGTGGAGCGGCTGCGCTCGTTTCAGGCGGATGCTTTGCTCGTCGCCGCCTACGGGCAGATCCTTTCCACGGCCGTTTTAGCGAGCGCAAGACGAGGCGGGATCAATCTCCACGGCTCCATTCTTCCCAAATACCGGGGGGCGGCGCCAATCCAGCGCTGCATCTTCGCAGGCGAAGCCGAGACCGGAGTGAGCCTCATGCAGATGGACAAAGGGATGGATACGGGCGACGTCATCGCGATCGAGCGCACTCCCATCGATTCCGACGAAACCTACGGCCAGCTCCAGGATCGGCTGGCCGTTATCGCGGCCGGTATGGCTGTCGAATGGATGCCGCGCATCTATTTGGGCGACTATCCTCGGAGGCCGCAGAGCGCGGAAGGCGCCACCCTCGCGCCCAAGGTCGAGAAAGCCGAGGCCGAACTTGACTTTTTCCGGCCCGCTCGTCAGGAATACAACCGAATTCGAGCATTCACGCCGTCGCCGGGCGCCCATGTGAAAACGCGCTTTGGTCTGGTCAAGATCGGTTTAGCCCGGCTGGGCACGGAAATGGGACCCTCGGGCGTTGTAATGTCCACGTCGGGTTCGTGCCAGGTCGGGTTCGTCGATGGAAGCATCCACATGCTCGAACTGCAGCCGGAAGGTAAAAAGCGAATGTCGGGCAAGGACTTTGCGAACGGCCTCAGGTTGCGTCCGGGAGACTCATTGATCGACTTGTAATTGAATTCGAAATGGATGACGACGCACGCTAAAGCAATACTCTGCTCGGTGCTTCTCGTTCCATTCGAAAGCCTTAGCGCCTAATTCCAAATTCCAAATTCCAACTTCCAAATTCGATGAAGTCAGTTCAGCCCAAAATCACCCAGAAGCTCCTCCTCCGAACCGCGATCGGCGTGTTCGCCCTCGCGGGACTAGTGATGGCGTTCCGATGGTACAAAACGCGAGAGACCGATCCGCGCGGCCCCGACACGCTGGATACGGCCGGGTGGATCGCCGCCGTCGAAACCGCGAACGACAACAAACACGTCGTCGCTTTCAAGGACGACGGCACACTCGTTCGCCAGCCTGACGCTTCAGGCAGCGTCGATGACAAGGATCCGGCGTGGCGTCCCGACGGCTCCGATGTGTTCTTCGCGTCGAATCGTTTGAAGGGAAAGTTCACGATCTTCCGCTGGTTTCCGGATGGGCATGCCGCAGCCGAGATGCGGAGTTTGGTGGGCTTGCCACAGTCGGCTCCTGCTTTTCTCACCGGCGAAGCCGACAAGCATGAGAACGCAACCGGGTTGGTCGTGGCGAGCGGACGGGTGATGATGATCGACCCGAAAGAGCCCGCTCTTCACCAGGTTCTGCCGCCGCTCGACCCCAAGAAAAGAATGTCGGTAGACCCGGAGACCGGCGAGGGGGTCAGCCCTCTGGAGGGCGTGTACGAGCACTTTGGAACGAGCTTTCGAATCGCCAAATGGACTCCAGACCGGAAGACGGTGTTCGCGGTTATGAAGGGGGATACCGGCGAGGTGCTCCTATATCAGAAGCTGGACCCCACGGTCCAGGAGGACTCACGGCCGCGACCAATCGCGGCGGGGGATCGGATCGACTTCGACGTCGACCAGAACACCGGGGCACTGTATTTGGATGTCCAAAACTTTCAATGGCCGCCGATGATGGAAGTGCCTCCCGAATTCATCAAGAACGGCAAGATCACGGTGCCCTTCAAGCATGTGGTGGGCGTGGGCGACGCAGCCAACCCGGCGGCTTGGAAACCGATTATTACGAGCAACGCCGATAAAGATTCGTTTACCGGCATCGTCGCAGCTCCGACTGGCGACCGGATCGTGTTCGTCCACGGCGCCTACGGGGGAAGCGGAAATCTGAAGCCGGATGGGCTCGTCGTCGTCTTTCTATCCGGAGATCGGAAGGGTCAAGGCGGGAAAATCGCAGACGGCGAAGTTTACGAGCCCTGCTTCTCTCCCGATGCCAAGAAGATTGCCTTCGCGAAGAGGGAATCTTCCACAAGCCGGCCGATCTACGTGATCGAAGAAGGAGGCAGCAGCCCTCGGCGAGTCTCGCCCGAAACCGGCGTGTTTGGGAATCCGACCTTCAGCCCACAGACGAAGGGGTGATGGGCTGAATGGCTGATGACTTGAATTGCGAGCACGTCCTCACGCCCTCTCGTCCTCATGTTCCTCATGCCCTCACCCCACCAGCAAGCCGCTGCCATAATCAGGCCACACCCCCGCAATTTCGGTAAGGAGAAAGAATGAAAGTCAGTATCATCGGAGGAGGTGGCCGTGTTGGATCGGACGCCGCCTTCGCTCTTCAGCTCGGCGGCGTAGTGCGCGAGATCGCGCTAGTCGACATGAATGGCGACATGGCTGCGGGAGAGGCCCTCGACCTGCGCCACGGGGCGGCCCTGACCTCGAACCAGAAGTTCACGAGTTCGGCCGGGTACGAGATCGTGAACGGCAGCGACTGCGTGGTCATCACGGCAGGTCTGCGGCGCAAGCCGGACGAAACCCGCCTCGAGCTGGTCAACCGCAACGTGGGGCTCTTCAAGGGCATCCTTGAGTCGATTAAGGGATGCAAGCTCAATTCCGGGGCTACGATCGTGGTCGTGTCCAATCCCGTCGACATCCTCACTCAGCTTGCGGCAACCGCCGGGATTGTGCCCGAATCGCATGTTCTGGGGTTGGGCACAGTCCTCGATACGTGCCGCTTCCGATCTCTTCTCGCCGACCATTTCAACGTGAACGCGGTCGACGTCAAAGCTCTTGTTTTGGGTGAGCACGGAGACTCGATGGTGCCGATCCTTTCCTCGGCAACAATCGGGGGCGTTCCGCTTGCATCGGTTCCGAATTACGTTGCCGAGGTGGATAGCGTCTTTGACTTCACCCGTAAGTCCGGAGCTGAAGTCATTCGGCTAAAGGGTGGGGCCGGCCGTGCGGTCGGGGTTTCGATCAAAGAAGTCGTGGAAGCGGTCGCGCTCGACCGCGATTCGATCCTCCCCGTATCGACTCTACAAACCGGCACACTCGGCATTTCGGGAATATCCCTATCTCTGCCGACTATCGTCGGGCGCTGCGGAGCCAAGCAGGTCCTCACGCCGGCCGTCAATGAGGACGAGAAGGCAGGGCTGCACAAGTCGGCCGACAGCCTCAAGAGTGTGTTGGCGCAAATCAGTTAACCGAAAGCGGTGAACGGTAAACGGATCACGCTTACCGCTCACCCCTCAGTCTTCGTCCACGAGCTGCGGATAGTCCCGTAGGATGATGTCCCGCAACATCTTGCGCCCTCGATGGATGCGCGAGCGGATCGTGCCGATCGTCGTCCTCTGGCGGTCTGCGATCTCGGCATAGCTAAGTTGGTCGAAGTCGCACAGTTCGATCGCCGTTCGGTAGAGCTCAGGCAGCTTATCGAGCGCGCCGCGGATGCCTACTTGCAGTTCCTTGTGCTGAGTCTCCGCCTCGGCGGACGGAGAGTGATCCTCGATCTGGATTTCCTGAACCTCACCATCCGACGGGCTGATCATCGAATTCAGCGATTCCGCCTTCCGGATTGGATTACTGCGTCTGAGCGTGTCAAGGTAAGTGCGTTGCATGATGCGCAGCAGCCAATTGAGGAATGGCCTTCCCGGCAGGTAGGAATCGAATCGGCGCCAGGCCTTAACGATCGTGTCCTGCATCAAGTCTTCTGCATCGAATTTGTTGCGCGTAAGCTGCAACGCCATGGAATAGGCACGGCTTTCGGTCTCGCCCATGAGTTTCTCGAAAGCTCTTCGCTCTTGCTCTTCCGTGGCGAACGGTTGAAATTCTGCAATAGCCGTGCTCATTGATTCTCCTCTTTTTCTCCCGCAAGGATTAGTTGCGCTGACAACATTTTAGCACAACCACTGATTACAACACACGGTTCGTCCTGGGCATTCCATGATTCGCATGCGTTGGAAAAAAGACCTGGGTCTGTGTAAGCTAAACACGGAAGTTAAATTCGGATGAAATTCCTCGTGATCACCAAGGACCCGGAGATTGAGGATGCAGCCCGCAAGGGCTTTCATCCTTCTGATGAGATGGTCGCATACGCGGACTGGGTCGAGGCGCTGGAAAATGCGGAGGGAGTCGACCTGATGTTCGTCGATTTATTGGCGACCCTCAACGAGCCCCACAAGATCGCCGGATACGAAGAGTTCGCGATGGCGAAGATGGGACATCCCGTAGCCGACGTCGTCCCGCTCGTGCTCTTCTCACCGCCCGACGACTACGAGCTCGATTTTATGACCGGATGGCCAAATTTCGTCTTCGGTCACGTTCGCCGCCCGATAACGGAGAAGATCTTTCGGCGAGCCTCAACCTGGATTTGACGGCTTTCTCGGCAGGACCCAAGTTCTATACTGAGCTGTGAAGCTGCTATTTCTGGGTAGTGGGTCAGTTTGGATGTGGCATCGCCTTCTAGGCGATGTGTGCCAGGAGCTTCCAGCTCCTGCTTCCGGCGGCTGGAAGCCGTCGACACACTCCGGCAAGATGCCGGAGCCACGAGAAAAATGCAAACTGAGCCACTACCTATTTCTGGGTGCATTCGCCTTACTGCTTGTGATTTGCGGGTGCGGTTCCGCGCCGGATGCAGCCGGCAAGTGGACGGGCAAGCTCGAGACGGGATCGAACGTTTCCGAGGGCGACCTCGAGAAAGCCTCCCAGGTGGTTGGAAGCGTTTCGTTAGACTTGAGAAAGGACAAGACCTACTCCATGAAGATGATCGTGCCCATCGAGGGAACATGGACACAATCAGGATCGACCGTTAGCCTTCAAATGACGTCTTTCGGCGGTACGAGCGTCGCCGAAGCCAAGAAGCAGCTGACCGCCCAGGGCAAGACCGATGCAGGCCAGCTCGACAAGCCGACGACCCTCAGGATGGGAGCGGACGGTCAAACGATGACCGTTGAGAACACGGCCGGCCAGGTGGGAGCCCTCACGTTTACGCGAGACAAAACCGGCTAGCTCCGCTATCCCTTCCGCGATACCTACAGCAGGGGATTCAGCTCGCTCGCAATGGGATCGCCAGGACGAAGTCCGGGAAACCATGTGGCGAGATCGTTCTCCTGGTTGGGATTCGTGGGTCGTTGCACGACCTCGCCGTCGGCAACGTAAATGACGGTCATCACCGCTCTAACCCGATCCGTCGGATTAGAAGGCGCTCGGTGAAGGGTCATGCTCGAGTGAAACGTGGCGTCTCCGGCCTTCATCGCGCCGCTTGTGTTAACCGGGAGCTTCGCACCCCGCACGTAACCCTCGAAGAAGGCCTCGCTTTGATCCGATATGGCCCCGGCGAGATCGACGATTCCTTCCCGGTTTGACCCGTCCGCGAACGACATCGAGCCCATGTCCGCGCTGACGTCGACGAGCGGCATCCACATGGTTACGGCATTCTCGTGTCGAACCGGCCAGTAATAACCGTCCTGGTGCCAAGGGGTATGGCCTCCTCCCGGCTCCTTGAACAAGGCCTGGTCATGGTAGAGGCGCACCCGGTCGACTCCAAGGAGACGCGCCGCGATTGAGGCGAACCGGTGAGCGAGGGTGAACTGAGCCGCGCGGGGATCGAGACGCCACAGGTTCATGATCTGAAGGAAGGCCTTACCGTAGGTGTCTCGTTCTTCCATTGGACGGGTTTCACGGTTGTGGGCGAGCGCGACCTCTTTGATCATCTCGCCGTGTACCTGTACTTCCTGCGGCGAGCACACACCTCGGAGGAGGATCCAGCCGTTGTCGCAAAAGGACTGGACGTCGCCGTCGGATACGTCGTAGGGGCTGTCGAGAGAAGGAAGTTGGAGGGTCGCCATATTCGTGGATTCATTGTACGGCGTTCGCCGCGAACATTCCTTGGCGCACGAGCCGGTTCGTGATACAAACTTAGGACCCCATGGCGGATTACCAGTCCCACGATTACGACGTCCTTGTGATCGGCGCCGGAGGCGCCGGCCTGCGCGCGGCCATCGAAGCCTCCGCGGCAGGCGTGAAAGTCGGCGTCGTTTCCAAGTCCCTCCTCGGCAAGGCTCACACGGTGATGGCGGAAGGCGGGGTTGCCGCCGCGATTGGGAACGTCGACGATCGGGACAACTGGCGAGTGCACTTCGCGGACACGATGCGGGGCGGCCAGTATCTGAACAATCCGCACATGGCGGAGATCCACGCCAAGCAGGCGCCGGCCCGCGTCCTCGAGCTGGAGGCCTGGGGCGCGCTATTCGATCGCACTAAGGACGGCCGCATCCTGCAACGGAACTTTGGCGGCCACAAGTATCCTCGCCTGGCTCACGTCGGAGACCGGACGGGGCTGGAAATGATCCGAACGCTTCAGGATCACGGAATCCATCGCGGGATCGACTTCCACATGGAATGCACGATTATCACGCTGCTCAAAGATGACGGCCGCGTGTCCGGCGCCTTCGGATATTTCCGCGAGCGTGGACAATTCGTCGTCTTCAATGCGAAGGCGGTCGTCCTCGCCACCGGCGGAATCGGTAAGGCCTATTCGATCACGAGCAACAGTTGGGAATACACGGCCGACGGCCACGCTTTGGCCTACGATGCGGGCGCCGACCTCATCGACATGGAGTTCGTCCAGTTCCACCCTACGGGGATGGTTTGGCCGCCCTCGGTTCGGGGTCTCCTCGTGACCGAAGGCGTGCGGGGCGAAGGAGGAGTCTTACGGAACAGCGAAGGCAAACGCTTCATGTTCGACGACATTCCCGACAACTATAAAGGCCAGACCGCGACCGATCCCGAGGAAGGCTGGCGCTACGTCTGCGGCGACAAGAATGCGAACCGTCCGCCAGAGCTGCTCACCAGGGACCATGTCGCCCGCTGCATCGTGCGCGAAATCAAGGAGGGCCGCGGCTCACCCCACGGCGGAGTCTTCCTCGACATCGCGTGGATCAAAGAAAAGCTGCCGAATGCTTCGGAACATATCAAGAAGAAGCTGCCCAGCATGTACCACCAGTTTAAAGAGCTGGCAGGCATCGATATCACCCAGGAGCCCATGGAGATCGGGCCGACCACTCACTACGTCATGGGCGGCGTCCGCGTCGACGGCATGACCCAGATGTCGACTGTTCCCGGCCTCTTCGCAGCCGGAGAATGCGGCGCGGGATTGCACGGCGCGAACCGGCTAGGCGGCAACTCGCTTTCCGATCTTCTGGTGTTCGGCAAGCTGGCCGGAGAGCATGCGGCAGAGTTCGCCAAGAAGAACGGTAGCGCCAAGGTCGATATATCGGCTATCGATGCCGCGGCCAAGTGGGCGGTCGAGCCGTTCGAGCGAGCCGCCGCAGCGGATAACGGCTTCACGGTGCAGCACGACCTTCAGATCATGATGCAGGACCTCGTCGGAATCGTGCGGACGGAATCGGAGATGAACGAGGCTCTGCCGGGCTTACAGAAACTTCGCGACAGGGCGGAAAAGGCCGGCGTGAGCGGCAACCGAGAGTACAACCCGGGCTGGCACACGGTGATGGACCTGCGCAACCTCCTTACGATTTCGGAAGTGATCACGCGCTCGGCGTTGACTCGGAAGGAGAGCCGGGGCGCCCACTTCCGGCTCGACTACCCGGACAAGAGCGCGGATCAGGCGAAAGTGAACACGGTTACCCGCAAGAAGGACGGCGCAATGCAGATCGTTCAGGAGTCGTTGGTCCCGATGACCGACGAACACCGGGCCATCATCGAGGAAATGAAATGAGCCGGTCACCGATGCCCGAATGCTCCCTCCAGCTCCGGGAGGGTCGGAGCGCGTAGCGACAGGGAGGGCGGGCCCACGAAGCTCGAAGACGCCACTCAGAAATCCAAAATCCAAAATCCAAAATCGTTATGACCTACTTCGTCGTCGACCCATCCGGAACCTCCTACGGGCCTGCGGACGAAATCCTGCTCCGGCAATGGGTGCAGGAGGGACGCGTCCAGCCGGGGACGACGATCCGCGACGCGAACGGCCAAACGATGGTTGCGCTTGCCGTTCCAGGCCTTTTTCCGGACGGGACTCAGTATGTGCCTCCCACGTTCCCTCAGAATGCGCCCTACTATCCGAGGCCTGCCAACTACAATTCACAGGATCTGACGATTGCCTGGATCTGCGCGATCGCAGGCGTGTTGTGCTGCGGTCTGGTCGGCATCGGCGGCGTGATCATGTCGAAGAGGGTCCTGGATCAGGGCAACGAGGCGGGCCGGGCTCCCCTGATCGTGTCCTGGTTCGGGATCGGCCTCCAGGTCATAGGACTTGTCGTCTGGATACTCTCGAACCCATTCGCCGGCTAGGATCTGCATTGTGGGCGGATACGGAATGCAAGGGGCTGCCGACAGGCAGGTTTTTTATGCCTCGGGTCGCACCTAGGCATCGTTCTCTTCCTCGACAGACCACGCCCCGAGGCTTGTCACCCCATCATCGTAGCTCAGGCCATCCTCGCGGGACAGCTTGCCCTCCAAGACAAGCCGAGCGCTCGACCACCGATAGTCCTCGGCATGTTCCACATATCCAGCTTTAACCGGATTCATGTGGATGTAGTGCATTTTCTGCCAAAACATCTCCTCGCTCTCGATCACCACGCTTCGAAACGAGTATTGCCAAAACGGCACGCCAGACTCCTTTGAGTTGCGGTAATGCCGGTACCGGGCCATGCTTTCAGTGTAGCGAGCCACTCGATTCCGAGCAATGGCAGACGCCTCGGGGCGCGCGGTAGGCGCCCGTCGCTAACTGGTGACATGCGCGCGGCCCGAGGCATGCCGAAAATGCAGCCACGCAAATCACTTCGTCATCACTGTATAGCACCCCCCACTCCGTGATGACGAAAACTGCTCCAACACTCCACCTAGGCATCCACCCGGTCCCGGTACTGAACCGCTTCGCTGATGTGTTGCTTCACGACCCGCTCGGCGCCCGCGAGGTCCGCGATGGTGCGGGAGACCTTCAGTATCCGGTCGAAGACCCGAGCCGACAGATTCATCCGGCCAGAGACCATCCGCATGAATTCCTCGCACTCCCTATCCAGCTCGATAATCTCTCGAATCTCCTTCGGACCCATCTTCGAATTCGTGCGGTGACCGCCGAGCCGCGCATGCTGGATACCGCGGGCCCGGATTACGCGGTCCCGAATCGACTCCGAGCATTCGCCGGTCGAGGCGCCGAGGAGCTCGTCCGGCTTAAGCCGCGGTACCTCCAAGTGGATGTCGATCCGGTCCATCAGCGGGCCGCTGATTTTCCCCGCATACTTTCCGCAGACCGCGGGAGATGAAACACACTTCGCCTCCGGCAGCCCCTTGAATCCACATGGGCACGGATTCATAGCGCCGACCAGGATGCAAGCGGCGGGGAACGTCATCGTCGAGGCCACCCGTGAAACCGTCACCACGTTGTCTTCCAAGGGCTGGCGCAAAGCCTCGAGAACCGACCGGTCGAACTCCGGCATTTCATCCAAGAAGAGAACTCCGTGGTGGGCCATCGAAACTTCGCCCGGCTTCGGGTTCTTGCCGCCTCCGACGATGGCCGCGTGTGAGGCCGAATGGTGTGGTGACCGGAATGGCCGTTCCCACAGCAAGCCCTGATTTGCCCCCTTCTTTCCGCTTGCGCTGAAGATGCGGGTTACTTCGATCGACTCCTGGAGGGCCAGCGGCGGCAGGATCGTTGGTAGCCGCCTGGCAAGCATCGTCTTGCCGGACCCGGGAGGCCCGGTCATGAGAACGTTATGGCCACCGGCGGCGGCGATCTCCAGCGCTCGGATTGCCTGTCTCTGGCCTTTCACGTCGGAGTAGTCGACGCCGTAATCCGGGAGCCTTGCGGCCTCGCTCTCCTTGAACTCGAACGGCTGGATCGCCATCGAGCCGTTGAGGAGCTCGACGACATCCAAGAGCGTATTCGCGCCGTATACTTCGAGGCCCGGAGCGACCGCTGCTTCTGGGGCGTTCGCCGCCGGCAGAATCAATCTTCGGTACCCCTTTTCCACCGCCATCAGGGCCACGCTCACGGCGCCGTTGATCGGTCTCAGGACACCGTCGAGCCCCATTTCGCCCAGAAAGAGGGTGCCTTCCATTTCCCTTGCCGGAACCGAGCCGCCGGTGGCGAGAAGAGAGATCGCGATCGGCAGATCGAGCCAGGGGCCCTCCTTGCGGATATCGCCGGGGGCGAGATTACAGATGATTTTCTTCTTTGGAAAGTCGAGGTTGCAGTTGCGGATCGCGGTTTGTACCCGTTCCCGGCTTTCTTCGACCGCCTTGTCGGGTAGGCCGACCATGATGAATCTCATCTCCGGGGACCAAACGAGGTCCATCTCGACGACGATCGGCAGCGCCTCGATCCCGAGGAGGGTTGCGGAATGGGCCTGCGCGATCACGAGGACAATTATGAACGTACCGGTACGGCGTTGAGGCCTTGGGGCGTTGGGTGCTGAGGCCACGCCTTCACGATGACTAGGCGGTTTGTCGTTTGGTAAGGGGTCCTTCGGCGGCCTATGGCTCGCCATCAAGATGACTCGGAAGTTGCGATTTGAGATCCCTTGGCCCAACCGCGGACCATCCTGATAGACTTATTCGCATGGCCGGCCGGGAAGCAGCGTCAATCCTAGACGGCTTGCTGTCGCCGTTCGAAGCGGTACTCGCGTTTATCGGCGAAATCGCGATCCTCCTCGGAGACACGCTTCGGCGGCTCCTGATTCCCCCGTTTGAGGTTAAGGAAACCATCAACCAGATGGCTTTTATCGGGGTCGCTTCGGTACCCCTGGTTGTCATGACCAACTTCTTTTCGGGCGCCGTCCTGGCCCTCTACAGCACCGAGTTTCTGGTCAGGTTCGGCGGCGGTTCGTTTGTGGGGGCGACAATCGCCCTCGCCGCATCGCGAGAAGTTGCGCCCGTGCTGGCCGGGATTATGGTTTCGGCTCGGTGCGGATCGGCAATGTCGGCACTGATCGCCCAGATGCAGGTCACGGAGCAAGTCGACGCCCTCAAAATGCTGAGCGTCAACCCGACGAGCTACCTTGTGGTGCCTCGAGTCGTTGCGAGCGTGACCATGTTGCCGATCCTCGCCCTGATCGGCATGTACTCGGCGATCACCGGAGGCTATCTAGTTGCTATGGCGGGAGGTGTGCCACATGGCGCTTTCTTCCAATCCATCCAGCAATTCCTGAGGCCGTGGGATTTCACTGGCGGCGTTTTGAAGACACCGTTCTTCGGACTTATCATTGTCCTCGTTGCCGCTCAACAAGGAGTTCGGACTGAGGAGGGAGACGTTGGAGTTGGTCGTGCGACCACAACCCCGGTCGGAATCTCTATGGTGCTCATCTATGTCGCGAACTTCTTCCTCGCGAACTGGCTCTTCGGCCTGAACCGCTAGCAAGCGCCTCAAGATCGTGGTTTGTGGCTGGCCTTCACGATCATCCGAATTGGCGTGCCCTCCAATGGAAATGCGGCGCGAATCTGGTTCAACAAATAGCGCTCATAGCTGAAGTGGACGAGATCGGGGTCGTTCACGAAGAGCGCGAACGTGGGTGGTCTGGTCGAAACCTGGGTTGAGTAATAGATCTTGAGGGCGCGGCCCTTCGTACTGTAGGGGCGAGCGAACGCAGCGTCCTGAATAAGCCGGTTGAGTTGACCGGTCGAGATGCGAAAGCTATAGTTCTCGATTGCCTTTAGGACGGTATCGAGTACAGGCTCGAGGCCGGCGCTTTCCTTAGCCGAAGTGAAGGCAGCGGGAGCGTAGGCTAGCTCCGGAATCTCGTTGTTGATGATCGTCAGGAAGTCTTTCTTAAGGGGCGACTTCTGTCGCGGAAGCCCATCAGGCGGTTCCTTCTTGTCCCATTTGTTGATCGCGAAAATGCACGCCTTCCCGGCGTCGTGGGCGATCTTGGCGATCCGCTTATCGCCGTCCGTTAGCCCTTCGCTGCCGTCGACGATGACGAGCGCGCACTCGGCTCGCTCGATCGCCTTCTGCGCACGGTCGACCATGTAGTACTCGACCGTTCCCTGGATCTTCCCGCGGCGCCGGATTCCGGCCGTGTCGATAAGGCGAAACTTCTCTCCGCGATATTCAAGAACGGTGTCGATGGCATCGCGCGTCGTTCCGGCAATCTCGCTTACAATCATCCGTTGTTCGCCGGTAAAAGCGTTCACCATCGACGACTTGCCGACGTTTGGACGGCCGATAATCGCGAGCCGGATCTCTTCTCGCTGGTCGTCATCCGCGCTCACTTCGGGCAGAACCGCGACGATGCGATCGAGCAAGTCCGCCACACCACGACCATGTAGTCCAGAAATCGGAAAGATTTCTCCGAGACCGAGTGCGTAGAACTCATTTGCGACAAGGTCGCGCCCGGGATGATCGGCCTTATTCACGACCACGAACAGATAGGGATGTCGGGTGTCGTCGGACGGCGATTGGCCATCCGATGCGGGATCGGCGGTAACCCCGCGCAGCCGGTTCGCAAGGTCCATGTCGTCGGGATTGATTCCGTCCTTGGCGTCGGTCAGGAAGAGAATAACGCCGGCTTCCTGCATCGCGATCTGAGCTTGAACGCGAATTTGCTCCGACAAGGGATCGTCCTCGCCGAAGATAATGCCTCCCGTATCGACTACCGTGAATCGCTTGCCACGCCACTCGGCTTCGGCATAGAGCCGGTCCCTAGTGATCCCCGGGGTGTCCTCGACCACCGCTACCCGACGCCGCACGATGCGGTTGAAGAGAGTGCTCTTCCCCACATTGGGTCGGCCGACGATCACAACGACTGGCAACTTGGTACGCACAGGGCGACAACATCCTACCGGATCGGTTCGAATTCGAACGCACTCGGCGCCCTATCCCGCCCTCCTTCGCATCGTTGCGGAAACCAAGAGGCCCGTTACCCGCGAGGCAAGTTCCAAGCGACCAATGACGAGGCTGGTCTGCAGACGGTGCCTCCAACCAACCAATGTCCACTATTCACCTCAAGATAGCCTGTGCCCTGTTCGCCATTGCCCCCGTCGCCGCCGCCGCCCAGGAGAGCGATGCGGGCCCGAGCTCATATGTGTCCCTCTTTGGGGGCCGCACGGCCCGCATCCTTGGGAGTTCAGAAATCCGCACCGATTTCGGCCTGGGCATCGCCTGGCAGAAATTCGAACCCCAATTCAAATGGCGATATGGCCCGTCTCAGCTGGTGACGGAGGCCTACTACGAACATAGCAACGGCGAAGATCTCGTCTACCGAGGAAGGACCACCGACGCGGTCGGCGGTCTTTGGTATGCGCGCTTTCGTTTCGGCTCGCATTCACTCAACCTTTTCTCCGACCTTGGCGTCGGGATTCAGCTTTCGTCGAGCGAGACATACGATCTCGGCACCCGCTTGAACACGAGTCCCATGGTCGGAGTCGGGTTTGCAATTCGACATGGCAACCAGGAGACACTGGTGGGCTTGAGGCTTTTGCACCTGTCTAATGCAAATCTGAACTCGAAGAACAAGGGGCAAAACCAGATCCTGTTCTACTTGGGCGCCAAGCTATAGGACCGGCACTCTGGCTTAGGCGAGGTTTGCGAACCCCAAGGTTTCTTCGATCTCCGGAGGTTGAAGACCGAGCTCTCGAAATTCGGCAGACAATCCGCGATAGAGGACGCTCGATAGGAACGCGCTTCGACTCCAGATCGCCTGATTGACCTGACCGGAAGAATTGCGAAGCAGGGCGACAATGTGCTCAGCGCCGTCCGCAACGAGGCGCAACTCCTCGAACTGCCGCGTCTTTGCTTGACCCCACTCGAGGCCGGGAATGTCTAACGGCTCGGGGCAACAAACTAGAACGCGAACCTTTCTGCCTACACATCCCGAGATTGCTTCTCTGACTTCATGCGCCAAGTGCCAAGCACAAGCCATGAGCACGACTCTTTCGGACGAGAACAGAACTTTGCGGGTCCGCTCGATGAGTTGCGCCCGCGACCTAAGGGCGTACACGCGGTCATCCTCGGCGCGAGAATCAAGGCTAGCGAGCCTCATTTCCGCTTCCGCGCGGCGCCACTCGAAGTCACGCGTGAGCTTGGCGAGCAGTTCGTCCGGCGGGATCGCTCGGCAAGCCCGATTGCCCGCTTGATCGACGACCACGGCTCCCTTGCTCTGAAGCGATTCGAGCGCCTTGTACGTATTGGCCGCCGGCTTGCGAATGGCCTGAGAAACCCGGTAGCCGGTCGCCGGCGACTCCTGCAGGAGAAATGTGTAGACCTCCGATTCGAGGCCGGTAAAACCAAAAGGCACGAGGATCTGGCCGAGGTCGGCAGGCATTCGCTAATTGTAACCCCGGGGCCAAGGAATGTGGTTCCCGCCTCGCTCCTTCCTTTCAGCCATCATCTAGGCATGGTCGAGTTGCTGCATACGGCGTTGCCCGGACTCCCCCCACCCAGGGTCGGGAAAGTCAGAGAAGTCTACGATTTAGGGACCAAGCTTCTGATCGTCGCGACTGACCGCATTTCGGCTTTCGACGTCGTCATGGCGAATGGAATCCCGGACAAGGGCCGGATTCTTAGCCAAATGAGCGCGTTCTGGTTCGATCTTTTAGGCGAAATATGTCCTCACCATGTCCTGTCGACGGACGACGTCGTGGTTGCCGGCCTCGTGAATGGCGATCACCCTGAACTCGCCGGCCGCACCACGGTAGCAAAAAAAGCGAAGCCGCTTGAGATCGAGTGCGTGGCGAGAGGATACATCTCGGGATCGCTTTTCAAGGAATATCGGAAAACTGGTTCGGCGGTCCATGGCCTCGGGCTACCCGATGGGCTAGTCGAGTCAGACCGGCTCCCGGAGCCGATCTTTTCGCCGGCCACGAAGGCCCAAGAGGGCCACGATGAGAACATCGACTTTGCCAGGGCTTGCGATATCGTCGGGCGTGAAACGGCGGAGAAGGTGAGAGATTGGACGCTGCAACTCTATCGCCGGGCGTCAGAGCATTGTGCGGCCGCCGGCCTCATACTCGCAGATACCAAATTTGAGTTTGGCGAGACCGACGACGGACTCATCTGGATCGACGAGGCTCTGACTCCGGACAGCTCTCGATTCTGGGACGCTTCGCTCTACCTTCCTGGAAAGTCGCAACCCAGTTTCGACAAGCAGTTCGTCCGCGATTATCTGGAGACTCTCACGTGGAATAAGCAGCCGCCGGGACCGGTGTTGCCAATCGAGATTGCTTCGAAGACCCGGGCGAAGTATGTCGAAGCGTATGAGCGGGTCACAGGGAAGAAGTTCCTATAGACGAATCTGACCAGAGTTTGGCGATTCTGGCTCAGGTGGCAGGAAGTATTCCAACCGGCAGTGCTCCTTGAATCCCAGCTTTTCATAGAGAGGGAGCCCCATTCTCGAGGACTGGAGGATCGCAACATCGTATCCATCTTCGACCGCTGCCGCGAGGCAAGCTTCCGTGACTTTAGCCGCGAAGCCTCGCCGGCGCGCGTCGGGGATGGTGCCGATACTGTATAGGCCGGCGACGCCCGCTCCGTAAAACACGGACGCGGTGGCCACAGGCATTCCTTCGCTCACGGCATAAAAGTATCTAAGCGGTAAATGCTTCCAGCCGGCGGACTTGTGAAAGGTTCGGAACATGGGCTTGATATCGACCGGCATCGGAAAGGCGTCGGCGAACGCGTCAAGCCAAACTTCGAGCGAAAGATCGTCCAAGACTTCGACGATTTCCGCGGCCACGTTGTAATGGCCGCCGTGAAGATCGAGCGCCATCCCGGGGGATTGGTGTGAACTCGTAAAACCGTATTCGAGCAGCCTTTCGGACAGGTTTCCAGGTTGGCTAGAGGGTGTGACTACCCAGGCCCACGGCACTTGGCGCGATCGAAAGAAATCGAGCGCAAATCCTACGGCGCGGCTCTCGTTGCCGGCGACGATATCGGACATCGAGGCGAAATTGAACATCCGATGTGGGTACGTGAAGGAGGTCAGAGTCACGCCGAAGGATCGCTCGGACACTCCCCAGGGAACGTGCTTTGCCAAGAGAAGCCACATCGCATCAAAATTCCGCTCGATCGCCTGAATCGCTCGGTTCGGCCTAAGCACGATCTGATTTAAGCATTTCGGGAAGGCGCTAACTTCGAATGTCTCGGTACGGCATCGGCAGCCCCATGCTCGAAGCTAACGTCATAACACTCAGGGCGCCGACCGTAAGCCTGATACAATGGCCGTTACATGGGTGATCCGTGGCTGATGGCGATCGTCAGCCTTCTGTTGCTGCTGGGGAGCGTTTTCTTCGTCGCGGCCGAGTACGCGATGGTGAGCTCTCGCAAGAGCCGACTCGAGGCCCTTGGCCGCCGTGGCAGCAAGCCGGCGAAAGCTCTCATCAAGCAGCTTGACGATATTTCGCCCTATGTCGCCGGCAGCCAGGTCGGCATTACAATGGTGAGCATCGGCGTTGGCCTCGTCACAGAGCCGTTCATCACCGGCGTGATCGTGCGCGAGTTTGGAACCCCCAATCGGGCTTGGCTTGAAGCACTTCAGGTGATTTCTTTCCTGCTGATCACCTTCGTGCTCGTCGTCGTCGGGGAACTCGTTCCCAAATACATCTCCCTGCAAATCCCCGAGCGAGTCGCCATCGCACTTTTTCGGCCCTTACGAGCGGTCATCGTTTTGATCAACCCGATCGTGTGGCTGGCCCAGAACTCCGCGAAGCTAGTTGCGAGAATGTTCGGAATCGATGCGGAAGAGATCAGCAAGGACAGCATCGCGAAAGAGGAACTCGTGATGCTCGTCCAATCGGGCGGCAAAGAAGGCACTCTCGACAAGACGCATGCCGAACTGGTTAGCCGGGCTCTGCGGCTAGACGCTCTCGACGCCCGCGACATCATGATCCATCGGCTGGACATCAAATGGCTCGACGCGGGCTGGACAAAGCAACAGCTTCTCTCCAGGCTCAAAGAGATCCCGTACACGCGACTTCCAGTTTGCCGAGGGGATATCGACGAGATGGTCGGCGTCGCCTACCTGCACGACATCGTTCGGAATCTGGACTTGGCCGAGTTCTCGATCGAGAAAATTGCTCGCCCGATGGTTGCCGTCCCAGAGAACCTGACGATGGAGAAGATCGTCGCCACCATGCGCGACAACAAGACGCAAATGTTGATCGTGATGGACGAGTACGGCGGCACCAGCGGCCTAGTGACCCTTGAGGACGTGGTCGAAGAGGTGTTCGGAGAACTGGAGGACACACTCGAAAGCGAGCGCCCAACCATTGAGCAGTTTCCGGGTGGCCGCATTTCGGCACGGGCCGAGGTCCGGCTCGACGAGCTGATCACCCACCTAAGCATTCCGCTGGACACGACCGACAAGACCGACACCCTCGCCACCCTCATCGTGAGTGCCCTCGAGCGCGTTCCCAGGCCGGGTGACAGCATCGAGAACGAGATCGGGACGCTGCGCGTCGAGAACATGGCTCGACGAAGAATTACGCGCGTCTCGATCCAAGTCAATCCGAGCCTCTTGAGCGCCGAGCACTGAACCGCCAACCGGTTAGCAGCCCCATCCGCGGTGGGTATCCTCTGCCGTGCGCTGCCCTCTCTCACTGGCGCTTTCCCTCTGTGTCGCGTCCTTCGCGGCGGGTGACCGACTGATCACCATTCCGATAGGCAGAAAGATTCCATTCGACAGCCTAAAACTCGACAGTTTCTTCGATATGAGAAGCTGGGACCGCTTCGTCGGGTTTGGCGTTACCGCCGACTTCGACATCGATTACCACGGGGAGCAGATCGACCACGGTCCGATGCGTGACACATTCGACTTTAGCTACAACTACCTTGCCCCGATCGTCGACCAGTCGCCGGGCCTGAGCGCAGGCGTGCAGGACCTTCTCAACCGAACACGGAACGGTCGGCGGTTCTATGTTGCCACGACATGGAGGCAGGCATCAGATACGATCGGGAACGGCACTCTTTCGTTAGAGCTAACCATCGGCGTTGCGCAAGGCTCTCGAACTCTGCCGTTCGTTGGCGTCGCGATTCCTTTCGCGGAGTCCCTCCGCCTCCTGACCGAACACGACGGTTACCGCCTAGCGTCGGGGATCGAGGTCCGCGCCCTCAGAGGCGCGCTCGCCGCCAAGATAATCGAACGCGACCAGGACGTTTTGATCGGCGCAAGCCTCACGTTGCGCTTCTGAGGCCGACGCGCAGTCGAATCCGGGCAGGCGCCTCGGGGAGAGCAGTCAGGCTTACTTCGATCGTCGTTTCACCAACCACCACGCGATCGATCTTCAGCTCCCCTTCCACCATCTCGACGACCAGTTCATCTTGGGTAAGCGTGAGGGTCCCGAAGCCTGGGGCGGTGGAGAAGAAGGTTTTGAACGGCCTCAACGCCGACACCGGCGAGATGGTCAGCGCGTTGTCGACTGCCGAATACCGGAAGCCGGATAGTGCGCCGAGCAAGGCATAGCTAGCGAGCGCCCGAGCGTAGTAGCTCCCGCATTCGTACTCGTTGAACGGATTGCGCACATGACCGTCGTAGCGGCTCCGCGCCGCTTCCACGATCATCAGTCCCTCGTCCACGAGGCCCTCCGCGATCATGTGGGAAGCAACCTGATATTCGATTCCCGTCCAGACCTCGTCGGAGTAAACAAACGGTAGTGTCGGCTTTCCGCCTCGGGGCCAAGAACAGAGAAGTAGGCCCGGCTCCGCGCCAAGCGCATATCCTGGACGCTGAGTGCACGCGTGCTCGCTCAGATCGCTCTTGAAGTTGTGGAAGAAAAGCGACTCCAGGTGCTTGTGCACGTTTCCCGTGGCAAGAGGCGTCTCAACCCCATAGATTTTCGCCATCCAGGCTCCGATCACGCCGTCAGCGATGCATCCGGAGCCGTACTGATACTTCGGTCCTTCAGCCTTTAGCAGCCGGGACATCTCATCCACCGGCTCTCCCGCTATCGACTCGGCAAAGGATGTATCTCTGAGCCCTTCCCACTGGACTCGCTGTTCGTAATAGTCGCCGTTGAAAAGCTCCTCGTCGAGGAAGCGCGCACCCTCTTCGGCGAGCGCTTGATAGTTGCCGGCCTCAGATTCGTGGCCGAGGTGTTCGGCGATCCTTGCCATCGCGCACAGCGCGCCGATATAAATGCTCGAACACATGCCGTCGGCGCCCCAGAACTCGATGTCGTACGTGTTGTGGTGAGGCTCGAGGAGCGCTCCCTTTCGGTCCGGATCCCAGGTCTCAATACAGTAGTGGAGGCTTCTCTTGGCGGCCGGGTAAAGCCGGGCGAGCCACTCGCCGTCTCCGCAGATTTGCCAATCCCGATAGAGCTTCAGGATTCCGCCGAGTTGGCCATCAGCGGCAGCGTGAAACTCGTGGGTGGTTTGAGCATCCGGAAGGGCGGATCGGAAATTGACATGCCCACGGGAGTCCATCGAGCGAAAATACTCTTGTTCCCGGAGGGTTCGCTCCAGGGCAGGAAACAAGTGAGGTAGAGCCTGCGCGTAGTTCCATACGTGGGTACAGGAGCCGTGGCAGCAACCGCGGTTTGTGCAACAGCCCTCCCAGGCCCAGACGTTTCCGTTCGACTGTCTCAAGACGGTCGGAGACTTGAGGATGGCTAGATTGGCGGAAATCGCGTCGAGCGCCGGATCAGGAATCGTCGAAGAGTAAAGCGCGTCGTGAAATGCCCTGGTTCGGGCGTAGAGATCGGCGTAGCGGTCGGAGACGTACTCGACGACTTTGCGGGCATCTTGCCAGTGCGCTGCATAGAACGGATGCCAGACGAGGTTGATCGGCTCTGTGCCGACTTGGCCGATAATCCGGTCGCAATTTGGAAAGTGCCAGGCGATCGCGATGGGAATCGTGATTCGCTCGCCAGGACCAATATTCCCGGCGACTAGGATCGATCCCCCATTGTTTCCTTCGAGACCTGCCGTGCTGAGCCTGCCGTCGTTTTCCGTGAATAGGCCCCCGCTCACCTCCCGCCAAAGGGCCGTAATCGAATCGAACCAGCCGCCTCGAAACCACATTGCCTTGATCCGCGGGATGCTGCCAACGACGGCGATCGCTCCGCTTCCGAACGAGGCGCTCTTCGGATCGTCCGTATTCGAGAACAGGACTCCCCGATCGGGAATTACCGCGTTTCTGGTGCCCCTTTCGCCTCCATCGCCCTTGGCGAGATGGCTTGCGTGGAACGAAAACTCAAAGTCGACGACCTCGGATGACGCGTTCTCGAAGGTGTAGCTGAGGATCGCGCACGGGATACCTGAATTCACGTCGTCAAGCGGAATGAACGGGCTCCAGCCTTCGACCGCTACGGTTAATGGGATCCTTGGGTCCGAAAGCTTGACCGTGCCGAAGGGATAGTGGCTCTTGAATTCGGCGTGCTTGAACCGAGGCAATCCCTCATGGCCGACCTTACGAAACCCTTGTGACTGCAGCCCCTGGTCATAGATCTTCTCGACCGGCATCGGACCCTCGATCAGGCGGGCGTCAGTTTGACCGGTTCGGAGGATCGCAAAGGCGCCCACAGTCGGATCGAATGCATCCGGCTCGGCCGTGGTGTTGGGCTTGTTGCGGATGGAGAAGTCCTGTAAACCGCCATATCCGTTGAGACAGATGCATCCAGCGCCGATTCCACCCATCGGCATCGCGATCTGGAGGAGCTGCGGGCCGGAGTAAACGCGGTGAGTCACAGATGTCAAGTTACCATCGGGTACCGGCACACATATCGTAACGCGATTCGGCAATCTACTTGGGTGATTTACTAGCCAAGAGGTGGAATGAAGGATGCGGGTATCACCCAGGAGAATGAGAACAGATGAAGCTTAGGAAAGCTAATAGAGGATTTACCCTCGTCGAAATCATGATCGTCGTGCTGATCATCGGCATCTTGATGGCGATTGCCGTCCCGAACTTCATTCGAGCCCGACAAACGAGCCGGATGAATTCTTGCATCGCGAACCTCAAGCAGATCGACTCTGCTAAAGAGCAGTGGGCGATGGACAACAAGGCAGCGTCGGGCGCCACCGTCAACATGAGCGATATCGCCGGCGTCTACATGAAGGGCCCTGCGACCGGTCCGGTCTGCCCCGGTGGCGGCACCTATACGGTCAACGTCGTCGGTACCGACCCGGCCTGCAGCCTGTCGGCAGCGCCGAACCTGCACGTCCTTCCCTACTAGTCCGTAGAAACGAGTCCTCCCAAAAGGGCCCTGGCTTTGTCAGGGCCCTTTTCCTTGTTTGTTCCAGGCGCAAAACCTCGACACGCCAGGTACTCTCGCCCGTCAATAGCCCGTTGTGTGGGAGAATATCGACTATCGACTTGCGACACCGCTCGTCGGAGTTGCCGGTCTGACCCCGGGCTCCTGAGCACGGCAAGCTGGTTGGCACCATGGACTGGGAGGTTCAGCGGATGAGGAGAGGTCTTTTGTTACTGGCGCTTGGAAGCACACTGGCCGGCTGCGGCGGACATAACTCGATCGGGGCGGGCACTCAAACAACGATCGAAGCGCAAATTCAAAAGGGCTGGGAACGGACCTACAACGTCGAGGGCTTCTTTACGCCGACGGCAGGCGCTGCCACCGTATCTCAAGGCACGCTCGTCGAGACCTGCACGAACCGCGTTGGCACCCAAATCACCGTCACGGAGGCTCTCCAACTGGTCGTGGGCGGCGTTGCCCACAATTACCTGACCACCAATATCTCTACGCAAGCCGCCAACGGTTCGATCACGCTAGTTTCGACCACGGTGGGAGCGAACCCAACACTCACCGTCCAGTCGACCACCTTCGCGATACCAGGAACTTGGGGCTCGACGACCAATGTGTCCGGAACCACCACCTACACGGATTCCAGCTCGTCGACGGACTCGATCGTGGTCTCTGGGACAACCCAAATCCGCACGCCGGTCGGAAGCTTCGACACTTGGACGACGGCTTATCAGCACGCTTACCAAGGCACGACGGACATGAATCTGACCGAATTCTACGTGCCTGGCATCGCCGGCTTCGCGTACGCTTCAGGGACGCTGTTGCTGAACGATGGCTCGTTCACGGGCACGCTTAGCCTGCACGAAACAAACATCCCCATCCCGTAGTGTCCTACGCGCGACTTGAACAGCGTGGTGTCAGTTTTCGAATCGGCCGAGCACCTGCTCAAGGACCTCGGACGGTAGGTGGGACAACGCGATCTCGGCGATTAACCGGATGCGTGTCGATGCCACAAGATCGCCGAGTCGTTCTATCTCCGACTCGCTGAGTTCCGGATAATCGTGTCGATATCTCGCGCCAAGCCTCGATTTGCGCATTCGCTCGATCGCATCAAGGCGCTCGATTATCGTGCGGCGAACAATCTTCCTTTCCGTCGCAATCACAGACTTATTATTGCCTAATTCGAGCGATCATGTCAATAATAAATTGACATTCGTAGCAGCCCCCACTTTTACCCAGGAGAGCATTGGGCGGGGCTTAGGCTCGCAATGGCTTGCCGAAGTCCCATTCGATATTCGGACTGCCTTCGTAGGAGCTGATGATCGTGACCACGCTTCCGATGAGCGTCCAGTCGGTTGTCTCAGTGATCGGCTGGAACTTCGCATTCAGGGAGTGCAGCTCGAGGGCGGCTCTTTCCCGCAAGGTTTTTACGTAGCGCCGCCGCTCCGGGCTC
>CAZNUL010000014.1:1023-68858 GCA_964576205.1 uncultured Fimbriimonadaceae bacterium | reverse complement strand
CTCGAGGGGATACACTCGTGGCGGAACGACTCTGCTGCCGAAAGGGCCATCGGTTTACGTAGCAGGCTCCCCGAAAGCATTGTCGGGCTCCTCTCCCGATGGGAGCCTTTCAAGGAAAGGATGGCCCGTGAGCGGCGAACCCTCTGGAAGTCTGATACCGCCGCTCCAGTATCCTGAGGCCGAGGCGGTGGCGGTAGCTCCGGTAAAGGCATTGTTTACGGAGATCCAGAGGCGAGGGGTTGACGCCTGTTCACCGCTTCGGCGAGAGCAACATCAGTCTTCCGATTCGATCATAACCGAGCTGGGGATAGAGCTTCGCCCCGGCCGAACTCGCCAACAAAACACTGTACTTGGCCCCTGTCCGCAGATCGTCTTGGAGCATCGTCGTCATTAGGGCCGAACCGAATCCCTTCCGCCGAAACCGCGCTGGAACGAAGAGATTGGAAGCCCATGTCGACTCCGGCCGCAGATGGATGCTCCGCACCCAGCCGGCGGGCACACCGCCTTTCCAGACGCAGTAAAGGCGAACCTCACTGCCGCCCAGCAGCTCCGGCAGGATTTGTCGGGACCGTGCCGCTTTGGCGACGCACTCAGCGTCCTCCAAAGTCGTGACCCGGCGAATCTCGATCACGGAATCCGCAATCGGCTTGGACAGATCCCTCACAAAGAACTCCTCGGTCGACAGCATCCGGTATCCGGCCCCCTTGTAAGCCGCCTTGAGCGATCCCTGGTCATCGTTCGGCGACATCATCACGCACAAAAAGTGTCGCGGCGGTCGATATTCTTCGATCTGCCGAAGCGCCGCGCTCGGATCGATTCCACAAATGACGATTTCTTGCGCGCGTGGCTCCCGCCTTGGGACGGCGTCACGCATGACCCGCAAGCCTCCCACTCGCACGAACTCGAACGGATCGGTGAAGCTTCGCGTAAACGCGAAGCTCCGGCAGAAAACATCCGTCGCCTCTTCGATATCCATTTGAAGTTTGCAGCTGGTCTCCAGAGCCAGGACCGCCCCCCGGAAACGCAAAACCGGAGGGCTCTCGTATTGCAGGTATGACCGATTCCAGTTTGGCTCGCCAGCTTTTTGCTTTGAAACTTTACGCCCTTCTCAGTTCGGCCGTCTTGATCCCCCTCGTTCTGTCTGGATTCCGGACCACGAGCCAGTCCTCCTTCGACGTCATCCGCGTCAAGGGCATCGTCGTCGAAGATGCGCTGGGACACGACCGCATCCTCATCGGCGCGCCGATCCCAAGTTCGAAGGATCGCGTTCGCACCAACTTCGACAAGGCGGTGGCGTCCTGGGGACCGCGCTTCGGCGGAAAGATGGAATGGTTCAAGAACCTGAACCAATCCACGAACGGCATCGTCGTCATGAATGATCGCGGCTTCGATCGGCTCGTAATCGGCGATCCGTACCCCGACCCAAATATCGGCAAGCGAATCGATGCCGGCCCTGGGCTGGCATTCAACGATGCGAACGGATTTGAGCGAGCCGGATTCGGTTACTTCGACAAGATCAATCGGGTGTCGCTTGGGTTGGACAGCGATAAGGGCGAGGGCGCGGGCTTGATCGTGGATAAGGACGGAACCGCCGGCGCCTGGTTTAACGGCTCAGGCCGCGACTCGGGATTTGTGGGTTGGTCTCCGCCAAACGGGATTGAAAACTCCGGAGATCGCGCGTTCTTCGGACTCATGCTCAATCGGGGTGGAAAAGTCGCCCACAAGAGCGGCCTGGAATCTCCAGCTTCCAAATAGATTACTTCTCATTCCCCCACATCAACCCGCCACCTCGAGCCTGGCGCCAAGCATCTCGCCAACGGTGAACGTCGACGACGCCGATCTCAGGCAGAGGAACTCGATCGGCGGCGGCCGCCAGCGCCGGGAACGGCGAAGACGGCATGGTCTGATACCAATAGGCGACGCTCGCCAATTCAAGGGTTAGGCAGTTGGCATGCCCATGCTCGATCGAGGCTCTCAGCGACTTCATGAACCGGATCGGATCCTCCAAATGGAAGCGGTACAAGTGAGTCCGCCCAAGCCAACCAAACCGAGGCGAGTCGTTTAGCCGTCCCGGCGCGCGCGCCGTTCCAAAATAGGGATGCAAGTAGTGCTCATCAGGGCACCAACTTTGGTTGAAGTAATCCTCCGTCCCCGTCCCGTGAGCAGAGCCTGGCCAAGGCTCCCCGTCGACCAGGAACATATCGTCCCCCTCTCCGTACCAGACCGGCGTCGGGCAGTTGATGTAATAGTTGACACCCACATAGTGGCCTCGTCCGGCCGGCTCGCAGAACAAATAGTTGAGCTTGTCCGAGGGGTTGTTCGCGAACGGCGCGAATATCTGCCACTCATTCTCCACGTCGCCGGTCTCGGACTCAGGCGCCGTGACCTCCTGGTGGTACCAGGCGTGAAAGCGCGCCATATCGTCCGGGATCGACTCGTGCTCCTCGTAGTCGACATAGTAGTAGAAGTTCCCGACTTCGAGATCACTCTGGTTTTCGACCGTAATCCTCGCGCCGTTGCCATACGGCATGGGGAAGTAGCAGACGAGTGAATTGCCTTCCTTGGGCGTCACGGCGAGAGGAAGGGAGATGAAGTTGTATTTCATGCCCCAGCCGTTGCCGAAGAAATCCCCGATCGGAGCTTCCACGCTCGGATGCTCCTGGCCGTCCCAATACATCCTGAGAACCAGGTTCCGGCGAAAAAGCGGGTCCTGGGACGAAATCGTAATCCAGATGTGTTTGACGATCCCAGCGCCCTTCATCTCGGCGAGCGTGAACGTCTCTCGCGCTTCGATGCCGACGCAGTCGTGGTTGCCGCCAGATCGGTCGTAGCTCGATATCCGCTTGCTGCGGGCGTCCACGAGTCGGGCGATGTCGGCGAGGGGGCCATGGCTCATTGCTGACCAGCGTACACCCAGACAGGGACGAGGAGCGGCTCGCGGCGAACGCAACCGTTCCATGGCGTCGATTCGGCCCACCGATGGCCCTATAATGAACGCAGCCAATGGACCCGATCGACGATCTGAAGACGCTGACGCGACGCCACTTTCTCCAGCGAACCGGCGCGTCGATCATCGGAACCGTCGGCCTGGCCATGCTGCTCTCAGAGGATTGCGAAGCCCAGAGTCCAAACTCCAAATTCCAAAATCCAAAATCGCGGACGGATCCTTTCGCCCCCCGATCCCCACACTTCCCGCCGAAGGCCAAGCGCGTCATCTTCCTCAACATGACGGGGGCGCCGAGCCAGCCGGACCTCTTCGACTACAAGCCGCTCCTCAAGAAGCTCGACGGCCAGGCGATCCCCGACGAGGCCGTCAAGGGCTTGCGTCTCGGTCCTTTCACGAACAAAGACACCATGAAGGTGTTCCAGTCGCCCTGGCAGTTCGGCCAATACGGCCAGAGCGGAATGTGGCTTAGCGAGCTTCTGCCCCACCTGCGCGACGTGGTCGACGACGTCACCTTCGTGCGCTCGATGACGACCAACGAGATTAACCACGTGCCTGCCCAGCTGCTTTTCAGCACGGGTTCGCCTCGAATGGGCCGGCCAACGATGGGCTCCTGGGTGACTTACGGCCTTGGCTCGGAATGCGAGGACATGCCTGGATTCATCGTCCTTACCTCCGGCAAGTCGGGGCGATGCGGCACGACCTGCTGGGGAAGCGGCTTCCTGCCCAGCGTTTATCAGGGCGTCCCGTTTCGATCGTCAGGCGAGCCGGTTCTGTACTTGAACAACCCTCCCGGTATGGATCCCGAGCTACGCCGCAAAACTCTCGACGCAATCAAGGAGATCAATCACGGCGAGCTGGTCGATATGGGCGACCCAGAGATCGCCACCCGCATCGAGGCCTATGAGATGGCTTACAAGATGCAGACCAGCGTGCCGGAGGTCATGGACATTTCCAAGGAGCCGCCCGCGATGCACTCGCTCTATGGCACCGAGCCGGGAAAGACCTCGTTCTCCAACAACTGCCTTCTCGCGCGCCGGCTGATTGAACGCGGGGTTCGGTTCGTTCAAATCGACCACGGCGGCTGGGATCACCACGGCGGTGGAGACCAGAACTTGATGACTGGCCTACCTCAGCGTTGTCGCGAGACCGACCAAGGATCGGCCGCTTTGATCAAGGATCTCAAGGCTCGCGGCCTCCTCGACGACACTCTTGTGATCTGGGGTGGCGAGTTCGGACGTCAGCCGATGGCACAGGCCAAGGTCACCAAGGAAGATGCGGGACGGGATCACCTCCGATCCGCCTTCACGATCTGGATGGCAGGCGGCGGGATCAAGCGCGGCGCCATCGTCGGCCAGACCGACGACTTCGGTATCAGCGTGGTCGACGATCCGATTCATGTCCACGACCTCCAAGCCACGATCCTCCACTGCCTTGGCATCGATCACACACGCTTGACTTATAAGTTCCAAGGCCGGGATTTCCGGCTTACGGATGTGGAAGGCGTGGTCGCGGGGAAGTTGCTCGCGTGAGGTGGAGGTTCAGCGCTTCCAGACAACGGCGTCCGAGTTCATCATCGTCTGAACGACGGCCGTAAAGGCTGCCAGCTCAACGGGTGGCGCATTGCCGGGCGCCTTGGATTCGCCCAATCCAATGAGCTTTGTCGCAGAGGGCGGATCGGCTGCGAATTGGGTTCGCTGTTCTTGTAGCGCCCGGCTGAGGATCGCCAGCTCTTGTTCGTCGGGCAGGCGTCCAGCCAATCTCTCAAAGGCCGATTGAATTCGTCCCGAGTCGTTGCCCGGTTGCGACAATACGAGTTGGGCTAGAGCCCGCGCGGCCTCCACGAACTGTACGTCGTTGAGCAGCACAAGCGCTTGTAACGGTGTGTCGGTCGACGGCCTGCGAACCGTGCAAGCCTCTCGCGAGGTCGCGTCAAAGAGCATCATGCTCGGCACGGGTGTGGTTCTCTTCCAGGTCGAATAGATGCTTCGCCGATACAGGTCGGCCCCCTTGCTCTGAACGAACCGCGGGCTCATCGTGTTGAATTCCTGCCAGATCCCAGCCGGTTGGTAGGGATTGACGGGGGGTCCGCCGATTCGGGCATCGAGGAGCCCCGATGCGGCGAGCACGGTATCGCGAACCATCTCGGCAGATAGGCGGTTGCTCGGGCCCCTGGCGTACAGCCGATTGTGGGGATCGATCTTGTTGAGCTTCTCGGTTCGGGCCGAGTCCTGCCGGTACGTCGCGGAAAGAACGAGCCTTCGAATCAGGGCTTTGACGTTCCAACCGGAGCCGATGAACTGCTTGGCGAGGTAGTCAAGGAGCTCCGGATGGGTCGGCTGGGAGCCCTGAACGCCGAAGTTCTCGCTCGTTTCCACCAAACCGGTCCCAAAGATCATCTGCCAGAACCGGTTTACGGCGACTCGCGCGGCCAACGGGTTATCCGGCCGGGTCAGCCACTTGGCTAGGGCGAGCCGATTATTTGGGGCAGCTCCCAGGAGGGGAGGCAACGATTTGGGCACGTCGCGATAGACCCGCGTCTTGTCGTTACGGGGAGCATCGTAGGCGCCGCGAGCGAGCAGATAAGCTGGGACCTCGGTTCGAGCCTCCTCCATCACCGAGATTTCGTTAATGCCCTCTTCGATGTTTGTCAGAGATTCCTGGGCCCTCTGAACCGCGAGGCGCGCCGCCCTTGCCGGCTCGTCGAACGCGGACACATAGTAGTCCCGGAGGTCTGACAAGTGATCGGAAGGGGACCGGAGGGCGTCAACAAGACTCTTCCCATCATATAGCTGGGCGATTTCCAGCGGGCTCAAGGGTCGATCGGCGAAGGTCACCTCGTCGAGCTTCCCGCCTTTGAATCCCGCGTCTCGAAAGCGCTGTGCGAAGGACCAGTCGCCGCCACTGGGCCCAAGATCGCCGTAAGCGTTGATCTTCTTCCACAGGTGGTCTTGAAGGACCGACGGCTCGACCGGTTTGCCGTCAAGGTACAGCCTGAGTCCTGACGCGCGCCCGCTTCCGTCCCACGACCACGCCACCTGAGTCCATTGTCCCGGCAGTATTGGTTGCCGTGAGCGTATGGCCACCGCATTGCCCGGCCATTGGCGGAAGACGCGAGCTGTCAAGTAGCCAGAGTCGAGAGTCAGATCGAAGCCGCAAAATCCGACATCGGTGCCGCCGGTGCGGTGAAGAAGTACGATCGGGGGCTTTTCGCCGCTCCTGTTGGCCTCTTCGGGAACATCGATCCAAAACGACCAGGTGAAAGGCTCCCATCGCTCGCGGGCCGGCAAGCCTCTCACGGCGATCCCGTTGTCGCCGTCGAATTGAGCTGCCTTGCCCCGATAACCGGCGACCAGTTCGACGTTTCCAAGCTTTTGCCCAAATGGCTTCCCACCGAGATCGTTCGCCAGCTTGTCTGCGTCGAGGCCGTCCAAGGGAAGATGTGCGATGACGCCGGGCATCTCGGGTTGCACGGGTCGCGCGCCAAGCCATTTTTCGAATCGAGACGATGCGGAGCCAACTGCCACGGCAAGCTCACGCGATGCCGCCTCGCTCTGCGCATTCGCGGCCCGTAGTTTGGATTCCTGTGCGGGCGTCGGGAGCAGGAGCGATGGGGTCGGCACGATCTCGGTGCTTAGCATCAGTCCATATTCGTCGATCGAGTTGAAGTAGGCGAAGAGCTGATAGTATTCCTTCTGCTTAATCGGATCGAACTTGTGGTCGTGGCAGCGTGCACAGCCAACTGTGAGGCCGAGCATGGCGGTTCCGAACGTGTCGACCCGGTCGACCGCATAGAGGGTTTTGAATTCGAGCGGGATCGATCCGCCCTCGTTTGACTGGCGGTGAAGGCGATTGAAGGCGGTCGCCAGCCTCTCATCACGAGTTGGATGAGGGAGAAGGTCGCCGGCGAGCTGATCGGTTAGGAAACGGTCGTACGGCATGTTCTCGTTGAACGCCCTAATGACCCAGTCTCGATACGGCCAACTCGGCATTAGAAGGTCGGACTGATAGCCGTAGCTATCGGAATACCTTGCCGCGTCGAGCCACTCGACCGCGAAACGCTCGCCGAAGTGTGGGCTCGCGAGGAGGCGATCGACTACCTTTTCGAAGCTGCCGTCCTGCTCGAATGCTGCGATTTCCTCGGTCGTCGGGGGTAGACCGGTCAGGTCGAGAGTGACGCGCCGGAGCCACCTTTCGCGCGGCGCCGGCTTGCCCGGCGTTAACCCTTCCTTGGTTAACCGTTCCAAGATGAACCGGTCCAGATCATCGCGCGGCCAATCGCCCTTGACTTTCGGTACGGGCGCCGATTTGGGCAAGGACTCGAACGACCAAAGCTTGCCGTATTGCCCACCCTCCGCGATCCACCGCTCGATCAGCGCCTTCTCCTGCTTGGTCAGCGACTTCCCACTATAGACCGGCGGCATCGGGTCGTCGGGATCGTTGATTTTGTGGATCACGAGGCTACTTTGCGGCTTGCCGGGCACGATCGCGAACTGCCCGCTCCGGTTAGCAAATGCCCCCTCGGGAATATCCAATCGAAGGTTCGCTTTTCGATCGGTCGCGTCGGGCCCGTGGCACTTAAAGCACTTGTCCGACAGGATGGGGAGGATGTCTTTGGAGAAGCTGACTTTTGTCTGCAAGGGCTCGCGTGGAGGCAAAATTGCTCCCGCCACCAGCCATGCGACGCCACCGGCCAGCGAAAGTGGAAGGCCCAGTCCACTCATTCGCATGCCTCGTAGGTTACCGCCGACGGAGCAAGCCAAAGGGGATGCGTAGTTCATCGCAAGTCAAACTGATCCACTGCTTGGGGTTTCCACGTTCGGCGCAACGGCGCAAGGGAGCCGGGCTCCGATGGACTCCAAGTACATCGCAAAACGATGTACTTACATCAATAGTGTACTCAACAAGTAGAGGAAAAACGCTACGGCCGTCCCCGTTGACTCTGGCGGGCGGGTTAGGTCAAACTGGGTGCCAGTTTTCCTGCTTTGAATGGCTCTTACGGATCTGACGGATGCCGCGTGCAACATTGGCATCTGTGTGGGCGGCGCATATTTCCCCCGGCGAAGGGGTCTTCTAGAGCGTCCGTAATTGCGGTCCCTGAGGGGCTGTGGTCGTGAAGTCGCCGAGATTAGCTCAATTCGCCTGGATCCTCCTGATTTACAATTTTGCCGTCGTTGCGTGGGGCGGTTGGGTCAGGGCGTCATTTTCCGGCGACGGATGCGGCGATCATTGGCCTTTGTGCGACGGAAAGCTGATTCCGGCTTTTGCCTCGCTCAGGCAGGTTTTCGAGTTTAGTCACCGAGTTTCCAGCGGCTTGGTTTTGTTGCTGGTTGGATATCTCGCCTGGCAGGTTTGGAAGCGCTACCCCGCCGGCGATGCGGTGCGCAGGGCGGCCGGCCTATCGATGGCGTTCACGATATCGGAGGCTCTCGTCGGCGCGGTTCTTGTTCGCTACAAGCTGGTTGCCTACAACGATAGCGTGTACCGCGCGGTCAGCATGTCGGTTCACTTGTGCAACACGTTCCTTCTGTTGGGATCGATCGCGCTGACGGCCATGCTGCTTGGCGGTGCAAAGGTTCCTTCGCTTAAGGGGCAAGGCGCCGTTCCCTACGTTCTGGGAATCGGCGCTTTCGCGATCGGCGTGCTTGGCGTCAGCGGATCGGTCAGCGCGTTGGGCCACGCACTAAAGCCGGTTCCCAATGTTCTTGCCGCGGCGGCTGACCCGCAAAGCCACTGGATGGTCAGGCTACAGCCGCTTCATCCGCTGATCGCCATCTCGTGCGGTTTGTATTTGCTTCTTGCGAGCGGACTTCTCATCCATTTGCGTCCAAGCCCGCAGGTGAGAACCGGCGTCCGCCGATTGATGGGCGCTTTCGCGGTCCAGATGGCGCTGGGCCTGCTCAACGTGGCTCTCAAAGCACCGATTTGGCTGCAGATCGTGCACCTCGTTCTTGCAGACCTTCTGTTCGTCTCTCTCGTCGCGGCCGGCGCCGCGGCTCTGTCAAGTGGAGTCCGAAGGGTCGAGTTGGATTCTCCGGAGCGGCGGCATGAGCCGATCGAAAAGCTCACTGGGATCGCGCTTGTAAAGGCCTACGGCTCGCTAACCAAGCCTCGTGTGATCAGCCTACTGATCTTCACCACGATGGCCGCGATGTTCATGGCTGCTCGAGGGTGGCCGGGGACGATTCTACTAATCGGCGTCTTCGTTGGCGGCTACATGAGCGCAGGCGCCGCGAACGCCATCAATATGGTGATCGACCGCGATATCGACGGCTCGATGAAGCGGACGGCAAAACGCCCAACCGTGACCCAATCGATCGCCAGCCGAGACGCTCTTCTGTTTTCCTTCGCTCTCGCGATCGGATCATTCGGCATCTTGTGGGCGGTAGCCAATCTTTTAACGGCGATGCTCGCGCTCGCCGGACTGGTCTTCTACGTGATCATCTACACGATGGTCCTTAAGCGACGAACCTGGCAGAACATCGTGATCGGCGGCGCGGCCGGTGCGTTTCCGCCCTTAGTCGGCTGGGCAGCCATCACGAACAGCTTGAACCCGTTCGCCTGGTGGTTGTTCGCGGTGATTTTGGTATGGACGCCGGTTCACTTCTGGGCGCTCGCCCTGCTCCTGAAGGATGACTACGCGGCGGCCGGGGTGCCGATGCTCCCGGTCGTGCGAGGCGAACGAGTGACGGTCATTCAGATCAGTCTCTATGCGGTGTTAACGAGCCTGGTCACGGCGCTGCCTTACGTGCTCCACCAGTTGGGCTCCGTCTATTTTGTCTCGGCGGTCATGCTTAATATTCCACTCGTCGCAATGTCGCTTAAGCTGCGAGGCGAGGCGCCCAACGAGCGGGTGTTGCCGGCGGGGAATCCGTTAGAAGGACGCGATCCCGTGCTTCGACTGCGCGCCAGCCGCCTTTTCCACTACTCGATGGTTTATCTCGCCCTTCTTTTTCTCATGGTTGCCGTCGACCGGGCGGTGATTTCTTGAAAATCGTTCTGGGTTCAAACTTCGTCGCTAGACTCGAACGAACGGGCTCTAACGCCATTTCCGCAATAAGTGCCATTGGCGGGGCGACCCGCCGGGTCGGTATGATAGTCGCCGACGGGAGGCCGAATGCCTCCCGCCGTTGCTTCTCGGAGCAGGTCTATGTCAGCACAGGTCTTTAGGGAAAGAGCGAATACGGTTGCGCGGTTCAGCCTCGTGGCGAGCGCGATCCTGGTTCTTGGCGGAGGATTCGCGGTTGCCGCGCTATCCCGCAGCCCAGCCAACACCAAGGTAGGCGTGCCTAAAGATGAGCCCATCCCTTTCTCTCACAAGCACCACGCCTGGGAGCTTGGCATTGATTGCCGCTATTGCCACACCACGGTCGAGAAGTCGGGTTACCCGGGCATGCCGGCCAGCGAGACCTGCATGAGCTGCCATTCGCAGATCTGGACGAACTCGCCGCTGCTCGAGCCGGTACGGCAAAGCTACGAGACGGGGACGCCGATTCACTGGACGCAGGTCAACAAGCTGCCAGAGTTCGTGTATTTCAACCACAGCATCCACGTCACTCGGGGCATCAACTGCAACACCTGCCACGGACCGGTTCAGGAGATGCAGATCACCTACAAGGGAAACTCGTTCCAGATGGCCTGGTGCCTTCAGTGCCATCGGGCCCCGGAGCGCTACCTGTTCCAGGACCCCGGGCATCCGGAGCGAACCCCGCGGCAACAGGTCTTCGACCTCTACTGGAAGATCCAGGCTGGCGAAGAGTTGACTGATCGGGAGAAAGATTTGGCGCAAGGGGAGGACCCGGTGAGCGACAAGCCAGAAGACGTGGCAAAGGGCAAAGAACTCGTGAAGAAGCGAGGCGTCCGAGTTGCCGAACTCGCTGACTGCTGGATATGCCACCGATGAGGCAGGGTTTTAGGGTGTTGGGGTATTAGGGTATTGAAGCAATATTCGAATAAGCAAACTCAGTCGGATCAGGGTGAAGGCATTGGAGATGCTTCCCCCAATACCCCAGCACCCCAACACCCCAACACCCCTCCCCGTTTGGACCTCGACGCCGTGCGAGCAAAGCTCGCCGGCAAGCAAGGGCGCACGTATTGGCGGGGCCTCGAGGAGGTTGCCGAGACCGCGGAGTTCAGCGCCTGGATGGAGGATGAGTTTCCGAATCGCTCCACTCTTCTGCAGATCGATCGCCGGACCCTCCTTAAGTTCATGGGCGCCTCGATGGCGCTTGCCGGCGTCTCCGGTTGTCGCAGCGTTTTTCTCGACGAAGAAAGAATCGTTCCCTACGTCAAACAGCCCGAAGAGGTCGTCCCCGGCAAGCCTCTTTACTATGCCACTGCGGCTCCCGTGCAGGGATACGGCATAGGGGTCCTCGTTGAGTCTCGAGAGGGTCGGCCGATCAAAATCGAGGGCAATCCGAGCCATCCCGATAGCCAGGGCTCAACGTCCGCGATGCTCCAGTCCGAGATCTTGAACTTCTACGATCCGGATCGATCGCAGAACGTGATGCTTCAAGGCGACATCAGCACCTGGGATGTGTTTTTCGCCGATGCCGCGAAAGCGCTCAACGATCAGAAGGCGAAAGGTGGCGGCGGCCTCCGCATTCTGACCGACACCATCTCTTCACCCACCCTCGCCGAACAGATCAAGGTTTTCCTCGCCAAGTATCCCCAGGCCAAGTGGTATCAGTACGATCCTTGCAACCGGGATAGCGCGAGGACGGCGTCGATTTCCGCCTTCGGCCGACCGGTCGACACGATTTACGATCTGAAGAAGGCCAAGGTCATCGTCTCGCTCGATAGCGACTTCCTGATGGATGGACCCGGTAGCCTTCGCTACGCTCGCGACTTCGCGGATGGGCGCCGAGTGATGGGCGACAAGACGGAGATGAACCGTCTGTACGCGATCGAGAGCTATCCGACGATCACCGGGGCGACAGCCGACCATCGTTTCCGCGTCCGCGGCACCGAAATGGAGGGAGTCGCCATGGCGCTTGCCGCTGCGGTTGGTGTCCAGGGAGCCGGCGGTACCGCGATCGGCGTCTCGCAGGAGAACCTTGGCGCGATCGCGAAAGATCTGCTTGCCAACAAGGGTGCTGCCGTCGTGATCCCAGGAGATCACCAAACCCCGCTTGTGCACCTGATCTGCCATGCGATTAACAATGCGATCGGCGCCATCGGCTCAACCGCGATCCAGACGCCGGCGGCCGATGACTCGGCTCTGACCCAAGTCGAGGGCCTCAAGGAACTGACCCGTGACCTGAACGCCAAGCAGGTCGACGTGCTCATCGTCATCGGGGGTAATCCCGTCTACAACGCTCCGGTCGATCTCCAGTTCGATCGGGCGATCCAGAACTGCAAGTTCACGGTACGTCACGGCCTCTATCACGACGAAACCAGCGAGAAGTGCATGTGGCAGCTTCCGCTGACCCATTTCCTCGAGCAGTGGGGCGACGTGCGAGCCTACGACGGCGCGGTTTCCCTGATTCAGCCTCTTATCGCGCCTCTGTTCGAGGGTCGATCGGCGATTCAGCTGGTGGGCGCCCTCATGGGAGGCGAGACCGATGGCTACAAGGTCATCCATCAGGCATATCGCTCAAAGTCAGTCTTCGCCGGACTAAGCGATGCGGACTATGAAAAGTCGATCCGTCGAGCCCTCAACGACGGCGTGATCCCCAAGAGCGCCTACGGGCCCCTGGCTTTGCCGTTTACCGGATCGGTCGGCGCGATCCCGCCCCGGCCCAAGGTTGGCGGGACCGAACTTATCATCAAAGCCGACCCGACGATCGGCGATGGCCGCTTTTCGAACAACGGTTGGCAGCAGGAGCTTGCGAAGCCGCTCACTAAGATCACCTGGGAAAATGCGATCATCATGAGCCCAAAGACGGCTCAGGACCTGAAGCTCACAAGCGAGGATGGCGCCGAGATCGTCGTCCAGGCCCGGAGCGTCAATGGGCCGGTTTGGGTCATGCCCGGGCACCCGGACGACTCGATTACCGTTCATCTGGGCTACGGCCGTTCGAAGGCGGGCGCGGTTGGCGACAAGATCGGATTCAACGCCTATACGCTGCGCCACAGCGACGCGATGTCCTTTGCGAGCGTCGAGGTTCGTAAGACCGGGGACCAATCGAACGCCGTCGCTTCGACGCAAATCCACCACACGATGGAGGGCCGTGACATCGTCAGGCTCGGCTCCATCGCGGACTACAAGAAGAACCCCGCCCTGTCCACCGAAAACGAGGCAGTCCGCGTCAATCAGACCCATCCCGAGTTCACCGTAGAGTCGGGTTCGATGTATCCCGACCAAATCCTCGAGTACGACGGACCGCAATGGGGCATGACGGTCGACCTGAACACCTGCATCGGCTGCAATGCCTGCGTGACGGCCTGCCAAGCCGAGAACAACATCCCGGTCGTCGGCAAAGATCAGGTCAAGCGCGGACGAGAGATGCAATGGATCCGGATCGACCGCTATTATGCGAACGCCCCGACCTCACCGTCCTTCACCACCGCCGCGGACAAGGACAAAGGCATCAAGTGGGATGTCGGCGACTTCTCGGAAGATCCGATCGCCAATCCCGACATGGTTTTCCAACCGGTCATGTGCCAGCACTGCGAGAAAGCCCCTTGCGAGCCAGTCTGCCCGGTAGGAGCGACGATGCACAGCCACGAGGGCCTCAATCAGATGGTGTACAACCGCTGCGTCGGCACCCGGTACTGCTCCAACAACTGTCCGTACAAGGTGCGCCGCTTCAACTTCCTCAACTACACCGACAACCAAACGCAGTTCGACGCCCACGACGAGGAGAACCGGATGCGGGTTCCGCTTCTGCGGCTGCTCAACAATCCCGATGTGACCGTTCGCGGACGCGGGATCATGGAGAAGTGCACTTTCTGCGTGCAGCGGATCAACGACGCGCGCATCGAGGGCAAGAAGCAGGGCCGCGATCCAAAGGATGGCGAGATCATCACGGCGTGCCAGCAAGCGTGCCCGACCAAGACGATCACGTTCGGAAATGTGGCCGATAAGGACAGCGCGGTCTCGAAGATCAGAAACGATAAGCGCGCCTACCAGCTTCTGCGGGAAGTCCAAACAAGGCCAAGGGTCTCTTACCTCGGCAAGATTCGCAACCTCAATCCGGAGATCAAGGCCCAAGCATGAGACGTGACCATCCGCAATTCGAGCTGCTGCTGGAAGGAGAGCAGACGTATGCTTCGATCGACAGAACGATCGGCGACGTCGTGCTCGACCAACGCCGGCACAAGCAGCCGTGGTACATGGTCATCGGCGTTGCCTTCCTCATGGTCAACATGCTTCTCGTGGCAGTCGGTTGGCTGCTCTACCAGGGCATCGGAATCTGGGGCAACAACATTCCCACAGGTTGGGCGTTCGACATCATCAACTTCGTCTGGTGGATCGGTATCGGCCATGCTGGCACCCTCATCTCCGCCATCTTGCTCTTGATGCGCCAACAGTGGCGCAACTCGATCAACCGATTCGCCGAAGCCATGACGCTGTTCGCCGTCATGTGCGCCGGCATGTATCCCTTGTTGCATACGGGCCGGCCATGGGTCGCCTACTGGCTGTTCCCGTACCCCAACATCATGGCAGTCTGGCCCCAGTTCAGATCGCCGCTTGTCTGGGACGTTTTCGCGGTCAGCACCTACTTCACCGCTTCGATCCTGTTCTGGTACGTCGGCCTCATCCCGGACTTGGCCACGTTACGCGACAAAACCAATAACCGCACCGCGAAGATCATTTTTGCGGTGACCTCGATGGGCTGGCGAGGCGCGAATCAGCACTGGCATCGATACGAGCAGGCCTACTTGCTCTTGGCGGGCCTATCAACTCCGCTGGTCCTGTCGGTCCACTCGATCGTGTCCCTCGACTTTGCGATCTCGGTGGTTCCGGGCTGGAACATCACGGTCTTCCCACCTTACTTCGTGGCAGGAGCCGTGTATGCGGGTTTCGCAATGGTGCTTCTCGTTGCCATTCCGATCAGGGCTCAGTACGGTTGGAAAGAGCTGATTACGATGAACCACATCGACTGGATGGCGAAAATCATGCTCGCCACCGGTTTGATCGTCGGCTACGGATACGTTTTGGAGGCGTTCTACGGTTGGTATGCCGGAACGGCGTCTGAGACGGCTCTCCTCAACTGGCGTTTCTTCGGGCCCTACAAGTACGGGTATTGGGCTCTGATCCTGTGCAATGTGCTGATCCCGCAGACGATGTGGCACCCCAAGTGGCGCCGAAATCTGCCATGGGTCTGGATCGTGTGCGTGTCCGTCAGCGTCGGAATGTGGCTCGAGCGCTTCGTGATCATTCCGATGTCGCTCATGAAGAACTACTTGCCGAGTTCGGACTTCCACTACTACCCGACCAAGTGGGACTACATGATGTTTGGGGGCACGATCGGCTTCTTCTTCTTCATGATGTGGCTCTTTATTAGGTTTGTGCCAGTGATCAACATGTTTGAGATCAAGGATCTGCTCCACAAGATGAAGCGCGACAATGCTCATGTCGAGCATGAGGCGCTTGCTCCGGCCGGAGGGGGCGAGTAACCCATGCATGAAGTCGCAGTGATCGACAAGCGCTACGGAATCATGGCCGAGTTTGCGGAGGCGGAGGACCTCGTTCACGCGGCGGGCGCGGCCAAGGATGCCGGCTACAAGCGCATGGAGGGCTACTCGCCGTTTCCGGTCCACGGGCTCAGCGAAGCAATTGGCTTCCGCGATAACCGAGTGCCCTGGCTGGTGTTCCTGGCAGGACTTTCGGGCGGCTGCCTGGGCTTTCTGATGCAGTACTGGATCAGCGTCATAGACCTTCCGATGAACGTCGGAGGAAAGCCGCTGAACTCTGTGCCGTCGTTCGTCCCGGTTACCTTCGAATGCACGATTCTGTTCGCGGTTCTGACCGCGTTCGGCGTCGTCCTCGCCCTGAACTTCCTGCCACAACCCTATCACCCGATCTTCAACGGCGAAGGCTTCGAGCGGGCGTCGCAGGATCGGTTCTTCCTTTGCATCGAAGCCGACGACCCGCTCTTCGACGACGAGGGGACAAAGGAATTCCTGCAGGGGCTCAAGCCGCTTGCGGTGAGCGAGGTGGAGAAGTGAAGCCACGGCGTTACGGCGTTATGGCGTTATGGCGTTGGGCGGGGCAAGGCCACAAGGCCGCAACGCCCCAAGGCCGCGTGACCCTGCTCCTGGCCTCCGGGAGTCTGTTTCTGGCCGGCTGCCATACCGACATGTGGGTCCAGCCGAAATATCACGAGCCGTTGGGGTTGGAAAAGAGTCCTTCCGGCGCTCACGTCTTCGCCGACAGCGCGGTGAGCCGGCCAACGGTCGACCACACTGTCGCGCGAGACCACCTGCGTGAAGACGACGCCTTCTATACCGGATTCAAAAACGGGAAGATGATCGACTATTTCCCGATTCCTGTCACCAAGGAGCTTGTCCTCCGCGGCCAGGACCGCTTCACGATTTACTGTGTGCCGTGCCACGGGCAGCTCGGCAACGGCCAGGGCATGATTGCCCAGCGCGGATTCGAGCTTCGACGTCCGGTCGGCAACTATCACACAGATCGGCTCCGCAAGATGCCTATCGGCCACTTCTACGACGTGATCACGAACGGATACGGGGCTATGTACTCATACGCGTCGCGCGTCGAGCCGCAGGACCGGTGGGCGATCGCCTCCTACATCCGCGTTTTGCAGCTTAGCCAGAACACCAAGGTCAGCGACCTGACCACCGACCAGATGAAAGACTTGAACAGCCAAGCCGCCAAACCGGAGAAACCATGAGCGAGACCCCCGCCCGCCAGCAAGAGGTTCAGCTCGGCAAGTACGGCCCGGCCTTTGCCGTCATGGGAATCGCCGCTCTGACGGCAACCGCAGTCATCGGGGTCGGCGCGCCAAAAGCGACCCTTCAGAGTTATCTCTTCGCGGTGATGCTCTTCATGAGCATCACTCTGGGCTGTTTCGGGCTGACCCTGCTGCAGCATGTTCTCCAGGGCAAGTGGGGCCTGCCGATCCTGCGTATTTTCGAAGCCGGCGGAGGCGTTCGCAATTTCATCTGGATGGCAGTCCTGTTCGTGCCGATCCTTTGGGGAGCCCACTACCTCTACCCATGGACCGATCCTCAGCAGGTCGCCGACGATCCGGTCCTCGCTCACCGGGCCGCCCATTACCTCAATTGGACGGACATCGCGGTTCGCTTCGCGGTGTACTTTGGCGGCTGGATCGCGTACGCCTACACCATGCGAAAGTGGGTGCGGGCTCAGGAGGAGACAGGCAGTTTCAAGTTCCAGCAAAAGCGAACGAACTGGGCGTCGCCAGGCCTCGTTTTCATCGTCCTCAGCGTCACCTTCGCCTATACCGACTGGATCATGGCCCTCGATCCCCACTGGTGGTCGACGATGTACGGCCTTTGGTTTGTCGCCGGGATGGCGCTTGGAGCGACCTCGTTGGCCGCGATTATCAGCTGCCTCAATGCGAACAAGGCGCCGTACAACCAGATCGTCAACAAGAACTGGACCCGCGACATCGGAAACCTGATGTTCACCTTCGTGATGCTTTGGGGTTATACGAACCTTGGCCAGTACATCATCATCTGGCACGGCAACCTGCCGGAAACAACCAGCTACCTCATCAACCGGTCACTCGGGCACTGGTCAATTCTCAGCTTTGTGCTGGTTGTCGGACAATTCTTTATTCCGTTCTTCCTGCTTCTCTCGCCGACCGTTAAGGCAAAGCCGAGGAATCTCGCGATGGTGGGGATCTGGATCCTGATCATGCGGCTGCTCGACCATTTCCACGTGATCGAGCCGTTCTTCCGAGCTCAAATGTCGGTCAACATCGTCGACGTTCTCGCCCTGATCGGCGTCGGTTGCAGTTGGGCGTTTATGTTCTCCCTGAACATCAAGAGCCTGCCGCTTTTCCCGAGCTACGATCCGCGCATCCTGGAGGTCGAGCATGCCCACTGATCACCACCACCTCGATCCCGATGAGGACGCCCTCGTCAAGATGGGCTACGAGCTCGAGGACGTCCAGTTCAAGGCGCTCGGAAAGTCGGTCATTTGGTTCTTCGCATTCGTCGCCTTCTGTGGAGTAGCCGGGGTCGCCGTGTTCGTTTACTTTATCGGACCGAGTAATTGGAGTAATCCTCCCGAGACGACGACTCCGTTCGTCAGCCGAATCCCCGGTTATCCCAACCCGCTCTTGCAAACGAACGAGACCGCTCGCTCGGATATCAAGGATCTTCGGACCAAGGAGAACGAGTTCCTCCATGGCAAGCCGAGTTGGGTCGACCGAACCAAGGGCACCGCCCGAATCCCGATCGACCAGGCCATCGACATGTTCCTGAGCAAGACCGCCCCCAATGCACCTAAGGAAACGACGATCGAATCCGGCGCACCCCCTGTCGGCGTGCCGAAGGAGGAAGGGCAGTGATGTGGTCCGCGGTTTGTGGTATGTGGTCTGAAGGGAAACGCGCTCTCAGTTCGGCATCAAAGCGTCGGTTCTTGGTCCGGCTTTCAAACCACAAACCACGTACCACAACCCACATCCTGGCCACGGCCATTCTCGTTTCCCTCACCATGCTGGCTGGTGCTCAGGGCTCGCCGATCGACGGCCAGTCAAACCCCGATACCGGCGCTAGTAACACAACCACCCAGCAGTCGATCAATTTCAATCGCGACGTGCTCGCCAAGATGGGGGTCGACCAGAAGTACGGCAACCAGGTGCCCGGCGATGCCGTCTTCCGGGACGACCACTGGCGAACCATCCGCTTTGGCGACCTCTATGGCAAGCGCCCGATCATCGTCATGCCCATGTTCTTCGAGTGTCAAGGGGTGTGCAGCGTCGAGGTCGACAGCCTCATGCAGGCGGCGATCCAGATGGATAACCTGAACGTCGGCCGCGACTTCGACATCGTCCTCCTAAGCATCAATCCCAAGGAAACGCCGAGCCTTACCTCCGTTCGCTGGAATAGCGCCGTGAAGTTGTATGGCCGAGCCGGCAGTGAAGACGGGTTCCACTTCCTGACCGGGACTTACGAAAACATCCGCAAGGTTACCGATGCCCTCGGCTTCAAATGGGTTTACAACCCGAAAGACGGAAACATCAACCACCCTGCCGGCCTCATGGTTCTTTCTTCGAAAGGGCAGATCACGGGCTACATGGTGAACAAGGATTTTCCACGGGCGTTCCTGGTTCACATGATTGCCGATGCAAAAGCCTTCCGTGAGAGCCCGAAGACGGACACGGTTCTATTCGGCTGCATCATGATCGACCATGCGACGGGCCGTCGAAGCCTCGTGATCGAGAACGTGATTCGTCTGTGCGCCGCCGTTTTCGCGGTCGGCCTCTTTGGCTGGATCGCCGGCATGTCTCTCTCTGGGAAGAAGAAGAACGCCAAAGGAGGACTCGCTTGATGTTGGTCGTGGCTTGTGGCTTGTCGCTCGAAAGCGACGACGTTCAACCTTCGGTTCAACGACCTGCCGGCTCTGCGTCTAAGTTCGCTGACATCCGTTCGCCGTTGGCCGCCCATCCGACGTTCGACCTCCGATATCCGATATTCGAATGAATTACCCACTCGTCCCGCCGCAGGCCTCGAACTTCGCAACCGAAGTCGATCTCGTGTTCTACGGGCTCGTGATCCTGACCGTGATCTTCACGGCTCTGGTCGGCGTATTCGTGCTGATCTTCGCAATTCGCTATCGCGAGGGGACCAAGGTTGATCGCTCCCGGCCGGTCCACGAGCATCTTCCGCTGGAGCTGACCTGGTCCGTAATCCCCCTCATCCTCGGTCTCGTGATGTTCTTCCTGGGCGCCCAGTCGTTTGTTCACATGAGAACACCGCCGAAGAACGCGACGGAGATCTTCGTGATCGGCAAACAGTGGATGTGGCATATCGAGCACGCAAACGGTGTTCGAGAGAATAACACCCTTCACGTACCGATCGGGGTCCCTGTTAAGCTGACGATGATCTCGCAGGATGTCCTCCACGCGATGTATATCCCAGCGTTCCGGGTTCAATACCACGTGGTGCCGGGTCGTTATACGATGCTTTGGTTCACCGCAACCCAAACCGGCGAATTCCACATGTTCTGCAACATGTACTGCGGCACCCAGCACTCGGAGATGGTCGGAACGGTCGTCGCGATGGAACAGAGAGACTACGCCCAATGGCTGGCCAATGGCGGTACGAATCCGCAATCGATGACTATGGCCCAACAAGGCGCGAAATCCTTCATGGTTCGCGGATGCGGGAACTGCCACACCGGCAACGATACCGAGCGCGCCCCGACTCTGTACGGAATTGCCGGACACGTGCGGCACATGCAGGATGGTTCCAACGTCACAGCCGACGACGGCTACTTGCGCGAGTCGATCCTGAACCCTTACAACCGCCTCACCGCCGGCTATACCCAGACGATGCCCGTCTACGCAGACCAGCTGAGCGAGGACGAGGTGCTCGCTCTGATCACCTACATCAAGACTTTGGGGGGTCCGGGAGCGGCGCCGTCGAGCGAACCGGCCAACGGAACGTCCGTCAAGACCAACCCCACGGGAGTGGTGATCGCGGACGGAGCGCTCGGCGCTAGGGAGAATCAGCCGCGAAAGAGCATGGCGGTCGGCGCCCTTAACAGACCGATTTCGGAAGGAAGATAAGAATGGACGAGGCACCCGCACTGCAAGCAGGCAAGTTCAAGGCTCGGCCAGAGCCAGAGGAGAGAAACTATCTCAATGCGGACCACACCGTTAGGTCGTGGCTGCTCACCGGCGATCACAAGCGGATCGCGATGCTCTATCTCGTCTCGGTCACGATATTCTTCATGCTGGGAGGGATCTTCGCCGCCCTCATCCGCCTTGAGCTGACCTCGCCAAGCGGCGTTCTTCTGGAAAGCGAGACCTACAACAAGGTCTTCTCCGCGCACGGCATCGTGATGATCTTCCTGTTCCTCGTCGCGGCGATCCCAGCCGTGTTCGGGAACTTCTTCATTCCGATTATGATCGGCGCCCGCGACCTTGCCTTTCCTAGGATGAACCTGGGGAGCTGGTACGTCTTCATCGTTGCCGGCATTCTGATCATGACCGGCCTCGCCACCGGCGGCGTCGACACCGGTTGGACCTTCTACACGCCTTACTCCTCGCTCTACTCGAACACCCAAGTCAGCCTCGTGGTCATCGGCGTCTTCTTTGCCGGATTCGCCTCGATCATGACCGGACTGAACTTCATCGTGACCATACACAAGATGCGGGCGCCGGGAATGACTTGGTTCCGACTGCCGCTATTCGTTTGGTCCATGTATGCGGTTTCGGTCGTCATGCTGCTCGGAACGCCCGTCATTGCGATCACCCTGCTGCTGGTGTTTGCCGAGCGAACCCTCCACCTGGGAGTCTTCTCCCCGGAACTTGGCGGCGACCCCGTGCTGTTCCAGCACATGTTCTGGTTCTACAGCCATCCCGCGGTCTACATCATGATCCTGCCCGCGTTCGGGGTGATTTCCGAGCTGATGGCGAACTTCAGCCGCAAGCGGGTTTTCGGATACCATTTCGTCGCCTTTTCGTCACTTGCCATCGGCGGACTCGGCTTCCTAGTGTGGGGACACCACATGTTCGTCTCGAGCCAGTCGATGTACCAGGGCGTCGTCTTCTCGCTCGTTTCCTTTCTTGTCGCGGTTCCGTCCGCGGTGAAGATCTTCAACTGGACGGCGACGATGTACAAGGGCACGATCCGGCTGCAGACGCCAATGATCTATGCCCTTGGCTTCCTCGGTCTCTTTACGGTCGGCGGCCTCACGGGCTTGTTCCTCGGATGTCTCGGCGTCGATGTGCACCTGACGGCAACCTACTTTGTGGTTGCTCACTTCCACTACGTCATGGTTGGCGGCACGATCATGGGATTCATGGGCGCGCTCCACTACTGGTGGCCCAAGATGACGGGCAAGATGTACAACGACACCTGGGGCAAGTTCATGGCGATGCTTGTCTTCATCGGGTTCAATCTGACGTTCTTCCCGCAGTTCATCGTCGGGTTCCTCGGCATGCCGCGCCGGTACCATTACTACTACATCGCCCCCGAGTTCACTGCGTATCACATCATGTCCTCGGCTGGCGCCTCGGCACTTGCCGTCGGCATGATCGCCCCCGCGTTCTATCTCATCTCGTCTCTGTTCAAGGGGCGCAAGGCCGGAGCGAACCCCTGGGGCGCCCATGGCCTAGAGTGGCAGACCGCCTCTCCGCCGATCACCACGAACTTTGAAGAGACTCCGATCGTTACCGATGAGGTTTACGATTTCGATCACATCGACGAGGTTGAGCACCATCAGGTCGTCGAGGAAATCACTCCGCGCGGGGATACTTCCTCGCTTCCCAGCGCGGGAGGTGGCGACTAGATCATGGCAAGCTTAACGCACGGCTCGCACGACGAGATGGTGGTCCACGTCCACCACCAGTTCGAAAACATCGACCAGCAGAACGAGTCCTACATAGTCGGGATGTGGTGCTTCCTCGTGACCGAAATCATGTTCTTCGGGGCCCTGTTCCTGATGTACACGCTCTATCGCTGGAACTACCAGCAGGACTTCTACGGAGCGCACCTCGAGCTCAGCCAAACCAAGGATTCGCCGGTCATCGGCCCCGTAGTCGGCATGCTGCCTTGGGCCGAGTTCCCCATCTGGGGAGCGATCAACACGACGGCGCTGCTCATCAGCTCTTTCACGATGGTGCTCGCAGTGCGCGCCGCCCAGCTTCGCAATAAGCTGAACGTGCTGCGCTACCTCGGCGCAACCATCGTTCTCGCAACCCTCTTCTTGGTGATCAAGTTCACGTTCGAGTGGCCACCCAAGTTCCAGCACAAGCTCGTTCCCGGTGCGAACTTCGGACCGGAAGTCGCCCACCTCCACGGAGCAAGTCCTCGCGCGGCCGAGATCTTCTATAGCCTGTATTTCGCGATGACCGGCTTGCACGCGGCTCACATCATCGCGGGCATCGGCGTCTTAACAGCTTTGGTCGTGCTCTGGAGGAAGGGAGCGAAATCGGTCACGGAAGACTACGTGCCGACGGAGATGGTCGGCCTGTACTGGCACTTCGTCGACCTCGTTTGGATCTTCCTGTTCCCCCTGTTCTATCTGATCCCCAAGTAGGGCAACCGCTACCAAGATCGTCACTCGTCAAATCGAAATCAACATGGCCCACGCACCAGCACACGGACATCTGCATCATCGAGCCGGACCGGCTGCGGTTCAGGAGCCCACGTTTCACGTGCATCCCGTTCGGCTGTACGCGACAACCGTTCTGGGCCTGATTTGCCTAATGATTGCGACCGTGATCTTGGCTCTCGTGGCATTTCCTGACGTGAATCTCGGATTTGCGAAGCTTCCCGGCACGATGATCAACAATTTCATCGCGATGGGGATCGCGACGATGAAAGCACTCCTCGTCTTAAACGTCTTCATGGGAACTCGCTACGCGACCAGGCTCACAAAGCTTTGGGCGGCGGCAGGGTTTATCGGCTTCTCGCTCATGTTCCTCGTCTACGGCGACTACAGCACGCGGAAATACGAACCGACCCCGCGTTGGTCATCCGACCCTGGCAGCTCGATGCGCCGATCGGTGCCCGAGTCGAGACAGGAAGACGACTTTAAGAAGTACGAGCGGACGGGACGGTTCTAGAACGCGATTCACCGTTCCCCGTTCATCGTTAGCTCCGCGAGCTGTCCGGACACCCATGCCAGGATCTCCTCGGGTGCGGACTCCTTCGTGAACTTCCTCTCCTCGCCCCACTCGACGTAGACACGTCTCCAGGAAAAGCGAGGAAGAACCCTGCCATAGGGCATGACCTTGTTTGAATTCCTAATCCCGCAGCAGATCACCGGCGTCTCTGCTTGTCGGATGATCAGAGCCACGCCCGCTTTGAGCTCTTGAAGCTCCCCGGTTTCGCTGAGTTGTCCTTCCGGGAACACGGATACCGCCTCACCCATCTTTAGCAGCTCAATCGCGTGCCGCATCGCGGCCCGATCGGGCTCGCCTCGCTTGACCGGAAACGCTTGAAACCAGCTAATCATCCGGCCGAGCATGCCCATTTCGAACAGCTCGCTCTTCGCCATGAAGTGCACCGCCCTCGGGCAAGCGACCTGGACGACGATTGGGTCGACATCCGCGATATGGTTCGAGAGAATCAGAACCGGCCCCTCCCTCGGAACGCGGTAAGCGCCTCGCGTAGTAATTGGGCCAAGCATCCCAAACAGGAGCCGCATCAGGAGCTTACATACCGGCATCACCACATATCGATTCCAGGCTGGATAGGGTCTTGCGGGAAGCAGCTCAGCCATGAGTCTCTCTCTCCGCCAGCACAGGTTTCCAACTGCAGGCCGTGCTTATCTCTTCGTTGGGTTCAATCCTAGGCCGCATTTGTCCGGTCCTCGATCAGAATAGCTAAAGCCTCCACGTAAGCGCGGTGCTCTTCCACCAGCACCCTCGCGGAGAGCGTCTCGGGTGTGTCGTCCGGCAGGATCGGGCAGCGCCGCTGGAGGATGACATCGCCCTCGTCATAGTGGTCTGTGACGAAATGAACGCTGGCGCCGCTCTCTGTGTCCCCGGAGGCGAGAACGACCTCGTGAACGTGCCTTCCATACATGCCTTTGCCGCCGTACTTGGGCAGCAGCGCCGGATGGATGTTGAGCACACGTCGCGGGAACCTCTCCAGAACCTCGGTCGGAAGGAGGCGCAGGAAACCGGCGAGGCAAATGAGATCCGCCCGAACCCCCTCATCTTGCGGTGACGTTGCCGGCGCGTCACTGCGACCGAGAGTATCCAGCAGTCTCGCTCCGTAATCCTCGCCCGGAGGTACGACGTCGACCCGCAGGCCAAGCTCCTTTGCGCTTTCGACCGCTGGAGCAGTCTCGTTTGGCGCGATGATGGTGACGACCTCGGCCGGAAGTTCACCGGAAGCGCAAGCTTGGGCGATCGCCAGCATGTTCGATCCGCGCCCCTTCGGGCCGACCATCACAGCGATGCGCGCTTTTCCCGCCACAAGATGAGTTATAGCGGATACCTGGCCGAGGTTGCGAAGGGCGGAGAGAATCGAGACCCTTTGGCAGTCGCGAACCCGTTCGCTGGATGACATGCCCGGAAGGGCGGCATCTGAAATCGGAAGGCGCGAAGGGGCTCCTGCATCCCCAAAACGAGGTATCGTCAACACCATGTCGCAGGACATTCTGAATCGTGTCAAGAAGGTAACCGTCGAAGAGCTCGGTGTTAAGGAAGAGGAAGTGACGGAGACCGCCTCGTTCCAGGAAGATCTCGGAGCGGATTCGCTGGATGTCGTTGAATTGGTGATGGCACTCGAAGACGAGTTCGGGATCGACATTCCCGACGAGGAAGTCGGAGAAATCAAGACCGTTGGCGATGCTGTCAACTACATCGAGAAGAAGCAGAACGCGACCTAGATGAGCGACCGGCCCGCACGATCGGGACGGGTCGTGGTCACCGGCGTTGGGGCCGTGACGCCGCTCGGCACCGGAGTCGACGTCTTCTGGCCACGGATGTTGGCTGGGGAAAGCGGCGTCGGTCCAATCACCCTTCTCGATGCCAGCGAGTACACAACCCGCATCGCCGGCGAGGTCAAAGATTTCAATCCCGAGGATTGGCTGGATCGCAAAGAGGCCCGGCGCATCGATCGATTCATTCAGTTTGCCGTTGCCTCCGCCCGGATGGCGATGGACGATTCTGGCATCGCCCCGACCGAAGAAGAGGCCGACGAGTTCGGTGTCCTGATCGGCTCAGGCATCGGTGGCCTGACTTTCCTCGGCGAACAGCATCGGCGCCAGGTGGCCGATGGTCCGGGCAAGGTTTCGCCGTTCCTTGTCCCCTACATGATTCCGGATATGGCGAGCGGCTACGTTTCGATTCTCAATCGGCTGAAAGGACCGAACACGTGTGTGGTCACGGCTTGCTCGACCGGAGCAAACGCAATCGGCGACGCCTACCACATCATCAAGCGTGGGGACGCCTACGCGATGCTTGCGGGAGGAACCGAGGCTCCGATCAACGAGCTCGGCCTGGGCGGATTTTGCGCGGCTCGCGCGATGAGTACGCGCAACGACGATCCTCAGAAGGCTTCAAGACCATTCGACAAGGATCGCGACGGGTTCGTCATGGCGGAAGGCTCGGCCGTCTTCGTCTTGGAGAACTATGAGCATGCGGTTGCCAGCGGCGCGAAGATGTACGCTGAGATAGTCGGCTACGGAATGAGCGGCGATGCCTTCCACATCACTCAGCCCGACCCTGACGGCGACGGCGCCATGCGCGCGATGAAGATGGCACTGCGCACAGCCGGCATGATGCCCGAGGACATCGGCTACATCAACGCCCACGGAACGTCGACGTACTACAACGACAAGCTCGAGACGGTTGCGATCAAGCGCGTCTTCGGCGAGAAAGTTCCTCCAGTCAGCTCGACTAAGTCGATGGTCGGCCATACGCTTGGCGCAGCGGGGGCGATCGAGGCTCTCGTTTGCATCCTCGCAATGCGCGACGGGATACTTCCACCCACGATCAACCACGAAACTCACGATCCTGAGTGCGACCTCGATTGCATCCCGAACAAGGCCAGAAAACAGTCGGTCGACGTCTGCCTTTCAAACTCGTTCGGTTTCGGCGGACACAACGTGTCCCTGATTCTGCGCAAGGTGTAGACGGAGCATGTTGGCGGTTGGTCGGAGCGCCAAATTCGACAAGTCCCGCCCGTCCAACCCGTCTAACCAACAGTCATCAATCTACAACCAACAACTGATAGCGCGCGCCTGGACTCGCTCATCCAAGCTTTCCTCGATAACCTCGCATCGCGCAGGTCGCCCCACACCGTTCGTTCCTATGGCTCGGATTTGGCCCAACTGAGCCTGTTTCTCGACGGCCAATTTGACCTCGCGCCCGCTCGCTTGCGCCTTTATCTTCGCAAGTACGGCTCGACACCCGTCACCAGAGCGAGAAAGCTCTCAACCCTCAGAACCTTCGCCAAGTACCTCAGGCAAACGGGCCATTTGGCGACCGATCCCACCGAGTCGCTCGAAGCGCCGATTCGGCGCAAGCGCCTTCCAAAGGCACTGAGCCATGAGCAGGCGAACGAGCTCCTCGACCAGCCTGAAGCGGGAAGGACTCCACTCAGGGATCGCGCTCTCCTCGAACTGATGTACGCAGCCGGTCTCCGCGCCTCTGAGGTCGTCGGCGTGAACCTGCAAGACATCGACTTCAAGGAAGGCTCGATCCTGGTAACCGGCAAAGGGAGCAAGCAGCGAGTGACCCTGTTCGGCTCCACATGCCGTAGCGCCTTGCTCGACTTCATCGAGGGAGAGCGGGCCGAGGCCCAAAATGCCGAGTCTCCACTCTTCACAAACAAGAACGGCCGGCGTCTCACGTCCAGGACTGTCCAGAAGGTCGTTAAGCGTTGGGCTCTGCGCGCGGGCCTTTCTCCATCGGTTTCGCCCCACACCTTGCGCCACTCCTTTGCAACCCACCTGCTGGACAACGGCATCGACCTAAAGTCCGTTCAGCAGCTCTTGGGGCACGAGAGCCTTGCAACCACCCAGATCTACACTCACATCAGCATCGAGCGGCTAAAAAAGACCGTCGAGGAAGCCCACCCGCGCTCGGCTCATTCACCAACGCCTCAACGCCGTAACGCCTCAATGCCGTAGTGCCTAACATCGTTCACCCATAATTCAATCGATGCCGGTCCTGCGAAACCCCGACAAAGTGCGCATCGCGACCGAGCGGCTCATCTTGCGCATACTGCGCCGCGGCGACGAGGCGGCGATGGTGCACTTTTACACGGAGAACCGGGCATTCCTCAAGCCGTACTCGCCAACGTTCAGCGATGAACTCTTCTCGATTCGAGGCTGGAGAGACCGCATTGAAGCAATCCACGCGGAGTATCGAAGTGGGAAGGGCCTTCGCCTCGTCCTGTTTCCTCAGGATGAACCGTCGCGCGCGATCGGCGTCGTCAACTTTACTGCGATCACGTCTTTCCCGACCTATCTTTGCAACCTTGGCTATTCGATCGCGGAGGCCGATCAAGGCAAGGGATTCATGACCGAAGCTTTGCAGGCGGCGATCGGATACGCGTTTACCGAAATGGGGCTTCATCGTATCGAAGCCAACTACATGCCTTCGAATCTCCGGAGCGCAAGAGTGCTCGAAAGGCTTGCCTTTACGATCGAAGGCAAGGCCCAAGACTATATCCTCATCGATGGCCGTTGGGAGGAACATATCCGCACGAGCCTGACCAATCCGAATTGGAGGTTCCCTTGAGGCTGCGCGAGTCAAGCATCAACCATCAGCCATCAAGCATCATCCGTTAGTGCCCGTTCGATTCGAGCTGATCGCAACCTGCCCACACACCGGCGCTCGCCGGGGCCAACTGCACACCGCCCATGGCACGGTCGAGACGCCCTGCTTCATGCCGGTCGGTACCCAGGGAACTGTCAAAACCGTCGGCAGCGACGATCTCGAGGCGCTCGGGTTCGAGCTGATCCTCTCCAACACCTATCATTTGTCCCTTCGGCCGGGTTCAGAGCTGATCGAGCGTTTCGGCGGTCTTCAAGAGTTCATGAGCTGGCGGGGACCAATTCTCACGGACTCGGGCGGCTACCAGGTGATGTCGCTCTCGAACAGCCGCTCAATCAGCGACGAAGGCGTCACTTTCAAGTCGCACCTCGACGGCTCAGAGCACTTTCTGAGCCCAGAGCGTGCGGTCCAGATCCAGACTCAGTTGGGCGTCGACATCGCGATGGCCCTCGACGTCTGCCCTCCCTACCCGGCTACCCGGGACGAAGTCGCGGAAGCGATGCGCCGAACACACCTGTGGGCGCTGAGGAACCTCGCTGCGCTCCCGAGCAGTGAGGGGGGTCAGGACATGGGAAATTGGAACAAGTGCGCCGATCTGGGCCCTCTAAACTCCAAACTCCAAACTCCAAACTCAACTGACTCCAGAAGGCCCCAACGCCTCAACGCCGTAACGCCCAGTCTGTTCGGCATCGTCCAAGGCGGCATCTACGAAGACCTGCGTCGTGAGTCCGCGGAGTACATCACATCCTTACCCTTCGATGGCTTCGCCATTGGCGGCGTTAGCGTTGGCGAGCCGGCAGACCTTCAATATCCGGTCGTCGCCTTGACGACGCCTCTTCTTCGGAAGGATAAGCCTCGCTACCTCATGGGTGTCGGCCACCCCAAAGACATCCTTCATGCGGTCTCGTGCGGGATCGACATGTTCGACTGCGTCCTTCCGACGCGCATGGCCCGCCACCACGCGCTTTACACCCTGAACGGCCGAGTCAACATCCTCAACCAGAAGTGGGCCGAGCACCGTGGGCCGGTCGATTCTGGATCGGTCTTTGCACAGACGGAGCGTTATTCGGCGGCCTATCTGCGCCACCTCATGAGGGCGGGAGAGCCCCTGGGTGCTCGCCTATGTACGCTGCACAACCTCGCGTTTTTCGCCCGACTCATGAACGAAATCCGTGAGGCTATTCAGACGGGAAGCTGGGCGGCCCTAGTCGAGCGCTATGCGTACGCATAGTCGCTCGACCCCGACCTGCACCCCTAGTGATCGTGGTCGTGGTCGTGGCCGTGCTCATGAACGACCCAAACGTCGACGGCGTTCAGGATGTCGTCGACCACGACGAGGATGGTTCGGTCCTCCGTTCCCGCCACTGCGATTCCGAAGGCTCCGCCTTGCCCGGTCGAGTTCACCGGCACCTGTGCCACAAACGTCCCTGCGCGGGTGAACTCCACCATCTCACTTGGTTGGGATGGGTCGGAGTTGACCGCGTCTCCATTCGTGGCAATGAAGTTGCCGTTGGGAGCGAGAACCAGTCCAAGTGGACCATGAAGGTGGGTGTTGTCGCTGTAAACCAGGTTTCCGATGCCGGCATCCGTCGTCGCGGTTGCCGCGTGCGGAATCGAATAGATCGCATTGTCTCCCGTAGAGGCAATAAACAGAGAGCCGGTACGGTGGTCGAACACCATTCCGGTTGGCCCGACAACCAACGCGGCCGGGTCGGAATGGTGCGTGTACCCGGATGCGATCTGACCCTGCCCCGCGATCGCGACTCCCGAGCCGAGCGTGAGGTCGATCCGGGTCACCGTTCCGCTGAGGACGTTTGACACGAAAAGCTGAGCGTGGTGGCCCATGTCATGGATCGCAAGGTCCCAAGGGCCATCGAGCAACGTAGCGCTCGTCAGATCGGAGACAACATTTCCGTGATTGTCCAGGATAAGCAACGAGCCCTGGCCGATCGTTCCAAAGGTCCCGTCGGTGGTTGGCACATTTCCTACCACCACGAATCCGTCTCTCAGGATTCCAAGGGCGGTCGTGAGGCCCACGCCGAGTGGTCCCTGGAAGAACACCGACGAGTGTCCGGATGGCGTGATCCGTACGATCGTCGAGCCTGTGCCTTGGAAGTTGTGGACGTTGTTGAAGTTGGACACGAGAATGTCTCCCGTGTGCAATGCGGCACTACCGCGAAATTCCGGCGGGACGATCGCCACGCCATAGGGATTGATATCGCCGTTTGGCGGTACGGTTGAGACTTGACGCGTAGGCGTCGCGGGAAGGTGCCTCAAAACCGATTCCTCGGCCAAAGCCGTAAGCCAGCAACTGGCCACGATCCCACATGCGAGGACCCGTAGGTTCAGGTATCTCATCTGTGTTGTCTCCTCCTGGATCAACAAGCAGGATGCATTTGCGGTAGGCCAAGGCGCGCATGCATCGGGCAAAGAGTAGTTGCTGGGACTCCCAATGCGTGGCCGTTGTTCCGAAGACGAATCGCTCGCCGCAGGGGCCGTATGTGGTCTCGCTAAGGCAAGGTCTGCCTCAAGTGATCACTCCAACCCTCCACTACTCCCCCGCTCCCCCGCTCCCCGATTCACGTAAACTAAGCCTCTATGCCCGTCGGGCGGTTCCTTCTGTGCCTTCACTCCCACATGCCGTACGTGCTGAGTCACGGCAAGTCGCCGCACGGCACCGACTGGCTGCACGAGTCCGCGGCGGAGTGCTACCTCCCGATCCTCCACACCCTCGATCGCCTTCATCGCGAGCATATCAAGCCGCGATGGACGATCAACATGACCCCGATCCTCGTCGAGCAACTCGCTGACCCGAGCTTCGCGGCGGGATTCGAGGACTATTGCCAGAGCAAGATCGACTTCGCTATTTCCGACCAGGCTCGGTTCGAAGTGGAAGGTCCGCTTTGGATGCAGGGGCTCGCCGGGATGTGGCAGCGCTACTACACGCGGGCGCTGGTTCAGTTCAAACATCAATGGGGCCGCAGCATCGTCGACGGCTTCAAGTTTTTCCAGGATCAGGGACTCATCGAGATCATCACGTGCGGCGCAACTCACGGCTACCTCCCGCTGCTGGGAACAGACGAATCTGTCGAAGCTCAGGTCAGGCTTGGCGCGGCGACCCACGAGAAGCATTTTGGAGTCAAGCCCCGAGGCATCTGGCTTCCAGAGTGCGCTTACCGTCCGCGGTACAACTGGAAGGCGCCTGTCGGAGAATCCGAAGTCCCATGGCCGAGACAGGGGATCGAAGAGGTCCTGAAGGACAGCGAGATCGAATACTTTTTCGTCGACTCGCATATGATTAGGGGCGGACAGCCGCTCGGCACCTACGCTCAGAAGTTTCCCCAGCTCGCCGAGATGTTCGCGCGGAGCAGCAAGTTCTTTACGCCTCCCGAAGAGTTCCGGAGCGAATACGAGCACTACGTTTTGCCAAACGGGGTCACGATCATGGCCCGCGATCCCGAGACGACGGTCAAGGTCTGGTCAGGCGACGCGGGCTACCCTGGCGACGAGAACTATCTCGAGTTTCACAAGCAGCTCTATCCTGGCCGTCTACGCTATTGGCGGATCAGCCAGAACAAGAGCGACCTTGGTCAGAAGCAGCCATACGATCCTTACGGCGCATTCGAGAAGATTGGCCAGCACGCGGAGGATCTCGTTCAGACGCTCAAGGGCACGCTCGCCCATTACCGCGGGCTTGCGGAAAGAACGGGCACGCTTGTGGCCATGTACGATACCGAGCTTTTCGGCCACTGGTGGTGGGAGGGTCCAGAGTTCCTGTACGAACTTGCCAAAGCGATCCACGCCGACGGCCAGATCGAGCCGGTGAGCGGCGGCGACCTCATCGACGAGGAGCCCGCGCGTCACATGATCACCATGCCCGAGGGTTCCTGGGGTGAAGGTGGCTACCACTACGTCTGGATTAACGACGGCAATATTTGGACCTGGGAGAAGCTCTATCCGATCGAGCGAAAGCTTCGCCAAATGGCCAGAGACTACGATGGTGGTCCCGCTCACGAAATCGTCGTTCAAGCGGCTCGCGAGCTGGTTCTTGCCGAATCTTCGGACTGGCAGTTCCTCATCTCGACCTTCTCAGCGCGGGATTACGCGGAGGTGCGGTTCCAGGATCACGTCGACCGTTTCAACCGGCTCGCGGAGTTGGCGGATAGCGTTCACAAAGGCGGTGCCCTCCGCGGCGACGACTTATCGTTCTTGAGGGATTGTCAGGAGAAAGACGCTCCCTTCCCCGAACTCGATCTGAGCTATTGGCGCCCTCAGGCTGCTTCTGCTCCCTCCCATTGATGGGAGGGCCGGCGTGGGCGAATCACTAAGCCATGACGTTGGATTTTGATATGATCTGAGGAGTGGCCAGGGATCGGAACGAACCGCGCACACCGCGTTGTACCAACTAAGGCCATCGGGACACATGATTCAACCCCTGAAAGGCGCCGCTTAGAGCTGTCTCCTTGTCCGGCTTGTTACCGCTTGCCATGAAGCCACGCGTCCGCATGGCGAGGGTTGCGAAAGGCGATCACCGGAGGCATGCCAGGTTGAAGCGCCCATTGCCTGATCCGCTCGCGCTTGCGCCGGAACGAGGCAAAGTGCCAAACGATGATCGAGTCCTTTGAGAACATCGTGCGCAGGGACTCATGGTTCCCGTTGCAGATCGGCTTCTTGTCGAACGATCGTCGGATCGTCCGATTGAGTAGTCTCGCCAGCGAGAACCAGCGAGGGTAATCGAGGGCGAGGATCAGGTCGGCCCGGGCCAGTGGGATATCGAGCCAGGTGCCGTAGGCGGTATCCAGTATCCACGCGTCACCCTCGCAAATCGCCGCAATGTGGGTTCGTTGGATCTCAAGTGGAACCTGGACCCAATTCGGCTCCCACGTCAGATCGTCTACCGAATGCCACGGGATTCCCGTGCAGGCGCTGACCTTCGCGGCGAACGTAGTCTTCCCCGAGCCGGTAACACCGTAGACCAGGATTCGCTTGGCGTCGAGCATATTGGAGGGGCCTTATTTCGCTCGGCGGAATGTGGTGGCGACGCCCTTCGAGTTCACGTCTGAGAAAGAATCGTCACCGTGCCAAGTCAGAATGTCGATTGGATGGGCGTTGGCGTCGGCGACGAGATTCGCCTTCTGGTCCGAGAATCGTTGGCGGGCCCTCTCGACTCCTGGCCCCGTACCGACGACCGTGCTCGTGATATCGTCGACGTGGCTGATGAGCCGGTTGCCATGCTCCAGCCTCCAAGTCCCAATCATAGTTAACGAGACATCGTTTTTAGCCGCAAACTCCAGGGTCTCCCGGAACGTTCCGTTTGAGTTAAAGTGTAAGCGAAGTGTCCCGGTTAGCCTTAAGCCCGTTGTCGACGCCTCCCACGCGCCGACGAGGGGAGAGTCCTTGTGACATCCGATGCCGACCAGGCAAAGAAGGAGGAACGGGAGCGGGCGGATCGCGCGCACGCCAAATTGTAACAAGATTTCTCGACCGGCCGAAGGGCCGAACGTGACCCGATGCGTCCGCGGGATCAGGATGCCGCGTACATTTTCTGCAAGCCGGTGAGCGCCATGTCCCACTTCTCGTAGGCGAATACCTTGGCGATCATCGCCTCTTCGAATTTGCGGTACTCCTCCGCACTCATCTCGGCGAGCTTGCTGGGCGCGAAGCTGTTCGCGGGAGCCGCCTTCCCCTTATGCTCGACGAGTACGGTGAGCGGCGGCAGATTATGCCGGGTACAGATTTCGTCCCGGATGAACGCGAGGGGCCGGCTGAACATCCGCGTTTCCATCCGCACCGCCTCAGTCATTTCCTGGTAGTTTGTGCGCCGGCCCGAGTTGGCACACTCGACCAAATGCGGAAGCAGTTTGATCGCAACTTGGATGTGTGGAGGGAAAGCCATATAACGATGGTAGCGTATTTGGCCATATCCCGCCAGATTGAGGTTCGGATCGGGCCCCCGCCGTTATCCCTTTCGCCTTTGCGGTTCGATCCCCCGGGTACGCTGTCGCGCCAATGATGCTTGCCTCACTGGTCGCCTTCTCAATCCTTTCTGAGGTTGCGCGCTCTGGCAGCCCAGGCTGCTCCTATCCTGGAAACGTGACGGGGGATCAGATTTTCAAGAACATCCAGATCGCCACTCCAACCGGGCGAGGCTTATCGCCGTGCGAGCCGAGCATCGCGATTAGCCAGAAGGACCCCAACAACATCGTGGCGGGAGTCGTTCTCGACCGGGCCATCGCCACGACAGACGGCGGCAAGACTTGGAGCGTGACGACGTTGACTTCTCAGTGGGGCGTCTTTGGTGATCCGGCCCTAATTTCAGATGCAACCGGCAACTTCTTCTTCATCCACTTGGCGACGCGAAGAGGAATAGGTCGTCTCGATCGAATCGTGAGTCAAAAGTCGAAGGACGGGGGCAAAACGTGGAGCGACGGAGCCAGCATCGGCAACAATCCTCCAACCCAACAAGACAAGGCCTGGCCCGCCTGTCATCCGACCAAGCCGACGATGGCTGTGACCTGGACGCAGTTCGACAAATATGCCGAGAAGGACCCCCATTTCCATTCCAATATCCTGTTTAGCCTATCGAGCGATGCCGGCGAGACTTGGGGCAAACCGGTGCGCATCAACGAGATCTCGGGGGAGTGCCTCGACGACAGCGGAACGACCGAGGGCGCGGTGCCAGCATTCGATCGTGCCGGGCGGATCTTCGTTGTCTGGTCCAACCAGGGCGTCTTATGGTTCCAACGCTCGACCGACGGTGGCAAAACTTGGCTCAGGCACGACATCCCGGCGGGCAAGCAATATGGTGGCTGGGACATGTCGATCCCAGGCTTGGGCCGATCGAACGGGATGCCCGTTCTGATGGTCGACAACAGCGCCGGGCCCCACTCGGGCGCACTCTACGTCGTGTTCGCCGACAAGCGAAACGGCGAAAGCGACTCGGACATCTTCCTGATCCGCTCGACCAACCATGGCGACACTTGGTCGGCGCCGATGCGGATCAATCAGGATCCGCCAGGCAAGCAACAGTTCCTTCCCTGGCTCGCCGTCGATCCCGCGACCGGGTTCCTGTACGTCGTCTACTATGACCGTCGCGCCTACCCCGACCTTCAGACCGACGTCTACCTCGCCTGCTCCACCGACGGCGGGAATAGCTTTAAGGAGACCAAGATCAGCGAAAGCCCATTTACTCCCAGCGAGCGCGCTTTCTTTGGCGACTACAACAATATCTCTGCCTTCAAAGGCGTGATCGCCCCGGTTTGGACTCGGATGGACAACGGCGTGACAACGGTCTGGACAACCGTCATCAAGCAGGCGGAACTGATACCGGCTGGTCGCTAGGGTAAGCCGGCTACAAGCCGTAAGGGCGGAGCGAACGCACACTGGTACGAGCTAGCGGTACCCGTGGGTTGCAAACCCACGGCGCTTTCGGCCGTCGGCTCCGATGGTTGGATGCTCCCCGCGCTTCGGGGGAAACCGAGGATCTGATGCGATTCCGCGGCTTTTTCGCGGAGCGACCAAACCCAAAAGCCGGTAACCCGTTTTCGGTAAATGTGGAAAACCGGTATCCCCAAAGTCGCCGCAACCTCCTACAATGGGCCATGAACTTCGGCTATGGGCCGGAGAGCGCGGACGTCGAGACCGAAAACGCGTTCTGGGAATACGTGCGGGGTGAAGACTTCGAGTCCGAGCCAACCACCATTCTCGACGAACTGACCCGACGCGGGTGGTTGCCTCCCCATCCCGACGACATCTCTGGCAGAGCGCTGAGTCGGGCTCTCGAGCGCCTCATTCTCGACCTATCCTGGTTAAACGTCTATCTTCACGCCACAAACCATTTGGCGGATCGAGAGCTCTACGAACAGCTCGTCGAGCATGTCGCCACGAACGAAATTGCCCTCTGGCCGGAAGACCCCGGCTCGGCCATTTCGATATCATTCATCAGCCGCGGAACGGACGAGGAACATGACCTCTTCCTTCGGTACTATGCCGACGAAAAGGAGCGCAACTGGTGGGCCGAGCACTATCCTCAGATGGAAATGCCGCCCGCTGAACTCCCCCCGTATCCCCGGCCATGGATTCCGGAGAGACCGGCCTTCGATTAGTTGGTCCAGTCTTACGAGGCGGAAGAGATCCCAGACCTCTTCCGCCAGTCCAAGTGCTACGGGTACATGATCCTCGGGACGTTGGGGTTCCAGAGATCCTGACGGGAGGTATTAACTCCGTTAGATTCTTAGCCTTGCCTTAATGCTGTATCTGAGGGCGGCCGAACCTGCCGCCCTCGATCGGCATAACTGCCCGGCGCACTTCAGTGCGGCTTTTCCTGTCCAAGGCTAAACCAGTTGCCGCTGTCGTCCTTAAAGAGCGCCTCGATCCCGTAGAACTCCTCTTTTGGCGCCTGGATGAACTCAACGCCTTTCGCTTTGAGCTCCTCGTAAGTCTTGTAGATGTCCGGCGTGCTGAAGACGCCGGCACCCATCTTTCCGTTCTGAACGAGTTCGCGGACCGTGTTGGCGGTCGGCTCATCCCAGAGCATTCCGGGAGCGATCTGCATCAGGGTGATCTCAAGATCGGGCTGGCCAGGCGGCGTGACCGTGAGCCAGCGGAAGTCTTCGCCCATTTTGGCATCGGTCTTTACTTCGAAGCCGAGCTTGTTGACATAGAAATCCTTTGCGGAATCCTGGTCGAGCACGAAGATCGGCGTATGCGACATGCGTTGAATCATTGTTTTTCCTCGGTTGGTGGTTGCCGGTTAGGAGGATATCGCGGGAGTTGGCGGCCGCGCTTCTCGATTCTTGCGCAATGCCATGTGATACGAAACTCGAGGCGCGTAGCGCCTGTAGTCGTCGCGGCAGCGACGGGTAATGCTCGAGGCGCGTAGCGCCTGTAGGCGTCGCGGCAGCGACGGGTAATTCGCGGATGTGAGGCTGTGGGCCTCGCGGCAGCGACGGGTAATGCGAGGATATGCGGCGCGTAGCGCCTGGAGCTCACCACCTTCGAAAACAGGCAGGCGTCGCCTTCAGCGCCCAGATGTCGGGCATCGAGAACACTCGGCGAAACTCGCTCGGCGGAATGCCAACCTCTCGGCGAAAGAGAGAGCTGAACGAGCCCAGGCTCTCATAGCCGAGGTCGAAGCAGATCTCGGTCACCGGATCGATGCCGGTCCGAAGGATATCCTTCGCGCGCTCGAGGCGGATGCGGGTGAGGAACTCGAGCGGCGTCTCGCCAAAGGCGCGCGAAAAGAGCCGCTGATAGTGAAATGGTGAAAACCCGGCCTGGTGGGCTGCTTCGGCCAAAGTCACTCGTCGCCCGCGGTTGGCAGCCAGCCAATCCCGAGAACGGCACATCAGGGCGAAGGAGCCATGCTCGACAAGTTCGCGACGATACACTCGCGGAACCGCTGGTCCATTTTCCCCATGCTCGTTGGGCCGCACTATTGCAGTATATAGCGGTGAGTTCATCGCCGGACCACGAATTCAACTACGGGAGAGCGTACCGCCGTGTCTTCATCGTCGCCGCGATCGTCGCGGTCGGGCTCACCGTTTGGTTCCTCCTGCCACCTGCTCCCGTCGACCTTCGTTTTCTCTCAAAGCTCCATCCGATCCGGTCGAAAGGACCGGGATCACAGGTGGAGCTGACTTTTAAGCAGGAGCTCGCCGACGTCGAAAAGGAACTAGACGCCCATCTAAACCAATCGACCTCATGGACGAAGCTAGGGCGATACTCGTCGTTCGTCGACTATCAGTTCCGGGGCCGGCGCGAACTGCGCTTGGCGGTAAGCATCGACTTCTCCGCAGCTGCAATCAGGTCGGCCACATCGCACGCCGTTCCCTCCAAAAGGGGGACGACCATCGAGGTCTATGATCCGACCGGGATCGCCATCCTGCCGTAACCGCACGGAACAACGCGGCCTAGGACGATGCCCGTCCTCGTCATCACTCTATAGGACCCCCCACCCAGTGATGACGAAAAACCTAGGCATGCCGACGGCTGAAGCCGCCGGTCCGCGAATCGGTCAGGCAAGGCTTCCCATCGGGTCCCAGGGCTCGAGCTCGACCGCGCGCTTTTCGAGAGCGGCGAGACACTCGGACGGAACGAACCGCTTCTGGACGACCACCTCGTAGTTGAATTCGTCGAACCATTCGTCCGTCATCTGGAACCATCCCTTGACACCCGGGTCCTCGCCCCACGAGTTTTCGACCCGCCACTTGGTCGGTTTGCCGTCGAGGTCGAGATCGACGCCGGTGAAGACCATGGCATGGGTCATCAGGGAGTGCCCGTATTGGAGCCGTTCGGCCTTCGATAGCTCGTTCTTGGTTCCATAAACGAGGTCGTAGTCGAACATCCGGAGATCCATCGTGCCCAGATCGCGGTCAAGGTACTGGCCGACGTCGCAACCGAACCAAACGCTGTCACCGGATTCGAGCTGCTTGACGGCCGCTTGCTTGATCACGTTCAGGTCGACATTCAGATACTCGGTGGGCCTGCCGCCGCTTACATTGCCGAGAAACTTGACCGTATAGACCGTGTTGAACGCGTGGCCGGGTCGCGGGTCGTGGATGAGGCACACGTAGTCGTCGAGATCGAGCCCGATGTACTTCGCGTAGAACTCCTGCGGCGTGATGCGGCCATCCCGGTGGAAGGTCTTGTCCTTGTCCCGCCATTGCCAGTCGAAGCTGGAGGGCGGCTCTCCGAGATGGATCGTGAGCATCCGGTAGATCTCCGCGACATATTCCTTTTTCATATCGTGGAGCTTGTCGATCGGCGTTCCTTTGGCGTGCGCCGCCCGGAGCCGGCACGCATACTCCCGCAGCTTCCCCGTGGCCTGCCAAGACATCATATGAGTTGCCGAGCTGCTTTCAGTCTCGGGCATCGCCGACTTTGGCACGACGCCGTACTTCTGGACGATGTTGACGAACATGTCCCATTGCCCACCGTCCTGCATCGGCCCGTTTAGAAGCCAATCGAGTAGGCGGCTTCCGACCGGCTCGTCGAGGGTCTTCAGCACGTTGTCGAGGAAGTAGTTTGCCTTCTCGAGCTTGTCCCAGAAGAGCGCGTAGTTTTGGCTTAGCTCGAATTTGTCGTCGACGTTCAGACTCTTAATCGCGTGGACTCGGAAGGTGTTGAGGGCGGCGAATAGCCAACAGCGCCCACTCTGCTTTTGGGCGGTGATCGCATTCTCAGGCAGATGGATACTGAACGTGCGATCGAGCTCGTTGACTCGCTTGCGGTTGAGCGCAACCTTGTTAAGCGTCGTCGTACAGACGGCGTTCATCGACTGCCGATTGCGAGGGTCTTTCTCGAAGTCCTTCCGAAATCGCTGTAGGTCGTCCGCGGTGATTGCGCCGTTGGTCGCGACCGGAGCTGGAGGAGGAGGGATTGTGGCTGCCATCTAGCTAATGATGAACGAAGAAAGACGAGAGTAAGCGAGAAATAGGTGCCGAGCCCACCCCATCCCCCGAATCAATCGTCAATCCTCGTTCGTCGCTCTAGTTCCCCCAGGTGTTGCCGCGATCGTCGGGCAGGCCGGTGAGGTCGCATGGAGAATGGTAGGTGGGGCAAGGCGCCGCTTCGGGGCTGCATCCTGAGGTCGAGGTGATGTTGGGAAAGGCCACGTTTTGAGGCTTGAATCCCGCGTGCCCATCCGCCCAAGTGATATTGGTGCCTTCCATGATGCTCGCATCCTCGGGGAAGTTGTTCGTACCGAAGACCTGAAGCGGGCTGGACGGCCAGTATGCGTTGCAATAAGGGGACATGTTCGGAAAGTGTTGAGTGGTGTACGTCACGTAGGTGCCCGTGTAAAACGCGGTTGTCTCGGCCGGGCGGGTTAGCTGCGAAGCATTGACCGTGTTGGCGAGGACCGTACCCAGCGCATAAAGCTCGAGAGAAGGATCCTCAAAGAGCGCAAAATTCATCGCGTACGACGCGTACTTGAAGTTCCCAAGGCCGAGCAGGCCGACGCGGCTGAGCACGGAAGGATCCGGAGGCGGGCCGCCGAAGTCGATTCCGGGAGGGTTAACCGGCGAAGCGAGTATGTTGATGTTTTTCATATACGGCAGGAGCTCGTCGTATACGGTTGCGATCCGGTGGAAGGTGCCGGGGATGAGTACCGGGCTTTGAGTGTCATAAACACTCATCGGATAGGTGTCGTCGGAATCCGTGTTGTACATGAGCGTCGCGATCCCCAATTGCCTCGCGTTGCTAAGGTCTGACGCCTTCTTGGCCGCGAGCTTCGCCTTGGCGAAAACGGGAAACAGAATCGCCGCGAGGATCGCAATTATCGCGATCACGACTAGAAGTTCAATGAGAGTAAAGGCACGCCTTTGTCCTGTTTGCATCATTCTTCTCCGGAGCGCTCTACTATAGTGCAAAACCTCCGGGCAGACAAGACAAGGAAAGAAATCGGCCCCGAGCTCGAGGGTGAAGACTCGGGGCCAGCGGGCAAGGCCCCGAATTACTTCGCGGTCAATCCTTGCGAGGAGGTGGGAATGCCGGTCACGGTGCCAATCGACATCAACGAGCCGTCGTCAGCGACTCGGAACTCAGCGATCGTTCCGTTAGCGTTCGTGAGAACATAAAGGAACCTGCCTCCGTTTGTGAATCCGAGATCCACCGGATGGGAACCCGGCCCCGTGCTGGCCGCGAGACCAGAAGGGGTTAAAAGGGCGAGTTGGCCGCTCGCGGAGATCGAATACCCGGAGATGGTGTTGTTGCCGGAATTGCCGGTGAAAGCAAAGCGGCCATCGGGCGAGACTTTCAGCCAGCAAGCCGCAGCTTGGTGGTTGGCGACGGACGCGCTGATCGTGTTCCATCCGCCGGCTCCGAGCCAGTAGGACGATGCGCTGCTGCCGGGAGCTTCTGAAACGAACAGCCGGCCTGCTGCATCGAAGTCGAAGCCGAAGGGGGTCGCGCCGTTAGAGTGAGTGGTCACCAGCGCGCCGGGTGCGCCGTTCCCCAGGATCGGCCATGTATCGATCAATGCGGTGTTCTTCTCGGTGACAACCACGGCATTGCCGCTCGGCGTCAGCTCGATTTCAGCGGGGCCGACGTTGTTTCCAGAAAGAGGTTTGATCGAGCCAGAGATCAAGTCGAGTTCTCCGGACTCGTCGGCCTGGAAACCGGCGATGTTGCCCGAGCCGCCGGCGTTGACAACGTAGACCAAGCCGGCGTTGGCAGTCACGCTAATCGGAGTGGTCCCGCCCGACCAGAAGTTGCCAAGCTTCCTCAGCTTTCGGCCCTCGACGGCAAAGACGGCGACGTCGTTGCTCCCTGCGTCGACGGCATAGAGCCGGTTACCGCTCTCGTTAAGGGTCAACGCGGCCTGAGAACCCAATCCCGCGCCCGACCCCGTTCCGCCGGTCCAGTAACTTCCGGCCAGGTTCAGGACGCCGTCGTTGCCGTGGGCGTAGACGAGCACTTGGTTGCCGCTAGCCGCGTTCGTCTGTACATAGACTTCGCTCGAGGCGCCCTGCGCGAGTGCCGAACCGATAACAGCGCCAAGCGCCAGCAATGATAATGCCGATTTGATGACGTTCATGATCTCTCCTTTCCGCCCGGCAGGACGCCGTGGCTTCGGGGAGTCAACAAACGGCGCGAACCCCAAAGTTTCGCGAAACGATGGAACTTTTGAGCTCTGGACGGACATCGGGGAACCCTGTTTCAGCCGGCCAACGAGCCCGTGATCTTGACGGTCCAAAATAGGTGGAACGGATCGGCTTGCGACGTGTGTTATGCATCCGATCCCATGGAGAGCACCTTGTCCTTTGCCTGGAAAAAGCCAAAGCCAGAGCTCACGCTGGCCGAGAGGAGGCAGCGCTTCGGCGATATCGCTCACCAGCACCAGTCGACTTTGTTGCGGATCGCTAGAAACTATTGTCAGGGCAACGAGGCTTTGGCTCAAGACCTTGTCCAGGATGCTCTCGTCAACGGCTACAGGGCCTATCTCGAAGGCGGTTTCCAGGACGGCACGAACGCCAGAGCTTGGCTGGTTCGGATTCTCACCAATCTCTTCCTGAACGACTTTCGACGCCGGAAGAAGTGGGATTCGAACAAAGACATCGAGGAGGGCGCCGACCTCGCCGCATCGCCTGATTACGAACCGGATCGAGCCATCCTCGAGCAGATCCTCGACGGCCCGATCGAAGAGGCGCTCGGCCGGCTCCCAGAGCATCAGCGAATGTGCGTCACCTTGGTCGATATCGAGGGCCTGGACTACGCCGAGGCCGCCGCTATTCTCGATTGCCCAATCGGAACCGTTCGATCCCGGCTCGCCCGGGGCCGCACCGCACTCTATGAAGACCTGGTCGACTACGGCCGGTCGAAAGGAATCATTTCATGAGCATCGCCGCCCCCGCCATCGATCCTTGCTGGCAAATGCGCAACCTCGTCCATCGCATGGCCGAGGGAACGCTCGCCGGCACTTTGTTGAAATACACGACATACCACGTTAGAACTTGTCAGCGTTGCCGACAGGCGGTGGAGATTCTTCGTGCCACTCTGCTCAAATTGCGCGTGCTAAGCGAGCCGGCGCCAGAGCTGCCGGATGCCCGCTGGGCTGCGATCGAAGCAGCCTGGCTGGAGCACGAGCAGACGAATCCTCCGGACTGACCTCTCGGACTACCGGCTGCAATCGGATGCCCGATTCGATATCCTGTCATCAGGATGTCACTCGTCTTTGCCCTCTTCCTCGCTTCGCAGATCGACACCCCGGACACGGTGTACGTCAACGCCAACGTCTACACCGTCGATCCGAGGCGACCGAAGGCGGTTTGCATCGCGACCCGTGGTTCGAAAATCGTATTCGTCGGCACTACCGCTCCCGGCATCCACGGCGCTCACCTCGTCAACCTGCATGGCGCCACGGTAGTACCCGGTCTGACCGATTCCCACTTCCATATCTCCGGTGTTGGCAACCGAGAGCTCACATTCAATCTTGAAGGGGTCGGTTCCCTCGCGGAGTTCCAGGCGCGCGTCAAGGCGGAGGTCGCCAAATACAAGCCCGGCGAGTGGGTGACCGGGCGCGGATGGATCGAGACGTTCTGGAAGCCGCAGGTCTTTCCATCTCGTTACGATCTCGACAGGGTCTCGCCGAACAACCCGGTCTATCTGACGCGCGCAGACGGTCACGCCGGAATCGCCAATTCGAAAGCACTCGAGATCGCGGGAATCAACAAAGAGACGAAGGACCCGTTTGGTGGCCATATCAACCGGGATCCGTCGGGCGAGCCTACCGGGATGCTTCTCGATGCGGCGATGAGCTTGGCCGTGCGAAAGATCGTGTCGAAACCGATCGACCGCGAGACTGCGCTGATCAAGGGCTCGGAGTTCGCCCTGGCTCACGGACTTTGTGAGGTTCAGGTTGCGGGCAGCCCGTGGACCGAGATGGAAATGCTGAGGAAACTCGTTCGCGAAGGCAAGATCAAGGTTCGAATTTACGATGCGATCTACGGCCCTGGTGCCGAAGCCGACCGCCGCATCGAAGAGCCTCCGATCATCGAGGACGGCTTTACATGCAGAGATATCAAGGTTGTCTTTGATGGTGCGCTTGGGTCGCGAGGCGCCGCCCTGCTGAAGCCCTACAGCGACGCTCCGGACACGAGTGGCTACTTTACGAAGAAGCCTGAGGAAGTCGAGGCGATGCTTCAGAAGGCCTTGCGAGGAGGAACGCAGGTCGAGATACATGCGATTGGAGATCGGGCCAACCGGACCATTCTCGATCTTTACGAACAGGCGTTCAAGGCGGTTCCACCGGCAGAGCGGAAGATCCAGAATCCCCGCTGGCGGATCGAGCACGCCCAGATTCTCGATCCTGCTGATATCCCGCGATTCGGCAGCTTTGGCGTTATCGCCTCGATGCAGCCATCGCACGCCATCGGCGACCTGCATTTCGCTTCGGCCCGGCTTGGCATGGAACGCCTGGCCGGCGCTTACGCCTGGAAAGCCCTGCTCAAGACCGGAGCGATCATTTGCGCGGGATCGGACGCGCCGGTGGAGCGCGGCGATCCCCGAATCGAATTCTATGCGGCCGTTGGCCGCCGCGATCTCAAGGGCTCCTCGGGTCCAGGCTGGCATCCCGAGATGGCCGTGTCGAGGGAAGAGGCGCTGAAGATGCTCACGCTCTGGCCCGCCTATGCGGCGTTTCAGGAAAAGGAGAAGGGTTCGATCGAGGTCGGCAAGCTCGCCGACTTCACCGTCCTCGACGGCGACATCATGACGATGCCGCTCGCAGGAATCCCGAAGGTGAAGGTGCTGATGACGATCGTGGGTGGCAAGGTGGTCTACCGGGGGTAGGGGCGGCTTAGGCGCTTCTCTCCCAGCCAGGCAATCGGATCGCAAGCAGTGGCCGGAGCTCGTAGAAGATTCGCTTTACATACGGCGTCGACTTGCCCAACCGCTTTGCGGCGCGCTCGAAGGCGTCGATGAGGAGCCCGTCCTCGGCTTCGATTTCCTCAAGAACCACGACCATCAGCGTCCTCTGCCGCATCCCGGTCAAAGCCGTGAGTAAGTCGGCCTTAAATGCGATTGGTTCTGAGGGATCCTCGACCAAACGGCCGTAGCGAAGCCCCAATTCTTCCCAAGTGTCGACCGGCTCGTTACGCCCATGTTTTCGGCGGACGTCGAGCGCCTTGTTGACCGCGATCGTACGAAGCCAGGCGTAGAGCTTCTTGTAGGTCGCGGCTTCATGGACCTCCTTAAGTAAAGGGGTCAACCAGGTATCGGCTTCGACCTCGTCGACAAACTGTGGCATGTCGTGCAGGACCTCGCGGATGTCTCGCCGGAGCTTGGATTGCAGCCTGCCTCGTACCTCCAGGTAAGCCCACTCTTCGCCACGAACGAAGGACTCCGCGACAACGTCGGGCGTCACTCCTACTGGAATAGTCATCACACCGGCGCCTCGCTGTCGGCGAAAAGCGGGTGCTGGATCAGAGCTGTGGTTACCTGGGTTGAAGCCAGAACGAGAACTGCGGCAATCGCAATTGCGAAGGCGACGAGGGCGATCCTCTTCAAGCCGTTGCCACCTACCAAGGTTTTCATCATCATATTCGTCCGCAAAATCAAAGGATCACCTTTCAGATTGGTTGATCGACGCCGGCGTGACCGTCGAAAGCCATTCGCTCCCGGAGGAGCAGAAATAGCTCGCGATCCATGTCACGTGCTTCCTTCAACTTCCTTCTTGAACCCTCCTTGTCCTTCATGCGAAAGAGAAGGCTCGCTTCCTTAAGGCGTCTCTTCATCCTCGCTTCGGTGCCTTTGGGCAGCATTTCCGACAATTGCAGCTGTTCCAAGGCATCCGCGTACCTCCCAAGACGCATATACCGGTCGGAAAGGTTGTATCGTGCCATGTCGAGCACTTCGTTGACGTGCTCGGCCTCAATCGGGCGATCCGTGGGAGGCGGTGCGATCTGCCCTTTCAGCAAAGCCTTGCCGAGTTCGATCGTTTCGATGAGCTTGTCCGCGCTTTTGGCGAGGTTCCTTCGGCGCGAGATCTGGATCCCCAGCTCGACGTAGAGGTGGGCGGGAAGATAATTCGGTTGGAGTTCGACGCAGAGCCTCGCACACCGGAGCGTTTCCTCGGCGTCCGAATCGGCGTAGGCGCGTTTTGCGCCGTCGAAGAGATCGCGGGCAGGATCGTCCGCCAGGAGTTCGGGAAACGAGTGCCGGACGACCGCGGTCTGCTCAACCTGGCCACCCTCCTCCTCGATCATGGAGCGCTCGCCAGGAGAGAGCGGAGCGACGCCTTGAGGCGTGCTCGTCACCACCACCAGCCGTTCGGGATTGTCCGTTGCCACTCCTTTATCGTGAACGGTTGACGGGCGGATTCCGGTACCGGATGCGCACTCGTGGATCGGGCCGCCGGGCTCAGTTTGGGTAATGTGATATTATTATCACGTATTGAGTTCTGTGGAATCGGAAACCGTCTGGCGTGCGCTGGCGAGCCCACATCGACGCAAGCTCCTGGACATCCTCAAGGATGGTCCGCGAACGACCGGTCAGCTTTCAAGGGAGCTAAGAGACCTGAGTCGATTCGCGGTCATGCAGCACCTCGGTGTGCTGGAAGAGGCCGGACTGGTGCTGGCGCGAAGAGATGGGAGAAGCAGGTTTAACCACTTCAACCCCATCCCGATCCGGCAGCTCTATGAGCGGTGGATGCGGAGTCACTCGTCAATAGCGGCCGAGACGGCCCTACACCTAAAGCGATACGCAGAAACTACAAATGAGGTGGCCCTACAAGTGGACCAAGCACAATATCGACACATCCAGATTGAGTTGGAATTGCATATCAAAGCGCCCCGAGAAAAGGTATTTCGGGCGCTCACGGAGGAGTTTGGAAACTGGTGGCCGCACCGGTACAAACCAGATTCGGCCTGCTTCTGCGATCCGGTCGTTGGGGGCAGGATCGGCGAGCGCTTCTCCAACGGTGGTGGAGCGATCTACGGAGAGATCGTTTATCTTGATCCTCCCTTCAAATACGTCTCGTCAGGTTCGAGCTCGCTCAACCGAGGTCTGCACGGCTACACGGTCGAGACGCTGGAAGAGCACGAGGAGGGCACCTTGCTGAAGCGTTCATCTCATCTCTGGGGCAGCGTAACGGACGACGTCGAGAAGATGTATCGGGACGGTTCTCGGATGCTTCTCGAGCAGGCCCTTAGGGATTACTGCGAGAAAGGAATCGGCTACGAGGTCCCGAAGGAGGAGGGGCAATGAGCGGATTGCTAGCCATTCTAATCACCCTGAGCGGAAATCCGATCTTTTGTCATCCCGAGGAACGAGGGATCTCTTATGGCACCCCCTTGGTGGCGAGCATCGACCGAGATTCCTCGCATGGTCGGAATGACAAAACCGAAGACCGCTCGATCGACAAGACGGTGACGGTCCCAGCTCCGGTCGCCGATGTATGGCGGGCATGGACGACGCCAGAGGGCATGAAGGAATTCATGGGCGTGAGCTCCAACATCGAGCTGAAGTTCGGAGGCCGCTACGAGATCCTGTTCAGCAACGAGCCGCCGATTGGCAGCCAGGGCAGTGAGGGCTGCCAGGTGCTCAGCTATGTGCCCAATAAGATGCTTCAGGTCTCAAGGAACGCAGCGCCCTCTTTGCCCGACATGCGCAACCAGCGAACGTTCGTGGTTCTCACGTTCTCCGAGGCCGGAGGTAAGTCGACGGTCGATCTGCACCATGCCGGTTGGGGATCGGGGCCCGAATGGGATAAGGCCTATGCCTATTTCGACAAGGCCTGGACGGGCGTGCTTCGCGCCCTCGAGGATCGTTTCAAGAGTGGGCCAACGAAGGACCAGAATGCGCCCGCGCCGAAACCTCCAAAGCCCGACCTTGCGCCGCTCGACAAGATGGCGGTCATGATCGGCGGCACCTGGAGGGGCCAGGTGAAGGGGCCGGACGGTCCGCTGGTGGTCGAATTCAGCTACAGGCGGCATCCGGACGGCAAGGGTGTTCTCGGCGAGGGCGTGATCGGCAAGGGCTCGAAGAGTCCGCTTTGGGTGCATAGCCAGTTTGGATGGGACCCCGTTGCGAAGGCCGTCTACTACTTCGACACGCACGACTCGGAAACGCTCTATTTCGGCCATATCTCACTCGAGAATGACGACATGGTGTTCACCTTCTCGCCGATCGGCATGATTCCGAGAATCTATCAGTCGCGCGGCCGGCTCGTCGACCACGACACCTACCAGGCGATCATCAAGGATGCCAACGGGAACCAGCTAGTTGGATTCACCCTGAAGCGAGGGAGATAGCAGCTTGAACTTCGGCTACGTGGTCAACGCCTCGAGCGACTCCACGACATCTGCGACGTTCGCGTTGACGAAGACGTGGTCGTACTCGGAGGACAAGACCATCTCATCCCGAGCGACTTGCAATCGTCGCTCGATCACCTCAAGGGAATCGGTTGCCCGTTCGCGTATCCGGCGCTCCAACTCTTCCCTTGAGGGTGGCATGAGGAAGACGGTTAGGGCGTCGGGCCGAAGCTTCATCGCCGTCAGAGCCCCCTGGACGTCGATCTTGAGCACGGCGGTCAATCCGTCGGCCAGCATCTGTTCCATATCGAGCAAAGGCGTTCCATAGAGATTCCCGAACACCTCCTTGTACTCGAGGAACGCTCCTCCACCAATGAGATCGTGAAACTGTTCGACCGAGACGAACTGGTAGTCGACTCCGTCAACCTCATTGGGACGTTTTGGCCTGGTCGTATAGGCAACCACGCGTTTGACCCGCGGATCGCGCTTAGACCAAGCATCGAGGACGGTATCTTTACCGACTCCGCTGGGGCCACTGAGGATGACGAGATGGCCTGGCATCTGGCGTAGTGTCTCACAAATGCAGTTCGCGCTAGTGCGCCGGAAACGATGCCGCGGGCTACCGCAGCAGCCCGATCACGCAATCGGCGACTTTCCCTGGGTCGTGCCGCACGAAGTCGGATTCGCTCGTGAAGTCGCGAACGATCGGTCGCAGGCCGTGCGCCCGGATTCGGTCAAGATCGGGATCGACGAGATGCTGGCCGGACTCCCGGTATTTCTCGATCGCCGCTTCGCTCGGCACGCCGTTGTTGACAAGAACGTAGTCGAAGATCCGGCCCTCCGTGTTATTCAAGATCGCCGTGATGTGTTCCGAGGCGCTGAAAGTGTCGCTTTCGCCGGGCTGGGTCATGACATTGCAGATATAGGCCTTGACTGCAAGCGTCTCCTTGAGAGCTTGAGCGATTCCCGGCACGAGGAGATTGGGAATGATGCTGGTGTAGACGCTACCGGGTCCGATGCAGATGACATCGGCGTCCCTGATCGCTTCGAGGGCAGCTTTGTGGGGCTCGACGTTGGCAGGATCGAGGAAGATCTTCCTGATCTTGGCCCCCGCCGCCACGATGGCGGTTTCCCCGCAAATCTCTACGCCGTTATCGAGTAAGGCGCGGAGCCGGACGCGTTCCAGGGTAGATGGGACGACCCGACCGCGGATGTTGAGAACGTCTGAGGCCCGCTCTACCGCCTTCTCGAAATCCCCGCGCGATTGATCCACTAGCGCCGCGATCAGGAGGTTCCCCATCGAGTGGCCGCTCAGAGATCCGCTGTCATCCTTGAACCGATGCTGAAACAGATCGGTCATGGACTTTTCGGCGTCGGCCAGAGCGACGAGGCAGTTTCGGATGTCGCCGGGTGGGATCATCCCCTTGTCCTTGATCAGCCGGCCGCTACTTCCACCGTCGTCCGTCACCGTGACAATGGCCGTGATGTTCGAGGATTTGGCCTTGAGACCCCGTAGGATCGTGCTGAGCCCGGTCCCGCCTCCGATCGCGACGATGCGCGGCCCCCGAGCTAGTCTCTGGCGATTCACATAGACGTCCACCAGGCCAGACTTAGAGCCTGGTGCGATGGTTTCGATCATGTGGCGGAATCCGCTTCGAATACCCGGAACGACCAAGAGATAAACGCCGAGGAGGAGCAGAAGTCCGCCGAAGCCCCATACCGTGTAGTCGAGGGAATCCGCGGGGACGATCCGGCCGAGCGAGTCCCTGGCCGAATCGGCGGCCCCTCCCAGCGCCCAATTGAGTTGCGTGTGAAAAGTGATCGCGATCCCAAAGAAGAGACATACGAGGCCGAGGAGGCCGGCACAGAAAGCCTTGAAGATCGCGGAAACGGCGAACCGTCTAGTGCGGTGGCGTCGGCTCAAGCGAAGCACCTAAGTCGGGATTTGGGGCTTGAAAACCGGAAAGTTGAATTTGGATTCGCGACCTGCGGGGAATGGTTGACGGCGATGATCCCGGATCGGCGCCACTCCAAACTCCAAACTCCAAATTCCAAATTCCAAATTCCTATTCGTCTTTGTCGTCCGGCAGGAACATTCCGAGGACGCCGTTGATAAAGGCGATCATCAGGCTGGCCACGAAGGCGGCGATGAATCCATCCACCCCGCCCTTGGTGAGTTGGAAACCCAGTTTGAAGGACGCCGCGACCATCAAGACCACTGCGTTGATGACGAGCGAAAACAGACCCAACGTAAGGCAGCTCAAGGGAAGTGTCAGGAATTTGATGAGCTTCCCAACCGTTGCGTTCAAGAGACTGAGGATGGCAACGCCTAGCAGAAGCTGAAAGAAGCTGGGTACGTCGCTCACGTGAACCTCGAAGCCAAGGCCAAGAGCCTTACTCACGAAGGATGCGCCCATGACCGACAGGGCCAGCAGGATCCATCGTAAAAGGAGCTTCGTCATTCGCTACCTGTAGTTATACAGTGTTCTGACGACAGTCAGAGCGTTAACACTCTTTGGAGTGCGCGAACTTGTTCGCGCTTTCGGACTGCCGATCCATCGCCCTGGTGGGCGGCAATGAGGCAAGAACAAGGCGCGGGCAATTCCACGCGCTCCATACTCGAGGTGTGACCCAGCGATGATGATTCCTTTGCCTGCAATTCTTCTTGCCGCGACGGCTCAGGGCTCAATCAGCCTAGCGCCGCAAGGGGTTATCAGTCGAAGCGGAGTGGTCGAGCGACGGGTCTATCCGATTCCCACGTCCGCCGACTTATCCAAACCCGCGGTCGAGATCCGAGGGGACAACGTGACGATCGACTTCAACCATGCCGTGTTGGAAGGCACGCCGCAGTCGACCGAACCGGATCGGCGAAAAGGTCTGGGCCTGTCGATCCACGGCAAGAACGTCACCGTCAAGAATCTGGTTGCCCGCGGCTACAAAGTCGGACTGATCGCTCGCGATTGCCCCGGGCTCAGGATTATCGATTCCGACTTCTCTTACAGCTGGAAGCAGCACCTCGCCAGCACGCTCGAACGCGAGGACGAAAGCGACTGGCAGAGCTATCACCACAACGAGAAGGACGAGTGGCTGCGCTACGGCGCGGGAATCTATCTCCGAGGTTGCACCGGCTTCGAAATCAAGGGCTGCAAGGCCGAGGGCGGACAATGCGGCCTGATGATGACCTCATGCGACAAGGGCAAGGTCTGGAACTGCGACTTCTCGTTCTTGAGCGGCATCGGCGTTGGCATGTACCGGTCTAGCAACAACCGGATCATGCACAACAAGATCGATTGGTGTGTGAGAGGCTTCTCCTATGGCGTCTACAACCGCGGCCAGGACTCGGCCGGGATCCTGATTTACGAGCAGTCGAACGCAAACGTTTTCGCCTATAACTCGGTGACCCACGGCGGCGACGGCTTCTTCTTATGGGCGGGCCAAACCACCATGGGCACCGGGGAAGGCGGCTGCAATGACAACCTCCTTTTCGGCAACGACTTCTCGCACTCGCCGGCCAACGGCATCGAGTCGACCTTCAGCCGCAACGACTTCGTGAACAACCTGATGCTCGAATGCTGGCACGGGATCTGGGGCGGCTACAGCTACGACAATAAGGTTGTCGGCAACGTGTTTGGGCACAACGAGGAAGCTATCGCTTGGGAACACGGGCAAGACAACCTGATCGACCACAACGAGTTCACCGGTGACAACACGGCGATCAATACCTGGGGTGGGGCCGTCGATCCGAACTTTGTGTATGCGAAGAAGCGGGACACTCGCAATATGGAGTGGACGATCACCAATAACGAGTTCATGGACGAGCACGCGGTGCTGGTGGCCAATCGGTCCGACGGAATCCGGTTCACGAACAACCTTCTCCAGAGCAATGGAACGATGGTTCAGGCCGGCGAACGCGTGACCGGGCTCGTTCAGGAGCCAAATACAGTAGCCCATGGGGCGCCAGCGCCGTTGGCGACCAGCCTAAACCCCGGCTTGGTCCAGGGACCTAGCGACTACCTTCCTCGGTTCAGGACGCGATGGAATCCCTATTTGCGGGTCACCGGCACAGGCTTTGACGACCGAAGGATCTTTCCTCAGCCGATCGTTGCCCAGCACATGGCGGCTCAACCATTCATGCCCCAACCCCTGACGGGCCACCAAGATCCATTCCTGAAGCCGGACGCCCTCCGAGGCTGGCGGTACATCCTTGTCGACGAGTGGGGCCCGTATGACTTCAAGCGGCCCGTCTTATGGCCGCGAGGCGAGTTCCCAAAGCAGTTCTTGCCTAGCGGAAACTCCGGCCCGTCACCTGGCTATACCGCCTACCAATTCGAAATCATCGGCCCGCCCGGAACGTGGAGGTTGGTCGAGAAGGAAGGAGTGGCGACGGCCGCTCCCGACCATGGCACCGTGCAACCTGGCTCGCTCATGCTGGTCACCTTGCTGCCGGGCAAGGCTTCCAACATCAAGCTGACTCTCGAATACACGGGCCAGGCGACAACCGACCATCGCGGCATCGTGACGCCGGCCGGCAAGCCGATCCGGTTCGGGTACTCGAAGTTCTTCGCTCCGATCGACTGGGCGGTCCGATTCTATAAGTGGAGCAAATCGTCGAACCCTGCCGACGTCCACGCCGCGCCGGACGAGGCCGCATTGCAGGCCATCCTGAAGGGGCCTGCTCTGAAGGAGCTGCACAGCGACCGGCTCGATTTCGCGGGCGGATCTTTCGATCCCGTAACCGGCAGCGACCACTTCGCCACGGTCGCTGACGGCTCCTTTACCGTGCCAACCGGCGCTTACCTGATCGAGATGGCGGCCGACGACGGCGCTCGTTTGTGGCTCGATGGCAAGCTGCTGATCGAAGACGCCTGGCATTACCAGGGACCGACTCTCTACTCGCGAATGGTGAACCTCGGCCCGGGAACGCACAAGCTCCACGTCGAGCACTTCCAGATCGACGGCTACGCGGCACTCAAGGTGAATATGCGGCCAAAGAAGTAGGGAATCAATACAAGGCGATCCCGTTAAATCGCGTAGCTCGATTCACGCTCGACGATGGCAGGCCTTCGCCTCGAGGTCAGGTCGAAATACATTGTGGTGCCTTCACCCGGAGCCGACTCCGCCCAGATTTTTCCACCATGCCGTTCGACGATCCGCTTGCAATTGGCCAAGCCAATGCCGGTTCCCGGGTATTCGGTGTCGCGATGCAGCCTCTCGAACGGCTCCCAGATCTTCTCGACATATTGCATGTCGAAGCCGATACCGTGATCGCGAACGAAGAACACGCCTTCGGGAGTCTGGCCCACTTCGATGCTTGCCTTCTGACCCTCGCGAACGTACTTCCACGCATTTTCCATCAGGTTCAGGAGCAGCATCTTGACCATGTCGGGGTCGCCCTGCGCAAACAAGCCGGCCTGGACCTCTATCCGGCCGTCCTGCCCCGATTTGAGCTCCTTGGCGATGCCTTCCGCCATCGCTGTCAGGTCGATCTTGCCCGGATTCAGGGCTGCCTGGCCAATCCTCGCGAACTGCAGAAGGTTTTCGATCAGCTCGGCCATCTTGAGCGCGTTGCTTTCCAAGCGCGTGAGGCGTGAGATCGCCTCTTCGTTGAGCACTCCGAGGGCATCCTCCCGCACGATCCGGCTATTTCCCACGATGGCGCGGAGGGGCGCTCGGAGGTCGTGAGAGATCGAATAGGAAAACGCCACCAGCTCTCGGTTCGCCGCTTCGAGCTGGGCAGTGCGCTCGGCAACCCGCTCCTCGAGACTCGCGTTCAAGTCTTTGACTTCTTGTTCCGCGCGCTTTCGATCGCTAATATCGCGCGCGAAGACGATTTGAAGTGCGCCTGACGACGTGGATTGAGCGACGACGTACAAATCGATCGCGATCTCTTCGCCCTCTTTGGTGAGGACTTTGGCCTCCATCGACTCGCCGAGCGGAGTGCCGGACGGAAGGTCAAGGATGCCCGAAATACGAGATTGGTCCGCAGATACGAGTCTCTCGCCGATCGGGTAGCCGAGCGCATCGGCTTGAGCCCAGCCGAACAGCTTCTCGGCGTTGGGGTTCCAGGTTGTAATCGCGCCGTTTTCCGCGACCGCGATGATGGCGTCCGCCGAGGAGCGGACGATCAGATTGCGCATCTCCTCGCTGGCCCAAAGCTCCCTTTGGGCGATCCGTCTTTGTTGCGACTCGATCTCGGCCGATGTCCGAGCATCGAATTCGCGGATGGCGGCCGCCCGCAGTCTCATTTGGACTACCCCGAAGGTCACCGCGAAGATCGAGTACACGATCGAAGTCGACAGCAAGGCTTGCGCGAGTTTCGTTCGATCCTTGGGAAAGGCCGAGATCGGGTAGGCGTAGATGAGCCAGACGTAGCAAACGAGGATGAGGCAACACGCCAGAGCGGGGCGGAGACCGGCCCAGCAGGCAACAAAAACGATAGCGACAAGGTAAAGCAGACCGGCGATCGCAAGTTGGCTGTGAAGCACGTAGGTCGAGTAGCGGTCGGCCGAAATAAGCAGGAGAAGAAACCCGAGAACGCCAGCCCACTCCCTGGACGGGCCAGGGTACGAAGGACGCACCTGCGTCCGAGAGCGATCTCCGTTGGTGCGGCTGGCCAAAGCTTAAGGCTCCAATCCAAACAATCGCCGTTGGGCTCTAAACCATTATACGACTGGCAGTGGCAGAAGGCGTTTTCGAAAGAGTCGCGACGCGTGTCGCGATGCGCCGTGGCGGGCCGCCGCAGTGAATGAGACCCTCGTTGCCCGGCGATCACGAGAACGAGTTCATTCCAGTTTCTAAACTCCACACTCGTCTGAGCGTAATATCCAACTATGCTGGCCGCCTTCGCCGTCGCTTCTCTACTTCAAGTCGAATCCTCCGTCAAGCTCCACCAGCCGGACACGGCTCCGCTCGAAGATCCGATGCGGCCGGTCAGAGAGATCAAACGCGACGGTTTCACTGTCCAGTACTTCACATCCACTCCCTGCCCCAGTCGCATCCAGGTGCGACAGGACGACCTTCCGATGACCGCGTTCGGGCGGACAGCGCCGGTTAAGTGGCAGGTGGTCGATGGCCGGGACACGACCACCTGGCACACCGTCAAAGTCACGAGCCTGCAGGCAGGCAAGCGCTACTACTATCGGATCTACGATCCAAGCCTCCCGCCAACCGACACTGAGAGGCTCTGGGGTGCGGGAGATGGATACGGGCGCGAGTATGCCGTCAGCACCGAGGCGCCGAAGGGCTTCAAGACGATCATCCGCCTGCCCGTTAAGGTCTTGCTCATGCCGAACGTGATCAACGTGGTCTCGGCTTATGGCGAACGGCTAAATCCAGCCCCCGAGCCGGCGCCACTTAGCCCAAAGGAGATCAAGACCATCAAGGACGAATACGCGATTTCGAGCCGCTTCTTTTGGATCAACAGCGGAATGCGCCTCTGGGTCGACTACCAGTTCTTCATCGATGATCGCTGGCAGCGCTGGGGCAACGAGCCGAACACCGCGACCGGAATCTACAAGACCCTCCCGGTTTGTCGCAGCTATCCGGGCCGTGACTTCGCCGAGCCTGGCGGAGGCAACTTCACGATCCTCGACACAAAGGCCCCCGAGAAGACGACGACCGAACCGGTCGTCGAGGCCAAACCCTTTTGCGCTCAGATCGAGCAGGCCTTTGTCCGTAGATGGAATCCGAACGTCAGGAAGTGGGAGTTCTACACCAGTGGCGGCGGGACGTTCGGCATCGACCAGTGGCCCAAGGGACTCCCCGGAAGATCTCAGTTCCTGGGTGGTGGCGACACGGCGTGGCTCGCGACCCACGAGTTCCATATCGAACTCGAGTCGCAAGGCGAGTCTTCACTCTCAAATCGCGACGATGATCGGATCGTGTCAAATCGATTCGCGCCGCGGCGCCAAGGTGGTGCCGACCCGAGGGATTGGACAAGCAGCGGACCGCATGGCGAGCACTGGGACGGGATGGCCTATTGGGACCGGCAGGTCACGGACGCGCAGTGGCTGCGCATGTACTTCGGATACACCGAGACGGTCAAAGATGCCGATGGAGACGGTATCCCGGACAATGATCCCCGGCTGCCATGGGATGAGAAGAGATTTGGAAGCAATCCGGCCAAGTTCTCGACCGATGGCGCGATATCGGACATGGACAAAGTGCTTGAAAGCACCTGGGCGCCTACGCCGATCGAGCCAACCTGGATCAAAGACGGGTTCCAAAGCCCGATCCCGGACCCCAAACGGCTTGACCAGGGTGGCCCCTATCCCCTCTATGCGTTCGAGCCGCTGATCTACCCAATGCATGCGGTCGTGGACGGCAAGCTCGACGAATGGGGTTCCGTACCTCTGTCCGGGCACGTCACCGGCGGAAGCTGCGACCTAACTTTCCGCCAGGGGCATGACGAAGCCGGCTACTACGGTGCGATTAAAATCAAGGGGCCGTGGAAGAGGGTCGACGCGCTGTTCGACGGCGAAGGTTTGGGCGTCTATTCGGGCGTCGAAGTCCAGTCGTTTCAGATCGTGAACTTGGCCGCGCGTGGAGGTGTCGCCGCAGGACCTGAGGTCGGCGTTGTGGACGTCAACATCACGCCCTACAAATTGCCTGGGCTCAAGTGGAGGGCGACCAAGAACGGTGAGACCATCGATTTTGAGTTCAGCTATCCAAACCGCGGTCCAGGCGGCTGGTACTGGAAGGGCGGCGGCCATCAAATCGGCTCCCAGATCACGCTTTGGGATGATCAAGGAAGGGGGTATGCGATGGGGGCGCCGTACCACATTCTCTACTCGCGCATGATCGAGGCGCACGGCAAAACGCCGATCCCCCAGAACGCCCCGCCGGAGCTCGCCGCAAGTTCCGATGTCACCGTGATCAAGCCCGGAGACGCGAAGCTTCACACCGTGGGCTCATGGTCGATCGATGGTGATGCGCTCGGTTATGGCGGTGGCGTGCCGGAAGGCGTCGCGTATCTCGACGTTCCCCGAGCCGGCAATTTCGATCTTCTGGCCGTAATCGAGGCCGACAACGACGCCGCGATCGGAGCTTGGGTCCAGGGCCAAAAGAATTCGGCGACTTCAGGATATGTCGGACTGGCAGGAGGCAACGGAAACACGAGTGCCGGCATCCGGCTAAACGGAACGGAAGCTGGCGGCGGGCCCGCCAAGATCGGGGCCGGCAAGCACTCGATCCAACTCAGCCGGCGGGACGGCGAGATATGGCTGATCGTTGACGGCAAAACGTCGGCATGGTCAGCCGACCCCAACCCACAGGCCCAAATAACAAGGATTGGAATCGTCGGCGGATTTGGCGGCAAGCAAAAGATATACGAGTTGCGTTTTAGGTCGTACTGATGTTAAATGTGAGTCGATGTTCCCGCGACTCCCAGCCCTCTTTGTCGTCTTCACCGCCCTGCTCCTAGCCGGCTGTAAACCGGCCGAACCGGAAATCGCGGCGATGGGCGACGCCTCGCCGGCTTTCGGTACCGGCGACAAAACCAGCTTGCAGACCTTTATCGTTGGCCGGTGGTGCGCGGTGTCGGGAGACGGAGAAGCCCACCCCGGCAGGTATTACGACTTCAAGTCGGACGGCACGTTCGAGAGCGGCGACAAAGGCCAGGATTGGGTCGCCGGTGGCAAGTGGACGGTGAATGGGGACAACGCCTCCCTCGAGTACACGAAAATGAAGGGAAAGGGCTTCGAGGAGTATCGGGCCGAGTACAAGAAGGCCGAGGAGACCGGAGTCCAGATGGCGGTCGCTCGGGCGCTCGTGATGGACGGTGTCTATGACGAACTGGCTAGGTTGACCGGGGTTTGGGTCGACGAGGATAAGAAGCACCTATCGTTTTCGGCCCCCCAACCGCCTCAACAGCCGGACGCGGCCGCGGCCAACCAAGATCCGAATATGGGGGCGCTCATGGACCTGATGAAGAAGGGCCGGTCCAAACTCGAACGGATGGGACCGAAGAAGGCCTGAACCTGCCCTCGCGGCGCGCCTGCAAACCGTCATAATAAGCCCATGTTTCGATTCGGCGCGTTCATGCTCGCTGCTCTCGTCTCGCTTGCGCTCGTCGGTTGCCAGACCAGCGAGGTGAAGAATGAATTGCCCGGCGGCTTGTCTGACGATATTCCCGCCGGCAGCGTGCAATCGCATTACGGCAGCGGTCATGGCGACTCGATTGGTGGCGGGGGAGCTGGTGCTCCCATCGACGCCGAGCACCCGGCAAGCACGGGGGGAACGAAGTGAAGCTGGCGCTGGGCTTCGCCTTTGCCCTTTTAGTCCTCATCGGCTGCGCAGGGCCGAGCGACTCGATGACCGATCAGGCAAAGACAAATGGCCCTCCCAAGGAGATGCCGACCTCAGTCGGGGTTACCGCGGGCCAATCCGGAACGGGAACCACTTCGGGCGCCAGCACCGGCTACTGAGCGCTTCGCTGCAGATTCAGACCGTGGCTATCGCATAGCCTGATGAGTCTTGACTCGAGCTCTTTGGCGAAAAGATCGCGGTTCTGCTTTTCGGTGGCTGCTGACGCCAGCTGCTCGTAGGTGAACGGCTCGCCGTAGGCAATCGTGATGCGGCTACGCTTCAGACCCTTGCGGCCCCTCGGAGATACGATGTGGGTTCCAATAACGCCGACCGGCAGCACTTGCGCGCCGCTGCGTTTGGCGAGCATCGCCACGCCCCGGTTGATCGGCCCCAATTGTTTTCCGTCGCCACGGGTACCTTCCGGGAAAACTAGTACCGCTCGTCCCTCCTGCAGGAGGGCTAGAGTCTTGCGAATCGACTCAGTATCCGACTCTCCGCGGTGAACCGGGAATGCGCCGAGGCTCGCGATGATCTTGCCAAACAAGCCCTTGAACAATTCCTCTTTCGCCATGAAGGCGAGCTGTCGTTTATTTGTTCCGCACGCGACGGCGGGGGGATCGAGATTGCTGACGTGATTAGGGGCGAAGATCACCGGGCCGGTCTTCGGAATATTCTCTTCGCCAACCGATCGGATACCGCCGGTGACCAGGCGGAAGAATCCATTTCTTACGAGTCTGAGAACGAATGCATACCAGGCCGACCTTTCCCCGGTCATTCCCACGATTGTAGCCCTCTTTTCGATAAAGTCCCGAGTGGAGAAACGATCCGAAATGCGGCGGTGGACGGATTCGGCGTCTAACGACGTAGGATTATCTCAGAACCGATGCTTGCCACCTTCGCTGTCTGCTTCAGCCTCGGCACCTACACGAGTCCGGTAACCGCGATCTCGGTTTACGGCGGGACCGAGTATGTCGGGCGGGCGGACGGAGCTGTCGAGCGAGTCGGGGCCGATCTCGCTTCAGCAGGAATCTTGGCGAAGCCGGCAGGGCGGCCAGTCAGCTTTATCTCGGCCTCGCCTTACGGTCTCGCTTGGCTACGCGGCCCGGGAGGCGCGATCCGTGAGAAAGTGGCGCCCGGGAAGCCGGCTGAGCAGACTCTGACTATCGACACCGGAGACAGCCTGTACGCCGTCAAGATCCAACCTGATTCACCGATAAGGCGGCTCGCGTGGCTGAATGGACGGGTTGCGGTTAGCTACGACATCGGGACAAGGTTCTTCGATTCGAGGGGTCGCGAGGTCACCGCGGCAAGCTTCATTCCTGGGGAGGCGGCGCAGCTCGCGCAAAGCGGCTCCATGTGGGTAAGGGAGCAGGACGACCGGACAGAGCTTGCGGTCTTCTCCCGACCTTATTCGGTGAGGCGCGACCCACGCAACCAAAAGGCGCCACTCGTCAGCCTCTTTACGGCCTACCAGGTTGGGGCCTGGCAATGGGTGAAACTCGGGGGCTTTGCTTCGAACGCCTTCGACGCATTTCCCGATGGTGAGCTCCTAGCCGGAGAAGATGGAAAGCTGGCGGAGGGGACTCACTTTTTGGTTCTTAGCGACCGGGTCGGGTTGACCCAGGATGGGATCGTGGCGCGCGAGCCGGAATCGCTGGTGAATGCGCCAGTCTTCGAGCCCAACTGGGAGACCGCTCGCGTCGACGGCGCGAACGTGCCAGGCGATCCGCTTTGGTTTGGTGCGGCCGGAGAAGATGCCTGGTGGTGGAACGGAACCGCCTTAACCCAACAGAATCGCAGGTCTGGAAAGTATTGCGCGTACCTTCCATGGGCGGGGACGGGGGAGTTCACGCCGCATTGTTTTGCCGCGAGCTCGCGTGGTCTTTGGGTCGGTTCAAGCCGCGGCCTTCGGCTTCTCGACCCGGTGAATCCGGATGAGAAGCAGGGGTTTGCCGGCTTTATCAGAATGCCCTTCGGGGACGATGCCGCGAAGGCGCCGGATCCGAACATAAAGAAGCTGACCGACGCGATCTTCGCCTGGCGGTTCGCGACGGCCGATAAGGCCGGGGATGACGGCGCTGTGATGGTGGCGAGCGTCTTCAGCACGCTGGGCATTCAGGTGCCTCAGACCATCGGAGGCCTTCGGAACGCCGGGAATCAGGTCACCGACGAAATCCATTTCGGTGACGTGATCGTTGGAACCAACTCGGCAGCAATCTACCTCGGCAGCGGGACGACCGTGGAAGTTCGAGGCGATCGGGTGCAGAACGGCGACGTCTGGGCTTTCCCTAAAGCCGTCGTCCGACGGTTCTTCTGACCTGAGGTATCCTCATCGACTGCAACGGCTTGATGCTTCCCTCTCGAGCCGGCGAACCGCGTTTTGGCGCCTGACGCCGATCGCCCCCAAGAGAATTCAGATGGCAAAGAGAATCACGCATAACATCAAGCTCAATATCCCCGCAGGGAAGGGTACTCCCGCGCCTCCAGTCGGCCCCGCGCTTGGCCAAGCCGGCATCAACATGATGGAGTTCCTAAAGAAATTTAACGAGATGAGCGCGCCTCAGATGGGCTTCGTCCTGCCGGTCGAGATCACTGTCTTTGAGGATCGGTCCTACGCGTTCGTCATCAAGCAGCCGCTCATGACGGATCTCATCAAGCGTGCGGCCGGAATTGAGAAAGGCGCAGCCAATCCAAAGACCGACAAGGTTGGCGTACTGACCCGCGAAAAGTGCCGCGACGTCGCCAAGCTGAAGATGAAGGACCTGAACACGGAGGACGAGGAAATGGCGATGCGCATCGTTGCCGGCTCGGCCAGGTCGATGGGCGTCCGGGTCGAGGACTAAGCCCGCCCCAGTAGACTTCCTCCGGAATCCGATTGTCCGAATCCGCCAGGAACTTCCGGTCCCATTCTCACGCCGTGACCGGCTTGTGTCGGTCCGGCTCTCCGCAAACGTAGCCCAAGTGCTATTGCTTGTTATGAAACTGCACGGGCATGCGGGCATCGCTACACAGCGAGAAACCCGTCTTATACTGGAGTCGGAGGTCCATGATGCCGGTTGCCCCAAAGCAGAAGGCGAGCGATTGGGTCGATCGAAAAAGCTATTCGTTCGACTCGCACTACCTCAATGTCGACGGAGGACGAATGCATTACGTCGACGAGGGCCAGGGACCGCCTATCGTCTTCGTCCACGGCAACCCGACTTGGTCTTTCATGTTTCGGGGGATGATCCGAGATCTTTCGATCAAACATCGATGCATCGCGGCTGATCATATCGGCTTCGGCTTATCCGCGAAGCCTGAGCATTGGGGCTACACGCCCGAACTTCACGCACGGAACCTTCAGAAGCTCATCGAGAGTCTCTCGATTCCCCAGTTCACCCTTGTGGTTCACGGTTTCGGCGGCCCGATCGGGATATCCTACGCGGTCGAGAATCCCGCCCACGTCGCCAGCGTTGTCGTGATGAACTCCTGGATGTGGTCTCTAAAGGAAAACCCGCAAGCCAAGAAGTACGACCGAGGCGTGAGCAATCCCCTTGGAAAGCTCAACATGCTGTTCAGCAATCCAGCCGTTCCCATGATGCGAAAAGGAATCGTCGAAAAGCTGAAGGTTCCGGACAGGGTTCTCGACCAATACAAGCATCCCTTCGCTGAGGCGAAGCAACGAACCGGCCCTTACGGCCTAGCAAAGGGCTTGATGGCATCGAGCGGCTGGCAGCAGAGTCTCTGGTCGCGCCGCGAGGTCCTGGCGAGCAAGCCGGGCCTGATCGCCTGGGGCGTTCAGGACAAGCTTTTCACTCCCGACTTCATCCCCCGCTGGCAGGCCGTATTGCCCAAGGCCAAGGTTGAGCAGTTTCCGAGATCGGGACATTTCGCCATCGAAGAAGAGGCGGGTGCGGTCGAAGCCGCTCTCTATATGTTCCTCGACGGCAGGGGCGATATGGAGGCAAGCGCAGCCGCTTTGGTAACCCTCGAGCACGATGGCGGATTTCTTGAAAAAGAACCGTTTTGAAAGCTAAAAGGGATTCGAAATCTCTAACCGCACGACAGGACTGGGTGGCTCGCTACGACGCCATGGCAGAACGGGATCACGTCGTGCGAGCCGTGATCTACGGACTCCAACTTGGAGTCCTTATGGCGGCGTGCAGCCTCCTTTGGTCGTCGTTTCAGACGAGCTTACGGAACTGGCTTGGGTACGTCGTGGTGTGGTCGTCGATCGCGTACGCCGTTGGCAAAGCCAAGCGCGCTTGGCATGGCTACATCGTGCGCCGAGCTTCGGCGGATAGAGGTTCAAGGGCGTTGAAGCGTTGAGGCGTTGAAGCGTTAGGGCGTTGCGGCGTTGGGGCGTTGGGGCGTTTAGAAGCCGCCGTTGATGTCGTTAACGTCGACGATGCAGGTATCGGGTACCCCATGCATGTCGCCAAACCAAGGCGTCGTGCCGGGATGCGGCAGGCACTCCCATTGCTGCTCGCTGTTCGGATAATTGCCGATCCCGCAGTTATTCAGGATGGCCTGGGGGGGCCGCGCGTGCCAGTTGTAGTAATTTGGCCGTGCCACGTAATCGTAGTAATTCGCGCAGCCGCTTATGACTGGCCCGCCACTGGGCAGTCCGTTGTAGCGGAAACCCTTCACGTGGCCGTCCGCAAAAGAGAAGATCACCACATCGGTGTGTCGGGGCCAGATCTCCCACTTGAACCAATAGTCGACCCAACCGCCAACCGTCTCATTGGTGTTGAAGTGCTTCGGGAGATATCCGTCCGTAAAGGAAATCGTGTCCGATGGTCTGGGTACATACGATTCGTTAATGATCGGATAGTTGCGGGGCACGAGCCCGCTCGGAGCGGTTCTCAGGTCCATACCGAACAGGCCGAGGTTGGGAGTGTAGGCGACGTAGCGGAACGCGCCCATCGGCCGGCAACTAGGGCAACGCGCACGCATGTACTGGAAGAGGCTGCCGGTGTAATTGTTGGCGGCGTAATTGCCGGAAAAGTCTTCACCGCCTTGAGAAGTCGGATATCCCGGGCAGCCGATCACTCCGGTGTTCTTACGATAGGGCTGGATCAGATCCTGAACAAAGAAGACAATCCCCGTATTGCGATCTCCGCCGACCCCGATCGGGTAGTAGCCGTCGGAATCGACGAGATACATCAGCATCGCAGAGATGTTCTGCCTCTGGTTGCTGATGCAAGCCGTCTTTTTCGCGGCGGCTTTGGCTTGGGCGAAGACCGGGAATAGAATCGCGGCCAGGATAGCGATAATCGCAATCACGACAAGCAGCTCGATAAGCGTAAATGCTTTCCGCATGACACGTCCTCCTGGTCTAATTGCCAGTTTGTTAGGGCAATTGTACGGCACGATCCGCGGTTTGCCTAGTCGAATCCGATTCATTTGCCGCTCAGGCTTGAATCTCTCGAAGCACTTCTTAATCTCGAGCGCAGGTTTGCAATCGATGTCTTAGTGCGATACATTGATAAGCAGATCGATTCACGTAGAATTGGGGGGTTCGTGTGCTTAGAGTTTATGTTGGGGTCTTTGCCCTATTTGCTCTGTTCGCTACTTGGGGGATGTTTCGAGGGCATGATGCCCGCAAGATGGAAGTCACCGGGGGAAAGACGACCATCAGCTTCTACCCCGGCGTTCTCCAGGCCAACGGACTCCACGTTGACTGGAACTCCAGCACCGAGGGCGACAAGACCAGAAGCGAGCCGTCTTACGGCTTTCAAATCGACTTCTCGAATCTTCGCTATTCCTTGGATCAGGGACGGGTCGGCCGGTTCGACGGCGGCACCGTGTCGCACAAGGGAGGTTTCCGCCTGATCAGCGGGAAGAACTCCCTAGAAGCGGATCACTTCATCATTTCTCCCAGCACCACCACCGCCGACGGCTTGGAGTTGGTGGTCGATGCTAAGAACGAGGCGTTTACCGCCTTCGATCTAGTCCACGCGAGCGCTTTCTACGAATTCAAGGAGAAGCAGCTGATTGTGGGCAACCTGGATGTTGTGGTGACGCTCCGATGCGCCCAGGAATTGGGACGGCCGGATCTGGCCGGCAGAACGATCGGATACCTAAAGATTTATGGCAATTCCGACCCAATTGACGGCGGTGGTAGCGTCGATCCACCTTCGAACAGCGGCGTGTCGCCCCGAACCGCGGGCATCGATCTCGCCCTTTTCGATATGGGTGGAATCAGTTGGCTTGGGCGAACCGGAACCTATCCGAACGGCAACAACGCCCTGACTCTCTACACGACTTCATGCAACGTGGGAACCGTCAACGTTCCCTGGAACGCACCGATGTCGGTGACTCACCCAGGCATCATCATGAATCTTTACCGGATCAATAACGGGAGATTCGAGCAGATCGGCTGGTCGTGGGTGAAGCATGGATTCTACGCCACCAACGCAAGCCAATGCGGCTCGTGCAGTACGCCTGGAGGCTCTTTCCTTGGCCCGGCCTGCTCCGACACCTACGGAGGAGGCAACAACGACGACCAGTACTATCTCGGCGGCCGAGATGAGTGGAATCCTCAGACCGGAATGTGGACATGCCAGAACTCCTGGTTTTCCAACTACGTGAACGATTGCACCCGCCGCAACACGGGAACGGGTCTGACCGTCACCGATCACCGCCTCACCGCGCTTGATTCCGACCTGGGTATCTCGGGAGCGCAGTACTACTACGAGGCTCGCTATATCAACGCGAACGATCGCAATATCTACAACAACATTGCGTCCCGGCATTGCACGATGTCGTGGACGGGAAGTCAGTGGAGCTTCTCGACCGTTGACTCGGCGGAAGTCCAGGGTCCCGCCATCAACCGCTGGGGAGACATGCGGAGCTTCGCGCAACCGCAAACCGATGGCGATGTCATCGTCGCCGTGCAAACGACGAGCCTCGGAAACGGCATGTACCACTACGAGTATGCCGTTTACAACAGCAGCCTGGACCGGCAGATTCAGACGTTTTCGATTCCAATGCCGAACGGCATGACCGTCCAAAACATCGGTTTCCGCGACATCGACCAGGACGGCACGAACAATTGGCCCGGAGTGTATGCAAACAACTCCATCACCTGGTCCACCACCGCTTACGGCAGTTCGAACGCCAATCCGCTCAAATATTCATCGGTCTTCAACTTCCGCTTCGATGCAAATCTCCCTCCCGTTCCGGGGAGCGCCCAGCTTGGCCTCTTTAAGCCGGGTGGCAGCGGACCCAACACGATCGGCGCATCGAGCAAAGCTCCTCCTCTGCTTCAGCCGGTTGACACCTACGCCACGCAAAACGGCAATGTGATTAGCGGGAACCAACAGAGCCTCGCCAACTGGGATGGAGACCGGCTGGTGATCAAAGGGGGTCCCGGACCGGTCGGGATCGTGGTCACCGCAACATCGCCGACGACGTCGCCGAGCGCTCTCATCTTGGGCGTCGTCTCGAGTTGTTTGAAGTCCACGTCGACGTCTCAAGGCGTGCAAACGATTGGCCTCTATAACTGGTTGACAAAGGCCTGGGAGAAGGTCGATTTTCGAAACTTGGGGACGACCGATACGCTCGCCCTCGTTACGATCACCAGCAACGCCGCGCGGTTCGTGAACAGCAGCACTCGACAAGTTAAGGCAATTGTCACGACCGGCAAAGCAAACAATGACGCGACTTACCTTTCGGTTCCCAATTTCAACCAAGTCGGCTTCCAATTCAACAACTAGGACGTCGGGTCGCACCCCGCCCCTCGATGGTTTCAAGGGGCCGGAACGTTGAACGGCTTGCTCCTGCTTGTCGCGATGACTGTGCCCGGCGTCCATCCGGGCGCCCAGAGCGTTGTTTTCGACAACACGACGACCTATCTTCACAAGGGGATGCCCCTGCTGTCGATCCTTCGCAAGGACAGCGCCGAAATGGGGGACGAAGTTCGTCTTGCGGGGGACAAGCGCGAGATTGTGGAACTAAGAATTCGGTTTTGGTATAGCGGCACGACTCCGTGTTCGTTCGACGCCCGAGTTCGACTGCGACCGCTTCAGGAAGGAACCGCGACGCCCGGACCGGCAGTCGTGGAAGCCGGAAAGATCGTTGGCTATCGCCCGACCGAAATCCCCGGCGAAACCATTTATGACAGTGGACTGATTGTGGGATTAGAAGCCGTCGCGGGAATGAACGAATACACGTTCACGATCCCCCGCATTAAGGCGCCCGATCGCATCGTGTGGACTATCGAAGCGCACAGCAGGGATGTGGCAGGAGAATTGGGTCCCGCCTATTACGATCCTCCAACTGTCGGATCGAGCGAGGACTTCTTCTGGCATTCCGATCACGGATCGCCATGGATCGCTTATAGCTGGGGAGGCTATCCGGTCGCAAATTTCGGCGCCCGCCTGGTCGCGGCCGACAAATAGGTTTGCTCACCCGAGCGAAGGTTCTCGCGGTCCCGATCTCAGCCCTTCGTGATCGTCTCGTCCAGGTTAAGGATCGTGTTCGCAACCGTGATCCAAGCAGCGTTTTCCACAGTCAGCTCATCCTTCTTCACGATGCCGGCTGTCTTCAGAAGCTTTCCGGCGGACGACGGGTCTTTCTGAAAGGCTTGAAGCGCCGCGCGCCGAACCTTCTCGATCGTCTCGACCTCGCGAGAATTGGGAACCCGCGACGTGCAAGCGCGGAAAGCGTAGACGATGCCGGCGCGGATGTTTAGCCTCTTAGCCTCGAGCGCCGCGGTTATTCCCAGACGACCAGCACATTCGAAAAACACCGGGTCGTTCAACGTGTTGAGGGCCTGCAAAGGCGAGTTTGTTCGGCTACGGTGGGCCACGCACATGTCGCGGCTCTTGAGATCGAAGGTCAACTCCATGGGATACGGCGCCGTCCGCCGCCAATAGGTGTAGAGCCCTCGGCGGTACCGCTCGGGTCCCACGGCATCCCTCCAGCGCTCTTTCGTATCGTAGAAGCTGAAGCTGTTCTCCCAGATTCCCGGCGGCTGTGGCGGCATTAAGCTCGGGCCGCCGATCTCTTGCGTAAGAAGGCCGCTTGCGGTCAGCGCGATGTCCCGCACGGCTTCGGCTTCAACTCGGAATCTCGGCCCCCTGCTCAGAAGGATATTGTCCGGATCGTCCGCATATCGCCTTTCTGGCGCCCGACGCTGTGCGATTTTCGACGACTGCCGATAGGTAGCGCTGGTCAAGATGAGCTTCAGCATCGCCTTCATGTCCCATTTGCGGGCGATCATTTCAGTCGCCAGCCAATCGAGCAATTCGGGATGGCTCGGAGGATCGCCTTGGCTTCCAAAGTCCTCTGGTGTGGCCACGAGGCCGCGGCCGAAGCACTGTTCCCAAAGCCGGTTCACCTCGACCCGAGCCGTCAACGGATTCTTGGGGTCGACGAGCCATTCCGCAAGGCCGAGCCGATTGTTTTTTGGCGCCGAGCCGCCGAGGCACTCGGGCGTGGCCGGAGAAACGGGATCGCCCGGAGTTCGAAAGTCGCCCCGCCTCAGGACGTGGTCCGGTC
>CAZNUL010000014.1:0-1013 GCA_964576205.1 uncultured Fimbriimonadaceae bacterium | reverse complement strand
GTGCCCAGGACGCTCAGCACCCCGGTAGGCAACCCCAGGTCGAGGCCGATGCTATATGCATGCCGCGCCCGGCTGCCACCCCCGGTACCGATGATCATGTCATGGTGGCCGAGCTGCGCCACGATCTCCTCGAGCAGCGGAAAGACCGCGGCCCGGCCACGGTCGATGAAGCTCTGCCCGCCGACCTTGATTACATGCGCCTGGGGGGGAAAGGGCAGCGGTGGGAGTTGTACAGTGGCCGCGCCTTGGGTCGTGGTCCGGGGTGGGCTCAGGCAACTCACGCATTACCATCACGGTCGGAAGCATCGACTGAATCTGGTCTCGCCTCTTCTTGAGTTCGGCGAGGCGCGCTTTCAACTCAGCAAGCTCTGGGCTCACCGAAACGTAGTAGTCGGCGAGTCGCTTGACTTCGTCTTTCGTTCGCGTTTCAGGCGCTTTATCGAGGGCTGCTCGGAGGGCCGCGGTCGGAGGCGTTTCCGCGGGAAGTCCCGGGTCGGAAGTGAGCGAAATCCGAAACCGGCCCAGGTTATGGTTCGGGTACTTGGTCTGGTGGCTGAGCGTAAGAATCAGGCTCTCATCGCCGCTCGTACGGTATGGCGCAGAGAGAGCAAGATTAAGCGTGTGGAGGACCCGGTTCGCCGGCTCGAAGGCCGCGATGGCCCAACCGATGCCAGACTTTTGGCCGGGACCCACCGGGCCAGCCGGATCAAGGACGCTCTGGGGATCGAAATCTTGTTGGGAAAAGTCAGCCTTGGCCGTACCGAACTTGATGATAGTCGAGGACCCATCGGCGCGAGCGACCTTGGCCTCGACCCTACGAAGCACGAAGTTGCCGTTCTCGTTGCGACCCGAACTGTGCTGCGGCAAGCTGAGATCTGGAATGGCCTCGATGCGGATACCCCGTAGCAGCTTAGGGCCGCCCAATGGGATCGTCACTTTGTAGAGGTCGGATTTGGGATTAGGCCCGGAGGCGAGGATCTGGTTTTCGTTAAGGGCTTTTTGGGGTTGCCCCC
>CAZNUL010000013.1:45540-69460 GCA_964576205.1 uncultured Fimbriimonadaceae bacterium | reverse complement strand
AAAGCCGCTTGCGCTCTCGGCGAAGAACGCGAGCGTGCCCTGCTTCGCCTCGCTCGCCGACATCAAAAACCTGATCGGCGATCCCGCCGCCGAGCAGATGCTGCGCGACATCCAAGGGATGGACGCAGCTCCAGGATCTCCGACGCGGGTCGTCCAGCAGGCAAGCCGAGCCGCCCTCGACGCGATGGACATCCTCAGCCGCCAGCTTGACGGATATACGCCGAAGCAGACCTACAATAACGACCCGTTCGGGAATGGATTCAAGCAGATCTCGCAGCTCATCGCGACCTCGCCGAAGACTCGGGTGGTCTACTTCAGCACCGGCGGCTTCGATACCCACGCGCGACAGGCCGATACTCAGGCCAAGCTTCTCGGCAACTTCGCGAACGCGGTCAGCGCGTTCCAGTCCGAAATGGAGGCGATCGGACGAGCGGACAAGGTCATCGTCCTTTGCTTCTCCGAGTTCGGCCGGCGGGTCGCCGAGAACGGCAGCCAGGGTACGGACCACGGCGCGGCCGCTCCCATGATGCTGATCGGCAAGCCGGTAAAGGGCGGCATGTACGGCCCGGTTCCGGACTTGCAGAATCTGCAGAACGGAGACGTCAAGTTCACGACGGACTTTCGGCAGGTTTACGCGGCGACGCTCGATCAGTGGATGGGCGGCGACTCCGAAGTCGTCCTCGGCCAAAAGTTCGAGCACGTACCGATCTTCGCTTAGGGCCGCCCATTTCCATTGGGCAGTCCTCACCCACTTTGTGATGATTAATCCCAAAGTCGGATTCCGAGGGGATCGCGGGGCGGATAGGAGAAATCCCATCCAACCCTTTTTTTGCGTTTATGTGCAGCTTTCGCGTAACGCTCGTCGTTGGCGGCAGGTCTGTCTTATGTCGATGCTTTGCTTGCCCCTAGCCTGCACGCTCCTATCGTTCCGAATGGATCGGCTTTTTGCCGAAACCCGGGCTTGGGATGAGGCTAGGGTCGAAGCCGCCCATCGCAAAATCGTAGCGACCGGGCCAGCGGCATTGCCTTATCTAGAGAGGGCCATCGAGAATCCGTCCACATCGGGATGGACAATCGCCCGAGCCTATGGCGAGATTGGTGGCCATAGCTCGTATTCAAAGCTCAGAGCCTTGGCCGAGTCTGGTAGATCCAATGTGTCGTCCTTCGCGATCCGAGGGCTTGGCGCGACTAAGGACAGGCGCGCGCTGCTCTTCCTGCTCGAAAAGCTTGGCGATCGACACGACGATGTTGCCGCCGCCCAAGCTCTCGGCGATCTCGGCTGCGAAGAATCCATTCAGCCGTTGGCAGACCATCTCGGCGATGGGCTTGAGGGAAACGACAATTTCTCGCCGTCATCTCTAGGCCGAGCGTGTGCCTTCGCCCTGGCTCGCCTTGGCCGGGAAGGGGCGATGTCGCTTGCCGCCGCCCTGAATGCACCCGGCTCATCCGAAATAGCTCGCCAGAGAGCGGCCGAAGCGCTGATCCAGGCGAAGTGGCCGCAGACGAAGGAGCAGCTGTACCGCTTCGTCGTCGATACCAAGGACGAATTGGCCCAAGACTTCGCCGTCATCGCCTTGGCGAACCTCGGCGACGGGCGCGCATTCCCTTATGCGGTCCGTCTTGCCGCGTCGCAGTACCGAGACGACGCCGGATACCGGGCTCTCTTGAACCTGGGCGATTCGCAAAGCATGGCGATAGTGGCGAAGGCTCTCGATGGCTCTGAGTCCGCCGCGAGGGGGCTTGTCGAGGCTCTGCGAAAGAGTGCAAATCCGGAGCGGTGCAAGCTGCTGCTTCGCCTCCTGGCTAGGCCGGAGGACATCGTCCGGAGGGAAACCATTTGGGCGCTCGGAGAGGTCGGCGATGCGGACGCGGCCCCGGCCCTTGAGGCGTATTGGTCCTCTGCGGGCGATAGCCGAGGCGACATTGAGCTGGCTTTTTCCCGGTTGGGGAAGCTTGGCGTCGCTGCTCTGATGCGGGTCTATCGCAAGTCCGACCTCAATCGCCGAGTGACGATGCTGGAGCTGTTCGGCTTGGCCGGCGAAGCCTCGGCGCTTACTTTTCTTCGGGAAGCGGCAAAGGATCCCGAACCCGCAATCCGGCAGGAAGCGAAATCAGCGCTGCAAAGGCTGCTCCTCAGATATTGATTCCTGCTTGCGCCAGTGAACTTCCTCCCTCTTAGGGACCCACTTTGGGGGGAAGTTCTTTACTAAACCCGCGCTAGCTCTTCCTTCATCTGGATCAGCCAGGTCATGTCCTCGGGGTCGACACCGTTGAGCGCGGCGAGATAGATCGAGACGAAGTCACCGAAGTAGGTGAGACTCAGCATCTTCTCGAGCAAACTCTCGCCTGCCGCGGATACGTGGTGGAATTCGGCGAGCGACCCCACAAGCCGCTCGACGATTGCGGCCCTTGCCTTCATTTTCGCGCTCTCGGCGCCGTCCTCCAGGATGACCGCGACCCACTCCGAGACTCCTTGCTTCCCCGCATTGACCCAGCCGAGCACTTCGTTGTGGCAAAGCTCCGGAAACTGGTTTGGAAACGCCATATCCTTCGAGTTCTCGTTGATCTGCCCCTTCCACCGGCTCGCGATCACGCCCTGCCAACCTCCGAGTCCGTAGAGAACCGCAAGCTTGCCCGCCAAGTTCTGAGCGAGCTGCTTCGTTGGATTGGACTCGAAGGGTGTCTCGACGGACCACCGCCGGCACCTATCTTCGAGGAGATTGAATGCCCGCTCAAAGCCTTGCTTGGGGATAAGAGCGAGCCTCTCGGACGCGACAAGGACCGGGATGAGCATGTATCCAAGGGCCGTCCTCGGCGGCTGTCCTCCCGGGATCGTGATGACGGCGTGGCCGTCGTCGGATGCCATCTCGGCGAGCTTGCCCCCGCTTGTAACGGCAATAATTCTCGCCCCGGCTTTATGAGCCTCGGAGTAGGCGCTGAGCGTTTCCTCGGTGTTGCCGGAATAGCTGGCCGCAAACACGAGGTCTCCGGGCCCGACGAAGTGGGGAATGTGATAGTCGCGATTAACGAGAAAAGGGGTCTCGCCCTGGTCTTCGAACAATGCCCGGGCAAAGTCTCCGCCTGCGGCGGAGCCGCCGAGACCGGTCAGCATAGTTAGCGACGGCCTCGGGTCGAGGGGTGGCAGAACTGCCTTGCTCGCGATCTCGTGTGCCCGGCGGCACTGGGCCGGGAAGTCCTCGGTGAGTCCGAGCATCCCCTTAGGGTCGAGCCGAGTTACGAAGGATCGGTCGTCGAGCGTGTGGGGCATCAACCGAGCTTACCGTTCGTGAGTGAAAGGCCCGTTACCCAGGATGCGAGTCGATGAGGCTAGCTTTTGCTTTTCTTCTCCTTAGTCCACACGACGAAAACGAAGAGCATGAAGGCCCCGAGTATGCAGAACCAGATGATCAACGCGTTGCTCAATGTTTATGTCCTCCCTCAGATGAAGGCTTTATCCACAATTGGCAGCGTGCGAACGCGCACTACGCCGCGTACGCTGCACTGCGCCAAGGCGTCTCCCTGATTCATTGTATGCCTTTACCAATCGGCTGAAAAGGGACCGAGCCCGTCTCGGCCGGCCGTGGGGCCAAGGTCATAGGCCGCTCGTCCACTAAAGATCCGATTTTCGGGCCCGGGCGTTTCCGGGCCAATCGAGTGGAGCCTGGCAGCTCCAAGGAGTTAGATGATGTCGACAAAAGCCGTCCGGCGGTTCAACACGCTGCCTGCCTTTAGCTTCGTTATGGCGGGCAAGGAGACCAAGAATTGATCAATTCGCCTCTGCTCGTCGGCAAGGGCGGGCGCCAGACTCCGGTAGCCTGCAACACGTCCACCAAGTTAGCCTTCGCAGGCGGGAACGCGGGCGCACGCCGCACCGGAGTCATTCTTACCACCTACACATCCGCCGGGTTTTTCAAGATCACGAATCTGAGCGACTCCGATCCGGCGGTGACGAGCACCGACTACGACATTCCCCAGGCCGCGGGCTCTTCCGTCTTCTATCCTCTCGCCGGATCCATCGGAATTTGGGCGCAGAGCGGGGGCAACGTTTCCGGGGTCGAGGTGTATCAATGATGCTGCGCCTCGTCCTTTTAACCGTTTTTGGCCTTGCATCCGCGATTTCCCATGCTCAAACGACGACCGGACCGGCGCTGCCACCGAGCCCGGCCTTGCTCAAGATGCAATTGGCTCAAGGCTTTGCCCGCAAGCTCTCCGTGCGGCACGAGCGATGGTGGACGGGGTCCGTGGCTTACCAAGGTGGAACCGTCACCCAGGCCTACAATATCGTGGCGACTTCCAACACGAGCCCCGACATCCTGACCCTTGATAAACCCGCCGGAACCGGCAACGCGCCTGCCATCGACAACGCCGGCACGACCGGAACTCAAGTCTTCATTCGTGGGATGGCGGGCGATACCGGCCCGAACGCAACGACTTGCTACGTGACGACTGCTCCAAGCAAGACCGGTTTTAGCGACCAAATGCATGTTGCGTGCTATAGCAACTCGAACCTCTCGACTCCCATCGCGGGTAACGGAACGCTCGCTGACGGCGGGACGATGGGCGTCGGTACCACGAACGGGGCCGATCGTGGCAGCAACGGTGAAAGCGCCGACCTATGGAACGTCTCCGGTTCGGGCTGCATGACGGCGATCGATCTCATCTGCGGGTTGAATTTCGAACAATTCGACTCGGTTCTGTGGATCTACGTTGACGGCGATGTGGCCGGGAGCCCGTCGCTCAAGATCCCGTTCTGCGACCTTTTTGCTTCGAACTATGTCGCCCAGAACGGCTCGGGTCCGGCTTGGGGCTACAACAAGATCACCGGCAATCAGCTCTTCACGTCGGACGACTTCGACTTGGAGCTTAACGCTTGGGACAACTTCACCGGTGCTTCGATCGGCGGGATGCGGATCAGATTCAAATATCCGATACCGTTCTCGACGGGTTGCCGGGCGACGATCATGCATCGAGGAAGCTCTGACAACAACTCCGCGAACTATTATCTGATCGCCGAGTACACGCCGGATGTGACCAGTCCTCTGCGCCTTAAAGCCGCGACCTTTCCGGCCCTCTCCACGACTACTTCAACCGATCGGAACGCGGGCACGACGACATCGGCCGGTTCCGATTTCACAATGCTCAACCTGGGAGCGGGTAATTCGGGCTGGATCGCCGGAACCTGCATGTCCATGCTGTCCTTCGCGAACGACTCGACGGGCAGTACGATCTTCGAGCGCAACGTCTACTTCGCAAAGGACGGAGAAAGCCCTCCGAGCTACCAAAGCTCCGGCACCGAGGACTATTTCGGCAGCAGTTACTACTGGGGAGGAGCGAACCACTTTCAAGGCAACGGGTGCTTTGGGGTCTTCTTGCGGGAAGGGGGAACGATCAGCGCTGTCACGGACACGGCCTACGCCGTCCTCTTTCGGGATAACCTGCAGGCAGATTCCGGTGGTTTCCGGTTCAGCAACGGCTGCACGATGAAGTGGGTCGCCGGTCCGGATAATGGAGCAGGGATCGTTCAAAGTTCGGCATCATGCCGCAGCACGGTTCTCTACTACCAATGAACCGATAGATCATTCCCGCTCTTCGACGACCTCGTTCCTTAAGACGCCGATCCCTTCGATCTCTACTTCGACGACGTTGCCCGGCTCGAGCCAAACCGGCGGGTTCCTTGCCATGCCGACTCCGTGCGGCGTCCCCGTCAACACCAGGGTTCCCGCTAGAAGGGTCGTGCTTCCGCTCAAGAACTCGACGAGCGTAGGGATGTCGAAGATGAGGTCGTCGGTGCGGCCGTCCTGCATCGTGACCCCATCAAGTTTAGTCGTGATCCTGAGGTCGTCGTAATTGGGCAGCTCGTCGACCGTGACGAGTCGGGGTCCGACCGGGCAGAAGGTGTCGAACGACTTCGCGCGGCACCACTGCGAGCCGCCCCATTCCTTCTGCCAATCCCGCGCGCTCACGTCGTTTGCGGCAGTGAAGCCCAGAACATAGTCCATTGCGCGGTCGCTCGGGACGTTCTTCGCGTTCTTCTTGATGACGAAGGCCAATTCGCATTCATAGTCGACCTTGTCGCTGCGAAGATGCCTCGGCAAGACAATCGGATCGCCGGGTCCAGAAACCGAATTGAGCCCCTTCGCGAAGACGATCGGAAACTCGGGAATCCGTGCTCCGGTCTCAGCCGCGTGTTTGCGATAGTTAAGGCCGATCGCGATGATCGCGGGCGGATCGACGGGAGCCAGCAACTTGCCGGCCACCGAATCCTTTGTCGCCCGCGGCGATTCATCATCCCACTCGACGCGAAAGTAACCTGCAGCGGTTTCCGCTGCCCAGGTTGGGCCCAATTCCGACAGGAGTCGAACGAGTTTCATAGTTCCCCCGCGAACATGTCTGGCCCGCTAATCGCGACTTGCGAGTCGCCGGGAAATCAGGCGGAGGAACCGGCCCTCCGCCCGCCGTCGCTCAGCCTTTCTTCCCCAGTGTCTCCAAAAGGGCGAGAGTCGCCCAGCAAGTGGCGTTGAACGACGCGTATTGAGACTCGCCGTGCGGGAAGCCCGCGTCGAAGTAGTTGTTCGCCGGAATCGCGCGCTTGTTTACGAACCAGGTGCCGTCGTCGTCCTGCGTGCGCAGCAGGTACTGGACGCCCCGCCGATACGCGGCACTGCTGGCAGGCAATCCGCCTCCGACACGTAACGCATAGAGGGCTTGGCCGGCCGCATAGGCATCGCTTGGCATCCCGGGTAGCTGCGACCAGCCGCCATCGGGCCGCTGATCGGCTAGCACGGCCGCCATCGCCTTCTTGGTTTCGCTTGCCGTCGCGCCCGCCCACTTTAGTCCGAGCAGCTTCGATGCTCTATCTTCGCTGTTCTGCGTTTTTGCGCTGAGAAGCCATGCCTTAGCGCGATGGATCTGCCCCGCGATTTCTTTCGAGTGGGACTTGGGCCCATACACGCTAAGCGACCGGATCGAGAGAGCCGTGAACGTGAAGAAGCTGGACTGCATCGGCACGCGCGGAACCGAGAACGACCAGAACCCGGCGGGAGATTGCTGGCGGGCAAGAACCAGGGCCATTGCGGCCGTCGCTGCCGTCGGAGCTTCTTTGTTCGCCGCCATGCCGGACAGAAGCCAGCCGTCAAAGTCGCTAACCTCGTTGATCTCGATCAGCGGTATCTGTTTCATGACCTCGGGACTCTTGAGAGCTCCCTCATGAAGCGGCTTGAGAGCGTTGAGAGCGCCATTGATTCGGCCCTCCTGCGTTTGCACAACGTCGCGATCGAGCCCAAAGCCAAATTGCTTGGCGGTTCCCGTTGCGATCCTGCCGAGCCCATCCTGGTGACATGATAGGCAAGAGGCCATTTTGCTAAAGTCCCGCATAGACGACTGCAAGATTTTCAGACTGACCGTAACCGCCTGTCGCGGATTGCGGATGGCCGCCCTCGGCGTTGAGCCGCGACCGCCAAGCAGGGTCAGGCACTGGCCGTAGCCGCGAGACGCCGCGATCGCAGCCGCTCCGCGTCCGCTAGCGTCGACAACCTTCGGATCGGCGCCGCCTTTTAGCAGGGCCTGAATCACCTTGGGATGGTCGCCGTAGGAGGCCGCAAGCATGAGGGCGGTTCGCCCCTTGGAATCCTTTGCGTTTGCGTTGGCGCCCTTGCCGAGGAGCAGTTGGACGAAGCCATCATGCCCGTTGAGGGCGGCTGCCATCAACGCGGTTTGACCTTCATTGTCGGCCGTGTCAACCGTGGCTCCGGCGGCAAGAAGCATTCGGCCGACGTCATCGTGGCCACCTCGAGCCGCCAGGATGAGCGCTGTGGATCCACCTTCGTTCTGAGCGTTGACGTCGACTTTCTTGGCAAGGAGGTCGCCTACCATTGGAGGAACGCCGTTGTAAGAGGAGATCATAAGCGGTGTCAAGCCGTCGGTTCGAACGATTCCTGGATTTGCTCCCAGCGAAAGCAGCAACTTCTCGGCATCGACGTTCGCAGTCATGCAGGCAAAAGTCAGCGGAGTGCCGTATGGGCTGGTTGCGTCGGCTTTTGCGCCGGCTTTAATGAGTGCCTGTACTACGTCGTTCTGGTGCGACGCGGCCGCGATATACAACGGCGTAAAGTCGAGGCCGTTCCGTGAGTTGGGATCGGCGCCCCGCTTGATCAGGGCTTGAACGGCGGGAAGGTCCCGATGGTCGATCGCGAGGAACAAGTCCTGACCCAACTTTCCACTGCCGGCTGTTGGTGGTTCGGTGGTCTTCCGGCCTGATGGCTCCTGCGAGCCGGCTTTTAGTGGAGAAGCCACGGCAACCGCCATGCCGACACCCAAAAAAGTCCAGGCAACAAAGCGAGCTTTGGGCGAGAGCCCCAGTCTGTTCAATCTCATTTCTAGCTATCCTCCCCGCCTGATGCGAATCAAACCGCGACGGAATCCGCCAAACAGGATAACACTTTCCTCGGGCGAACGACTCACATAATCGATGTACGGTTCTGGCATCGGCCATGATCGTAGGGCAGTGAAGCGCGCGATTGTGATCGTCCTCGACGGGTGCGGAGCCGGGGAGGCCCCCGATTCCCCCGCTTTCGGTGATAACGACCACCCGGCAACGGTCAAGCACGTGTGGGAGGCGGTTGGGGGTTTTGAAGCTCCGAACCTGGCGGCCTGCCGCTTTCTCGATGCCTGCGGAATCCTTTCGCATCCTCGATCATTGGGACCCACGCCGCCTAGTTGTTACGGGAGGTTGCGTGAACTGAGCCAGGGTAAGGATTCGGTGACCGGTCATTGGGAGATGATGGGCATCGTCACGGAGAAACCGTTTCCCCTATATCCGGATGGCTTTCCGATCCATCTCGTTAAGGACTTCGAGCGCAGAATCGGAACCCAGACCCTTGGAAACAAGGCGGCAAGCGGCACCCAGATCATCCAGGAACTCGGCGGCCAGCATGTGGACACTGGATTCCCGATCCTTTATACGAGCGCGGATAGCGTCTTCCAACTGGCCTGCCACGAGGACGTAGTACCGCTGGAACGACTCTATGCTTGGTGCCGGATCGCGCGAGAGATTTGCATCGGTCGAGACAACGTCCAGCGCATCATCGCGCGTCCGTTCGTTGGCGACAAGGAGCACGGATTCACCCGGACAGGTCACCGCAAGGACTTCCCCGCAACTCCGCCCCCCAACCTGGTAGACAAGATCGGCGACGTGTACGGGATCGGAGTCGTGCCAGAGTTGTTCGATCACCGAGGATTCAGGGCAGTCGTCAGGACTCAGAACAACGCGGAACATGAAGGGGCCATGGATACGGCACTTCAGTCGGACGCGAGGTTCATTTTCGCAAACTTCGAGGACTTCGACATGCTGTATGGCCACCGCAATGATCCTCAGGGATTCGCTAGGGCGCTCGAAGACTTCGATCGGTATCTCGGTCATCTCCTATCGGGATTGGGCAGTGAGGACCTGCTTCTCTTGACCGCGGATCATGGTAACGATCCGACGTCGGCTTCTACCGACCACAGTCGGGAATATGTCCCGGTCTGCGCGATCGGGCAAAACTTGAAAGGCGGCCCAGTCGGAGACGTCGACGGGATGACCGCGATTGGGGCCACAGTTGCCGCCCACTTGGGAGTCGAATGGGCGGTCGGGCGGCCCCTCCCGATCGTTACTTGAGGCCGCTAGAATCGATGATTTGCTGAACGACCTTGTCGGTCAAGGGGTCGGCGGGATCTTGAGGGAAACCCTGCCAACGAACGATCCCGTCGGGACTGATGACGATCACATGCGGAATGCCCTTGACTCCGAGCGACTTTGCCATGCGCTTTTTCGAATCGATGCCGACGTTGTAGTTCATTGCCGTCTTTTGCATGAAGCCGCTAACGGTGTCCACGGCCTCGTCGCTGATCCCGATCACGACGACCTTGTCCTTGAACTTCTTCGCGAAGTCATTGAGCTCAGGAATCGCTTCCCGACAGGGGCCGCACCAGGTCGCCCAGAAGTCGATGATAACCACCTTCCCCCTCGTATCGACGGACGCGGTATTAAGCCATCGCTCGACGAAAAAGTCGGGCGCCTTCTTGCCGCGGAAATCGTTGTCGGCGTAGAGCGTCTTCTCGATTACGATCTTCGGCCAAGACGCCTGCAATGCGAAAGCGCTGGCCGCGATGGCTGCAACGACGGCGATGATCGTGATTCTCATGTTTCGCAAGATACCGTTTGGCCCGTTTCACGGAAGGGCGAGAGCCTGCCGAAAAACTGCTCCGATCGGGTGATCCCAAATAATATTACGCTCGAAAGTCTTGCCGAATAGCGGCTTCTACCTTATCATGTGTGAACATGCAGCTTTTCTGAAGATGGCTGCTGATTGGTCTCGTTCTTGTCTGCTCCAATGGCAGTAGCCTGGACGGCTCGAAAGAGTTCTTGGAGGATTTGCATAAGATGAAGAATCGAAAGAAAGGTATCTCGCTGCTGGAGTGCTTGGCGGCAGCGGGACTCGTTGCGGGAGTTTGCGCCATTTGCGCGCCATTGGTGGCCAGCGCCAAATCTGCCGACGCGGGTCGGATGCTTACCCGGCACCGGGCGAGCGGCGCCAATGACCTGTACCTGGCGGACTACGACGGCGGGGAGGAGCTCTTCAAGGCGATCACCCCGACGAGGCACAACGCCGGACCCCACATGATGGGCGGCGGAATCGTGTACCATGGCGGGCCTCTCTTGACAGCCGGCCCCACCGCTTACTTCATTTGGTACGGCAGCTGGACCGCTTCGTCGAAGTCGATCGTGACTAATTTCATCACCAACGAAGGTGGCACGCCCTACTTCAACATCAACTCGACCTACTACAACGGGAGCGGCCAGCATGTGACGAACCACGTGGTTCTGGGGGGCTCGACGACCGACAACTACTCTCAGGGCACGTCGCTCAGCGATGGGCAGATTCAGACGATCGTCGCGACGGCGATCGCGAGCGGCGCACTGGGTCCGAAGGATACCAACGGTGTTTACTTCGTGCTGACCTCAGCCGACGTTAACGAAACCTCCGGATTCTGCACCCAGTATTGCGGTTGGCACACTCACGGCACGATCACAGGATCGGATATCAAGTACGCCTTCGTCGGCAACCCCAACCGTTGCCCATCGGGTTGCGAGGCGCAGACGACGAGCCCGAATGGCGATGCGGGGGCGGACGGAATGGTTTCGATCGTTGCCCATGAGCTCGAGGAGGCAACGACCGATCCGGACCTAAACGCTTGGTTCACCCGGCGGGGCCAGGAGAACGCGGACATATGCGCTTGGATGTTTGGAACGACTTCCACGGCGCCAAACGGCTCGCAGTACAACGTGACGATGGGTGGCTACAACTTCCTGATTCAGGAGAACTACATCGCAACCAACGGACCCTGCGCGATATCGCACTAACGCAAGCATCGTCTCTACCATTGATCCCGCCGGACAGAAATGTTCGGCGGGATTTTTGTTTGGCCTGGGCCTCCCGCAACGAAACCCGCGCAATGCCCGTAAACTCGAAAGATCAATGTTTAACCGGCTGATCTTCTCGACCGACGGACAGTGGGAGAACACGACGTTGTTGGTCAACGGCGAGAACGTCCCGTTTCGCGCGATCAACGTCGAACTGGTCAACGCAGAAGAAAATCGGGGTGATGGCGGGATCGACGAAGGCGGCGATCTCACAGGCCTATTCACCTACGTCGCCCCCGGCGACGACGCAAACGATCTGAACGCTCCGACCGAGGAGGCAACGATCTTTCCGGGAAGTTTCGCCTGGAACGGAGTCGGTCGGCAGTTCCGCGTCGAGCTCATGGACGTGACGAACGACTTTCGGTCGACCCGAGTCTTCGTCGACGACATCGAGATCACCAATGACATTGTGGATTTCAACTTCGAAATCGACATGGTCGCGGACAGCGTGACGGCTTGGTACCGGTACGTGTCAGCCCGGCATTGGGGCAAATCCACTATCGAACAGGTCGTCCTCGTTGGATGACCACAAGAACATGAAACTCAAGTCAGCATCCCTGATCGTCTTCGCTCTCGTTCTGAGCCTTCTCCTGGTGGCCGGCGTCGCAAGCGCGCAGCGGCGAGGAGGGTTCGGAGGCTCCCGCAGCTTCGGTGGCGGCGGATTCTCGAGCCCGCGATCCGGCGGCTTCAATTCGGGGGGCTCTCGGATTAGTGGCAGTTCGAGCGGGTCCTCTTACGGCGGCACAACCAGCAGTCGCTATGGTGGTTCGTCGTACGGCGGTAGCTCCTCCTATGGCTCTCGGGGAACGACCTCCTATCGATACCAACCGAGATACAACCAGATTCCGCCCGGCGGCATCAGCTATACCAGCATTTACGTCGGAGGTAGGCCCGCATACTACTACCCCGGCTGGGGTTATAGCTGGTATGTCGGCGGACCGATTATCGACTACTACGACCCTTACATGGGCGGCGGCTATGGTTACGGCTATGGCGGGCCGATGATCGTGCACACCGGTCCCAGCTGGTTCACGATCTTCTTTTTCCTCTTCGGCGGAGTCTTCGTTCTCGTGATCTTCGCGAAGATGCTGGGTGGCGGACGAGGATACTGAAATTAGCGTGCCGTCGCCACTCAACCCGGCGCCGTCCCACTTCGGGAAGTCGGGCAGGGTAGCTACGGGGGGTCAACAAGGCCCCCCCCCGACCCCTTAAGGTTTGATGTTCTGATTCACGCGGAACAGGTTCGTCGGGTCGAATTTGCGCTTCAATGCGACGAGCCGGTCGTAGCTTGAACCGTAAGCCTCCCGGACTCTGGCTCCTTCCTCGGCCGTCAGGAAGTTCACGTAGACGCCGCCGTTTGCGAACGGAGTGGTGGCGTCGAAAATGGCGCGGCTCCAAGCGATGCATGCCTGGTCTTCGTCCGGCGTTTCCCATCGGCCATGCACGTTCATGACGAACCGCATACTGCGATCGCGAAATGGCGTCGCATCCGGGGCGACCCGGCTTGTCGCTCCGCCCATCTGACCAAAGAAGATCTCGGTGTGCGGACTTGGAAGCTTTGCGATGGCATCGATGACGGCGTCAATCATGCCGTCGGTGAAGTCGTCGAAGTCGTGCGACTTCCAATAGTTTCTCATTCCGGGCGTAAGCAAGGGATCGAATGCTTGCTGGAACCCGACGAATGGATTTGTCCCGATGACGTCCGCGATAGGGTTGCCAAATTCTCGGAGTGGTTTCAAAGCTGCCTCCCCGCTAGCCTGATCGCCGCAGCATAGCGCCGCGAAGGCCAGGATTTCCTTGCCGTGCCATTCCTCCGGCAGGAACGGTAGCGGTGGCGCCTTTCTAATGACTACCCAGACCGTGACGTCGTCCGGGAGAGTTTTGGTGAAGTCGCGATAAAAGCTAAGGAGCTTCCTTGCATCCGCCATTGGGTGCACAATGAGCCCGGAGCAGACTTCGGGCCCAACCGGATGAAGTCGATAAGTGAACTTGGAGACGATGCCAAAATTGCCGCCTCCGCCCCGGATTCCCCAAAACAGGTCCGGATTATCGGTTTCGGACGCGGTCAGGACATCACCGTTTGCGGTCACAACCTCGGCAGCGATCAGGTTGTCGACCGTAAGTCCGAACTTGCGCGAGATCCAGCCGAAGCCGCCACCCAGAGTCAGCCCGGCGATTCCGGTCGTGGAGTTAATGCCGAGCGGCGTCGCCAGGCCGTGCTGCTGCGTGGCCGCGTCAAAGACGCCAAGGGTCACTCCTGGCTCGGCTGTTGCAACCCGCGCAACCGGATCGACGTTGACAGATTTCATCTGAGATAGATCGATGACGATGCCTCCATCGCATGAGGCGTTGCCGGCGATGTTGTGTCCGCCTCCACGTACCGCAACGAGCAGGCCGTGGGACTTTGCGAATTGCACGGCGCGTACGATGTCTGCGGTGCTCGTACAGCGAACGATCAAGCTTGGACGCTTGTCGATCATCGCGTTCCAGATCGTTCGGGCTTCGTCGTAGTTAGGCGAGGCCGGAGTGATAACGTCTCCGCTAAATGCCGTCGCGAGCGCAGTTACGACCGAGTCGTCGATAGATGTCCGGTTGCCGTCGGCGCCGGTGAGCGTAAGTTCAGCCATGAATCCCCCCTTTGGAATACAAGTGAACGTCATTATCAGCCAGGTTCTGGCCTAATGCAAAGACATTGTTGGGCTCGCCGTTCTAAGCCCTGAACCCGTCCGTCCAATCTCGCGAACCGCCGAGGCTCTCGAAGGACGAGCGAACGAGGCGAAGTCCGTATTGATACTCCACGAATCGAGTGCTGAGCTTCTTGAAGGTTTCGGCTTCTCGCTCGTGCGGAGGGTATTCGAAGGTGCTCGCAACGTGGTAGCTGAACCGGCCTTGCTCGACCACATTTAGGATCACATCCCGGCTGGTCGGAGACTTGAGATACTGTAGAAACTCTGGAAAAACGCCGGACCAGAAGAGCAGAAAGTCTCCAATGTGCTTGTGGACTTCACGCTCGCGTTCGAATGAATCCGCGTTTGCGCGAACGTCGCCCTCGGCGACCATGTCGGTGATGCTTTCCACCCGGCGGCCCTCCGCATTGCGGATTTCGTAGATCCCGTCGTTGTGAAGGAATCTGACGAGCATCTCAGTCAGATACTCCGTCACGTCCTCGCTTTCGTCGATTCCGAGCCGCCGCTCCAACGAATCATGCAAGGTGTCGGAGAAGAATGCCCGTAGCGGATGATCGTCGCTGATCTCACGGTTCATAGATTGCCTCTCACTAGACTCTCGCCCAACATCGGCGATTTCCATGCTGCAAATCCAAACAGGTTGTAGAAGCTTCGCTGCGACATCTCGTACAAATGCCAACGTGCGACGAACCGGCTAAGTTCACGCGACTGGGCCTTTCTTGCTGATTTCTTAGATTGACGAATGGGTCCAACCGGAAGACTCCGAAACGAACGAACATTCGCCGCCCGCGGCGCAGTCAATCGGAGTGATAATAAGAGTCGCGGATCGCGCGTATGCAAGGTTGAGGACCCAATGAACTGCCCAAGATGCGGTAAGCCGTTGGCGGGAGGAGCTTCCTTCTGCATGCACTGCGGCCAGATGTTGTCGGCTGCGCCAAGACCGGCCGTTCAGCCCGCCGCGGGAATGCCGCAGGCTTACGTCCAGCGTCCTCCGGTGGCGATACCGGACAACGTTCGAAAGCGAACCACCTGGCTTGCCATCGGAGTGTCAACAATGCTCTTGCTGCTGGCTTTCATGGGCCTGAAAGCAGCCGGCGTCCTCAAACTGGGCCAAAAAGCTCCCGACGTTGCAACCCTGAACGCCAAAGGGCAGCTTCCGGACAGTACTCTCCAGGCTCGCGGTCAGGGCGCTAGTCCGACGCTTGGTGCGAATAAGCGAACGATGCCGGCGGACCTGTACAACTGGCTTGAGCACCTCCGCCGGTGCGAGCAAAAGAAGTTGGCCCTCACGGGTACCCAGACTCAGCAGCTGCGGGAGCTGCAGTCCGAGCTTGGAGGAGCGAGCGGGCTCACGTCCGCGGAAGACGTCCAGAAAATGTCGGATCCGGACTATAACAGCTTCCCAACCCTGGATAAGGCAACCGCGATGCTGAACCAGCTTCAGCCGGATTGGGTTGCCCTGAAAAAGCAATTCGACTCAGTTCCGCCTCCTGACGAGTGCAAGCCGATTGCGGAAGCCTACGACAGCGGCCTTCAAAATATCGTCGACGTCTTCGACTCGATTGAGAAGCTCGTGGGCGGAGTGAACCTCACCGATCAGGGCAATATCCGCAAGTCCGCGGACGACGTCAAGGACGTCGGACTTCACCACAGGCGCGGAATCGACGGAGAGTTCCAGCAGACAGACGATCTCGTCCAACAGATTTGTGACAAGTACGATACGAAAAAATGGTTCAAGATCGACGCCCACGGCGGAACGGCCGGGCTGCTTGGATACTGATTTGCGATGCCCGGTTCGCGATTCCTGACTCGACCCGCCTACTGTGATCAAGCATCATAGAAAGCGGTGTCCCTTTATTCGTCCCTCGTCCGACCGCTTGCCTTCGTGCTTGATCCGGAGAGGGCTCACAATCTGGGCCTGGGTCTCATCTCCAGAGGAATGGTCCGGACTCGAGTGTTCGAGGACCCCAGCCTTCGTCAAACGCTCTTCGGCGTAGATTTCCCAAATCCCCTGGGGCTCGCCGCGGGATTTGATAAGAACGCGACTGCCGTCAGCCACTTGCACAGTCTTGGTTTCGGCTTCGTCGAGGTGGGGACGATCACGGCGCGACGACAGCCCGGCAACTCAAAGCCGCGACTCTTCCGACTTCCCCGGCATCGCGCGTTGATCAACCGGATGGGATTCAACAACGATGGCGCTCCGGTCGTCGCCCAGCGGCTGGCGACGTCAAAGCCGCAGATTCCGGTAGGGGTTAATCTTGGCAAATCGAAGGCAACCGAGCTCGTTGACGCTCCGGGAGACTACAAATGCAGCTTTGAATTCCTGCGGGATTTCGGCGCCTACTTCGTGATCAACGTTTCCTCCCCCAATACTCCTGGACTTCGATCTCTCCAAGAGAAGGGACCCTTACTCGAGATCATCAACGCGATTCGCGCCGCGGATGAAGAAAAGCCCCTATTCGTCAAGGTCGCCCCGGACCTCGAAACAAGCGCCCTCGACGATGTCCTCGAGGTGGCCCACGAAGAAAAGCTGACCGGCCTGATTGCTACGAACACGACGACCTCGCGCGAGGGAATCTCAGGTCGAAACTGCGGCGAGCAAGGGGGGCTTTCCGGGGCGCCGCTGCGCGAAAAGTCGAACCAGTTTCTGTCCCATCTCTATCAAGGCTCCGACCGGGAAATGATCCTGATCGGGGTCGGAGGCATTTTCTCGGGCGCGGACCTCTACGAGAAGATCGCTCTCGGCGCCCATCTTTGCCAGGTTTACACAGGCTGGATCTACGGCGGCCCAACGTCGGTTCCGAGCATGCTAAGACAGCTCGTCGAACTGATGAAGAGAGACGGACTCGCCGGTTTGGCGGAGTTGCGAGGGACTGGCGGAGCTACCAGGTCTTCTCGCTGATGGGCAGGAAGCGCCTTGCGGGCAGGCCACGGCTATTCGTAATACAAAGGCTCTTTCCGCCAATCCTTGTCCCGATCGTGCGCCATCTCCTTCACCCGTGGCCGTCGCTCTCGCAGTCGGATCGATTCGATCGTCAGACCTGAACCGCTTGATAGGTGGTTCTTCCCAAGGCATTCCAGCCGAAATGTGTAGGTCCCCGGTTCCGGCCAAAAATCGAGCAGATGGAACTCTCTTGGCTCGAGAGTCGGATGGTAGAAGTCCATGGGCTCGCGCAGGCGGATGCCGTCCAGGCTCGCCTGAAAAATGCCGAGATCGGGTCCGATCGCCACATTGATCAGGAGTCGCAGAGGCTCCTTCTCAGAGACGGCGATCGGAATCTCAAATAGCGCGGGCGTCTCGCCCATGGGGACGGACATTGAAAGTACTGCGCTCTCAAAATGCTCGTGCAGGTCAAGGATTTCCACAGCTGCCTTAGTCCGGGAAGTTCGGCCCGTGTACTCGATCCGCGGCAGGTCCTCGTCGACCCGCGCGGCCCGGCGACCCAAATCCGAGTCATTGGCTAGGAAAATCGCCCGCTCGAGGCTAGGAAGCCTGCGATGGTGGGCATGGGGAGCGCGGGCAGAGAACGTCGGTGTGCCGGTTTGGTACCAAAAGGCCACGCTTGCATAGTCGTCTTCTCGCGGATTCCAACTCATCGCCCGGTAATCCCAGTTCTCATCGGGCGAGATCCATCCGAATGTCTCGAACTCGACCCTGATCGAATCGTTGAAGAGGATCGGGTCGTTGACATGCCAACGATAGGCGCTCGTGTGACCTCCGACGATGCCCCATTGATCGAAGTAAGGCACGCCGAAATAGGGCGTCAGCGTCTTCTCGAGCCCCCAAGCGCAAAGGAAATAGTCCTCGGTTCCCGTTCCCCAGACCGATGGGATCTCCTCTCCATCGATCGTGATCATCTCGTCGCCCTCCCCGAACCACATCGGGCTTCGCGTCCGCACGCAGAATACGGTGCCGACGTAATGGCCCTTGCCGGTCGTTTCCAAGATGAGATAGGGCCGTCCAGGCTGGGGGCTGGGCGCCGTGTCCTGGGCCTCGCCACCGGCTTTGTCTGCCATCCCCACGGGATACTCCTGCCGGTATTGCGCATAAAAGTACGGCGTCTCGGCCGGCAGCGAGTCCTTCTTGATCCAGTCGATGTTGTAGTACAGCAGGCTGATCGGCTTCTCGCTCTCGTTGACAATCTCGATTCGGACCGATTTGTGAAATGGCATGTGCCAGAAGCAGTTGTACGAGTCGCCGCCTTGGGTCACTACCGGCATTGAAATGACCTCGCTGCGCTTTCCGAAGCACCCTCCGAAGAAGTCGCCAACCGGCGCTTCGACTCCCGGCCGCTCATTCCCATCGTAGAAGATGCGCAGCAGCATTTCTTGATGGTTGGCAGATCCGTCCTTCGCCCAAGGGTGGGGCTCAGGTCCGAGGAAAGTGATCCACATGTGGGTCACGATCCCAGGGCCCTCGACGTCCATCATAACGTGCGTGTGACCGGGCGGAACGCGGAAGTTGTCTCGGTTGCTCCGCTCCTCGAAATCGCTCTTGGGAGGCGCGCTTGGATCGTAGTTCCCATCCGCACCCTCGCGAAAAGTCGACGTCGCGCGCATGCTGCGCCCGCTCTGCGATACTGCGAGCGAACCCATCGGGCCGGGAAGGAGCGGATGCGAATTCATTGCAAACTATCTTGGCATTCGCGGCCCGTGTGGCCCCTTTTGTCGAGATTTCGGTGCAGCCGGTTAACAAAGCTGGCAAACTAATGGCCTAGGGATTCCGCGAAGAATGAGCATTCAGGCCGTTGTGCAGGGAATTGGGCATTCGGTGCCCGAGAAAATCTTAACCAATGCCGACCTCGAGAAGATGGTCGATACCTCCGACGATTGGATCGTCCAACGCACCGGGATTCGCGAGCGAAGAATGTGCTCCCCGGAGCAGACGCCAAGCGTGCTCGGAGCCGAGGCTGCCCAAGAAGCTTTGACACGATCCGGCATCGCTGCCGCCGAACTTGACATGATCGTGGTCGGCTGTGTGACCGGTGACATGCTGTTTCCCTCCGTGTCGTGCCTAATCCAGGAAACAATCGGAGCGAAGAACGCTGGAGCCGTCGATGTTGGCGCCGCCTGCGCGGGATTCATCTACGCCACGTCGGTGGCGGGCTCGATGATCAAGGCGGGTGAGGCAAAGACGACGCTCGTCGTTGGAGTGGACACACTAACCAAGTTTGTGAATTGGACGGATCGCTCGACGTGCGTACTCTTCGGCGACGGCGCGGGAGCGATCGTCTTGCGAGGCGAGGAGAACACCGATCGAGGCGTGATAAAGACGGTGCTTCTCGCCGACGGCTCGGGCGCGAAGCATATCGACCTCGAAGCCGGAGGCTCGCGTTACCCGGCTTGCAGCCCGGCGTCGCAGAGCGTGCGGAGCACGATCTACATGGCGGGAGCCGAGGTCTATCGGTTTGCCGTTGTGGCGATGGGCGATGCCTGCTGCCGGCTTCTGGACCAAGTTGGCATGCAGCCGGAGGACATCGACCTCTTCGTGCCGCACCAGGCAAATCTTAGGATCATCGAGTCGGCCGCGAAACGGCTGAACCTGCGGCCCGAAAAGGTCTTTATCAACGTCGAGAAATACGGCAATACGAGTGGCGGATCGATTCCCCTCGGCCTCTACGAAGCCGAGCAGCAGGGCCGGCTGAAGAAGGGCATGGTCGTGATGACCGTCGGATTTGGCGCCGGCCTAGTCTGGGGCGCTAACCTGATTCGGTGGTGAGCCCGGCCGGCACTACCAAATGGCTCTGATGAGCGCCACATCTGCCTCAATCTGCTTCTTCAGGGCGTCGAGTGACTCGAAGTCCCGCTCCTCCCGAACGCGGGTGATGAGGCGAAGCGTCACCGCCATGCCGTAGAGCGAGTTCCCCGGGTAGTCCAGAAGGTGGGCCTCGATCGACATGCGGTCGCCACCGACAGCCGGGCGAACTCCGATGCTGATTGCGGCCCGATAGGTGCCCACTGGGCAAGTCAGCTCTCCGGAATAGATGCCGAATGCCGGTAGCGTCTGATCGAACGAGCGAGCAAGATTTGCGGTTGGGAAGCCAAGTTCGCGGCCGAGGCGCTGCCCCGCGATAACGACCCCCGGAATTTCGAAGGGGTGACCTAGGAGCCGGGCCGCTTCTTCAACCTTGCCGGCCGCCACGTCGCGGCGGATTTCGCTGCTGCTCACGCGCCTGCCATCGATCTCAAACGGCGAGATGACCGCCGTTTCGATTCGTCCGGCCAGCCACTCTGGAGTACCCACACGGTTGTGACCGAAGGCAAAGTCGTGGCCAACCACGATCGCCCTTGCCTTGATTCGTTCGAGCAGGATCCGGGCGAAGAAATCCTCGGCGGACGTTTGGCTCAGCTCGTAGTCGAACGGCAGGACGACCGCGACCGCGACGCCCAGGTCCTCGAAGGCTTGGAGGTTGGATTGGAGCGATGCGATCGGCTTCGGGCATCGGTCAGGAGCCAGGATATGCGCCGGGTGCCGGTCGAACGTGACGAGAACTGATGGCCGCTCATGTTCGCGAGCCAGTTCGACAGCGGCGCCGATGACCTTTTGATGACCCCGATGAACGCCGTCAAAGGTGCCGATGCAAGCGACGGATTCGGTCCACTCCGCAGCGAGCAGCTCAACGCCGAAGTGCACCTGCATTGAACCCCGAGTCTACCGCCGGACGCACCCGATCCTGAAGGCAAGTAGTGGGTCAGTTTGAACGTGGCCCTGCCTTCCAGCTCATGGCCGACGGCTAAAAGCCGTCACCATCCGGCAAGATGCTGGAGCCGAGCAATATCCAAACCGACCCAATACCAGAAGGCCTATGCGCGGTCAGCGATCCGCTTCCGCCGTCTTTTCGTTCCCGTGCCCAAGAAGGCCGAGCAAAGATAGAACGACGATGCCGACTAGAAGCGTGCTGAGAAGCACCTGCCATTCGGCCCAAATCTTCATTTGATCGAGCGCAGACGGAACCCGCGTAATCGAGAGGCCCACCCGGGTCATGAGGGTCATCGTCAAAATGAGGGTGGCGACGTAGATCGTCGGTAGCGTCAGATTGAGCGGAAAACGGAGCGAGTTCACGGCATAGAGATCAGGGACTGCCACGGAAATGCACAGGAACAGAATCGACGACAAAGTCGGAACCGCCAGCGACGCTCCAACCAGTTGCATGGAAATGTGCCCGGGTGCAACTCGGTGAACGAGGCAAACCCCCGCCGCGCTCAATAGAAGAGCGCAAGAACATTCGACGATGAGAACAAGTCTTTTCACGCGTCCGGGATGTCTTCGGGCCGGGTTTCTGAGGCGCTCTTGTTCTCCTGCTGGATCTGCTCGTAGATTTCCTTACGATGGACTGCCACGTTCTTTGGAGCTTTGATTCCCAATCGAACCTGCTCGCCGCGAACTTCGAGCACGACGACTTCGATGCCGTCCCCGATCACAATGCTCTGATGTAGTTTGCGCGTGAGCACAAGCATGCTAAGTCGCCCTCCGTGGCTACCTGCCGGGAAAGTGAAGCCCTTCTAAACGAAAGCCGCCTCGATCTAGGCGGCCACCTTCTGCTTAACCTTCGCCTGTTGGAATACCCGGTGTCTAACAGTATACGCCTCGTCGTCCAGGACGAATTGTAGCGCGCTACGCGTGTTCGCGTTAACCAGGATCGGCGCGGCGAGATTGATCGTCATATCGTCCGGCTTGCCTTTGGGGATCGAGGCTGTCGTAAGCACATACCGGTCCGTTTCCTCTTGGATCGAAAGGGCCTCGACGACCGCGAACGAAACGCCTGGGTTGTATTCGGGAACGAAGTGCTGAGGAATCGCGCACAGAAACGCGACCGAGGGTTCCTGGACGCTCTGAAGCCACCGGAACGGAGAATCGTCCTTGTGGGAGATCAGGACGAACTCCTGTAACTGAGGAAAGCCGATGAGTCCCTCCTTGAAGAAGAGAACGTCGGACGGTCCGAATTCGATGTCGCCGAAGCGAGTGCCGGTTAATGTCATTTGATGAAGTCCAATAGGCTGAGGGTCGATCCTTGACCTACGACGGTGAGTGCCGCGGTATACGCCTGGCTGGCTTGCTGATACTTCACGGCGGCGGAGGCCATGTCTACGTCCTCCAGGTCTGAAATGCTCTTCGCGAGGTTGTCGCTGTGAACTTGATACTGCGACGACATGCTCGATATCGTCTGCATCCGGGCGCCAACGTCTCCGCGAACGCTCGTGATCGCGGAAAGTGAGCTTTGAATATTGCCGATGTCGACTCCGCTGATGGCGCCGATCTGGCCTCCCGTCAAGTCGTTCTTGAGAGTCTGCAGGTTGTTGTACATCGTCGAGATCATCGGCTCGCCCGGCACGTTGGACTGCATCGTCTGTCCGGGCCCGATCTCCACGTTGATGGGATTCGTATCGCCATTGAACGTCACCGTCGTGCCGTTCACGATGTAAGGCTTCGTACTGGTCCTCTGGCCAGCGAACACATAATCGCCGGTCGGCCCCTGTGTGTTCGCAAGATTAACGAGCTGCTTCTGGAGCTCCGAGATTTGTCCGGCTAGGGCATTTCTACCGGTCTGGTCGGTCGTCGAATTCGCTCCTTGCACGGCCAGCGAGTAGGCTTGATTCATGAGATCGGATATGGAGCTAGCCGTGTTGTCGATCGTGCCGAGCGATCCCTTGGCGGTATTGAGATTGCTCAGATACTGCTGGATGCCTGACTGAAGGCTGTTAAGCGTGATCGACTGGCCAACGCCTACCGGATCGTCGCTCGGCTGGTTGATGCGCCTGCCCGTCGACAACTCCTGGCTGATCGCCACGAGCCGCTGGTCAGCATTCTGCAGATTGTACTGGTACGTGTTGTATTGGTAGTTCGTGCTGATGCGCATTGCCGCTCAAGTCCCTGTCAATCTTGCCTGCTTACTGAAGGATGTTGATTAAATCATTGGTCGTTTGGTCGAATACCGAGAGGGCCTTTGCCGCCGCTTGGTAGCTCCGTTGGTAACGAAGCATGTTGCTCATCTCCTCGTCGATCGAGACGCCGCTCACGCTTTGTATCTGCTGGGAGATCTGCTGCATCACCGCGGACGACGTGTTGCTCTGGCTTTGCGCATCGGCCGCATCCTGACCGATTCCGGTGATCATGGCGGAGAAGTATCCCGTAAACGTCTTGCCACCTAAAGCCGGAATCTGGGTATCGCGCAGATTGCTCATCGAGAGTGCTAGCCCGCCGTCTCCGGGATTACCACTAACTCCGGTCGCGATCGCTCTTGCGTCGGACACGATCGCAGGGTCGACTTGGAAGTCGATGGCTCCAGTCTGAGGATTGCCGGCGGGAACGTCCTGGAAGAAGTTTTGGCCGGTTTGGCCGAGCCCGTTGATTCCCGTCGAGTGGATCGAGTTGAACTGCGTTCTCAGGTTGTTCGCAAGGGTATCGAGCTGTCCCTGGTAGGATGCGATCTTTTGCGACGTCTGGAATAGGCCAAGGAGTCTGCCGCTCGTAATTGGATAAGTCTGCCCGTTCGCCGTAAGCCCGCCAGTGTTTGGATCGTAGGTGGTCGGGATCTTAGCCGCACCCGTCTGATCGACGAGCGTAAGCTGTCCGGAGAATAGGGCGACGGTGCCATCAGCCATTGGCTGAACTTTGACCGGCATGATCTCGCTCAACTGCTGAATGGCCTGATCTCGCTGATCGAGCAGATCGTTCGGGGTAGCCCCGCTGACGTCGGCCCTCTGGATCTCCTGATTCAGCCCACCGATGGTGTTTACCAGGTCATAACATCGCTGGATCGTGCCCGCAAGT
>CAZNUL010000013.1:0-45530 GCA_964576205.1 uncultured Fimbriimonadaceae bacterium | reverse complement strand
CAGCCACCCTAGGGTGTTCACAGGGTATTTAGCCTGTTGGTCGGTTCCCGCAATGCTGGCCGTGATCTGGGTCCGTTGAGGCTGCAAATTGGCGTACAAGCCGCTGATGCGCGACGCTAAGGTCTCACCGGTTTGCTGGACTTCCTGGCGCAGAGCCGGATCGCTTGGGCTCGAGCCCAACGCGGACCAAGCGTTATAGAACGCGTTGAGGGCGTCTCCGACGCTGTTGCCGTTGGTAGCGCTCGTTACAGACTGAACGTTGTTCAAGCCGCCGAGGAGGGAGTTGAGCCGGCCGTCCTCGCTCGACGCCTGAATCTGACGTGCGAATAGAAACTGATCTTGGATACGATTGATCGCCGCAACGGTAACACCGTTCCCGATATAGCGACTGTCGTTTAGGGTTGGTATCTGTTCGTTGAGCTGAACCGCCTGACGAGAGTAGCCGGGGGTGTTTACGTTGGTGATGTTGTTGCCTGTCACGTCCAACGCGCTCTGAAAAGCGCGAAGGGCGCTGTTCATCGTACTGATTCCCTGAAATAGGCCTGGCATTTGCTTTCCTCTTACGCGGCTTGATCCACGAGCACGGCCGTCCTGCCCCGAGCGGCATATTTGCCCTTTCCTTCAACGGCCGCTTTCGCGATGAGCGTCAGGGTGCCGTTAACGTAGGTAAGTTCGGACTCGATCAGCGTTCGATTCCTGGCGAACACCTCCTGGAGGTTTCGCGCGGCGACCATCACCCGATTTGCCAATCCCTGGAGCTGCTGCGCTTCTGCCTTATCGAGGGCGGACGCCAAACTTCGAAGGTTGGGCTCTGTGCCCAGCTCTTCGGCCAGCTTTCTTGCGCACGCCGCAGCGCTCTCGTCGATCGACTTGACGCGCTCCAGGAGCGTGTCGAGTTCCGGTTGAATTCGCTCCACGCGGGCAACGTCGCGCAGGGTTACTGCCGCCGTCTGCTCGTGAAGCGATCGCAGGAGCCGCTCGGATGTCCCGAGCCAGTCCCACCATAGCGTTTGTAGTTCTCGTGTTTTCATGGTTTGGAGTGCGCGGATTCATCCGCGCTTTGTAATGGCACGACTTGTCGCGCTAAGTCCCGACGGTCGTCACTTGTTCGAGTTGCAGACTCATGCTTGGCACCCACCTGTGCCGCAAATTCCTTGTAAAGCATCTGTCCGATGCCGAGAGCGCCCTGATGAGCCATCGAGTCTCCGATCGCCTGATCCATCATGTCCTTGTAGATATCGCTCCCGGCTTGGTCGCCGAGCGATGTTTCCTGGACGCCCTTGCGCATTTCGGAGAGGAGCTGTTTGGCGAAGACGGCCTCGAACTGCTCGCAAGCCTTCTTCAACGCTACGAGGTCTTTCGTATTCGCCGGTGGCGAAGCGTCGATCCTCATGGGCGACCCCTGCGCTTGTTCGCGGACGGCTGGCGCGAAGGCTTGGGTTGCGAGTCGAACCATCGAACCAACAGCACCGAGGCAGCGGCCACAAAGGTCCAACAGCCGACGACAAACAGCCAGCAACCAAGCTCGTTCATTGCGAAATGATCCTCGCTTTGAGAGCACCCTGCTCGCGAAGTGCTTGCAGAATGGAGATCACGTCGCTAGCCTTGAGTTGAAGTGCGTGAAACACTTTGGCCAGGTCGGCAACCGTCGTGTTGGGAGCCAACGACGCAACGTCGGCCTTCGGCTCGCTGACATCGATGTTCGTCTTCTGGGTTACGACGGTCGAACCGAGCGAGAATGGCGACGGCTGACTGACGTCGATATCCTGGTCGATCTTCACACTCAAGCTTCCGTGAACGATCGCAGCCGGGCCGATCCGGACGTTTCCGCCGATCACGATCGTCCCCGTCTTCTCGTTGATAACGATCGTTTCCTGGGTATCGGCGAAGACCCGTAATTCCTCGATCTTGCTCATCGCCTCCATCGCCGGAAGATCGGCGGGAAGGGTCATCTCGACCGTCCCTCCGTTCACTGCCGTTGCTAGCAGGTTGGGGAAGGCCTGCGAAATCTTGGCGGCCACCCGCATCGCGGTGGTCAGGTCCGCCTGATTCAACTCGAGATAGATCTTGCCGTCGTAGACGAGCTTGGTGGGAGCGCCGCGCTCAACGATGCCGCCTTCGGGAACACGGCCTGCGGTGACGAAGTTTTTCTGGGCTGAGCTGCCGCCCGCGCTCACGTCAAAGCCGCCCACGTTCACGCTGCCCTGCGCCATGACGTAAACCGTGCTCTGATCGCCCGCTGCATACATCGCGGTCTGGAGCAGAGTCCCGCCCGCGAGACTCTTTGCGTCTCCGATCGACTGGACCTGGACGTCGATCAGCTGGCCGTTGGTCGCGAACGGAGGTAGATCGGCGGTTACGATGACCGCGGCAACGTTCTTGAGGTCGAGCAGGGTCGGATCGAGACGGATCCCAAACTCCTTGAAGGCGTTCGCTATCAGCTGTTGGGTGATCACCGACTTCTTGGTGTCGCCTGAACCGGCCAGTCCTAACACCAGGCCAGTTCCCATGATCTGGTTGGACCGGATCCCTCTAAAGTGGGCGATGCTCTTGATCCGGACCTCAACTCCGTCCTTCTCAGCCTGGATGATCTGCATGCGCTTGCGCAGCGCCTCCTCGTCATCCTTTGTCACCGGCTTTTTGGCCGCCTGCTTGGCGTTCGTGCCTGGCCCGGTGGGTACGCCCTGGTTGGGATCGTTCGCCGACGAACCCCCGCTCCTTTGGGCGAAACAGATTCCGCATGCGAAAATGAGGAGAATAGCTGCGAGTTTCATAATAAGTTCGCTGGGTTCGTGTTCAAGCCAAAGTCCAAATTCAGAAGAGCCAATCCAGAAGTCTTGTAATGAATCCTTTCCGCTGGCGATCGGCGACGAGACCCTTGCTCGAGTTCGTCATCTTCGCATCGGCCACGTTCTCGCTGAAAACGGTGTTGTCGTAGCGGACGTCGTCGCGACGAATGACTCCGGTAAAGGTCAGATTCGTCTCCTCTTTATTCACCTTGACCCAGCGCGTTCCCTCGACGACCAGATTTCCGTTAGGCAGGACTTGCTTTACGATTACCGAAACCTTTGCCGTGAGCTGAGTGGAATTCGTGGAGCTGCCGCTTCCCGCGACCGAGCTGTTTGCTCCGTCGTTGAGGTTGGAGAGGCCGGGTCCCAGGGGGCTAAGAATCCGATTGAGAGCCGGGATCGCCGTTCGCAGACTGCCCACAAATCCGGCATTGACCGAGTTGGTGTCCTTCTTCGTGGCCGATGTCGATCCCGCCATGTTGGACGATGTGTTTTCGCTTACGATGACCGTCAGGATGTCTCCGACGTTTCGGGCGATCCGATCGAGAATCGGACTCCGGTAATTTGTGGGAACCAGCGATCCAAAGTTCTCTTCCGACTTGATCTGGGCGCTAGCCGCGCTGAACAACAGCCAACCACCCACCATCAACCACAACTTCTTCATATCTTCACCTGCACTCTGTCGGCGCTCAAAACGGTGCCCGTGAGCACAGCGCCATTGTCGGTGACCACCGTCACCGACTGGCCGACCATTCCTCCGGTTCTGGCCTTGCCAGGAATCTCGACGTTGACGCCCGAACTCTTCATGAGGATCTTTATAGCGGCCCCTGCCTTGATCTGGGCCGACGAGTCCACCTTCAGATTCACGCTGCGCGAGTTCACACGTCCGCCGTTGACATAAACCGCAACTCTGACCGTTATCACCATCCCCGAGGTCTTGACATCCTCGGGTTTCAACTCGATCTGGCCGAGCGGCGCCTGAAAGTCGCCCTGGGATGGATCGGAGGTCGTCATCGGTATAGCGGCGCCGATCTCCGCCTGGGCTGCTTTCGTGGCGGCCGCAACGAAGTCCTCTTGCTTGATGGGCTGAGACTTTCTCCGGATGACGGCGCCTGGAGGAACTTCGACATCGACCTCGAGGCCGGCCCGTTTCGCCAGCGCCGACACTCGGCTGGCCGTCACCGGCATGTCGACTCCGATCGCTGGCGCTGCGCAAAACACAACGCCTTGGAGGGCGGTCTTGGTCTTGGCATCGGTATCGTCGGACACGATGTCGCCGAAGGTCACCGACTCGGCCTCGACTTCCGTGAGTTTGTTGACCTTGAGAGAGACCGTACTTGCGGCAGTTTGGGCCGCGGAGGTGCGGATGACGCCGAACAAACCCTCGCCCGGATTGCCGATGGTGGCGCGGGTCTCGGAAACTAAAAACCCGTGATCTTCCGATGGCTTACTGCCAAATCGTGCGAGCACGATCCGGCCGCAGGGAGTCTTCACGATTCCTGCGGTAGCCGAGATGTTGCCGGACAGATCAACTTCGATCTTTGTCGCGTTTGTGGGAACCCTAACCGCCGGGGTCAATGGCAGACCTTTCGAACCGAGGGTGCCGGACTGGACGGTGAGATCGGCGGAAGCCGAATACACGATCCTGCCCTCGCGGATGAAGCGAAGATAGCCCTCTCCGTCAACCCGGACGGGAAGCGAGAGCCCGGATGCTAAAACGAGTGCGAGTACCATGGCCTACTGCTTGAGGTTGTTGATCGTGGCCAGCATCTGGTCGGAGGTTTGAATGGCTTTCGAGTTGATCTCATAGGCCCGTTGAGCCATGATCATCTTCACCATCTCCTCCACGACCTGGACATTGGAGCCTTCCAGGAATCCGGAATTAAGTTGGCCGGCTCCGCTCACGCCTGGGTCCGCGAGGTTGACGGCGCCACTTGCGCCACCCGCCGTAAAAAGGTTTTGTCCCGCCCGGGTCAGGCCAGCCGGGTTGGGAAAGAGCGCGAGCTGGATTTGGCCGACGGTCTGCGGGTCGTTCTGTCCCGGCACGATCGCAGTCACTAGGCCGAGGTTCGAGATTGAGACGGCGGTTGCGTTCGTTGGAACCGTAATCGGGGGCTCGAGCGGATAACCGTCGCTGGTTACGAGTTGTCCGTTGGCGTCCTGCTTGAATGAACCGTCGCGGGTATAAGCGAGAGTTCCGTCCGGCTTCTGCACCTGGAAGAAGCCGTTGCCGATGATCGCGAGGTCGAGCGGATTCGTCGTGTTCTGCATCGCACCCTCGCTGAAATCGCTGCCGGTCGCCGAGAATGCCGATCCCAAGCCGACCTGAGTCGCGCCTGAATTCGTCGTCGAACCCTTAAAGGTTTGGTAGACGAGGTCCTGGAATTCGGCTCGCTGGTGCTTGAAGCCGGTCGTGTTCACGTTCGCCAGGTTGTTGGAGATCGTGTCCAAATTGAACTGCTGGGCAATCATTCCCGTGCCCGCGGTTGTCAAAGCTCGCATCATGGTCGGTCATCTTCCTTCGGAAGAGGCGCTTTGGCAACTGAGGCGTTGCGGCCTTCGCTTCATCCGATGCGTCCGACCCAAGGCCCCATGCCTCAACGCCGTAACGCCGTTTCCTGGCTTCTTGAGCTGGGAAGGTTCGGAAATCCGATCACCAACACCCAACACCGAACACCTGGTTCTTGCCCGTCCCTGAGCTTTGCGTCGACGCTTCGTCCCGCAAGCGCCGCAAGTCTAGTAGCCGCCGGTCGTTAGCCGTTCAGGCTTTCGATAAGTTTCTGGTTCAACTGGTCGTGCTGCTGCACGGCCTTCTGTGCCATGTCGAATGTGCGGCTAAGCGTGATCATCTGGACCATCGCCTCAACCGCGTTAACGTTGGAGCCCTCGAGCGCCTTCGATTGAACGCTGATTTGATCGGCTAGAGTGGCATCGTCCGAAGTAAATTGGTTCTGTCCGGCTTTGGTGAAATGGCCCTTGAAGACTCCGAGAGTCGTGGCGACCTGGCCATCCACCGTGATCTCGCCGTTTTGAGCGATGTTGATATCGGTCCCGTCAAGCGTGATTGGCGAGTTCGAGTTGTCGAGTACGAGCCCTCCCCTGGAATCGACGAGCTGCTTCTGTTCGTTTAAGCGGAAAGTTCCGTCGCGTGTGTAACGGAATCGGCCGGCGCCGACATCGATTTTGAAAGCGCCCTGCGGATCGGTGATCGCAACGTCGAGCGGATTCCCGGTCTGACTGATCGTCCCAATGTCGAAGTTCGTGCGGCCGCCGTCGGGCACGACTCCATAGCTCATCTGACCTACCTTTTGACCCCCCGAGCTGAGGTTGGCCTCGAAGGCATCCCGAAACTCCAGGCTGTCGCTCTTGTATCCGTTTGTGGATGAATTGGCAAGGTTGTTCGCGGTGACATCCAGCATCCGCTGCATGGCGCTCATTCCCGTCGCCGCTGTGTAAAGTCCACGGTTCATCCCAGCATTGTTGTCGGCTGAGCAGTTTGCCGGGATTAGACTTTAAACCTCGCAATCGACTCTAGGTTTGTCCGATTCAGGTTCGAAATGTGGAATAGAGGCGAGATTTATTTGCCCCCCAAAGGGAGCGACTAAAGCGGGGAGCTTATCGGAATGCCCGACATGATCCTAAGGACCCAATGGGCGTCAGGTCCGAACGTTGCGTCCTTAGCGACCGTGGCGTGATTTATCTCGGCCGCCAACGAACAGGTAAGTTTCCCTTCATGAAAGCGATACTCTGCTCTCTTGTCGCCATCTGCGGTTGCTTCGTACAGGCTCAGCAACACGACCTGAAGCCGGCGGAAGCCCTCAAGGCTCTCGCCTTCATGAAGGGCGATTGGACGGGGAAGCAAGAGTTCAATACGCAGGGTGGCCCGCCGATGTCGGGCAATGCGACGAACCGTATCGACGACGCGATCGGCGGACGATACCTTTGTGAAATGCTCTCGACGACCATGCCTGGCCGCAAGCCGACGGACACCCGCCACTTCATATCCTATGATCCGAAGTCGGGCAAGTACACGGCCTGGTGGTTCACCGATACGTCGACCGGGCCGCTAACCTTCGAAGGTGATCTCGTCGGCAACAAGCTCGTCCTCAACACCAAACCGATGGACTCGGCGGCCGGCCCGGGTACGGTCCTGCGCGCCACCTACGAGAGCCCAGCCGCGGACACCCTGACCTACACCCTCGAAATGCAGCGCCAGGGCGAGTGGACGCGACTCTTCACGACGACCTATAAGCGAAAGTAGCGGCGTGTCAACGAGGCAGTTAGCCGCCGATTTCTTATAGTTTCTTGAGGTGGCGAGATCAAGCGGCGGGCCGCCATTGTGGCACTCTCATGCTAAGCGTGCGGCACGAAAGACCGGATCCCGACGAGCTTCTGAAACTTGCCCAGGAGGAGGAAAGAAAGCTATCGCGAGGAAGACTTAAGGTCTTCCTTGGGGCGTCTGCGGGTGTCGGCAAGACCTACGCGATGCTCTCAGAGGCACACGAGCAGAAAAGTCGCGGGCTCGAAGTCCTGGCCGGATATGTGGAGACGCATCGACGCAAGGAAACCGATGCGCTTTTGCAGGGCCTCGAGGTTCTGCAGCTCAAAGAGATTGAGCACCGGGGCATTACCGTTCGGGAGTTCGACATCGACGCCGCTCTCGAGAGGCGACCTCAGCTGATACTCGTGGATGAACTCGCTCACACGAATGCTCCCGGCTCGAGGCACCCAAAGCGATATCAAGACGTTGAAGACCTCCTCCAGGCTGGCATCAGCGTTTATACGACGATCAATATCCAGCATCTCGAGAGCCTCAACGACGTCGTTGGTCAGATCACCGGGGTTGTCGTGCGCGAGACGGTCCCCGATTCGATCATTGAAAGGGCCGACGATCTCGAGCTGATCGACATACCACCTGAGGAGTTAAGACAGAGGCTGAAAGAAGGCAAGGTCTACCAGCCGGACCGGATCGATCACGCCTTGGAAGGCTTCTTTCGGAAGGGAAATCTCATGGCCCTTCGCGAGCTTGCCCTCCGGCGAATGGCCGACCGCGTCGATGCCCAAATGCGGACTTACCGCACGGAAGAGCGCATCCAGGAGCTATGGCCGACAAAAGAGCGAGTAATCGTCTGCATCGCCCCCAATGTTCTGGCATCCAAAGTAGTCCGGACCGCGGCCCGAATGGGAGTCGCCGGGCACGCCGAGATGATCGCGGTCTACGTTGAGAGCGACCGCCAAACAAACCGGCCGGCCGAGGAGCAGCGGCAAGCTCAGGAAGCCCTGAGGCTCGCCGAACGACTCGGCATGGAGACCGTCTCATCGCACGGGCACGATATCGTCGGCGAGATCCTCCAGATCGCGCGAGATAGGAACGCGACCAGGATCGTGGTCGGCAAACCGATCAAGCCTCGCTGGCAAGAATTGGTATTCGGGTCAGTCGTCGACGTGCTTGTGCGGAGGAGCGCCGAACTGGATGTACTCGTGATTACGGCCGAACCCGAGAAGGAGCGGAGGCTACGGTCGGCTCCCGTCCAACGGGAAAACAGCCTTATCGGCTACGGAGCTACCTTGGCGACGACCGCCGTGATGACGTGCATTTGCTATCTCCTCGATCCCCACGTGTCGCCCGCGAACCTGATCATGGTCTACCTGCTTGGGGTTGCCTTCGTCGCCAGCCGGTACGGTCCGAAGGAATCCGCCTTTGCGTCGGTCCTTAGCGTTCTCGCCTTCGACTTCTTCTTCATCCCCCCTCGCTATACTTTCGCCGTTCAGGATTCGCAATACGTGCTGTCGTTTGCGATCATGTTGACCGTTGCCCTCCTCATTAGCGGCTTGGCATTCCGACTTCGAGGCGAAGCGACCTCGTCGCGCGAACGCGAAAGGCGTTCCGCCGTTCTCTACGAACTTAGCCGCGATTTGGCGAAAACCCGCAGCCGCCGGGAGATCGCCGCGATCGCCGCTCGGGAGATTGGCGCCCTTTTCGGCGCCGAAGCAACCGTCCTGATTTCCGACGAGTCCGGCCAGCTCGAGGTCCTAGCGCGATCGGCTTCGGGCTGGGAAGAGGCGCCAACGGAACAGATCGTAGCCAAATGGGTAGTCGATAAGTCGGAACCAGCCGGCGCCGGCACCGATACCCTTCCCAACTCGGCGGCGCTCTATTTCCCGTTGAGAGCCGCAAGGGGCACCCTCGGCGCAATCGGCATCAAGCTGGACAAGGGCCCTGACGGCCAGCAGACGAACCTCCTGGAGACCTTCGCAAACGGGCTCGCACTTGCCATTGAGCGAACCTTGTTGGCTAAGGAATCGCATACGGCAAGGCTGGCCGCCGAGGCCGAGCGGATGCGCAACGTCCTGCTCAATTCGGTCTCGCATGATCTGAGAACACCGCTGACCGTCATCACGGGAGCCGCCAGCGCGCTCGAACAAGGTGAGGGGGAACCAAAGGAGCTGGCTCGAACGATCCTCGAAGAGTCCGAGCGAATGAACCGGCATGTTCAGAATCTGTTGGACATGACCCGGTTGGAGGCGCTGACCGTCAATCCCAAGCTCGATTGGAACTCGATCGAGGAGCTGGTTGGCTCAGCCCTCGGGCAAACCGAAAGGCTTCTCGAGGGGCGGGATGTCAAGACGTTTATTCCACCGTCCATGCAGCTGGTCAAGGTTGACGAGGTGCTCGTGGAAAAGGCCCTCGTTAACCTTCTCGAGAATGTCGCCCGCCACACCCCGGCCGGCGCCGGAGTCGAGATCAGGGTTTGCCGGCCGCATGGCCGGGTACGCGTCGAAGTTAGCGACCGCGGGCCAGGGCTACCTCCGGGTGACGAGGAAAAAGTGTTCGAGAAGTTCTATCAGACGGCAACCCATGGCGACTCCGGGTTCGGTTTGGGCCTGGCAATCGTGAAGTCTGTGGCGGAAATCCATGGGGGGCGGGCATGGGCCGAGAATCGGCCCGGCGGCGGCGCGAGGATCTTCTTGGAGCTGTCTTCGTCCGGAGAGGCGCCCGAGGTGCCGGCCGAATGAAGGCAGAGACTGTCGTGCTCATCATCGATGATGAAACGGCCATCCGCCGTTTCCTGCGGGTCAGTCTGGACGACAAGCTGTTTCGGCTCATCGAGGCGGCCGACGGCAAAGAGGGACTTCGCCTCGCGGCTACCGAGCGTCCTGATGTCATTCTGCTGGATTTGGGGCTCCCCGACATCGATGGGGTGCGGGTTGCTTCGGAGATCAGGGAGTGGAGCGACGTGCCGATCATCGTTCTTTCCGCTAGGGAGCGTGAAGGCGACAAGGTCAAGGCTCTCGACGCGGGCGCCGACGACTACCTCACCAAACCATTTGGAGTTGGCGAACTTCTAGCTCGCATACGCGTAGCGCTCCGTCACTCGAAGAAGTCGGCCGCTGAGCCGGTCTTTCGGGCTGGAGACCTTGAGGTTGACCTGGCATCGCACGTGGTTCGGCGTGGTGGGGAAGAGGTCCACCTGACCCCCAACGAGTTTAAGCTCCTCGCGGCCCTTGTGAAGTACTCCGGCAAGGTCGTCACGCACCGGCAGCTTCTCGCCGAAGTATGGGGGGCCGCCTATGCCGAGGAAAGCCATTATCTCCGAGTCTATATGGGTCAGCTGCGCCACAAGCTCGAGCCGGATCCGACTCGGCCCAAACTCCTGACGACCGAGCCAGGAGTGGGGTACCGGCTAAGAACCGAATGAAGGTCGGGGCTCATGAAGCTCCCTTATGAAATCCTTACGGCGACCACCCCGGGCTTGACGCGCCCCTTACGGGCTCCCAGAGTTCAATGAATCTGGAGCGAAATGAACGATGTCGCCCTGTTCATCGGATTCGCGGGAGCTCTCGTCCTCATGAAAGCCCTAGCCGGCCGGCTCGAGGAGCACGATCGATATTCCGAAAGACCCTCCCAACTCGGCCGGCGACGGCGCAATGAGACGTGTGGCGATAAGCGAGATATCCAGTGACCGACCTTCTTTTTATCTTCGTGACCCTAGCCTTCTTCTGGGTTGCGATCGCCTACGCGAAGGGTTGCGAGAAGCTTCGAGGAGAAGTCGATGAGTGACTATCTTTGGACCACCATCGTGTGCCTTCTCGTCCTCACCTACCTGGTCTACGCATTGCTGAAGCCGGAGAAGTTCTGATCACCTGAGAGTTTCGAAAGGGGACTGACCCTGCCCTAATCCAAAGTCCACTCGCCCACGCCCAATTCAAATGTCCACCAACGGAACTCTGCAGATCCTCGTTTACTTCGCGGTGATCGTCTTGATCGCGAAGCCCTTGGGCACTTACCTGGCCAAGGTGTTCGAGGGAGAGAGAACACCCCTAAGCGGCATCCTTGGCTGGCTTGAGCAAGGCGTCTACAAGCTCCTCGGAATCGATCCCGAGCGGGACATGAAGTGGACGACCTACGCCATCGCCATGCTCGTCTTCTCGGCGGTTGGCATGCTCGTAACTTACGGGTTGTTGCGGCTGCAGTACGTCCTGCCGTTGAATCCGCAGGGCTTTGATGCCAAGCAAATGCCGGCGCACCTGGCCTTTAACACCGCGGCCTCGTTCACGACTAACACGAACTGGCAGAACTACTCTCCGGAGGTCACGCTCTCCTATTTTTCGAACATGGTCTCGTTGGCCATCCACAACTGGATGTCGGCCGCAACGGGGATTGCCATTGCGATTGCCGTCATTCGCGGTTTCTCGCGCAAGAGCGCCAATGGGATCGGCAACTTCTGGGCAGATGTTGTGCGCTGCACCTTATACGTGCTGTTGCCGATTTGCACGGTTGGCGCCCTCATTTTTGTATGGCAGGGAGTTACTCAGAACTTCGACAACTACACCTCGGTAAAGACTCTGGAAGGCGCTACGCAGACGATCGCCCAGGGGCCGGTCGCGTCGCAGGAAATCATCAAGCAGCTTGGAACCAACGGGGGCGGTTTCTTCAACGCGAACTCGGCGCACCCGTTCGAAAACCCGACCCCGTTTGCCAACTTCTTCACCCTTGTCCTCATCTTTGCTATCCCCGCTGGTCTGACCTACACGTTCGGCAAGATGGTCGGCAACGTAAGGCAGGGCTGGGCGATTTTTTCTGCGATGAGCGTCATGTTTCTCGCCGGCGCCTTCATCTGCAACATCTCCGAGCAGGCAGGTACGACCCACCTCGACAACGCCCGCATCCAGACCGCGATGACCTCGGATCAGCCGGGCGGCAATATGGAGGGCAAAGAGGTGCGCTTCGGCATCGGATCTTCGACGCTCTTTGCCACCGTCACGACCGATGCATCGTGCGGCGCCGTCAACTCGATGCACGACAGTTTCACGCCGGTCGGCGGGCTCGTGCCCCTTTTCAACCTCCTGACCGGCGAAGTGATCTTCGGAGGCGTCGGCGCCGGGCTCTACGGAATGTTGATGTTCGCGGTCATCGCGGTTTTCATTGCCGGGCTCATGGTTGGGAGGACACCCGAATACATCGGCAAGAAGATCGAGAAGTTTGAAGTGCAGATGGCGATGCTTGCCGTTCTGATCCTAGCCGCCTCGGTACTCGTGTTCACCGCAGTGAGCAGCACCATTCAACTTCCCAAGGAGGGCACCTACGGCTCCCTGAACACTTACAACGGCGCGGCCTACGCCGGGGGCAGCGACTCGGTCTACGGACCGGCAACGGGAAATACGAACAATAACGGGCCACACGGTTTCAGCGAGATCTTCTACATGTTCGCGTCACAGACCGGAAACAACGGCTCCGCGTTCGCGGGCATCACCGGCAACACGCCCTACTACAACACGATGGGCGGTGTCGCAATGCTGATCGGCCGCTTCCTCATGATCATCCCGATTCTCGGCATCGCCGGGAGCTTGGCGCGCAAGAAGGCGATCCCATTGTCATCCGGGACCTTTCCGACCGACAACGGAACCTTCGCATGGCTTCTAGTCGGAGTCGTTCTCATCGTAGGCGCCCTGACCTACTTCCCCGGTCTCGCTCTCGGCCCGATCGTCGAGCATCTCCAGATGACAGGAGGCAAGACCTACTGATGCGTCCTCGCAGCCAGGTCAGTCCATTCGCGCCCTTGGCTGGTTCCAACTAAGACGATGGCAATCAAGATTCAACCGCAACTCCAGCCGGAAACTCCGGTGCCAGTGGACCGGCATCGGCCCAGGAATGCGCCGGTCTCACTCTTCGAGCCGGCGATCGTGAAGCGGGCAATCAAAGAGTCTTTCGTAAAGCTGGATCCCAGAAAGGTTGCCAAGAATCCGGTCATGTTCGTGGTCGAAATCACGAGCGTAATGACGACACTCTTCTGGATTCGCGGCCTCGTCCAAGGAGCGACGGATACGCTTTTTGTCGGACAGGTATCCCTGTGGCTGTGGTTCACCGTCCTTTCCGCCAACTTCGCGGAAGCGATGGCGGAAGGGCGAGGTAAGGCTCAGGCAGATTCGCTTCGGCGGGCCAAGACTGACACGATCGCCCGGCTCCTTGTGGATGACAAGGAGTGTCAGGTCTCCGCGCCGCAGCTTCGAAAAGGCGACCTATTCGTGTGTGAGGCCGGAGACGTTATCGCCGCGGATGGCGAGGTTGTCGAAGGGATCGCGAGCGTCGACGAATCCGCGATCACGGGCGAGTCCGCTCCGGTAATCCGGGAGAGCGGGGGAGACCGCAACGCGGTTACAGGCGGCACCAAGGTGCTGTCCGACCGCATCCTAATCCGCGTGACCCAGAACCCGGGCGAGAGCTTCCTGGATCGAATGATCGCCCTCGTGGAGGGCGCTCAGCGACAAAAGACGCCCAACGAGATCGCCCTTTCAATCCTGCTTGCGGGGCTAACGATTGTGTTCTTGTTTGCCACCGTCACGTTGCTGCCGTTCGCCAAGTACGCTGCCGGCGACCACGCCGAAAACGTCCCCTCCCTTACGGTGCTCGTCGCACTGCTCGTGTGCCTCATTCCGACAACCATCGGGGGACTTCTCAGTGCGATCGGAATTGCCGGCATGGACCGGGTCATGCAGCACAACGTGCTTGCAATGAGCGGCAAGGCCGTCGAGGCGGCGGGCGACGTCAATACTCTGCTCCTCGATAAGACCGGCACCATCACGCTTGGCAACCGGCAGGCGACCGCTTTCTACTGCGCTCCCGGTATCTCCGAGGCCGATCTGGCCGATAAGGCTCAGCTGGCCTCACTCGCCGACGAAACCCCGGAGGGCCGCAGCATCGTTGTGCTGGCCAAGGAGAAATATGGCATCCGTGGCCGCGAGATTCACGAACTCGGGGATGCCCAGTTCGTCGAGTTCACGGCTCAAACCCGGATGAGCGGCATCGACTATCAGGGCAGGATGATCCGCAAGGGCGCGGCCGACAGCGTGCGGCTGTTCGTCGAGGTCCAGGGCGGCAGCTATCCCCCCGAGGTGCAGGCCCTCGTAGAGAAGATCTCCCGCGAGGGTGGCACTCCGCTCGTTGTCGCGGACCACGACAAGGTCTTGGGGGTTATTCAGCTCAAGGACATCGTTAAGGGCGGCATGAAGCAAAGATTCGCGCAGCTCCGAGAGATGGGAATCAAGACCGTCATGATCACCGGCGACAATCCGTTGACGGCCGCCTCGATCGCCGCCGAGGCAGGCGTGGACGACTTTCTCGCCGAAGCGACCCCCGAGCAGAAGCTGGCCTACATCCGAAGGGAACAAGCCGGCGGGAGGCTGGTTGCGATGACCGGCGATGGCACGAATGACGCGCCCGCCCTCGCCCAAGCCGACGTGGGAGTCGCCATGAACACGGGAACCCAGGCGGCCAAGGAAGCCGGGAATATGGTCGATCTTGACTCCAATCCGACAAAGCTGATCGAGGTCGTCGAGATCGGAAAGCAGATGTTGATCACGCGCGGCGCCTTGACGACGTTCAGCATCGCGAACGACGTGGCGAAGTACTTCGCGATCATCCCCGCGATGTTCTTCGTAACCTATCCGGAGCTTTGGAAGCTGAATTTCATGAAGCTTGAGAGCCCTCAGTCGGCGATTCTCGCCGCCGTCATCTTCAACGCGTTGATCATCGTGGCCCTGATACCCCTCGCCCTGCGCGGCGTCGGCTACCGTCCGATGAATGCCAGGGCCATCCTTCGGCGAAACCTCCTCATCTATGGCGTCGGCGGCATCATCGCCCCGTTCCCGTTCATTTGGCTGATCGATAAAGGGCTCGTCGCCCTTCACCTGGTCCAGGTGGCACGACATTGACGATTGACGATTTCCAATACCTCAATGCCCTGACACCCCAATACACGTGATCGAGATGGCACTCCAAACAGAAAACTCCAAACCCCAGACTCAGCCGATCGTCCGGCCGGCGATCATGCTCACCCTGTTCTTCATTTTGGCCATGGGCATTGCCTTCCCTGTCCTTATTTGGGGCCTGTCCAAAGTCATGTTCCCGCACCAGGCGAGTGGAAGCCTGATCATGGATTCTCAGGGAAAAGTGATCGGTTCCGAGCTGATCGGCCAAAGCTTTACCAAGCCCGAATACTTTCACCCCCGCCCAAGCGCGGCGGGAAACGGGTACGACGCGGCGAACTCCGGCGCTAGCAACCTGGGGCCGACCAGCGACAAGCTGATTAACGGCATCCACAAAAAGTCTGCCGACGGCAAGGGCGATCCGGGCAACTTCGACGGCATCGTCGACCTCGCCAAAGCCTATCGGGAAGAAAACGGGCTCGCCGCCGATGCCGTCCTCCCCGCCGACGCGGTGACGCGGTCGGCGAGTGGCCTCGATCCCGACATCAGTCCCGCGAACGCTAATCTCCAATCCCCGCGCGTCGCGAAGGCTCGCGGCATGACTGTGGATCAGGTGAAGGCGATCGTTGAGGCCCACACAAGCGGCCGCTTCCTCGGAATCTATGGCGAGCCTCGAGTCAACGTGCTCATGCTCAATCTCGCTCTGGACAAGGCACAAACACCGTCGAAGTCCGCCCCTCCCAAACAGATCCCAATCCCCGGTAGTTAACGCAGACCGGCAACGGCGGCCGCACAAACCTATGAAACTTAGTCATCGAATCCCCAAGCTTGATGCCAATTGCATCTCGCGTATAGTCATCGGCGCCTTCTTGATTACAGGCGCATTCGTGCCCGCCCGGGCCGCCCTGATCGACTTCTCGCCGGTCGCCAAGGCGGCCGCGTTTGTCAGAAGCAAGCAGGCTCAGCCGGCTCAGAATGGCCGGGCCCTGCCATCGCCACTTCCGTCGCCGCCATTCCCCGACTCGGACTGGCTCGGCTTCCCTCTGATCGGGGCGCCATACAGTGGAGCGCCTGCCTTCCCGCTCGAGAAAACTCTCACCGGAGACAAATGGCTTAAGCACAATGTCGAACTATACGGTTGGGTCAACCCCTCGTTTAACCTCAGTTCGTCGCGGAACACGAACGTTCCGCTTAGCTACGATCTGGTTCCGAATAACCTCGAACTCGACCAGGCGGTCCTCGTTCTCGAGAGGCAGCCCGATACAACCCAGACCCAGCACCAGGATTTCGGATTCCGAGTGATCGGCCTTTACGGCACCAACTATCGGTACACGATCATGAAGGGGATCTTCAGTGATCAGCTTCTCAAGAAAAACCAGCTTATGGGATTCGATCCGGTAGAGATGTACACCATGTTCTACTTTCCGAAAGTCGCGGATGGAATGGTCTTGCGCATCGGCCGCTACATCTCTCCGCCGGACATTGAGGCTCAGCTCACGCCTTCGAACTACATGTACAGCCACTCGCTGATGTTTGGGTGCGACCCGTACACGTTCTTCGGCATCAACCCCACGGTTCGGCTTAACAAGCAGTGGGAGATCATGTTCCAGCTCGATACCGGCGCGGATATGGCCCCCTGGTCCGATTCGGCCTCACTGAACGGCGGCGCCTTGGTACGTTGGACTTCGCTCGACGGCAAGGATGGCTTCTGGGGTGGCATTAATTCAATCGGCAAGGGTCGGGTCCGGGACCACCACGACGACCTCCAGCACATCGTCGGCACTTGGGGCCACAAGTTCAACGAGAAGCTCCACATAATGACTGAGATGTATTACATGTGGGAATACGGCGCCGACAAAGGGGGCACCGCCAATGACGGGCCGGTCAGATTCGGGACGGGAGGCGGCCCCGGCGTGTTCCTGCCCGGCAAGTCCGATTCGGTCGGCTTCGTCAATTATTTCCAGATTCTCTTGTCGCCGAAGGACTTCGTTTCGATCCGGACCGACTACTTCAATGATCCCCGCGGCTTCCGCTACGGGTTCAACACCGCTTATTCGAGCCACACGATCGGACTTACAAAGTTCCTGGCCCCGATGACCGAATTTAGGCCGGAGCTGCGGTATGAACATTCGTACGGCCAGGCCGCGTACGACAACGGCACCAAGCACGATCAGTGGACGTTGGCTGCCGACCTGATTTTCCGGTTCTAAGGGTCGGCGCTGGCCGCCTGGGGAACCTGTCGGCAGCGCCCTAAGTCTAAAGCAGCCGTGCGGCTGCCTCATCGACCCACCACTGAACGTTCTTCGCCCGTGAGGCGAGGACGGCGGCGGGGAACCGGAGGTCTCCGTCGATCACCTGCTTAAGCCTCTCGGCTTTGGATTCGCCCGTGACGAGGAAGATCACTTCCTTCGAGGCGGCAAGGCATTCGAGCGTGCATGAGACTCTCTGGGCCGGCGGGAGCGGACTGGTCGTCGCCACAACCCAATCTCGGGTCTCCGGGAGGCTATTCGCGGTGGGTCCGGCCATGGGAAAGATCGAAGCCGTGTGGCCGTCGTCACCCATGCCCTGGACCGCGAGGTCGAACGTGCTATCGGTCCCTGCGAAGAACGAATGCAGCACCTTGTCGTAGCGTTGAGCGGATTCCTCCTGACCGGCCGGATCGTAGATCGCGTGGACGTTTCCGGCCGGAATCGAGATGCGATCAATCAATGCTCCCAGAACCATGTTCTCGTTGGAATGCGGATCGGCGGGCGGGACCCACCGCTCATCGCCAAGGAAAAGATGGACCTTGGTCCAATCGATGCTTTGGCGCTGCGACAGCAGTTCGTAGAACCGCTTCGGGGTGTTGCCGCCGCTCAGGGCAACGCAAAACCGGTCGGGGCCTTCAGCGAGCTTAGCGAAATAGTCGGCCAACGTCCTGGAGATGGTTTCGAGGTCGGCGAAGCGCTGTATCCTCATCGGTCCATTGTGCCACTCCAATCTCAGCTTGCTTGGCCAACGTTGGGTGAGGGCGGCCTACTTAAACGGCGTCCGTTGCCACAAGGGCGAGAACCAGTTGCGGCCGTCATGGGCGAGCATCGTGTTTGCCGACGTCGGCCCCCAGGTTCCGGCCGCGTAGTTCGGCATGGAAAACGCCGGCGTATTGCCCCAGACCTCCAGAACCGGCGTGACCACCGTCCAGGCCGCGTGCTCCTGGTCATCCCGCATGAACAGCGTGCCGTCGCCTACCATGACGTCGAACAACAACGTCTCGTAGGCCTCAGGGGAAGGCGTCTTGAATTCGTCCTGATATCGGAAGTCCATGTTCGCGGTGCGGAGATACATCCCGGTGCCAGGCTCCTTGGCCTGAAACCGGAGAATGATTTCCTCCTCGGGCTGGATATTGATAACCATCCGGTTCGGTTCGATGGTCTCGGCCGCCGTCAATGGAAACATCTGATGGGGCACGGGTCGAAACGCGACGATGATCTGCGATACGCGGGATTCGAGCCGCTTGCCAGTGCGCAGGTAGAACGGTACGTCCTGCCATCGCCAGTTGTCTACGTTGAGCTTGAGGGCGGCATAGGTTTCGGTCTGGGAATGCGGATCCACACCCTCCTCTTCGCGGTACCCGGGGACGTCCGCGCCATTCATCTTGCCCGGGCCGTATTGGCCCCGGATCGCATTCTGAGGAACCGTGTCGGGCGTCAATATCCGCACCGCCTTTAGGACGTCGACCTTCTTGTTCCGAACCTCGTCGGCGTTGAACGATACCGGCGGCTCCATCGCGACCATGCATAGAAGTTGGAGCAGGTGGTTCTGGATCATGTCGCGTAGCGCGCCTGATCGATCGTAGTAACCGCCGCGCTTCTCCACGCCGACTTCCTCGGCAACAGTGATCTGCACGTGGTCGATGAACTGGCGGTTCCAGATCGGCTCGTAAAGGGCGTTGCCGAAGCGAAAGGCGAGCAGGTTTTGGACGGTTTCCTTGCCGAGGTAATGGTCGATCCGGAAAATCTGCCTCTCCCGCCAATGCTGGAGCAGCTTCTTGTTCAGTTCGTCGGCGGAGTTGAGATCGCGGCCGAACGGCTTCTCGATCACCAAGCGGTCCCGCTTGCGCTCGTGGGAAAGATGAGCCTGGTCGAGGTTTTGAGAAATCATCTCGACCGCAGTAGGTGGGACCGACATGTAGTAGACGCGAACCGCCTCCTGACCCCAGTTCTTTTCGGTCCCGCCGATGTATTTGGCGAGTTCCTTGTAGAGGTTGGCGTCACCGAACTCGCCACACAGGAAATGGATGTTGGATGCGAACGCGCTCCAAGTCTCCTTGTCTTTAATCTTCTGGCGCGAGAACTCCTGGACGGCATCCTCCATGTGCTTCTCGAACGGCTCGAGATCGCAATCTCGGGCGAGGCCGACGATCGCGAACTTCTCGGGCAGCTCTTTGTCGACGAAGAGGTTGTAGAGAGCCGGAAAGAGCTTGCGCTTCGAGAGATCGCCTCCGGCGCCGAAGATGCAGAAAATGGTGGGCTGTTTGTGGTTGGTCATCTACATTCCGCCGTCTAGGAATCCCTCCCCTGCGGAGCGGGGGAGGGTGGCGTCGAGCTTGCTCGATGCCGGGTGGGGGTGAGAAACCGCGAGATTGGATGGCTCTTCTGCCTAGAGCGAAGGCGGTGGCGCCGCCCCAAATCACCCGGGACAACCCGGCACGCCGCTCGCACCCCCTCCCGATCCCGACTGAAGTCGGGACTACCCTCCCCCGCTCCGCAGGGGAGGGAAGACAACCTCCGACGACTCCTCTCCCTTGATGGAGGGGCTGGGTGAGGGCAAACGCATTCCGCCCAAGGATCGCGTCGAATCCGAGGTCCTTCGCTGAGAACCTCGCAGGGCTCGCTTCTCGCTTCAGGATGACGGCAGCACATCGTTAGTTCCTATCCCAATCCGGCGTGTGGAACACGCCCGGCTTGTCGATCCGTTCGTAGGTATGGGCGCCGAAGAAGTCGCGTTGGGCCTGGATGAGGTTCGCGGGCAGGTTGGCGCTGCGGTAGCCGTCCAGGTAGGCGAGGCTGGCAGAAAAAGCAGGTGCTGGCATGCCCATCGTGACAAAGTTGCACGTCACGGCGCGGAGCGCATCGAAAGCGACACTCTTGGAGAAGGCCGGGTCAAGTAACAGGTTGGACAGGTTTGGCGCCCGACTGAACGCTGTCCGAATACCTTCCAGCGAGGCGGAACGAATTATGCAGCCTGCCCGCCACACCTTCGCAACACGTTCCAAGTCGAGGCCGAACCCATACTCCCCTGAAGCCGCGTGCAGTTGAGCGAATCCCTGGGCATACGTCAGGAGGATTGCCGAATGTAGTGCACTTTCGAACTGGGCGATGACCACGCCTAGGCCTCGCAATTTCGGATCAGGATGCTCATTTACGATCCGATGGAGCATTTCCAGCACCCCCTTATGCGGCGAGGCTTGAAACTCCACGCTGACCCGAACCCGTTCATCCTTGAGTCCCGACAGCTCACGTGCGGCCACCGCCGCGTCGATGGTTGGAAGGGGGACGCCGAGGTCCATCGCGTCCTGCGACGTCCACTTCCCGGTGCCCTTCTGCTTCGCCTTGTCCGAGATCAGATCCACAAGGTGTACAGAGCCTTCCATCTTGCCGAGGACGGTCGCCGTGATCTCGATCAGGAAGCTTTGAAGCGGCCCCTCATTCCATTTCGCGAACGTGTCGCGGCACTGGTCATTGGTCATTCCGAGGCCGCGCCGCATGAAGTCGTAGGTCTCGGCGATGAGCTGCATGACCCCGTACTCGATGCCGTTGTGAACCATCTTCACGTAGTGGCCGGCCGAGCCTGGCCCCATCAAGGCCACGCAAGGCTCACCGTCGTACTTGGCGGCAACGTTCTCGAGTGTCTTCCGCACCCGCTCGTAGGCTTGAGACGTGCCGCCGGGCATCATCGACGGGCCATGGCGCGCGCCGGCTTCGCCGCCGGAAACCCCCATGCCGAGGAACTCGAAACCGGCGCCGGCTAACTCCTTCGACCGTCGATCCGTGTCCTTGAAATAGGAGTTGCCGCCGTCGATCAAGATGTCGCCCTTTTCGAGGAGTGGAGAAAGGGAGCCGATGACGGCATCGACCGGCCCTCCGGCGGGAACGAGCATCATGATCGCCCGGGGCTTGCGGAGCATCGCGACGAAGGCCTTCGGGTCTGTGGTTCCCTCGACCTTCTTGCCGGCTCCCTCGCTCTTGAGGGCGGCCGCTTTGGCGGGATCGGTGTCAAGTCCGGCGACGGCGTCACCATGGTCCGCCATGTTGAGGAGCAGGCTGCGCCCCATCGTTCCGAGACCGACCATACCGAAGTCGTAAAGCTGTTCTCCCATCCGTTCTTGAGAGTATCGCACGCCTGAAGCGGCCCGATCGCGGGCCGCGCCTGAAGGTTCCGGTCTAGCCTCGATGCTTGCCGCGTCGCCGAATCAACGCTAGCGCGCCGATCCCCAAGGCGGCCAAGCTTGCTGGCTCAGGAACCGGGGTCAGGACAAACGCGTGCTCTTGGCCGTTGACGATTCCGGTTCCAACGATCATGCCGGAGTCGCTGACGCCTACCGCTTGTTCTAGATTCCAGCCCGAGTTGGATGCGATCAGCGAGTTAAGGTTTCTCATCCCGTGCGCGGCGTCCCAGACGAAGGCAGCGGAGTTCTGGCCGGTGCTGTCGAGGTCGGCGGCGCCGACGATGATGTCGCCACGAGTATTGATCCCTGCGGCAATGGACCCAAACCCAATCAGGTCGCCAAGGTCGCGGGTCCCTCCAGACATCGTCCAAAGAAAGGCATGCCCCGTAGGATCGAGCGATGCCGTCGAGCCGACGACTTGACCATTATCGTTGACGGCGTTAACGCTGGTGGCATGGAATCCCCAGGGATTCGTGAAGCCGCCGGAAGAAGTCCAGATGAACCCCAATTCGTCGGGAATGCTGCTGTCGGTGGAGACGTTGAGGCCCGTGCCCACGACCATTTGGCCATTGTTGACGCCGCTGGCGATCGTGTTGTAGCGCGAGTCGGGCGTGCCGAGATCGAGCATGCCGGCTGCGGCCGTCCAGAGGAATGCCGTGTCGTCCAGGTTTGTATTGATCGCTTCGCCGACTACATTGAGCCCGTTGCTGCTCAATCCGTGGGCGTAGCTGAAGAAATTGCCGAGATCGCCGAGGTCCCGATACGAACCTCCTGGGTTGCGAAGGAACGCATGGTCTCCGCCGCCCGCGCTCCCTGGCTCCCCGCCAAAACCGACGGTTTGGCCCGCATTGTTGATCGCGTCGACTCGACTGTCTGGCACACCGAACGGTGTGCCGATGTCGACGATTCCGCCTCCTGCAGTCCACGTGAAACCGTGCTTCGGACCGAGATTGCCGGGATCGGTCGTTGTTTTGGACCAGCCCACGACCTGACCGCCGTTGTTGATTCCCAGCCCCTCGGAGAAGGGTCCGCCTAGCGTCCCGACATCGACGACCCCGTAAGTCTGTCCGTACGCGGCGGCAAAGCCCAGGAAAAATGCGGTCGCGAGAAATAAGCGACTGGCGGTCCTGGCTCCCTTGCCGAAAGGACTCAAATCTGCGTCAAGTGGACTCATTTCGTCGAATCTTCTCCTGCGAAGCATCGCGGCCGATCGCGGCCGAGCGAAAACACCTCTCTTTCGTCGCGTTAGTCGCTTCTTCGAGTTGGGCCCGACCATCCCGGCCACGACCCAAGTAAAGTACAGTCCGGCGATGAACTCCTACGACGTCATCATCATCGGCTCGGGCGCAGGAGGCAGTACGCTCGCTCACCGGCTCGCCCCGACGGGAAAGAAGATCCTTGTGATCGAGCGGGGCGACTTCGTGCCGCGAGAGAAGCAGAACTGGAATTCGAAGGCCGTGTTCCTGGACGGCCGCTACACGGCAAAGGAGACATGGCTCGATAAGGATGGAGGCGAATTCCATCCCGGTATCCATTACAACGTCGGTGGCAACACCAAATTCTATGGCGCGGCCCTGCTGAGGATGAGGGAGCAGGACTTCGGCGTCGTGCGACACGGCGGAGGAGAGTCGCCTGCTTGGCCGCTTTCCTATGCCGACTTTCGGCCCTACTATCTCGAGGCCGAGCGCGCGTACTGCGTCCACGGCCTTCGCGGCGAGGATCCGACTGAGCCCCATGAGTCCGAGCCCTATGCCTACCCGCCGATCGCGCACGAGCCCCGAATCCAAGAGCTCCACAACGATTGGACAAAGCTTGGCCGAACACCATTTCATGTCCCGGTCGGAGTCATGCTCGACGAGTCGAATCGCAACGATAGCCGGTGCATAAAATGTGAAACCTGCGATGGCTATCCGTGCCTGTTGCATGCGAAGGCCGACGCCGAGGTTATCGCTCTGAGACCGGCTCTGCAAAGTTCGAACGTGACACTTGTGACCAACGCGATGGTCGATCGTCTTGAAACGAACGCGAACGGGTCGGCGGTAACCCGAGTCCACGTAACCAAGGATGGGGAGCAACAGGTTTATGAGGCAGGCGCCATCGTTGTCTCATGCGGTGCGATCAATTCGTCCGCCTTGCTTCTTCGGTCGGCTAGCGATCGGTATCCCCACGGCCTCGCCAATGGCTCCGGCGTGGTTGGCCGGCACTACATGTGCCACAACAACTCGACGCTCCTCGCAATTTCGCGAACCCCGAATCCAACTGTCTTCCAGAAGACGATCGCTCTCAACGACTTCTATCATGAGGCCGAGGACTGGAAGTACCCCCTGGGACACATCTCGATGGTCGGAAAGACCGATGCCGATATCCTTCGCGGCGGCGCCCCGAAGTTTGCCCCACACCTCGCCCTTGACGTACTCGCAAAGCATTCGATCGACTTTTGGCTGACCTCTGAAGATTTGCCCGACCCCGAAAACCGAGTGATGCTCGAATCCGATGGCAAGATCAGGATCAATTACCATCCGAACAACCTTGAAGCTCACGAGAGGCTGATCGGCCAACTCAAGTCGATGCTCAACGACCTGGGTCTGGAGGACCGGCTGATGCACAACGACCTCTATCTTGGAAAGAAGATTCCGATCGCGGGAGTCGCTCACCAGTGCGGAACGGTCCGCTTTGGCGCCGATCCGTCATCTTCGGCCCTCGACACGAATTGCAAGGCTCACGAGCTGGAAAACCTCTACGTGGTCGACGGCAGCTTCTTCCCGTCCAGCTCGGCCGTTAATCCGTGCCTGACGATTTACGCGAACGCCCTTAGGGTGGGCGATCACTTGAAGGAAGTCGTTTAGCCGTCGAGCAATCTGGAAGGCTCCCGGTTTTTTGGCTGCCCTATTCGACGTGGCTCGAGTCGTCGCCGCTAAGGAATCTTTAAGTCCATCTCGGAGCTGTGCCCAGGGAAGAGCTTGGCGGATGGATCAATACGCATCTTGGCGTAGCAGACGGCCATCGTCGCCTCGCCGACGCCGGTCGCAATCAACTTAAGCTTCCCTGGGAAGGTGCAGACATCGCCGACCGCATAGACCGCGGGCAGATTGGTTTCGAGGCGTTCGTTGACGGCGATCTGATTCTTTTCGATGGTCAAGCCCCAGCCTTTGATGGGCCCGAGGGAAGATTTGAAGCCAATATTCACGATCACGGCGTCGGTATCGAGGCGCTCGGATTCCTTTGTCTGTGAATTCTCGACCGTGATTCCCTCGAGAGCGTCGCTCCCATGAAGCTCCTTAACGTTCGACCACAGCTTCATTTGAACGGAGCTCCGCCTGACCTTTTCGACGGAGTCCTCGTGTGCCCGGAACTGGTCCCGGCGATGGACGAGCGTGATCTCCTTCGCGATCGGCTCGAGGTTCAAGCACCAATCGAAAGCGCTGTCGCCACCACCCACGATCACGAGCCGACGTCCGGCAAAGATCGATTTGTCTTTGACTCCGTAGTGGATTCCATTTCCCTCGAAATCGTCCTCGCGTTCGACTCCGATCCTCGTAGGAGTAAACGCTCCTGCACCGGCTGATATGATGAGCGTCTTGGTCGGGAGCACGGAGCCCTTGCTGGTTCGGATGAGATACCCGGACTCTGTTCGTTCCAGATCGGTAGCTGTCTCATCGAGGATCGTCTCGGCGCCAAACTGGAGGCCCTGCTCGGCCATGTCCCGAGCGAGATCCTTCGCGTAGGTCTTCGGGAAACCGGGCATGTCGTAGACGTACTTCTCGGGATAGAGAGCCGTGAGCTGCCCGCCCAGTTCGGGCAGAGAGTCGACGATTCGGGTCGACATGCCGCGCATGCCTGCGTAGAAAGCGGCAAACAGACCGACCGGTCCGCCTCCGATGATCGTCACGTCGACTTCGCGCATGCGACTGAGAGTTTACTGTTGGGAATCCTTGAGGCGCCTATGCGTTAACGACGGTTGTGAATGCGAAACGATCGGCCAGCCGCTTGCCCTGGGTCATGACCAAGAAGCAGTCCACTCCGAACCAGCCAAGGAGAGCGACCAAGCCAACGTAGCCGATCCAGGGAAGGGGGATCAAAGCGAGCGGCGCGGCGGACACATTTCTGATAATCGAATGAACGGGAGTCGGGGGCGCCGCATTCGTGGCGACCACCTTCAATCCGGCGATCCGTTTGCCAATGCTTTGGCCCGGAAAGACGGCATCGCGGAGGACAAGTAGGAGGGCCGTCGCCGGAACGCAAAAGTAGTCGATGTAGCCGTAAAGTGTCCAAGCAGCATAGTTCGACCGTGGCAAAAGGAGGTCCCAAAGACCGTATCGGAGGGCCATGTAGACCATCACCGCAAGAATGACATCGATGAAATAGGCGGCCGCGCGAGTTTGGAGCATCGGCGGCTCACCGGGTTCAGTCGAACCCTTGTAGGCATAGCTGACCGGCTGAATGGTGGGCCCGTGCTGGGTATCCGGGGGGATCGGGTCGAGAAAGACGGCGAGTCCAAGAAGCATCTCGGCGGCTTCGCCTTGCTGCCCGGTTGTCTGGTCTACGACCGTCATGTCCGGCGTCAGCCGCCTGTCGATCGCCCATTGGCGTAGTGTTTCCAGAGTCGCCGGCCCGAACGCGTTCCCCGCCTTGTCGATGACCCGATACATCTCTGATACCTACGCCAGGTATGCGGCAAGCTTCAAGAGCTCGCTCATGAGGCTCGTAAACTGATCCGGAGTTAAAGCCTGAGAGCCGTCGCTGAGCGCCGTCTTCGGACTGGGATGCATCTCGATCATCACTCCGTCCGCGCCCGCCACGAGAGCCGCCTTCGCCATGGGAGCGACGTACTTGGCGACTCCGGTGCCATGCGACGGGTCGACGATCACCGGCAAATGGGAGAATTCTTTAAGAACGGGCACCGCGGCAAGGTCGAGCGTGTTGCGCGTATAGCTGCGATCAAGCGGCATCACGCCACGCTCGCAGAGGATGACGTCGCTGTTGCCCTGGTTCAAGACGTACTCCGCGGCAAGGAGGAATTCGTCGATCGTAGCGGAAGGCCCGCGTTTCAGAAACACCGGCTTCATAGACCGGCCCGCTTCGATGAGCAGCGGAAAGTTCTGCATCGAGCGCGCGCCGATCTGAAGGATATCGACGTACTTGGCAACCAGCGGGACCATGTCACCGCTCATGACCTCGCTGACCGTGACCAGCCCGGTCTCCTCGCCGACCTGCTTGATGATCTCGAGGCCCTCTTCGGCCAATCCTTGAAAAGCATAGGGTGATGTGCGAGGCTTGAAAGCGCCACCCCTGAGAACGGTAGCCCCGGACTTCTTCACGATGTCGGCCGAAGCCCGGTACTGCTCGTAAGATTCGACCGAGCAAGGCCCTCCCATCACAGTGAAGTCCCCCGCGCCGATTGCCACGCCCTTGACCTTGACAACGGTCTTCTGAGGATGAAATTCGAGTGACGCGAGTTTGAATGGGCGGCTCGTCTGAGTGACTTTGCTGACGCCTTCGAGGGAGCCGATGGACGATTCGAGGTTCGCCCGCTGCTCGCTTGTTAGCGATGCCGGGATGCCGATAGCGACCCGGTCCTCGCCCGGAAGAACGAGCGGCTCTACGTTATGCTGCCGGATGACGTCGCAGACCTGATCGATCTGCTCCTTCGACGCATCGAGGCGCATCAGGATGATCATGAGGGTCTAGGATACCTTTGGGACTGTCTCGAGACGGCCGGCGCGACTAGTTCGACCAGGCAAGTCCGTCGGGATTGTTGCCCACGTCGATAGAGGTAGTCGTCTTCCACAGACGCAGATCGATCACGGATACTTTCTTCGCGCCGACGCACGAGACATACGCGAATCGGCCATCCGGGCGAACGAGCGTTTCCTGAGGTGTTTTATCGACCGGGATGGTCCGCTCCACCTTCATCGACCTAATGTCGACCACGGCTACCAAATTCTTGCTTGGAATCGGAACGAGCAGCCACCGGCCCTGCGGAGTCGTTGCCGATCCGTAGCCGTGCCCTGGAAGGTCGATGTACCGCGCAATCGAGTTAGTCTTGGTATCGATCACCGCCATGCGCGGCTGCGTTTCATCCGAGGTGAACACCCAACGATCGTCACGCGATATCGCGATCCGCTGCGAGACGGCCGCGATTGGGATGACGGCGATCGTCTTTCGGGCGACAAGGTCGAGTACCGAAACGCTGCCCGGATTTACGTTCGACGTGTAACCCCTCTTTCCGTCACTCGAAATAGCCAGCATGTGCGACTGGTGGGCGCCGGTCGGCACCGTTCCAAGGATACGGTAGCTTTTGGGGTCGACGATGGTGACGGTGTCGTCCAGCTCCGTTGTCACGTAAAGCAGCTTGCGAACGGGCTCATAGACCGCGCAGTGCGGGCGAACTCCGCGGCCGAAGTCGACGGTGGCAACGATCTGGCCCGTTTGCCAATTGATCGCCAGCATCTCGGCGCCGTCGAGACCCGGACTCCCGACTCCGACGTTGCCATAGATCGGCAGGAACGCGATTCGGGCGTCCGGTCCGACCGCAACCTCATGTGCGTGCATCGTCGTTTGATGCTCGTCGACGACGGAGACCTGCTTGTCGGTCGCCGGGTCGACGACGCTCATCGTCTTGTCGCCCTGGTTGATCACGAGCAGTCGCGGGCCTTGGCCGTGAGCGAATGATGCCGACGCAAGAGCAAGACTCACAAATGCCCAATGGATCCCTTTCACGTAGGAGAGGATAGCCTACGGTCCATTGCTGCCCCCAGTTGAAGCTCAAACCCCTTGAAGGCCAAGCTCGGCGGCATTCCCGCGAAACGCCTCGATGAGGTTCGCGATATGGTCTTCGAGCTGCATGCCGATTCCTTCCGCCCCCGCATAAACCTCGTCACGATGGACGCCCGCCGCGAAGATCGGGGTCTTTAGCTTCTTGGTGACCGACTTCACCTCGACCTCGTGAACACTCCTGCTCGGCCTCACATAGGTGACCGCGGTAATGAACCCGCTCAGCTCGTCGCAGGCATAAAGGTACTTCTCCATTTCGGTCTCCCTGGGGATGCCCAGTGCGTCGTTGTGGGAGCCGATCGCCCGGATGAGGGCGGAATCCCACCCCTGAGACTCGAGCAGACGCATTCCCCAACCCGGATGATCGTCCGGATGTTCCTCATAGTCGAAGTCGTGGAGAAGGCCCGCGACGCCCCAAGCCTCTTGGTCTTGTCCCAGCTTTGCGGCGTACCAGCGCATCGCCGTTTCGACGCATAGGCAGTGTCTTCTAAGCGATTCGCTCCGAACGTGGCCGAGCAGAAGGTCGTAGGCGGCGGCTCGATCGTGCATTGGTGGATTATGCCTTCCGGCCCGCTATTGCCGCGTGAAGATCGCCTTTCCACCTGCGAGAGGGTCAGTTCGGGTCATCGACTTGCCATCCCTGGAGACCGTCAGCATCATCGGTTTGTCCAAATTGTCGGCAATCGACTTGAGCGCCTCCGGGTTCTTTGAGGTCCCGGCGTTCGCCAGGATGATTTTCTTCGCGTCCGCAACGAGGTGCCCGTCATAGAGCTCGACCTTGAGCATGACCGTGTCTCCCTCGAGTCTCCAGCCTCCCTCCACGTCGAGATTCTTGTAGAGCTCGCGCCAATGATGGTGGTCGTCCAGCCTCAGGTTCGCACCCGGCTCGGTCTTGCCGTTTTCCATCGCGAACTTGCCAACCCAGTCGCCGACTGCTCGCGAATCATCGGAACCGCAACTCACCGCGGTAAAGACCGCAAGCAGGATCCACCCTCCCTTCACGGCATCATTGTAGTCCGCCATCCCATCGAGGGCGGCGTCAGCAGTCACCGTTGTTGAAAATCAGAGCGAGTCGCTCGTCAGCACTTGTCGTACCGCCGCCTTCCAGGAAGAGTAATGCGCATCGCGCTCCGGTTCGCCCATGGCCGGCTCAAACCGGCGGTCGATCTGCCATAGCGATTCCAGCTCGGCTGCCGACGACCAGAAGCCGGTCGCTAGACCGGCGAGATAGGCTGCTCCCAGCGCCGTCGTCTCCGTGACCTTGGGGCGGACGACGGGGATGCCGAGGATGTCGGCTTGGAACTGCATCAGGAAGTTGTTCACGGAAGCGCCGCCATCCACGCGCAGTTCGGTTAGCGGTTGACCGCAGTTCTCGTCCATAAGCTCCAAAACGTCGCGGCACTGAAAAGCGATGCTCTCCAGCGCGGCGCGGACGATCTGAGCGCGACCGGTGCCGCGGCTGAGGCCCACGATCGCTCCTCGTGCCTGAGGATCCCAATAAGGAGCGCCGAGCCCCGCAAACGCCGGAACCATGTGAACCCCGCCGGTATCGGGAATGCTCGCCGCCATCCGCTCGGACTCCGATGCGTGGGTAAGGATGCCAAGTTCGTCTCGCAACCACTGGATCGCGGCTCCGGCCACGAACACGCTGCCTTCGAAGGCATAGTTTGCTCCTTCAAGCATGGGAGTTGCCGCCGGAGTCGTGAGGATATTGTTTTCGGAGATTATCGGCCGGTCCCCGATGTGACGCAGCAGGAAGCATCCTGTGCCGTAGGTCGACTTCGCCATCCCGCTATGAAAACAACCCTGGCCAAACATCGCGGCTTGCTGATCGCCGGCGACGCCGGCGATCCGAATCGGACCTCCCAAGATCGACGATTCGGTCTCCGCGATGACCCCTTGCGAAGAGATTACGGTCGGCAGGATAGGATCCGGGATTGCCAGGAAGCCCGCGAGTTCTTTGGACCAAGTCAGCGTTTCGATATCGAAGATCAATGTTCTGCTGGCGTTCGTGATGTCGGTGACGTGAAACCGTCCGCCAGTGAGCCGCCAGATGAGCCAGCTGTCGACCGTCCCGAAAGCAAGCTCACCTGCTTCAGCACGCTGGCTCGCGCCCTCGATATTTCGCAAGAGCCATGTGATCTTGGTTCCCGAAAAGTAGGGGTCGATCAGAAGGCCTGTTAGCGCCCGATACCTCTCCTCCCGGTCCTTTAGCTCTTCACAGATGCCGGCCGTTCGCCGGTCTTGCCACACGATGGCTGGATAGATCGGGATGCCCGTCTTTCGATCCCAGATCAGCGTCGTTTCGCGTTGGTTGGTGATTCCGATCGAATCGATGCCGGCCGCGGTGACGCCGGCCCGATCCATGGCATCTCGGGCCGCGCGGATCTGGGTTCGCCAGATCTCTTCCGGATCGTGTTCGACCCAGCCTGGCCGGGGATAGAGTTGCGTCAGCTCGTACTGCGCGCTCGAAACCGGCAGTCCCGCCCGATCGAATAGAATCGCGCGTGACGACGTGGTTCCTTGGTCGAGAGCCAGAACGAACCGCGCCATTCCGCTCGCATTGTACGCGGTCGCTCCGGGCTGCAAGACGCGGGCGTGTCAAAATAGGAGGACATGGCAGGCCACAGCAAATGGAAGAACATCCGAATCCGCAAAGGGAAGCAGGATGCGGTGCGGGGCAAGCTCTTCACAAGGATTAGCCGGGAGATCATAGTGGCGGCCAGAGCCGGCGGTGGCGACCCCGGCATGAATCCTCGACTCCGCGTAGCGGTGGAGAAGGCGCGCGAAGCATCGATGCCCGTCGACAACATCAAGAAAGCGATCGGCCGGGGCACTGGCGAGATAGAGGGCGCTGATTATGAGGAACTGGTGTACGAAGGTTACGGGCCCGCTGGGTCGGCGATCATTCTCGAGTGCTACTCGGAGAATAAGAACCGCACCGTCGCTGAAGTACGTCACGCCTTCAGCAAGCACGGCGGGAATATGGCTGACAACGGCTCGGTCTCTTGGCAATTCAAGCGTGTAGGCACGATCGGAATCGAGAAGGACGCTGTCGACGAAGACGACCTGACTCTTGCCGCCCTGGACGCCGGCGCTGAGGACGTGGAGGTCGACGAAGAAGGCATCACTGTCATTACCGCCATGGAAGACCTCCACAAAGTGAACGATGCTTTGATCGAAGCCGGCTACAAGACCGGCGATGCCGCACTGACTTACTTGCCGACCAATAAGACCGAACTCGGTCCAGACGATGCTGCCAAGCTGATGCGCCTGCTGGACGCACTCGAAGACCTCGACGACGTCCAAGAGACATACGTGAACGTCGACATCACGGAGGAAATGCTGCAGGAGGCTTGAGCGAGCAGGGCCAGCCTTCCGCTTCGCGCGACAGCCTCGAAGGAGAGCCCGAGGCTCGGAGCACTTTGGCACGCGCCCCTTTTGGGCCCGAGACATCCGGAAGCCGGCTGCCTATCGCGACCTTGATTCTCATCGTCGCGAATATCGCGGCAGCATTCATGCTTCTTTGGCAGCCTGATTTGATCGATCAATTCGGCTTTAATCCTCAGCGGCCGAATGCGCAAAGCGTGGTCACTTCGCTTTTCCTCCACGCGAACCTAGTCCACCTCTTGGCCAACATGCTCTTCCTTGCGGCGGTCGGAGCGGCCGTGGAATTGGCTACCGGAACCCTGCGGTTTGTCATCGTCTATTTCGTCAGTGGGTTGGCCGGAGTCGGTCTCCACGCTTTGCTTGGAGCGAAGGACGTTCTCAACCCTCATCCGCTCGTGGGCGCAAGTGGGGCGATCGCCGGTTGCGCAGCTTACTACGGCATCCGGTATCTTGGCCTGCGGGTTCCCCTTGCGCCGAAATTGGGCGTGCCGGTGGCAGCCATTATCGGAGTTTGGCTTGTGCTGCAAGTGGCAGGAGCCTTCGAGACGATCGGAGATCCTAACGCATCGACCGCGTTCTGGGCTCATCTCGGCGGATTCGGGGCCGGGCTTGTGATGAGCTTCATCTTCAGAGCCCCGGATATGGGCCACCTACGGCTGGGGCACGAGGTTCTCAATCGGATGAACGAGCGAGGTCCGGCGGCCGCCATTGCGGCTGCGCTCAGGCACCTTGAAGTCCACCCCGACGATCCCAAGGCCCTGAACCACCTCGTCGATTCGCACCGCCTGATGGACGACGTGGACGGCGAGGCCGGTGCGCTCATTCGCATCATTGAGCTTCTCCCCGATGAGCACCTTGGACCACCGATCTTACGACTCGATGAGCTCGACTCCGTCGGCAAACTACCTCCCGTTAGAAGAGTGAAGCTTGCCGCCAAGGTCGCATCAGCCAGCCCAGAGGCAGCGAAGTGTCTCCTGCTAAGCATCGTCGGCGGTCCTAGCGACGAGCCCCAACGGCCGGATGCGATGCTCGCCTTGGCCGGACTGGAGCGAGATGGCGATTCCGCGGCATCCGCCAAGATCCTGGCGGAGCTTGTCGCCGAGTACCCGCTCCACCCTGCGGTCGAGCTTGCCCGCGCTCGGGGATGGACTGCGTGATTGACGTTTGTCGATTGCCGAACGCGGAAGGCGGATCGCGGATCGCGGTCTTCCGGTTGCGGGAGCGAGCGTCCCTGTGAAGGCATGGTGGCGGCGAGTTAGGCCCGCGGTTCTGAGCGGCCCCTTGGCGGCTCTCGTCCGGCTGATCGGCTTGACCCTGCGGATCAAGACCGTCGACGAGGACAAGTTTGAGAGCGTTGAGGGCGGGAAAATCCTTTGCGGCTGGCACGGACGTTCGTCGATCGCCGGAGCCAAGTACCGTGATCGCGGCTTTTGGGTCATTATCAGCCTCTCCAAGGACGGTGAGATCCAAAACCGGATATTCCAAAAGCTGGGCTTCAAAACGATTCGCGGCAGCACCGGCAGAGGCGGCGAGCGGGCCCTCGTTGAAAGCATGCGCGCCCTTCGCGAAGGAGCGATCATGGCGATCACGCCTGACGGGCCGCGGGGGCCAAGCGGAGTCGTTCAGGGCGGCATCATGGCGATGGCCAAGAAGTCGGGCTGCGCTTTAGTTCCGGTTGGGATTAGCTCGAAGCCCCGAGTCCTGCTGAACGCGTGGGATCGGCATCTCATACCTTTGCCATTTGGCAAGTCGATGATGGTCTTCGGTGACGCCCGCATAGTCCCCAAGAATGCGAGCGACGAAGAAGTCGAAGCGATCCGCCTCGATCTGCAGGAAGCCATGCATGTCCTCCAGGAAGAGGCTGAACGCCGGTTAGGGCAGTCGATTACTCCGAGACCGTCCGCGTGACGTCGCCGTCCAGCCAAAGGATCGGCTTGCCCAATGGCAGAACTCGGGCGAGCATGGCCGAGCTACGTTACAATGGGCCCAATGAACGGTATGTTCGCGGTCGATCAGAAGAGCCTCGAGCTCGTCGTCACCGTCCTCGTCAAGCTCGGGATTGGAGCCGCCCTGGGCGGCTTGATTGGGTGGGAACGGGAACGCAGTGGCCGAGCTGCGGGCATCCGAACTCACATGCTCATGATCTTTGGCGTAATCCTGTTCTGCGAGGTGAGCAAGGTCTTCGTGGGTTCGGAGCCTAATCGCATCGCCTCGATGATCGTGACCGGTATCGGATTCCTCGGTGCCGGGACGATCATGCGGGTTGGGCCGGAGGTCAAGGGTCTCACCACAGCGGCGAGCATCTGGGCGGTCTCTGCGATTGGGATGGCGGTCAGCGTCGGTGGCGCCTTCTTGATCATCGCGTTGGTGGCGACTCTCTTTGCGCTGGCGACTCTGGGTCTAGTCACCAAGATCGAGGAGAAGCTCATCCCAGGCTCTCACCCAAGCGACTTGCTACTCTCGCTGCGGGAGAAGACCGATATCGTGTCAGTCCTGAAGGCGCTGAACGACGCCGGCATGCGGATTACCCAAACTCAAATCGTGAGGGAGGAACCGACGATCGACCTGCTGCTGCACGTGAGTGGAGACCGGGACCTGATTCTAAGGACGGCCAGCACCCTTCCCGGCGTCCTGAGCGCCGGCTGGGGCAGCTGAAATCTTTAGAGCGGTGTTGGCCGAGACTTCGGTTGCCAGAGTATCGCCGGCCTTGACGTTCAATTCCTTGCCTGTGACGAAGTAGCCGATCCCGAGGCCGATTGGACCCAGAACGAGCGCGCCGGCTCCTGACGCCATCGCCGCCTTGTCGGTACCGCTGCCTGTCGCCTTGCCCTTCTGGCGTGAAGCAATCGGCACCATCGTGCCATCCGCGGCCGCGACCGGATCGAGCCTGATCTTGAGGCGCGCGTTCACGCCGAACCGTCGGCCCTTGGCAACATCGGTCACGGTTCCCGCCGCCGCCGACCCTTTCTTGATCACAACCTGGCCATCGACAAGTACGTCATCGACAACGTGGAAATTGATCTTGTCGCCGATCTTCGCCGTTTTCGAGGACACGTCCGAATCGAACGAAAGCCTCACTTCGGTTCCTTTGGGAATCTGGTTCGCGAGGGCGGCCAGGGCGAGACTGAGGGATGCGAGGAAGGCGATCGGCTTCTTCATGTAAGAACCGACGCGCGATACATCGGGTTGGATTCGGCGGGAAATCGTAGAATAGGTTGTGCGCGAAGATGCGGAGACTCGAAAGCGTCGGGCGGCGACGCCTATTCGTGTATTCGATTCCTTTGAAGCGATGGACGAGGCCGACGCCAAGTTCTACGAATCATTGACTCCGCAGCAACGGCTGGATATGATGGTCGAGTTGGTTGCCCGTCAATTTGGATTACGTACTACCTTCAGATTGGATCGAGTTTATCGCGTTACTCAACTCAAGCGAAGTTGAGTTCATCGTCGTTGGAGCCTTCGCCATGGCTTATCACAATCTTCCTCGCTCCACGGGGGACATTGATTTCTTCGTGGCTTCAAGTCCGGACAACAGTGCCAAACTCGTACGAGCACTTGAAGGTTTTGGATTTGGCTATCTAGGCGCCACACCGAAGACTTCATGAAGCCGAACGCTTTTATCATGCTGGGCCAACAGCCGGGTCGAATCGATTTGATCCCTGCCATCGATGGCGTTACGTTTGAGGAAGCTTGGCCAGACCGGGAGTACGGAATGCTCGGTGGCCATCAAGTCGCATTCTTGTCCAGGGAGCATCTGCTTAGGAATAAGCTCGCAACCGGGCGTCTGAAGGACAAAGCCGATGCCGAGCGTCTGCAGCGGGCACAGCCAAGGGCGGACTAGCGCACCTTGGGCGGCGCATCAGGCGAGAGCCCGCGTTAATCCATTCCAAGATGGTTTGCCTGGGCTCCGAGGCATCGCATTGCGCAAGGTGAACTAACAACCAACAACTAACAACCAACAACCGGTACATTAACGAGTCCTAACATCGCCCCACAACTTGAAGCGACATTCACGGCAAAGGCGTCATAGAATGTGTTGAGGGTTGGTGCACCAACCTTCGAGTTCGACAATTTGATATGTCCCTATATGTAGACGGGGTCGCCCAACTTCTCGAAGTTCTCCCTGTACCGGTGCGAGAGCGCCTTGAGCAAGCCAATGAGCTTGAAAACCTCCTCGAAGTAGTTCTGGATTACGGACGGCCCGCCGAAGCGCGATACAGGGATCGCGTCGTCAGGATGCCTGATCTCTCCGTCTCCGGCGAAGACCTCGACTTCGTCACGAACGCCATCGGCGAGTTCGGCTCGGATAACCGGGCCGGCATAGAAAGGACACTTCATCGAATTTCGGCGATTCGAAACCGTCACGGCAAAGTGATCGGTCTGACTTGCCGAGTAGGACGAGCGCTCGAAGGCACGATCGACATGATCGACGATATTGTGCGGAGCGGGCAATCGATCCTGCTGCTTGGAAAGCCAGGCGTCGGTAAAACAACGAAGCTGCGCGAGGTGGCTCGCGTCCTCTCCGACGAGGTCGAGAGGCGCGTCGTGATCGTCGACACCAGTAATGAGATCGCCGGGGACGGCGACGTGCCCCACCCCGGGATCGGTTCCGCGAGGCGGATGCAGGTCCGGGTGGCGGCAGAGCAGCACAACGTGATGATCGAGGCAGTCGAGAACCATATGCCCGAGGTCATCGTGATCGACGAGATCGGCACCGAGCAGGAAGCGGCAGCCGCTCGCACCATCGCGGAGCGCGGAGTGCAGCTCGTCGGCACCGCCCACGGGCAATCGCTCGAAAACCTGATGCTAAACCCGACCTTGTGCGACCTGATCGGAGGCATCCAGGCGGTCACTCTCTCCGACGCCGAAGCGGCCAGGAGGGGAACCCAAAAGACGGTGTTGGAGCGCAAGGCACCCCCCACCTTCGATGTCGTGATCGAGCTGCTCGACTACGACCGCCTCGCCGTCCATCATAACGTGCAGAAGACGGTCGACATGATTCTGCGCGGCGTGCCGCCTCGACCCGAGATCAGAGTGCGAACCGGCGCCGGTGAAACCGAGATCGTTCAGAAAGAGCAGACGGCCGAGATTGAGGAGCCTGGATTCAACCGGCGTTTCCCAGCCCTTGCCCGGCAAGAGCCGGCCGCTAAGCCAAACGGCAGACGAACACCAGTTGGGACGCGCGACTCAGAAAGTGCTCACGTCGCTCCAACACTCCAACATTCCAATACTCCAGCGCAGCCTCTCATCAGGATCTACCCCTACGGCATCGCCCGGACCAGGCTGGAGAGGGCGATTCGCGAGAAGCGGGCGCCGGCTTCGGTGATCAACGACGTCTCTCAGGCGGATGCCGTCATGGCGATCCGCTCGACGTACCAAAGCAAACCCAGGAAACTGCGGGATATCGCGGGCAAGCCGATTAACACGGTCGTGGTCAAATCGAACACGTTCTCCCAGATCGCGGAGGCTCTTGATGCGATTATCAAACAGAAAACCGAAGGTCCCGACCTGGAAAGCCGCGCCGTCGAAGAGACCCAGGCGGGCATCGAGCTGGTCATGCAGAGCAATAAGCCCTACGAGCTGTCTCCTCAGCCGGCCCCGGTGCGGAAGGTCCAGCACCAAATGGTCGAAGCGCGAAGGCTGGCGAGCGAGTCGGTCGGTGAAGATCCGAACCGACGGCTTCGAATCCTGCCGACGCGGCTCTAGAGCCAGCTCCCGTTTTCCGACGGTTTTTCGTCATCACTGGGTGGCGGGTGCTATAGAGTGATGACGAGACTGCACGCCGCTATCTTCGACGAGGTCCGCTGATGCTAGGCGTTCAAGCCATTTGCCGTCAGATCGCGACTGGGCAGCCTCAACCCTAGCCGGACTATCGCAGGGCGGCAAAGATCCGGTCCAGGAAGAGACGCTGGAAGCCCTCCGCATCGACATCGACGGCGACTTCGCAGTTAGGCTCTCCATCATCGAAGAAAGCCACTGAATCCGAGTCCGGAAGGACTTCGGCCCTCATCGGCTCGAATCGAACCAGGTCTGGACGAAACGCCGCGACGAGGGTGAGAGGATCGTGCATCGGCGACTCCTCCCGCCCGATGCGGTCGAGCCAAAGCTCGTGCATTGATGCAAGATCAAGGGCGAGAGGGGTGCCGAAGGACTTGAGCCGTCGAACCTCCGAAAGGGTCATCCGCGTTCGCCGCGTAACATTCAGGCCCACGAGCTTGACTTGCGCCGGTGAGTCGAGAACCATCTTGAGCGCGGGAAGATCGCACGCGGAGTTGTGCTCTCGCTCCGCGCACTCCTGGCCATAGCCCCGAAAACTGGACGCCATGGCGTAAACCGACAGGCGAGATGACTGCCCGACCGTGACCTGACTGAGGGCGAGCGCCACGTTCGTGAGCTGCCCGATTGCGATGATCGCATCGCATGATCCCTCTTCGATCATTTCGCGAATGAGCAAATGAGCTGGATCCCAGGGGTGGCTTAGCAGCGCGGGGAGCTCGATACCCTTGCCCTCGTGCCCCATCCAACCCGCCGGCCGGCTTCCATCCAGGGAAAGGGACTCTCCAAGGGCGATTCTCGCCGGATGCACGAGCAGATCGAGCAGTTTTCGCGCGATCAACGCCCTCAGCTCGACATGGTTATTGACCAGAGTGACCGCTTGGAGATCGAGCTCCGGCGCGCTCGCCGCCAGGACAAGGGCATAGGCGTCATCGATGTCGGTGCCGATATCGGTGTCGAGGATGATTTTCAGGTCCTGAGTATGAAACCTGCGTCAGGCTCAGGGCTCTTGGCGAGATTGCATCGAGCTGACTATCGAATCTAAATCCTAACCAGGTACAGCTCGCGCGGACCGTGGACTCCTCGGATAAGGATGCCCTCGATATCCCCCGTCCGGCTTGTGCCACCGATAAGCACCGAGGTCGCCGCCGGCAGGTGCGAAAAGACGTCTTCGGGCATGGCCACGATGGCATCCTCCCGGATCAGAATCACGTTGACGGGCGGGGCAAGGCTGGTTAGCCGGGCCCGACCCACACCGGCCGAAACGAGCAGACTCCCGGTTTCGGCAACCGCTGCATCGGCCAAGCATACGCCGATCTCGGCTTCCCAAACGGAGGGCGCCCTGACCACGCCGCGCGGCACAAAAGCCAGAGCGTCGTCGTCCACCCAAACCCCGCCCTCTCTGGCCAAGAGAAGGGACAAGGCTTCCGCGGGAACGACCTGTCCCCCCAATCCTGCGAATGCCTCGTCGAATGTCAGCCAAAGGCCGTCGAGGTCGGTCGGACGAGGTGTCGCAAGAGGAGGCTTTCGGTCGAAGACGGCGGGAGCCTCTCCTCCCGTCGGGCTGGGAAGTTCCGCCAAAATCGACTCGCGATCCGAATCTGGTCCGCGCACTGCCGGCGCCCCTTCGGGAATCGCCTTAGCGTCGGTCATTCCACCAACTCCTGAAGTTTCGGCTGGAGCGATGTGGCATCACGCGGTATTCGGTCCATCCCTGCTTCAGAGGATGCGGGAAGCGGCTTGCCATTGGCAGCAGCTTGAGTCCGGCCCGCCACTTCCAGCCGCTCGCCGCGGCTTTAGCATAGAGGCGCCACGGAGCGGCGTCCTCGATTACTCCGGCGCGTGTCGCCTCGTCACGGATCTGGAGAAGCATTCGTGGGATCGGGATCTTCACGGGGCAAACCTCCTCGCATGCGCCGCACAGCGATGACGCTTTGGCAACCCACCCCATCTTCTCCACTCCATCGAGGGCCGGCGCCAGGACTGCGCCGATCGGGCCGCTGTAAACGTGATGGTAGCCGTGGCCGCTCACCTGTCGGTAAACCGGACACACGTTTTGGCAGGCGCCGCATCGGATGCACCGAAGGATCTCGCGGTATTGACCCTTCAAGATCTTCGTTCGGCCGTTGTCCAGCAGAATCAAATGGACGGTGCGCGGACCGTCCTGTTCGTCTTTCCGCGGACCGGAAATCATATGGGCGTATCCGGTCACGTGCTGGGCGGTCGCCGAGCACCCAAGCAACCGCAGGAACAGGGCGAGGTCGGCCTCCCTGGGGATGACCTTTTCGATCCCCATCAGCGCAATATGGACGTCGGGAGCGGTTGTCGATAGACGACTGTTGCCCTCGTTCTCCACCAAAACCAGGCGGCCGGTTTCGGCGACCGCGAAATTCACGCCACTGATTCCGATTTTTGCCTTGCGGAAATAGCCTCTTAGCTTTTCCCGCGCCTGCATTGTCAGCTCGCCCGGATCCTCCGTGTGGGGCCCTAGCCCCTCGCGCTCGAAGGCATCAGCGATCTGGCGCCGATTCATGTGAACGATCGGAGCGATGATGTGGCTCGGCGTTTCGTGCTCCAACTGCACGACGTACTCGCCGAGATCCGTTTCGACCGGCTCGAATCCATTCTCTTCCAAAAATGGATTGAGGTGGATCTCTTCCGTCACCATCGACTTCGCTTTGACAATGACGGGCGGTTGAACGCTCGCCTGCCCGCTCGATCGGCAGATATCGAGCACGATCCGCCTCGCACTTTCGGCGTTCTTTGCCCAGTGAACTTGAATCCCATTCGCCTCGCATTTGGCCTCCAGTTCGATAAGCAGAGACCTCAGATTGTCGAGCACGTATGATTTGATCTCGGCTGCCCGTTGCCGGGCTGCGTCTGGGTCTTCATAGGCTTGGGCGAGCGCCTTGATACGGCTCGTGACACGAACTGCGGATGCTTTGCCGACGTTCGCCGCCTTTTCTGGAGCGATCTGCCTCGCAAATTGCTCGACGAGCGGCACGCTCACGCAGGCACCTTCGCCGGAATCGCATCGGCGAGAATCTCCGCGAAGTGTCGGGTCTCGATTTGCAAGCCTTGTTTCTCGATGAGTCCGCGCAGATGCATCAGGCAGCCCATATCGCCGCTCACGAGGGTCGTCGCTCCGCTTTCGGCAACGGACCGCAGCTTGGCGTTACCGATCGCCGAACTGACGGTCGGGTGTCCGACCGAAAAGGCTCCGCCGAATCCACAGCATTGCTCGGGTTGATCGATTGGGACCAGTTCGACTCCCGGAATCGAGGCAAGCAGTCTTTCCTGCTGGTCCTTCAGGCCGAGTCCGCGTCCGTGGCAAGCCGCATGGTAAGCGATCTTGTGCGTGCCCGTCGGCTCCGGTGAGAAGCCGATCGGCCACCTTTCTAGACCTAGATGATCGACAAGGAACTCGCTCAACTCATAGACGGGTAGATGGTCGTCGTAACCGAACATCAAGGGATACCCCTCGCGAACCATCGCCGTGCACGAACTCGACGGGGATACGACGATCCAGGATGTTGCATCTTTGGACTCACCCGCCTCCGAATCCGAATTCCCGGAGAAGACCTCCTTCCAGTGCCGCGCGACCTTCCGCGAAGATTCCCAGTCTCCTGCGTTGAACGGTGGTTGGCCGCAACAGGTCTGACCTGAAGGAAACTCCACCTTACACCCGGCGTGCTCGAGGATGCGCACGGTCGCAATGCCTACTTCCCCGTAGAAGGCATCGCAAAGGCAGGTCAGCATCAGCTTGACCGTCATGCCTTCATTGTAGTTGGTTGCGAGCCCGTTGTTGGCTGTCCGCCGGCGACGACTCGCTAGCCGCCGCCGTCGCCGACTCCGCGAAGGATACGTTCGATCGCGGACTTGTCGTCCTTCGCGATCTTCATGTCGTCGGGTTTAAGGTTTGGCAGCTTGAGCGCAGCTTCGACATAGGGCTGCGCGGCCTTCAAAAACGCTCGCCCCTGTTCGGGAGTGATCGGCTTCTCATAGTCGATCGAAGGGTCGAGTTGCGCCATCGAAAGGTAGCAAGCGACGATGCTCAGGTAGCCGTATGCCCGCTTGTCCGTGGTCTTGGAAGTTTCTGCTGCGACTTTGAAGTACTTGATCGCCGGGTCGTACTGTCCCGCATTCTGGTAATAGTCGGCGACATCGTTATAGAGATCGCTCAGCTTGTCCGTCTTGTTGGAAGGATCGATCTTTTGCGCTTCCGCAAGCTTCCCGAGCGCAGGCTGGATCTGATAGCGGTCCGCATAGATCACGCCAAGGTGGGTGATCGCATCCAGGTCCTTCGAATTCGACTTATACTTCGCCTCGACGCCTGGAAGGTCGGCATGGTCCTTAAGAAACGCCTTCCCATGCTTGACGAACTCATCGGGTGTCTCGTAGCCGTCGATGATTCCTGCCACGTTTTCGGCGTTGTCGACAAACAGCACGGTCGGATAGTTCGTGATGTGGAATTTCTTGCCGAGGTCCTTGCCTTCCTTCTCGATATTGATTCGAACAGGAACGCACTTGCCAATAATCCCCTGGGCTGTCTTGTCGCTGAAGGTTCCCTGCTCGAGATGCTGACTATTTGAATCCCAGGTGGCATAAAACTCGACCATCACGAGCTTCCTGCCCGTCTTGGCCTGATCCATCGCGGCCTTGTACGTCGCCGCCCACTTAATGTCTCCGAAGGCCGAGCACGCGGCCACCGCGGCTGCCAGAGTCACTATCGATCTCAGCTGTTTCTGCATTTACTTTCCTTTTCGCTTCTTGAGCACCTTCTCAGCTTCTTGGACGAATTCCTTTGGCGCTCGGAATCCCAAAAAGGATCCGATAACTTTGCCGCTGGGTTCCAGGAACATGATCGTCGGCGTAGCTTCAATACTGAACTTCGCACCGACTTCCGGCTGCTGGTCTAAATCGATCTTAAGCGGAACAACCTGTCCCGCAAACTTGACGACATTCTTATCGGGATAAGTCTGCTCGTCAAGCATCTTGCAGGGCCCTCAGTGCTCGCCGTAGAAGTCGACCATCACCGGACGGTGAGTCTTCTTCGCGATCTTGAGTGCCGCATCGAGCTTCGTGTTCCATTTGATACCGGAGGCAAGGCCGATGGCGGCGACCGCCAACAGCATTGCGACCACAGTCGCCTTTGTGAGTCTTGTCATCGTTTATTTCTTCGCCTTCGCAAGGATGGGCGTTGCCCTCGCGATGAAATCTTTAGCCGCCCAATATCCGTTGATCCTGCCGATCTCGTGCTGTTTTGAATTCAGGAACACGATCGATGGCAGGCCATTGTCCACCTTCAGCTTCGTCGCGATCGCTCGCTCTTTGTCGTAGTCGACCCGCACCGGTACCACGCCGCCGAGGGCCTTTGCCACCGAAGGATCGAGGTAGGTCGTCTTGTCAAGCCGGTGGCAATTGGTGCACCAACTTGCCGTGAAGTCGACCATCACGACCTTGTGTGTCCGCCCCGCTTCCGCGACCGCGGTCTTGAAGTCCTTGGCCCACGGAAGGTCGGCCGGCGCTATCGCGGCGATGGCAATCCCGGTTGCGATCAAAACGGTTTTCATTCTCATGTTCACTCATATCATGGCGAGGTTTCGGCGCTCGGTTGTTCTTCCTGCACGCGAATCCGCAAGCTGAAGGACCGCAGATCCGAAACGGCTGTGTCCCCGCCACCCTAACGAGTCGGCAGCCAAACCGGTATCATCAACACTTCCCATGTCGAGGTCGTTCCGCCTGCTTGACACGATGACCAGGACGGTCAAGGAGTTGCAACCGGTAGAGCCGGGGCACCTCCGATTCTATTCGTGCGGGCCAACGGTCTATTCATACGCACATATCGGCAACTTCCGATCCTTCCTTACGGCCGATCTCATTGTTCGCACCGCGCGCGCCCTCGGTTGGCGTGTCACATGGGTCACCAATATCACCGATGTCGGCCATTTGACCGATGACGATGTTGCCGATGCCCAGGGCGAGGACAAGATGGAAAGGGCTCTCCACAGCAAGGAGGGCGAGCGCTTTCACAACATTTGGGAGCTTTCCGAGTTCTACGCCGATGCGTACAAGGAAGACTGGCGCCGGCTGAACCTCAGCGAGCCCGATATCCGTCCGAAGGCGACTCAGCACGTTCGCGAGCAGATTCTCGCCGCCCAGAGCCTCGTCCAGAACGGGCACGCCTATGAAACTCCGACCGGCGTTTACTTCTCGGTTGCAAGCTTTCCGGAATACGGAAAGCTAAGCGGCAACACGCGCGAGAAGTTGAAGGACGCGGCCCGGGATGTCGTTCTCGACGATAACAAGCGAGATCAAGCCGACTTCGCCATTTGGAAGAAGGACGACAAACACCTGATGCAGTGGTACTCACCGTACGGCTGGGGCTTTCCCGGCTGGCACATCGAGTGCTCCGTCATGGCCCGCGCTTACCTTGGCGACACGATTGACTTGCACAGCGGCGGCGAGGACAATATCTTCCCCCACCACGAGTGCGAAATCGCCCAGAGCGAAAGCCTGACCGGCAAGCCGCTTTCCAACCATTGGGTCCACACCAGGTTCCTGCAAGTTAACGATGAGAAGATGGCCAAGCGATTTGGCAACTTCTACCGTCCGCGAGACCTCTTCGAGCAGGGCGTCGACCCGCTCGCCCTCCGATATGCCCTGATATCGGGCGTTTACACGAAGCCCCTGAACTTCACCGATCAGAGCGTGCTGGATGCTGCGCGCAACGTTCAGCGCTTTCGAGAGGCGCTGGCGCTAATCGAGGATGCCAAAACGGATGGCGCCGACAAGATCGGAGCTGAGCTGGCGGACCTGTACGACGAACTTCTCGATGCGATGTGCAACGACTTGAATACCGCGGTTGCGCTCGCGAAGGCCCTTGAGGGAACCAAGCTGATTCTCCGAGAAGGCGAGTCGTTGACCAAGGCATCCGCGGCCAGTGCCTCGGACTTCCTGGACAAAGTCAACGCCTTGCTCGGCATCGTGCGCCACGACAACGACTTCGAAGTCGCGACTCCCGTCCAAGGTTCCCCGGCGCCGGTGAACGTCGCCGCGATCGACTCCCTGATCGCCGAGCGCGCGGAAGCAAAGAGGGCCAAGAATTTTGCCCGCGCCGATGAGATCCGTAAGCAGCTTGATGCCGATGGCATTGAATTGCGGGATACGCCGGACGGCACTGTCTGGGTCCGCAAATAGCCCCAGGTGCCGTTAAAGACTCGAGCTGGCCATGCCTGGCGACCAATGCGTCGCGATCCCTGCGCTTCGAGCAACCTCTAGCTGCCGGCCACCCGGCGCCGGTTTGAAATCTAAGACGACGACCTGACTTAGGATCGGATCGTCCGCCGTGTAGCAATCGACGAGAAAATCCTGCGACCAACCGCCGCGATAGGCGGTCAAGAAGAAATCCAACACCTTAGACCTCTTTCGAATCGCCTGAACCCAGGGTAGCTCGGCATCGACGAGTTGATGTCCCTCGGCTCCGCAGAAGATAAGTCCCGAACCCACGCGATCGTGCAATGCGAGACCAGACCGGAGCGACAGCAACGACGTTGCCTTGTTGCTCGAGGTCAAGATGATCTGGCGGCTGTTAATGAGCAGACGCACTTTCGATAGGCGCCCCAGCATGCCCTCCAGACCGAGCGATTCGCCTTGGAAGGGCGGGAAGCTGGTGCTGAGGCGTGCGACGACGGAAGACATCACCGCAACTGCCGATACCCTCGAACTGATGCCCAGCTTGGCACGCACTTTCGACCAAAGGGTGATAACGGTGCCCCGGCTGATTCGAAGCTCCTGCGCGATCTCCTTGTCCGTCAGGCCTTCGCCTGCCAGCACTATCAGCTGGGTTTCGCGGGGCGAGAGGAGCTGGAATCCCTCGACCTTGGGCCGGGTTCGATCACTCGTTGTAGTCAATGGCGACGGAGTATCCGTCTCGGTTCTGTCCTTTCGTTCATCCATAAGTTCATCGAGGGTCCATTAACCCATCGATAACATTCTGTACATCGAATGCCGTATTTCGATGTCGCAACCGTGTGCGACAAAGTGACGCTGGATAGAGCGGAAAGGGTAGTGGCTCAGTTTGCATTTTTCTCGTGGCTCCGGCATCTTGCCAGAGTGTGTCGACGGCTTCCAGCCGCCGGAAGCAGGAGCTGGAAGCTCCTGGCACA